>NZ_CAWQXH010000001.1:0-177569 GCF_963899385.1 Aeromonas sp. MR7
GGATATCAGTTCCTACCTGATGGATTACTATAACTGGCGGCGTCCACATCAACACAATGATGGGATACCGCCAGCAGAGGCCGAGAATCGGCTTAACTGTGTGTCCGGATTTAGTTGACCACTACACTTGGGACCGACAGCATCAACATCTTCCGACTGCTGCTGCAGTTGATGAACGTGGTGGAGCAGTTGGCCGCAGCGACAGCCAGCCATACCCACGGCAGCAGGCCAATGCCCGGTAACAGCTAGGCCATGACAGGACATGGCCAACAGGCCAAGCAGTTGGCCGGCCAGCTATCCCCCATCATCGTAGTAATCACCCTAACGACGTGGGTATTATGATGTTTCTGACGAATCTGAGGAGAGACTCAGCATGGTAAGATACTGCAATAACGATTAGAGGAATGACCCCTGTGGCTCTGCAAACCATCCTGAGAAAAATCGCAATGAACCTGCTCAATCAGGTTCATTCATCGTCCAGTAATCACATCCACCTATCTCCTAGTACGCGTCTCAGAAAATGTGCAATCTCAATTGGGGATGGCGAGAACCACTTCCAAGTGGATGAAGATGCCCAGATAAGAAGGTGCAACATCACGATTGAGGGGCGAGGCAATCGTCTAATCATTCACAAAGGTTGTAACTTGAGAGGCTTGGTGATCGAGGTGCTAGGGAACAACTGCACCCTAGAGATTGGCAAGAATGTGAAGAATACCGGCCCTGGAAAATTATCATGTCGTGAAGAAGGCACCCGTCTGCTCATTGGTGACAACTCACTTTTAGCCACCGGGATCACGATGCTGACCAGCGATGGCCACGATATCTATGGCACCGCCGGAACACGCATCAACCCAGCGAAAGATATCATCATCGGTACGAAAGTATGGATCGGCCAAGAAGCAATAATATTGAAGGGAGCCCGCATCGAAGATGGCTCTGTTATTGGTGCCCGCTCCATCGTAACTGGCAGAATCGAAACCGCGAGCATCGCTGTTGGTAACCCAGCCAAATCGATCCGCTCGAATGTCACGTGGGATGAGCACCTGACTTACTAGGGCTGGCTATCAAGTTCAGGTGAAGAAGGCCCCACAATGTGGGGCCTTCTTCTATCTGCCTGATAGCGCCTGAGCATGGCCAGGGAATGGCGCCGCATGAAGAGGCCGCCCATCGGGCAGCGCTGCATCATACGTAAAGCCTGATCATGCTCACAGCCTCCTAACGCACGGCGGCGACGCCCACCGCCGCGTCTGCGCCACGGAAACCGCGCTCTTCCGCTCCCGCCTGCACGCCGCACCAATAAAATTTTTTGCAAAAGTAGATTGCCGCAAGACCATGGCCCAGACCGCGCCAGATAAAGGATCTCGGGCGAGGTAAGGATCTGAAAGGATCGAAAGAAATTGCAGGATTTTACAGTTTGAAAGGAGTCTGACTAGCGGCGTCGAAAACGTAAGTCGTTGAATATATTGGGATGGTTGTACTTTTCGTGGGAATTTGAACTATCGGGAAAGGTCCAGTTTGCTGCGAGGGAACAGCTAGAAGGAGTTTTGTTTCAGATAGTTAGGTGTGATGAGCGCTGATCTGATAACTGAAATGTTGAAAGGGGCCGATCAGTCTTGATGCCCTCCCCCCCCCACGATTGTGCGGTCTGTTCCCCCAAACAATGTGGACTCGCACAACCCCTAAAACATTGTTAAAGTGCCAGTCCGCATAAAACTCAACAACCGATAAAACGCGTAAGACTGAAGGCAAAAGCTATGGTGATAACAAAGTCTCTGGTATGCGCAACGATACCTACACTGCTGCTACAAGGAATCAGCTTTGGCGCATGGGCTGAAGGAGAACAAATTTGCTCGTCGAATCAACTCGCGGCCATCAAGACTCGTTTGCCTTCACACACCGAACTGACAGCCAGTGCCTGTAAGACGTTGCCAAACCAGCCAGAAGTAACCTTAATCTCCTACATTTTCCCAGATAATGGGGAGCGCAATGATGATATATCTCTACCCACAAGTCTCTGGCGAGTAGAACTCATTTCTCAGGGAAAAGTAAAACAGCAGTTTGAAGAGCTCATTGAAGAAGATGCCAGTATCCGTATCGGTAGCTCCAGTATATGGCTCGATACAGCTCCCTACCTACTGGCCAAAGGAGAACGAGCCTTTGGGGTGAGACTTGATATCGGCTATGGCCCCTCTTGTGCTGATGGTTATAGATCCAGATTCTTACATCTATTCAGACAACATAATGGAACCCTTCAACGCGTAATGAACGGCGCCCCTATGCTCCACACCTACATCCGAAAAGGCGTGCCTTGCTTGCCAGAGAAAATTGATTTAGAACAAGGAATATCCTACATCCAAGTTCTGCCAAATATGTCGAACGGTCTATACGACCTTAAAGTGGTAACCAAAGCAAAGACTGAGACTCATAATCCGGATGGCTCCTCTCGACCAATCAGTCAAAGAACATTGAGTACCACTCTGCGCTTCAATGGCCATGAATATCCGATTGGAGAATGGAATAACTTACCGAGCAAGGAGTGGTGGAAGTAGTCGACCATCCCCTACCCCACACGGCAAATCCTCGGGTATATACAGAACCCTATAAAAGCCTGCCTTGAGCAGGCTTTGTTGTTTTGACGCTATAGACTCGACACAATCGCTGTCGCCACTCTGTCGCCATTTGACCAAAAACAAAAAGGCCACTATTGCTAGTGGCCTTCGTAAGTCTTTGATTTTAATGGTGCCGAGGCCTCTATCGAATTTAAACGTCAAGCCATTGATTTTAAATGAATAACGTAAAACACAAAAACGTTAATACCCCCAAAAGTACCCCCATGAATGAAATGCTTGTGGACTCCGCAATGCCATGTGCAAGCACGGCATAACCCGCAAGACAGATAAAACCATGCCCAAAATCACGGTTTTAGCCTCGTTTTGCATGAGCACTCCCAAACCACCAGATCGGCGTGACGGAAAGTGAAAGATTTTGAAGGATTCTGAAGGATTCTGAAGGATTAATTCGTCCCCAGTATCCCTAACTCCAACCAGTGCTGGCGCACTCTCAACCCGATCTGTTGCATGAAGGATTATCCACACACAAAGCGCGTGCAGGCGGGCGGGGGCTTCTGCGCGCTCTGGGTGCTGAGGGTGATCGGCAGACGGCACCTCAACTCAGGTCAATTACAGATCGACTCCGAAGAAGCTTTATGTGTTTTTGGACAGCTGAGCTCTATCTGTGCGCCTTCAAGTCATTCTGCTCGTAGTAAAAAAGCCCAGCCAAATGGCCGAGCTTTCAAATTTGGATTATCGGTATGGTTGCACTCAGTTGATGTCAGACAAGCTGGCCAGAGCCGATCGCTTGTTAGCTCGCTCATGCTCTTTAATTTTGTCGACCATCATCTGGGCCAGTCGTGACTCATCCATCCCTGGTGTAGCCGTTACATTCAGCTGATAGAACGGTTGGCTGTTGATGGTTTTACTCGCCCTTGGGGCTAGCTTTGGAGCTTCAACGATACGAGGTCGATTACCAGCCCCATAGGTGTATGCAGATGAGTATGCAGGCACACCAAAGTTACCATTCGGATACCCCAAGGCATCTGCGGCCGGCAGCTTGAATGTTGGAATTTTTTTGGTTTCCAGTACCCCCAGAGATTGGAGTAGCCACTCTATGCCTTTCAGGAAAGCCTTGAGAGGGGTAAGGGCGAAATTAAATGCCTCACCAAGTATGCGGCCAACAAGCTCACCAGCATTCCCAAAACCCTGCAGTATTTCTTTGGAAAACTTGATTGGAGCAAGTAGATCACCGAACCAACCCGTTAGGGCTTTCACACTGCGGCTAATCCCCTCAACCAAAGGAGAGAATGGCTTTAAAGATTCAAATACAGGGGACAACCCAACCAAGATCCCTTTCCAGAGCCCATTAAAAAATGAACTGATTGGCTCCCATAGTTTGACGATAGTAATACCCAATACAGCTAACCCAGCTAGTGGAGCCAATATCGCACCGATAGCTCCAAGCATCCCGCCAAAGGTGACCCCCAGCACCCCGAAAGTCAGTTTCATGATCGCCATTGGACCAAGCAAAGTGGCCAGAACCAGTGATAGCCCACCAAGAGCAGCAGTAACCAGAGAGGTTATCGCAGCAATTCGCATCAGGGTGTTGGACAGTTCAGGATTACGCTTTGACCAGTTACCAAGTCGTTCTGACAGGTTGCCAATAAATTCGATGATGCCTTTGATTTCCGGGCTAATCGCTTCACCAAAATTGACCATGGCGTTGGTGAATGTGCCTGTGGCCGCATCCCATAGGTTACCCAGTGTGCCCAGCTGGGCATTTACCCGTTCCTGCAACGAAGCTTGTGCCTCCATCTTGGCGATGGTCTCGTTATACCCCGCCAAGCCTTTGGTCATCATCAGGGTGAGCACCTGCTGGGTTTCACTGTCGTCACCCCACACCTGATTGAACACGGCCAGCCGCTTCTGTTCGCTCAACTTATTGAGCTTGCCAAGCTGAGCGAACATCTTATCCAGCCCGCCAAAATTGCCCTTACCATCGGTGAAGTCGAGTTTGATGCCATTGCCTTTCAGCAGGTCGTTGGCCTTATCCATATTCTTGGCATTCATGCTGCGTTGGAACGCCTTGCGATAAGCGTTACCTGCTTTTTCACCACCCATGCTTGCCTGGTCAGCCATGACCAGCAGCGGACTAAGTGCCTTGGCGGCATCGAGACCGTCTTTCTTTATCAAGTTCAGGATCGGCGACAAGCTGGCATAGGCCGCCTCTTGGTTGCCTATATCCATCCCCAGGTAGTTTGCCCTCTGGATTACATCCATCAGGCCCATCATGTCCTTTTCGGTTGTTCTGGTGGCATCTTGCAGCTTTGAGGCTGATTGCGCTGCCTGGTCATATGGCATTTTGAGCTGCACACCCAGATAGGCTGTTGCTTCTCCCAAGCCGCCAAGGATGGCCTTGGTAGTCATACCCTGCTTGCTCAGGGTGTTCATCATGTTCTGGAAATCAGCTGTGGTACCCGGCAGCTTATTGCCTAGCTGGGTCGCCAGATTGCTGATCGCTTGAAAGTCTTTATTTACCACTCCGCCTTTGCCCATCATGGTGACTTTGAGATCGACGGCAGCTGTTTCAGCCTTGGCAAACTCGATCACCGGCTTAATGGTGGTCAGGCCCATGGCTGTTCCAGTGGCAAGCGCAGCAACGCCATGTCCTGCCAGCTGGCCGCGCAGTTCCTGGGTCTGCCGGTAGCTGGCCTTGACCTGGTTGAGGCGCTTTTGCTGGTCAGCCAGCTGGCCCAGTTTGGCGCGCTGCTGGTCAAGCTGGCCGTTGGCGGCGGCCAGGTCGGTCTTGAGGCGGCGTTGGTGTTCGCCGAGTTGCCTGGTATTGATGCCGGCTTCGTTCATGGCGCGTTTCAGGCTGCCGTGACGGGCGACCATTTCACGCTCTTGCTGGGAGAGGTCGCGCACCTTCTGCTTGGCCTGTTCCATGGCGCGGGTCATGGCCTTGGTGGGCTGTTCTACGTGGGCGAGCTGTTGGGCCATCTGCTGGGCGTCGCGCTGGGCCTGGGTGAGCTGGGCACGGGTAGCGCCAATTTGGCGGCCCAGGGTGCGATAGCCTTCAATCTGGCCGCTTTGGGTTTCCAGCTCTTTGATGCGATTTTTCGCGTCGACCAGGTCTTTGGCGGTCAGGCGGCTCTGGCCGCTAACAGCTTTGAGGGGGGCGGTGAGCTTGTCTACCGCCCCGAGCAGGATTTGAAGTTTGAGAGAGCTCATTGTTCTTACCCATTGATTTAACTGTTGGTTTTTAACAAGGGGTAACCACGATTTGGAATGCCCCTTGCTCTGTAATGGTTATGGGGACAATCACAACTCACTTAGCTGTTTAGCTCTGTTCAGCATTGCCTCCGGCGACCAGTTATCACGTTTTGCCTGCACTGCAGATTTGGGTTCTTCCGTTTGCTCCATTCGCAAAGCCTGTTTTGCACGAGCACTTCTTTTGGCTGACGGGCTGCCTACCAAATCAAGACGGATCAGATTGCTCGGAGGAATGCGCTTAATCTCTTCCATGACCACCGGGTCCAGTTCCGGGTCCGTATCTCTCCAGATTGGTTCAAGCAACTCAGCCACCAATGACTTAACCATATCGAGCGGGAGAATTTCTGCTGGCTCTATATCGCTCAAGCCGGGGGGAACGACTAAAGAGTTGGTGTCATCTTTCAAGAATGAACCGATGACCACCTTCTGTCTGCCTCTGGACACTAGTCTGGCCAGCATTGGCAAAAGTGGAGTCAGGGCCCCTCGGGCTTCATCCAAGTCGCTGGCGATCAATTCATCCAGATAGGTTTGTGCAAGGGCGGAACGTTCCTTCAGGTGATGACACCACAACGCCTGCCCAGAGCATGAGCGCTCAAATGCACCATCTTCCAACTCTTCGGTAACGACCGCCATGTCAGCCAACTCACTCTCAAGTGACGAGATATGAGTGGAGAGCTGCCGGTACTCTTTTCCAGACGTCTTCCCTTGGGCAATCGCTGTTCGGCGGAGCTCACGCCCTCTCTGGATATCCTGCTTGATCTCATCGATACGTGATGCGCTGATGCAAGTCAGCAACCGATGCTCCCCATCATGCCACCCCATATATTCAAGGTGCGCTTGTTGGGCTGCCTGGACTAAATTTGTGATGTTATGCATTTCCGGTCTCCAAATCGGGTTCAATTCAGCAATCTGTTTCGGTCAGGTGCTTCAGTTCAGCAGTGAGACGATCCATGTTTTCGGCCGTGAAGTTCATCACACCTGGCTGGCCAGTAGATCCCAGGCCAAATTGCTGCGACAAACTCAGCAGCATCTTTTCTTCACGCAGGTGAAGAGGGATTTTTGCCAGCTCGCTGGCATTAGAGGCATATTCACGTAGTTCGCTTTTGGTCATGCCATCCAGGTTATCTAGCAACACGGCCTCCTGTTGCGGGGTAAGCTTGGGCATGGCGGCAAAAATACGACCGCAAATGGCGCCATGATTAAGCGGCTTGCTCATGGTTTTCTCTCCAGTGGTTGATGGTGTTCTTGACGAGGGTTTGGGCGGTTCGGCTAGGCTGCTGTCGCAAGATGTTTTGACCTGAAGCACTTAAGACGACCACCCCTCTGGAGTGTTCGGTAAGGTAGTGCCAAGGGTCTAACCTAGCCTCGGATTGAGCCGGTAGGGCAGCTTTCGCCAGTTCCTTGCGTAAGATCGTAAGTAGCAATCGCGCCTGTTCAGGAGAAAGCGGTCCTGCTATGTGCAATACGCCACACACAGCCTGGCAAATCGTTAACCAGGTCGAGCCGGGCTGGAAGATCCCGCCTCGGTCATGTGTCGTGGTGATTGGCATGATCAGACAGCACTTTCAGCATGGGCGGCTTCAAGCTTCGCCAGATCGATCCCATGTAGCTTTAACGCGGGTTCAATTTCGGCACGAATGAAGCGATACCGGCCATTGCGACCTAGGCGAATTGGGCGCGGTAATTCTCCACGCTCAACCATGCGGTCGATCGTGTCGTAGCGACAGCCGATTAGTACGGTCAGACGCTTACGCTCAATGAACACTTGGTTGGTCATCATGCACTCCTGCTGTTGGTTACTTTATGGAGGTTGCAACGGTTTACGCAGGGAGACGAGCCACCGCCATTGTGTAATGGCGTTACACAATGGCGGTTATGACGGTCTCCGCTATGAGAGATGATGCGGCGGTTTCAAGCGAAATGTGAGCAGCGGCCAGTGTATCCAGGGCGGACACACTGGTGGAGTTGGATATTTCAGCTGGACTGAGGGGAATCACCCCTTAATGGCTATTGGTAATCAGGTCGTTACGGATGAAGGTCAAGCCCAAGTGCTTGGTTAACTTTATGGGTCTTTTTGACTGCTTTTGCGACGGGATAGAGTGCTTGCTGGATCTCTGTGGCAAGAGGCTGTAGCTCCGCCAACGCTGCAATCGCGGCATCTGCTTCGACCTTGGGTTCTATTGCCTTGGGGTCGCGAAGGATCGCCGTAAATGCGACAAGGATGGGGGACAAAATCTCTCTCATTCGACCCTCCATGGCAGTGACGGCCTGCTTGGCCCAGCGTTCGGCCCGTATTGCCATTGCCTCCGCCTGCTCGGCCTGCAGCAAAGAAGCGTCTATGCGTGCCTGAGCCTTGCAGTTGGCTTCCTTTACTCTCTCGGCAGCCTCAGCCAACCGGAGCGCAGTTGCGGCTTCCTGGGTGGCCAGTTCGGCCAGCCGACTCTCTGCGGCCTCAATCTCAGAGGTTCGCAGGATCACCGCCTCCAGTAAGTCCTGACGCTGATCGGCCATGTGTCGAGCACCATACAGTGCAGCAGCCTTCGTCGCGGCCAGTAGCTGCTCCTCGGTGTAGAGCGGAGCGCCCCGCCCCAACAACCCGGTTCGGTGCTCAACCTCTTGCATGGCGATGATCTGGTTGATTTTCCCCATGGTTGGCCCTTTCGGCTTCGTTGCACTAATGAGCGCAGCATGGGCAGACAAAGCACGCTGCTCCGCGTTCCACACTTCCCTCGGTAGTCGCCGCCGACGCGGGCCGATCCTGGCAAGCCCAAAGTCCGCGGACACAATGTGGATCTCGTCCTGCCAAGCTCTCATGGCCTGATTGAACGCGAGACGTTGCAGACCCTTTCGCTCCCCTCGAGCAGCTGAGGCCCGCGCCGCCGCAACCCCAGGATGTACAGCACCGAATGATTCGCCTGGCTGTGGTACCAGGTAAAAGTGGATGTGCCGATGCGGCTCATCAACATGCTCGACTACCGATTTCAGCCTGTCGCCATGCTTTGTTTTCAGATACCCAATCATGGCGTCACGATACCTTGGCCAGAGCTCATCGGGCAGGTTCTCCGGGACACTGACCACGCCAGCCCCTAAACACAGTCCGTCAATCCTCAGCTTACGCCCTCGCGGGTCAACGGCCTGCTCCGCCCATGCCATGGCCTGCTGTACTGCCTCCGATGGCATAACCCCAAACCGTAGGATCGGCGGATTAGGCTCTTTCACATGTGGATGAGCACCGGGTTTACGCTCAGCCTCATCCGCTATCTGCTGGGCTGACAGTACCCGCCCCGTCTTTGTCTTCCCGCCTTGTCGTGCATACCCGTCAATGTGTGCAAACTGACATCCCGCCATACCTGACCTGCCTCCCCCTGCTTGCTCTCATTCCACGCTACCGCAAAAGCGAAAATGAGTGGGCGAAAACTTACGCATAGTGGCCGACTTTGCTTATGCGCTTGAGTCCTTCGTCCTCTTCGGCATAAGCGTCGGCCCTGCGGGGCGCGGGCGCGGCTGGCAACACCAGCATGGGAGGGAAACTGCGAGCCCTAAACACGGCCAGCCAGAGAAAGGATTTGACAAAAAGCATCGCTTTTTGCTATTCGCGCACGCACACATGCATGTGTGATGTAAAAACGATGGGAACAGTGGGAACATGGGAACATTGCCCGCTAACCCTTGCCACTACTGGGTTTCTCTGTTCCCACAATCGCTGGAAGGTGTGGGAACAAAGGGAACAGGGGTTGGGAACATTTCCGACTTGTTCCCACTGTTCCCAATCTGTTCCCACGAAATTCTGTGAGCGTGGGAACATTAGTATCACTTGCTGGATAAGGCTTTGAAGGTCATTTACCTATCTTGTTCCCACTGTTCCCATACTTTTATTAAATTCACCCCTGCGGGCGCACATGCGCGAATAGCATGAGCAGCCACAAAAAGTAAAGGGCCGCACGATGGCGACCCCTTGCTTTCTTCTGGCTGGCTACTCGTCTTCCGGCCCATCGGCCTCATCGGCTAGCACTCTCTCGGTCAGCATGTAGATCCAGACCGTTGCGCCGCCATCCCGCAGGCGGATCTTGCGCTGGGCTCGTTTGCCATCATTCGAGGGCAACAGATAGCCCGCCTCCAAACAAAGCTGGGCCACCCGCTTGGGATCCCGACCTCGGGTGATCTCATTCCAACCGGGAGGCAGCACGATAAAGCTCACGCCATCGGCTTCCTTCTTGCGATAGCCGACCATATTGGCCGGACGATGGTTGGGGTCGAACCAGTCGGCAAAGCGGCTGTGCTGATGCGCCACAACAAAACCGCGCACCTGATCCAGTGTGGCCTTGTCTTCCTTGTTTCCCAAGTGCCCCCGTTCATCCAGCCACGCCTTGAGGCATATCCGCACGGCGCTGGTCGCTTCACCCTGTGGCCAACCGGTGATCCCCAGTTCAGTGGCCAGCTCACCCGCTGCGGCCACTATGGCAAAGCGATTGATAGCCCGCCCAACCTGATTACCGGCCCCCGCGGGGGTCAGCTCGACAGCCAGACGCTTGATCTCCGCCTTCAGGCGTTCCTTGTGTGCGTCCAGCCCTGTTGCCAAGGTCTCGATGTAGGCACGAAATGCGGTGCCGTATTCGCGCTTACAGGCCTCGTTGAGGGCATCGGCAAAGGCTCGCCCATCTGGTTGGTTGTGCAGCACCTCAAACGCACCGTGCTTGCCGGTACTGCTCGGGATCTGGATGGTACGTACCTCCATCCCGGCTTGGGTACGCTTACCCGCTTCGGCGGCGTGATCTTCTAGGGATAGTTCACCCGTGGAGAGGAACAGCAACCGCCATGCCTTGCGCTCTTTCAGCTCACCATCCTGCTTGCTGCGGCCCTTGCCTTGGCCGTTTGCAAGCATGTAGGCCACCTGTCCGGCCTCGCGCCCGTCCAGCTCGCCAAGTTCGTCCAAACACAGTAAGGCATCGTTACGCCGACTGGCGATCCCCTCGATGGCGTTACCGGTCGCCCGCCAGGTGTGACAGTAGCGATCGGGCTGGCCATAGATGCTGGCGGCGGCCTTCATGATGGTGGACTTGCCATCAGTACTCTCGCCCTTGAGGTGGAAACCGCCACCTTCCTGCCCCACCAGTGACAACAGGGGGGCGGCGAAGGCCAGCGACAAGGCGAAGCACAGGCGGGAGTTACCCACGGCCATTGCAGCGATCTGGCGCTGCCAGTCGGCCAGCTCCCCCGAGCAGGTGAAGTCGCTACTCAAATAGCCGGCCGATTGCAGGATCACCTGCTCAGCATCCGGCCCGATTCCCCCACCCGGCAGCACATAGGCTTTGCCGTGCCAGCCGGTACGTTCAACACAGGTCACCCGCCGCTCGGGTTGACTCATCATCAGATAGACCGCCAACTTGTCGAGCTTCTTGAGGTTCACAAATGGCAAGCCACCATTGAGTAAGGACGCCAGCGCCTCCTGGCCACCACGGTGTACCAGCATGCTGACCGGCATCGCCCATTGCCGGGTTCGGCCAGCACGATCCTGCCACTCCAGCAAGCGCCCTTGGCCATACCCCGCCTCATCAGAAGTTTCGGCAACCACCCGAAGCTCAGGGGAAATCAGGATTTCCTCCTGCCTGCCGTTCTGCCCTGAGCCCACCCATTCGTGCACGTAGAGCATACCGTCCCTGATTTCATAGCCCTCGGGCAGTTCCTCACCATCAATTGGTTGATCCTGCTCGCCTTGCACATCTGACACAGAATGCAATGGGATCACCTCGGCTAGCTGCCCTTCCTTCTGGCTGGCGTCTTGCTCCTGGGTCTGTTCAATCTGGCTCATGATGGCTCTCTTGGTCTCTTCAAGCCCATGGGCCTGGTAATAGTCGTTCCAGTCTCCTGCAGTGGGCGGTAGTGCGACCACGGCCCCCACCGCAACGGCGGCTTGCTCGGCCTTGGTCTTACCCGGGTTACCCGTTGTGGTGGCGTCGTTGTCGGCGGCAAGCAATAACCGGCACGGTTGCAAGGGGTCGTCCATCCCCCTCACCACCTGAGCGATGGCCAGCAAGTTACCCGCATCCATGGAGCAATAGACGGTTGCCCCGGTCGCCAGATGCACTGATAGCCCGGTGGCATAGCCCTCGCAAACCGCCACCAGGGCACTACCCGGGATCCGGTGGCAGGCAGCCTGCTTCTGGCCACCGGCAAGGTAGTGCCTCACCCCGTCATGGCGGATCAGCTGTACGTTCACCAGTTCGCCGGTCTCGCTGTAGAGCGGCACCACCAAGGAGCCAGCGGGGAACGTCTCTTCCCCCACCCGGATCAGGGAGCTATTCAACAGCCCACCGGGCCAGCTCAAGCGCTTGTGTGACAGATAATGGGATTGGCCAGGCTTGCAGTCGCGCAGGATATCTGCAGCGCGTCTGGCGGCTTTCTGGCGCTTAATCTGCTGCTGTTGTTGCTCTACATCAGCCTGTGCGCGCTGTTGCTGCTGCAATTGCTCTCGATCTGCTTCTGATATGGCAACATGGGAAATGCCAAGCACCCCCGCCACCAATTCCGCAGCATCCTTCGGCAACTTACCGGTGACACGGCGGATCAGATCCAGCCCGTCACCCGCGCCACACTGGCTACAAATCCAGGTACCGCGCCCGCCCTTGTCATCGAGTCGAAAGCGATCTTTCCCACCACAAGCCGGACAAGGCCCATGCTGCTTACGTGGCGGTACCGTCACCCCCAGATTTGCCAGCAGTTCCGGCCAGTGGCCACAAGCCGCGGCGGTGACATCAGAAACAAACGTTGCCCCGTTCATGCCTCACCCCCAACCAAAACGGTTACCAGCTCGTTGAAAGCCCGCTCGTCTAAACCAGCTTTTAGCTGGCGGGCCTGTTTGGCAGTAACAGCCCCCGCCATGCCGTCGGTGCTGGCAATAAAGTCATCGCGCTGCCGACGGCAGGCAAATGCGCTCAGGCTACCCGCTTGTGAACGCTTGCCAGTCTTGGGGTTGGCCGGGCCAACGAATGAGGGTTGTTGAGCCGCTGGAGCCCATGCGAAATAGGTCATACACCCTCCCTGTGCTTGGCCAGTTCGACGGCCTCAAACTCGGCAAGGACTGGTGCGAGCAGAACACTGAGCACACAAGGCTCGATATGGGACTGATTGCCATTGAGAACCTTGAGCAGGACGGAGGCATAACGATTGATCCGTTCAGCAGGGTCCTCCAGCGGTGTGCCGGTACAGCACGCCTCCAATTCATCAAGCTGGGTCTGCAATGGATGCAGTAGATCGGAGAGCTCCAAATAGAGCATTCTTTCGGTATTGGACTCACAGATGCAGCTCAAAGCAGAAGCGAGCATTGCAGACTCTTCAAACAGTGCCTCAGCCTGAATAACCTGGCGAGTTCGAATGGTGCGTTTCATGCTGCAACCCCCTTGCTCGGGGTGCGGGACAAAAACACCAGGGGTAGACCGGCCAGCGCAGACCGGGCTTGTGTTTCGCTGTTGGCAAAGGCGGAAATGGTGCGGATACGGCGTAGGTCTGCCAAGCGGCAGGTACGGGAATGCTGGATCAAGAAGGTGTAGATCATGGCCTGTACTCTCTCGTGGTTTAGTGAGTCGGCCATGCTGCAAATGGGGATGCGGCATGGCGTCAACTACCTCCACGAGAAGGCGGGCCTTATTCACCCTTGCGGGCTTATTGGGGCCTCTCAACCATACCGCAAAAGCGGATACACTCCCGCCGCGTTGGGCGTGAATGTGAAGTTCATCTGTGCGACAGCCTGGGGTAGTAGCCCAAATGGCAGGCACAAAAAAACCGCTAATTGTCGGTTGCGGGTAACCGCTCGTGGAAGTAGTACTGTTAGGGTTAGTAGCCCCAACAGATAAGATCGTACCGTGTCGGATCGTGTCGCGCAATATCATTTTTCGCCGCCCTCGCGTTCAACCCGGGCAGCCAGCATGGCTGTTAGCCTCATCTTGCGTTCCGCGAAAGGCATATCCGCGTCCAGGAACGTGGCATTACTGCGTTCAAGAAAGGCGACCAACGCCAGTTGATATGCGCTCAGGTGTTTCCGTACCTCGCCTTTCAGGCCGTGTTCGGCCAGCCATGCTTTGCCATCCATCCCAAGCACCAACCGATTGATCATGCCCAGCTCATTGCTGTAATGGTGACCGGCAGTCTCCTTACCCTGACTGGTACGGTGCTGCTGCAGAGCGCGACACATTAGCCCGTGATAGTCCTTGCTGGCGTCCCGTTCGGCTTGCCAATGGGCTTGTGCCGACACTTGCTGTTGCGGGGCAACCTCGGCCAGCCGCCGTTCGCAGTCGATGAAGTAGCGGCGCGCACGGCGGCCCTCAGTGTTTCGCTCGACCATGGCCAACTCCTTGGCCATGTCCAAAGTAAGGGCGTACCCCTTGACTCTCCGCCCCCGCGCTTTGGCGCTATTTCGCTGATAAAGCCGTGCCTCATTTGTATCTGATGAATTTATCGTGCTCAAAATGACTTCATCGAATCTGGCGAAATCAGTCCCTTCAATAAACTCATATTCAGCAATACGGGCTTTAATCCAATGGGAATATTCTTGTCCCGATTTCAAGAAGGCGTGCAGCTCACGAGCATTAATGGTCTGGAGGCGCTCACTACCAACCATATTTTCATGCAGTGGCAACAATTCAGCCATGGCGATCGCAATATCATTAGAATGGATAGTATGAGCAGTGTTGCTTTTGGGCAAGGCTTCGCCCCGAGCGATATGCCCCTGTTGTTTGTTATTCATGGCAATAAAAACCTTAAGCGGTTCCGCTGACTGGCTTAGCAATCAGAATACTGATATTATTGATCAGCGGTAATTGGTGAATGATTGGTTTGGGCTGCTCCTGCTACGGGCGGCCCTTTCTTTTGGCTAACACCCGGATACTAAGCAGCCTTACCCTGGGCATTCATCCAATTCCGTACCTCTTCGGCACGCCAAGCGGTCACACGTTCAGACAGTTTCACCGGCTTAGGTAATTTACCATTAGCAGTCCAGCGCCAGACTGTCACAGTGGCGATCCCCAGCAGTTTGGCCAGTGTACCCACCCGGACAAACCCTTCTGCTGGCAATTCAGATGATGTGTGTAATGACATGGTTTATTGCTCCTTTACGTGTCGTGTCGTTTCTGGAGCAATCAAACCATAGCTCTTTGAGGAAATGGCTGAGTTATAGAAAACTCAGCGGAGTTATGCATAAATCATGAGGATTACTTACCTGACCCCACCTTTTTTTAGCCAATTTATCAGTGTGTTATCATCAATGTCAGGGTCACCAACACCTGGAACCCTGCTAGCAATCTTATTGCGTAGCTCACCAATGCTGCCCTGAAAATCGGTATCATCCAGACCGTATGACCTTAGCAACTCAACAATGAAACCGCACTGTTTACTAGTTACTCGTTCATTGCTAATAGCTGGATTAACATTCATTTGTAATAAATGCATTTTTTCTGAATCAAAAACATTTTCATTCTTACTCATCATTTCACCAGTAGTAATATGATGGTGCATTTTCAACAAATCCTCACGCATCACTCGTATCCTAGACGACATGTTAGGTATTTCTGCTGCGATTAAATCGATACCAAAAGTATCTTCTGGTGACGACTCATCACCAATATAATTTGCAGAGAGAAACCATGATGTATTCTCATCGATTGATTTAGCGTATTGCTCCTGAATGAAGTTGAACTTGCTTATTTTCCAAAATCCAGAAATATCAACAAAGCAGTCCTGTAAATTTACAGCCGGATCCATCAAACGGATAGCCGCACCAAATTTAAACAACTTGGCATTTGAATAAAGAACTTTTGGCGTTACATGTATGGCCCCTTCTTCCGAGACAACCATCGATTTTAAATATTTATTACCATCATATTCATATTCAACATCTCGGCGCTCTTCGTATGTAATAAGATCTTCATTGGAATATACCTCTCCAACAAGATATGTTTCACCATCACTAATGTCTCTATCACGGAACTGAGCATATAGATTGATCGCCCCTACATCAGCCCAGTGATATATATCCTCAACTTCACACCCCAGTAACTTGGCTGCACGTCCAGGACTGCAATATTCTAGTGGTAGCAAGGGTTTATTATTTGACTCAGTTTGTTTGCTGTTTAAAGTTGCCATATTGTTTGCCTTGAATAAGTTACAGGTAAGCCTGACAAGGCTTCCCACTTTTCTCTCCGTCAAGATAGGCCCAGCCAAGCAGTTAACCCGCTCGGTTGAAATTCACTGGTAGCACATTGCTACCTCGTTGCGAATCATAGAAATCAGCCAGCCACTGCAACAGCTTGCGCCGGTCGTCCAGGTATTCAGCCCGGTGATAGGCTGCCCGCACCTTGTTGCGTTCAGAGTGGGCAAGCTGGCGCTCTATCACGTCCGGATCAAAGCCTTCCTCGTTCAAGGTGGTAGAGGCTAATGCCCTGAATCCGTGCGGTGTAGCGATCCCTTTATAACCCATCCGCCCCATTGCATAGCTCAAGGTGTTCTCACTCATGGGATTGGTCAGTTTGCGCTCGCTCGGGAACACCAACTCACAATGGCCTGTCAGCTGGCGCAACTCATCGAGCACGGCCAACGCCTGACGAGAAAGGGGGACAAGGTGCTCGGTCCGCATCTTCATCCGCGCAGCAGGGATCCGCCATTCTGCCCGTTCCATATCGAACTCATCCCAACGTGCAAAACGCACTTCACCAGGGCGGGTCATGGTCAACATCAGCAGATGGAGGGCAAGACGAGTCGCCGGATTAAGTGGCTCGGCCTCCAGACGGCGGAAGAACTCTGACAACTCAGAACGGGGCAAAGCGGGTCTGTGCTCCAGCTTGGTGGCCTTGAGTGCCCCTTTCAGGTCTTGAGCTGGGTTGTAGCTGGCTCGTCCAGTCTGAATGGCGTAGCGCATGACAGCGCCGATCCGCTGTAGGATCCGTCCCGCTGTTTCAGTAACCCCCCGCTTCTCGACCTTGCGCAAAGCATCCAACATCATGGGCGCGGTCAGCTCGGCAACGGGCACAACCCCAAGATCGGGGAAAACATCCACCTCAAGCGACTTGAGCACCCTGGCTGCATGAACAGGCGTCCAGCGAGCGAGCTGGCTTTGGTGCCACTCTCGCGCCAGTGCTTCAAAGTTGTTCTCGCTGGCCAGCTTGTTAGCGATCTTGCTCTGTTTCTTGACGAGACCCGGATCCACCCCTTCAGCAAGTTGCCGACGAGCATCATCCCGTTTCGCCCTTGCCTCTTTCAGTGACACCTCGGGATAGACACCCAAGGCGAGCGTCTTCTCTTTGCCGCCGTGGCGATACTTGAGCCGCCAATACTTGCCAGACTGGTTGACCAACAAGAACAATCCTTTCTCATCGGATAGCTTCTGCTGCTTACCATTGAACTTAGCCTGCCGGGCAGTGATATCAGATAGGGGCATATGGGGGTATCTCCCGTGTTTGCTTGGGGGTACTTGCACACACTGGGGGTATCTATTGCTGCGCTGCAGCCCAGACAGGACACGGGTTTGGCAAATTTGGGGGTATTTTTTACCCCTATCAGAACCGATACCCCCAGATGTACCCCCAAAGCTGGGGGTATGCTATGACTCGATATGATACGATAAGACATAACAAAAAACCCGCAAAGCCTTACGCTATGCGGGTTTCAGATATGAGGTGATACGATGTGATATTCATTAATGGTGCCCGAGGCCGGAATCGAACCGGCACGACGCGAACGTCGAGGGATTTTAAATCCCTTGTGTCTACCGATTTCACCACTCGGGCACCGCAATCGGTATCAAGTCCGCGCGGCGGGCTTGTCAATATGGAGGCACGTTCCGGAGTCGAACCGGACTAAACGGATTTGCAATCCGCTGCATAACCGCTTTGCTAACGCGCCATGCAAAAGAGAGTTGGCTCTCTATTGTCTGAATTTGGAGCGGGAAACGAGACTCGAACTCGCGACCCCGACCTTGGCAAGGTCGTGCTCTACCAACTGAGCTATTCCCGCATTGGTCTGGCTGACTGCCTGACTACGAGGACGCATTCTAGCGATGTTCCTCGCCCAGTCAACCAAAAATGTTTAATACCCTGATCGTTCGGGTGTTTTTTACCCTTTTCCTGCACTTTTACCACTCATGATCGTTTCCCTGCCCCAACGGCGGGGAAACGATGCTTTATGCCAGGGCAGGCACTAGAAGCGGGAGTGATAGGTCAGATCGCCCCAGGCGGCCTTCATGTACTGGAACATGGACCAGAAGGTGAGCACGGTGGCGACATAGAGCAGCACGTAGGCGAGCCATACCATCCAGATGTCGTACTGCCAGATGAGGCCGGTGAGCGACACCATCTGGATCATGGTCTTCCACTTGCCAATCCAACTGACCGCCACCGAGGAGCGTTTGCCGAGCTCGGCCATCCATTCACGCAGGGCGGAGATGATGATCTCGCGGCCAATCATGGTCATGGCGGGTATGGTAACCCAGATGGTGTTGTAGTGTTCGACTATGACCACCAGCGCCGCCGCCACCATGATCTTGTCGGCGACCGGATCGAGGAAGGCGCCGAAGGCGGTGGACTGGTTCAGCTTGCGGGCAAGGTAGCCATCAAACCAGTCGGTCGCGGCCGCCAGAATGAAGACGAGGGCCGCCGCCAGATAGGACCACTGATAGGGTACATAGAACAGGATGACGAAGACGGGGATGAGCAAGATCCGAAAAAACGTCAGCAGGTTAGGAATATTTGTCATTATTTTCAGCCACTTCTTGTATGCCGCTACATGGTAGCCCCAAGCCGATCACGGATGCAACCGGACAGGCGCCCGCCTTGGTCTATTAATCCATCAACAACCTCAGGATGCGGGCCATTATGGCATTTACGGGCCCCCTGCGTCACGGCTCTTGTGCGTCCAAAGGCGGGATTGCGGCCACGATTCAGAGCGAATGGATGGACTGGGTTGAATACCGAGCGCGACGAGCCCTGACCGCCAGCTCAGAGCGAGCGCAGGGCATCGTGAATGGAACAAACTGGGCCACGCCGGGCTGATGCCCAGTACCCTGCCGGCTCAGAGCGAGTGCAGGGCATCATGAATGGACTGGGCCAGCTCCTGGCTGATGCCGGGTACCTTGGCGAGCTCGTCCACCCCTGCCTTCTTCACCTCCTGCAGCCCGCCCAGGTACTTGAGCAGGGCCTGACGCCGCTTGGGCCCCACCCCCGGAATATCCTCCAGAGTGCTGGTGGTGCGGGCCTTGGCGCGCCGCGCCCGGTGGCCCGTGATGGCAAAACGGTGAGATTCGTCGCGAATATGCTGAATAAGGTGCAAAGCGGGCATATCTGCCGGCAAGTGCAACTCTTCGTGACTGTCCCCCAGGATAAGGGTCTCCAGCCCCGCCTTGCGGGTTACTCCCTTGGCGATGCCCACCAGCAGCGGGTATTTGCCACCGAGGAACTCCAGCTGACGGGCCAGGATCTCCTCGGCGCGGCGCAGCTGACCCAGGCCGCCGTCGATAAACAGCACGTCCGGCACCTTGTCCGGCTCCTGCAGCTTGCCAAAGCGCCGCTCCAGCACCTGCTCCATGGCGGCGTAGTCATCCCCCCCCGTGATGCCGTCGATATTGAAACGGCGGTATTCCGAGGAGAGCGGCCCCTCCCGGTTGAACACCACGCAGGAAGCCACTGTGCGCTCCCCCATGGTATGGGAGATGTCGTAACACTCCATCCGGGCGATGGGCTGCTCCAGCTCCAGCAACTCTTCCAGCTGGCTGAAGCGAGCCTGGGTGGTGCTCTTGTGGGCGAGGCGCGAGCGCAGCGCCGTTTGCGCATTGATGGAGGCGAGCTTGATAAAGCGCGCTCGTTCACTACGAGTACGGCTCACCACCCGCACCTTGTAACCTGCGGTCTGGCTCAGGGTCTCGGCAATCACGCTCTCATCCTCGAGGGCCACGTCCAGCAGCACCTCGCTCGGGATCTGCCTGCCCCCCTGCCCCGACAGATAGAACTGCAGCAGGAAGGATTGCACCACCTCCTCCAGCGGCGTATCGCTAGGCACCTTGGGGAAGTAGCTGCGGGAACCCAGCACCTTGCCCTGGCGAATGAAGAGCACATGGATGCAGGCGGCGCCTTGCTCGAACGCCACACCCACCACATCCAGTTCATCGAGCACGTTGCCACTCACCGACTGCTGCTCGGTCACCCGGCGCAGGGCCTGGATCTGATCCCGGTAGCGGGCCGCATCCTCGAAGCGCAGATCGCCGCTGGCAGACTCCATCTTGCCCACCAGCTCCCCTATCACCTGCTGGTTCTTGCCCGCCAGAAACAGCTTGGCCAGCTCCACTTGCTGGGCATATTCCGCCTCGCTCACCAACCCCGCCACGCAAGGGCCGGCGCAGCGCTTGAGCTGATAGAGCAGGCAGGGACGGGTACGGTTGGCATAGACGGCATCCTCGCACTGGCGCACCGGGAAGATCTTCTGCATCAAATGCAGGCTCTCGCGCACGGCGCCGCCGGAGGGATAAGGGCCGAAGTACTCCCCCTTCACCTTGCGGGCGCCGCGATGGACGCCGATGCGGGGATGCCGGTGCCCTGTGATGATGATCCAGGGGTAGGATTTGTCGTCGCGCAGCAGCACGTTGTAGCGTGGCTGGTACTGCTTGATGAGGTTGTGTTCGAGGATCAGCGCCTCTGTCTCTGTGTGGGTCACCATCACCTGGATATCGGCGATCTGACGCACCAGGGTGTGGGTCTTGATGCTGTCGACCTTGGTGCGAAAGTAGGAGGCGAGCCGTTTTTTAAGATCCTTGGCCTTGCCCACATAGATGACGGTGCCACCGCTGTCGTACATGCGGTAGACGCCGCTCTGGTGAGTCACGGCGCTCAGAAAGGCCTTGCTGTCAAAAAGGGGCTCGGGAGAAAGGGTCATCGGCTACTCGGCTCAACACAAAGGGGCGAAAACGATAGAAGTCGGCATCAACGGGGAGAGCATACTGCGCCAGGCCGGCGAAATGCAAAAAGGCGGCACCCGCCGCCTTTTTGACTGCCCGCCACCCGCTTACAGGGTGTCGGCGTCCAGCATGCCATAGCGAATGGCCAGATGGGTCAGCTCCACATCGCCGTTGATGTTGAGCTTGCTGAACAGGCGGTAACGGTAGCTGTTGACCGTCTTCGGGCTCAGGTTCAACTGCTCGGAGATGTCGGTCACCTTCTGCCCCTTGGTGATCATCATCATGATCTGCAACTCGCGCTCGGAGAGGGACTTGAAGGGATTTTCATCCGCCGACGCAAACTGGCTGAGCGCCATCTGCTGGGCGATCTCGGGGGAGATGTAACGCTGGCCCGAGTGCACCAGGCGAATGGCGTGGATCATCTCGTCCGGGGCGGCGCCCTTGGTGAGATAACCGGCGGCGCCCGCCTGCATCACCTTGGTGGGGAACGGATTTTCTGAATGAATGGTCAGCACTATGATGCGCACATCGGGCCGGATCCGCAGTATCTTGCGGGTCGCCTCCAGGCCGCCGATGCCCGGCATGTTCATGTCCATCAGGATCACGTCTGGATGGTGCTGACGACAGAAAGTGACTGCGGTTTCCCCGCTCTGCGCCTCGCCCACCACCTTGATCCCGCGGACATCTTCCAAAATGCGTCTTATCCCTGTACGCACCAACTCATGATCATCGACCAGGAATACATTTATCACCCAAACACCCCGTTTTTTTATCTCGTTATATGCCAGTTAGGGTTAACACGGCGTCTTGCATCATAACCAAACTCGCTGGTTTGGCAAACCATGGGCGGGAAAAGTTTGAAAGTGCTCATAAATGACGTTTGTAATCAAATAATTATGCAAGGATTCAACACAAAAAACGGCGCCCGCAGGCACCGTTCAGAGTCATGTCGGTGGTGCTGGCATCAGTTCGCCAGCAGCGCACGCACCTTGTCCAGATCGGCCTGGGTATCCACCCCGACCGGCGGCGCTTGCAGCGCCTGGGCCACGTGGATCTTCTCCCCGTACCAGAGCACCCGCAGCTGCTCCAGGGCCTCGACCTGCTCCAGCACGCTCGGCGCCCAGTCCACGTAACGCTGGATGAAACCGGCGCGATAGGCGTAGATGCCGATGTGACGCTGGTAGTGATCGCCAATCTGCTCGTGGCTCCCAGCAGCGCGATCACTGGCAGCAAAGCGATCCCTGTCCCAGGGAATGCAAGCGCGACTGAAGTAGAGGGCGTAGCCATCCTTGTCGGTCACCACCTTGACCGCGTTCGGGTTGAACGCCTCCTCCGCATCCACAATGGGCACTGAGAGGGTGGCCATGGGCGCCGTCGCCGCGGCCAGATTGTCGGCCACCTGACGTATGATGGCGGGCGGAATGAGCGGCTCATCCCCCTGCACATTGACGATGATGGTATCGCTGGCAAAGCCGTAGTGACGGCACACTTCCGCCAGACGCTCGGTGCCGGACTGGTGATCCTGCGAGGTCATGCACACCTCAAAGCCCGCGAGCGCGGCACAGGAGGCCAGCGCGCTGCGTACCCGCTCGTCATCGGTGGCGACGATCACCCGATCCGCGCCGGATTGCAGGGCCTTTTCCACCACGTGCTGCACCATGGGCTTGCCATGGATGTCCGCCAGCGGCTTGCCCGGCAAGCGGGTGGAGGCGTAGCGGGCAGGAATGATCACCACGAAACTCATGACGGCATCTCGTCGCTATTGAGGTGACGGGCGCGGTTCTCCAGCAGCACAGGGATCCCCTCCTCCAGCGGATAGGCCAGCTTGTCGAAACGGCAGACCAGCTCGTGTACGGCCTTGTTGTAGTGCAGCTTCCCCTTGCAAACCGGGCAGGCGATGATGTCGAGCAATTTGATATCCAGTGCCAAAACGAAACTCCTTCAACGATGTCGAGCAAGCGACTATCTCGAGCGGGCCAAAATGCCGGGCACGCTATGATGTCGAGCCATTGATATTCTAAAACCCGGAGCCAAATCGCGGCTCCTTCTACTCTATCGAGCGGGCCAGGATGCCGGACCAGCCGGCATGCCATTCTTCAGTGTTCAGTGTCGGAAGCGGGCGCCTTTGCCGGATGCAATTTCTGCAACAGGCTGTCGAGCAAGGAAGCAGGCAACTCGGCACTGACCGGCAGATACCACCAGTTATCCGGCGCAAACCCCCGACACTTGACCGCGTCTTTTTCGGTCATCAGCAGCGGCCGTTCGCCGAAGCGGGCGAGCAGTTCATCCCGCTCAAACGCCTGATGATCCGCATAACCGACGCTCTGCTGCAGCTCATAACCGAGGCTGGTCAGGGTGGCGAAGAAACGGGGGGGATGGCCTATGCCGGCCAGGGCATCCACGCTGCGGGGCAAGGGCTCGCCGGCGGGCTCGTCATCGCGCACCCGGCGCGGTGCATCGGCCACCAGCGCCATGGGGTACTCCCCTCGGGCTGGCGTGCCGCCGTTGCAGATGATGGCATCCACCCGCTTGAGCCGGGTCACGGGCTCGCGCAGCGGCCCCATGGGCAGCAGGCAGGCGTTGCCAAAACGACGCACTCCGTCCACCACCACCAGTTCGATGTCGCGGGCCAGCCCATAGTGCTGCAGACCGTCGTCTGTGATGATGATGTCCACCTCGCCACCTTGCTCCAGCAGACGCACCGCATCGGCCCGTTTCGGGGCGACCACCACGGGGCAGCCGCAGCGACGGGCGATGAGCACAGGTTCGTCACCCGCCTGCGCCGTGCTGCTATTGGCATCGAGCAGGTAGGGATAATGGGGCGCCTTGCCGCCATAGCCGCGACTCACCACTCCGGGCCTGAACCCACGGGCTTGCAGCTGTTCCACCAGCCAGACCACGACCGGGGTCTTGCCGTTGCCGCCCACCGAAATATTGCCCACCACTATCACCGGCAGGCTGGCCCGATAGGCCCTGAACCAGCCGCGTCGATAGACGACGCGACGAGCGCCGCTGATGATGGCAAACAGCAGGGCAAAGGGTGCCAGCAACCAGCGCCAGCGGCTCTGCCCATACCAGAGTTGCTGCAGCATTAGCCCTTGTTAC
The DNA here is from genome assembly GCF_963899385.1 of Aeromonas sp. MR7. NCBI lineage: Bacteria > Pseudomonadati > Pseudomonadota > Gammaproteobacteria > Aeromonadales > Aeromonadaceae > Aeromonas > Aeromonas sp. MR7. The sequence continues at coordinate 23,860 of NZ_CAWQXH010000001.1, forward strand.
CCGCAGCTACGTTGCCGAACTGGATGGCGCGCAACTGGGCATAGGTGCCCTGATTGGCCATCAAGGCTTCGTGGTTGCCGCGTTCGACGATATGACCCTCGTCGATCACCAGGATCTCGTCCGCCTTCTCTATGGTGGAGAGGCGGTGGGCGATCACCAGCGAAGTGCGCGCCTTGCACAGCTCGTCGATGGCAGCCTGGATGTGACGCTCGGACTCGGTATCGAGCGCCGAGGTCGCCTCATCCAGCAGCAACACGGGGGCATCGCGCAGCAGAGCGCGGGCGATGGCGATACGCTGGCGCTGGCCACCGGACAGTGAAGCCCCGTTTTCGCCGACCACGGTATCGTACCCCTGAGTCATCTTGCTGACGAACTCGTCGGCATGGGCGATGCGGGCCGCCTGCTGGATCTCTTCCTGGCTGTATTTCTCTTCCGCCGCATAGGCGATGTTGCTGGCGACAGTGTCGTTGAACAGGTGCACGTGCTGGGAGACCAGGGCGTACTGCTTGCGCAGCTCGCTCAGGCGATACTCGCGAATATTGACGCCATCCAGCAGGATCTCGCCCTGCTCCACGTCGTAGAAACGGGTCAGCAGGCTGGCGATGGTGCTCTTGCCTGAGCCGGAGCGCCCCACCAGGGCCACGGATTTACCCGCTTCCACCTTGAAGCTGACATTGTGCAGCGCAGGGGTGTCCTTGGTCGGGTAGGTGAAGGTGACGTTGCGAAACTCGATTTCGCCACGGGCGCGATCCAGAGTACGGGTACCTGTGTCCTCTTCCGGGGTGGAATCGAGCAGACCGAACAGGCTCTGACAGGCGGTGATGCCGCGCTGGAACTGGTTGTTGACGTCGGTCAGGCTCTTGAGCGGCTTGAGCAGCATCATCATGGAGGTGACCATGACGGTGAAGGTACCGGCGGTCAGGGTCGCCTTGACCGAGTCTATGGTGGCCACGTAGAGGAACACGGCCAGGGCGACCGAGGCCACCATCTGCACTATGGGGCTGCCGATGGCATCGGCGGCGACCATCTTCATGGTCTGCTGGCGCATGTGGTTGCTGACGCGGAAGAAGCGTTTCTCTTCGACCTGCTGGCCACCGAACATCAGCACCTCTTTATGACCCTTGAGCATCTGCTCGGTCGAGGTGGTGATGTCGCCCACCGCCTGCTGGATGTGGCGGCTGATCTTGCGAAAACGACGGCTGATGAGGCCAATCAGTATGCCCACCACAGGGCCCACCACCAGGAAGATCACCGACAACTGCCAGGAGTGCCAGAACATCAGGCCGAGCAGACCGACCACGGTCGCCCCTTCCCGCACCAGCGAGACCAGGGTGGAGCTGGCTGCAGAGGAGACCTGACCGGCGTCATAGGTCACCTTGGCCAGCAGGTTGCCGGTGTTCTGGCGGTCGAAGAAGCTCATGGGCATGGCCATCAGGTGGCTGAACACCTGCTGTTGCAGCCGCATCACCACATGGTTGCCGACCCAGGCCATGCAATAGTTGGAGAGGAAGGTGGCGCAGCCACGCAGGGCAACGATGCCGAGTACGAAGAAAGGCATCCATTTCAGCACGCCGCTGTCATTGCCATTGAGGCCCTGATCGATCAGTGGCTTGATGGAGTAGACGAAGGTGGTATCCACGGCGGCATAGCCCAGCATCCCTATGATGCCGCCGACCAGACCCAGCTTGCGATCCCGGACATAACCGAGCAGACGCTTGAAGACGGGCCAGCTGTCTTGTGAGGTTTCTTGTTGCATGAATAGCCGTTAATAAGGGAAATGACGGGGTATTCTAGCCAAAGCTTGCGCATCCACCAAGCGCCGCCATCTTGATAGCCAGAGTCCGCACCGGAAATGACGGATTAATGCCCAAGCCAACGCCTGCGCATCCACCAGGCACCGCCATCTTGATAGCCAACATCCGCCCCTCGCTAGAGGGAGATGATGGATTATTTCCTGGCCGGCTCCGGGCCGGCGGCCCCTCGCCACAGCGGATCCTGGCGGGAAATGGCAGAAGGTCATCTGGGCCAGCCCGCAGGACGCCACCAGGCGCCGCCCCGGCGATACCAGGGGCCATGGTCGCGCTCGGTACGGATGCCGAACCCGTCAGCCTGGGGTTCAATCAGGATGGCGCCATCCAGCCCGGTGACCCACTGGCTGGCCTGCCGATAGCGGGCCACCACCTCGGGACGGGGAAAGCCCCACTGATTAATAAATCCCGCGCTGTGCACCACATACCGGGCATTCACGGCCGCGACGAAAGCCGGGGTGGACGAGGTGCGACTGCCATGATGAGGGCTCACCAGCAGGGTGCTGGCCAACTCGCCCCGATCCAGCGCCAGCAGACGGCGCTCCGTCTCCTGCTCTATGTCCGCGCTGAGCAGAATGCGCCGGTTGCCGTCGCTTATCTGCAGCACGCAGCCGTCGTTGTTGTGGCCGCGCCCAGGTTGTTCGGGCCAGAGCACGGCAAAGTCGAGCCCCTGCCAGCGCCAGCGCTGGCCACGCCGGCACAGGGTGGTGAGCTTGCCAAACGCAAACGAGGAGAGCTCATGGCGCACCGGCAGCGCCCGCAATATGGCCCGGCGATTGCCGGCGTGATCCCTGTCCTTATGGCTGATGACGAGATAATCCAGCACCTGCACATCGAGCCGGTTGAGCAGCGGCAGGATGGCGGCATCCGCCATGTTGTAGCCGCCGGGATAACGATCGCCGGTATCGTAGAGGATGCCACGCTCCCCTCGGGTGATCAGCACGGACAAACCCTGTCCCACATCCAGCACCCTCACTTGCCAGCTCGTTGGTGTGGGCCAGGCGGCAAGCAAGAGGGCCGCGACCACGGGCATACATAGCGGGCGAGCCCCCGGCACGTGCCAGGCGCACCAGAGCAGGGTCAGCACTGCGCTGACCGGCACCACCCAGCCCGGCACGGGCCACCAGAGCTGCCACTGGCTGGCCAGCTGCGTCAGCCCCCACAACACCCACTGCAACCCCAGATCCGCCAGCCAGAACAAACCGTGGGCCAGCCAGCCCCAGAGCGGCGCCAGCAGGACGCCGATCAGCGCCAGCGGAATGATCCCGATGCAAAACAGCGGCAACGCCAGCAGATTGAGCAGCAGCGCCAGCGGTGCTATGCCCTCGAACAAGGCCAGTTGCAGCGGCAGCAAGCCGAGCAGCAGCAAGCCCTGCAGCCGCACCAGACCGGGTTTGGCCTCCAGATAACCCGCCGCCAGCAGCAGGGCCACCGCCAGAAACGAGAGCCAGAAGCCGGCCGAGTAGAGGGCGAAGGGATCCCACAACACCAGCGCTACGAAGGCCCACAGCCAGATGCGATAAGCAGGCCACTCGCGCCGGCGCCAGCGCAGCAGGCTCCACACCAGCACCATGATGAGCGCCCGCTCTGTGGCCACCGCAAACCCTGCCAGCCAGCTGTAGACGGCGGCAAACAGCAGGGCGACCAGTATGGCCCCGCGCAGCCCGAACAACCGCCCGAGCCACCAGCCCAGCACGGCCACCAGCGCTATGTGCTGACCCGAGATGGCGATGATATGGGTCAGCCCGCTGCCGCGAAACAGCGTCCACTGCTCATCCGTGATGCCGCTCTGCTCGCCAAAGGTGAGTGCCGACAACAGGGGAGCATGGGTCAGCCCCTGCCAGCTGGCGGCGGCCTCATCCAGCCAGCGATCCCGCCAGCCCGGCGCGGCGGCCTGCGTCTTTATGATGCGGCGCAGGTTGCCGGTGGCTGTGATGCCCTTGCCCAGCAACAGGCGCCGTCCATCCATGCCCGCCTCGTTGGCCAGCCCATGGGCCGGTTTGAGAGAGACCACCAGCGTCACCTGGCTGCCCGCCGGCAGAGCGGGCAGGGTCTGGTAGGCATTGATCCGCACCAGCGGTGCCGGGGTCAGCGCCTGACCATCGAGGGACGCCACCTGCAGCAGCAGCCGGACAAATTTATCGCCCTCGGGCTCTGCACTTTGCAAGCGTGCGGTTATGATGTGGCTCGCCTGTGCCTCCAGCTGATCCAGCCAGGCGAGCCGGTACTGCAGACTGGCCTGCATCCAGAGGATGCCGAGCAGCAGAAACAGCAGACGCCAGCAGCGACAACAGGCGAGGGGGAACGCGATCAGCAGCATCAGGCCCCCCCATTCCCATGAAGGTAACCATGGCCAGAGTAGCGAGGAGCTTGCCCCCAGGGCAAACGACAACAAGCGCAGATCCATGGTGCAAGTATTTAGCAAGGTTTCAATATGCCCAAACGACTCATAAAACGCTGGATGCCTGATCAAGAGAGACTCAAGGAACACAAGCACTTGCGGCTGTTCGGCAAGCTGCGGCTCGATGCCAATCTGTGGCATCTCAACCGGCGCTCCGCCGCCGGCGCGTTCGCGGTCGGCCTCTTCATGGCCTGGATCCCCCTCCCCTGCCAGATGCTGCTGGCGGCCGGTGGCGCCATCGCCTGTCGGGTCAATCTGCCCCTCTCGGTCGCCCTGGTCTGGCTCTCCAACCCCTTTACCATGCCGCCCCTGTTTTACGGCGCCTACCTGACCGGCTGCCAGCTGCTTGGGCAACCTTCCCAGCACATCGACATCGAGTTCACCTGGGCCTGGCTGGTGTCGGTATTCGAGACGCTGGCCCCGCCCCTGCTACTGGGCTCCCTGGTGCTCGCCCTGCTGAGCTCGCTGATCGGCTATGCCCTGATCCGCACCTTCTGGCGCATCAGCACGGTACGCCAGTGGCAAAAGCGCAAGGAGGCGCGGGCATGCTGAGCCGCTGGTTTGCCCGTTTCAAGATAGATCCGGACACCTTGCGCCAACAGAAGTGGTTCGCCCTGTTTGGTGAACGTCTGCTGGCACCCGCACTCTGGCAGGGGGGAGCACGGGCCCTGAGCGGCGCCGTGGCAGCCGGCCTCTTCGCCTGCTGGATCCCGGTCCCCATGCATTCGCTGATCGCCGTCGCGCTGGCGCTGGCCTTCAGCCTCAACCTGCCGCTGGCCCTGCTGGCGGTCTGGTTCAACAACCCGGTGACGCTCCCCTTCATGTATCTCTATGCCTACCGCACCGGCTGTCTGGTGCTGCACAAAACGCCGGAGCCGTTTCATCTCACCTGGTCCCTGCACTGGCTGGAACAGGAGGCAGCTACCCTGGTGCCTCCCTTCCTGCTCGGCAGCCTCTTGCTGGCGGTGCTGACCGCCGCCTGCGGTGGCCTCCTCACCCTGCTGCTGCTGCAACTGGCCAAGCTGGCGCGCGCACGCTGACCGGCCCCTTGTCAGGACAACCCTTGTTCTGACAAGGTGATTTCCCCCTCTCTTGCCATCATTTGGCTCTGCCGCCACACTCCTTGTAGCTAACTGCTGCGCGCCACCTGCCAGGACAAGGAGCCCACCATGACAGAACCGCTGACGCTGGCCTATGCCAATGGCCAACCCCTCTCCCTGCTGCCCGCCATGGCCAATCGCCACGGCCTCATCACGGGCGCCACAGGCACGGGCAAAACCGTCACCCTACAGGTGCTGGCAGAGGGCTTCTCCCGCCTCGGGGTACCGGTTTTTCTGGCGGATGTGAAGGGGGACTTGAGTGGACTGGGCGCCGCCGGCACCCCATCCAGCAAGCTGGATGCCCGTCTGGCCCAGCTTGCCATGCCGGCTCCCGTCTTTGCCGCCAGTCCCGCCCTGTTCTGGGATCTGTTTGCCGAGCAGGGGCACCCGGTGCGGGCCACCGTCTCCGACATGGGCCCCCTGTTGCTGGCCCGGCTGCTCGGCCTCAACGACACCCAGAGCGGGGTGCTGGAGCTGGTGTTCAAGGTGGCGGACGACGAGGGCCTGCTGCTGCTCGACCTCAAAGATCTGCGCGCCATGGTGCAGTTTGCCGGGGCAAATGCCAAATCCCTGACCACCCGCTATGGCAATGTGTCAACCGCCTCCATCGGCGCCATACTGCGCAACCTGCTCACCCTGGAGAGCGCGGGGGGCGATCACTTCTTCGGCGAGCCCATGCTGGATATTCAGGATCTGTTGCAGACCGACGAAGCCGGTCACGGCCACATCAATGTGCTGGCGGCGAGCAAGCTGACCCAGTCCAGCCAGCTCTATGCCTGCTTCCTGCTCTGGCTGTTGTCGGAGCTTTTCGAGCAACTGCCCGAGGTGGGCGACCCGGACAAGCCGGTGCTGGTGTTCTTCTTCGACGAGGCTCATCTGTTGTTCAACGATGCCCCCAGGGCGCTGCTGGAGAAGATAGAGCTGGTGGTGCGTCTCATCCGCTCGAAAGGGGTCGGCGTCTACTTCGTGACCCAGAGCCCGGCCGATATTCCCGACAGCGTGCTGGGGCAGCTCGGCAACCGGGTGCAGCACGCGCTGCGCGCCTTCACCCCGAGCGATCAAAAAGCGGTGCGGATCGCCGCCAACACACTGCGCGCCAACCCGGCCTTCGATGCCGCCGGCGCCATTACCGAACTGGGGGTGGGCGAGGCCCTGGTCTCATTGCTCGATGAGAAGGGGCGCCCGAACGTGGTGGAGCGCGCCTTTATAGCACCGCCAGCCAGCCGTATCGGGCCCTTGAGCGAGGCCGAGCGGCTGGCCCTGATCCGGGGCTCCCTGCTGTACGGCAGATATGAAAAGACCGAGGACCGGGATTCCGCCTTCGAGCGGCTCAATGGCGGCAAGGCTGCCGCCACAGCGGATGGCGAAACCAAGACCGACGCCGAAGGCGGTCTGCTCGATGCCCTCAATGGCATCCTGTTTGGCCGCACAGGCCCGCGCGGTGGCCAGCACGACGGCGTGGTGCAGACCGCCGCCAGGAGCGTGGCCCGCACCATAGGCAGTGAGGTGGGGCGCCAGCTGGTACGCGGGGTACTCGGCTCCCTGCTGGGGGGCAACAAGCGACGCCGCTGAGGTGAAAACAGCAGGAACGAAAAAGCCCGCCGGGGAGACCCGGCGGGCTTTTTACTGCTCAGGCAACATCACCTACGCAAACACTCAGCCATCACGGCTGGAGCATCACAGCACCTTGGCGATAGCGTCACACAGAGGATCGATGCTATCTGACGCGGGTGATGTCAAGTGCAGCCTGCTCGCCTCTGTTACAGCACCTTGGCGATGGCGTCGCACAGGGGATCTATGTTGGCACGGGTGATCCCGGCCACGCTGATCCTGCCTGAACCGACGATGTAGATGGCAAACTCGCTCTTGAGGCGCTCAACCTGATCCTTGGAGAGACCGGAGAAGGAGAACATGCCGTTCTGCTCGCGGATGAAGCTGAAGTCCTGGCTCACACCGAGGACAGCCAACCTCTCCACCAGCAGCTCACGCATCTCGCGAATGCGCACCCGCATGGCCGCCACCTCTTCCACCCACTCGGCATAGAGGGCCGGGTCACTGACGATGGTGGTCACCACGGCAGCGCCGTGTGACGGCGGGTTGGAGTAGTTGGCACGGATGACGGTCTTGACCTGGGTGAAGGCCACGTCGGCGATCGCCTTGGTCGCGCTGACCAGGGTGAAGGCGCCGACCCGCTCGTTGTAGAGGCCGAAGTTCTTGGAAAAAGAGCTCGCCACCAACAGCTCGTCGTGACACTCGGCGAAGATGCGCAGACCCTCGGCATCCTCTTCGATACCACGGGCGAAACCCTGATAGGCAAAGTCAAACAGCGGCAGCCAGCCGGCGGCGGCACTCTGCTTGGCCAGGGCGCGCCACTGCTCGGTCGTCGGATCGATACCGGTCGGGTTGTGGCAGCAGCCGTGCAGCAACACCAGCTCACCGGCCTGTACGTCACTGAGCGACGCCTGCATGGCGGCAAAGTCGAGCCCCTTGGTGGCGGCGTCGTAGTACTTGTACCACTTGACGGTCAAACCGGCGGCCTGGAACACGCTGACGTGGTTGGCCCAGGTGGGATCGGAAATCCAGATGGTCTTGGCCAGCCCGTTGCGCACCACGAACTCGGCGGCGATGCGCAGGGCACCGGTACCGCCCGGCGCCTGGGCTGTCTTGGCACGGCCGCTGGCGATCAAGGCGGACGCCTGTCCGAACAGCAGTTGCTGCACTATGCGGCCGTATTCGATATTGCCTTCGATACCGAGGTAATTCTTGGTCTTCTCGTCGGTGAGCAGCTTCTGCTCGGCTTTCTTGACGCAGTGAAGGATAGGGGTGGCACCGGTCTCATCCTTGTAGATCCCGACCCCCAGATTGATCTTGTGGCTGCGAGAGTCAGCGCGGAAGGCTTCGGTCAGGCCCAGGATCGGATCCGCTGGGGCGGCAACAACCTTTTCAAACATGGTATTCCCTGTATTCCGTTGAGTTCGTTGGGTGGCAAAGCGTGTCGGCAAACCGTCTGTGACACACGAAAGCGCCCGTTTGGCGAGCGCTTCGTCAACTCTTTATATCATCGCGCTCAATGGGGGAAAACCGCTTTCTCAACGACATCTGCGGCAATATCAACCGACCGCATGCCACTCTGGCGCCAGCGCGCACACCTCGGCGGACAAGCCACCATTGGACTCAACCAAACCGCTACAAACTGCTAACAATGGCTTGGGGATCCGGCTCGGTTCCCAGGGGCGGCCATCACCCAACGGCTGGGCATAGGCCGACACTATGGGGGAGAAGGCGGTTGGCAGCCACCAGCTGGCCGGACGGCCCAGCCGCTGGGCCAGCGCCAGTGTCCGATCCACACCGGCGGGATCGAGTGAGGTGAGGTGGCTCCACTGTACATTGGGCGGCAGAGCGGCCACGACCTGTTGCCAGGCGACTTGCGCCGTCGTGGGGGCCCATACCAGCAGGGAGCCGGCACAGAGCGCCAGCTCGGCAAAGGCACCGACGCTGTCGGTGGTGATCACCCGCTCGATATTCCCCTCTCCCCACAGGATCTTGCCAAGCCCGGCCAGGGTACGCTCAGGCAAGGCCAACTCCCCCAGTGCCTGCAACCAGGGGGCCGCATCGAGCAGGGTTCCGCCGCTGAAAAACAGGCTGAAGGGTTGCGGCGCACGCAAGCGCAGCAGCTGATCGGCGCAGAGCCGAATGCCCTTGTCCTCGAAATCGATCTGCTCGTTGGGGCTGAAGGTTGCCTCCGGTTTGCGATAGAGCGCCGCCAGTACTCGCTCATTGACTCGCTCACCAAGCTGCCAGCCATGGGCCTGCAGCCACTCCTCGGGGGTCGGCGGCGCAGTGACAATTTCGGCCAGCGTCAACTCGCGAGTCAGATAGCGCCGCCCGGCCGGGGTCAGTTCATAGCTGTGATTGCCAAGGGCGAGCAGCAACTGGTTGTCCTTGAGCAGGCCTACCAGCGGCAGATACTGGCGAGCCCGGATCACCAGGGGGGAGTGATCCAGTAGCTGGCGGGCCAGTTCCCGCCATTGCGGGTGACTGAAGTCAATCAAGCGTCGTCCTTCCCTGTTTGTCGAGCGTCCTTCAACGAGTTGAATAATCTAGCGATTCAGCGGCCGGGAGCCAAGGACAAAAAAGAGACAACGTGAGCTGGCGCAGGCCAAAGAGGTCAAGGGGAAGTGATTAACGCGGACGAAAGCGGGCAATAAAATGACTGGCAACAGATAAAACAAAACGGCCAAGCAAGCTTGGCCGTTTATCAACTAAATCAGCGCAGGGGCTAGATTAGAAGTTGTATTGCAGGGCGACAGTGAAGTCGTCATCCTTGCCGCTAACACCGTTGATCTTGTATTCGGTGTAGGCTTTCAGCTTGGAAGTGAAGCTGTACTGCACGCCCAGCAGAGTGGCATCCATCAGGTCTTCGTAGGAAGAACCGCTCAGGTTGGCATTCTTTTTGCCTTCTTTGAAGTTGTAGCCAGCCAGGAAAGTCCAGGCATCAACGTTGTAGGTAGCAGCCAGCTCGTAACCACGGCCTTCATCTTTGTAGCCAGTGGTGTCGTTCTTCACATCAGCTTGGGTGTAGACACCGGCGAAGTTGAAGCCGTTGATGGCGTAGTGTGCACCCAGCGCCCACTCGGATTTCTTGCCGGTAGCGTCTGTGGTTTTGCCTTCCAGGTCGGAGTAAGCGTAACCACCGTTGAAGCCAAGGCCGAAGTCGAAATCATAACCGACAGCAGCGGCGTAAGCATATTTACGCTTCACGTCCGGGAAGACGGTAGTCTTCACGCCACCAGCAACGTCTGTCACTGACACAGCCTTGTCATCATTGGTCTGATAGGACACTTTGCCCTTGAAGCCGCCGATGGCGTTGGAGTAGATGACCTGGCCTTCTTGACGACCGTCATAGAAGTTACCTTCGCTGCCCCACTCGTTGAAGATATCGGTCGGTTCCAGCACGTCGTAGAAGGCGGTATCGGTCTGACCGAAGATGATTTTGCCGTACTGGGTACCATCGAAACCAACGTAGATGTGACGAGCCTTGAAGGAGTCACCATTCTTGTCGCTTTCGTTATTGGAGTTTTCGGAGGCAACTTGCCACTCGGTCTTGGCGATACCGGACCAGGTGTTGTTCAGCGCAACTTTACCGGACCAACCCAGACGGGAGGAACCTTTCAGCTCACCATCAACATCTTTGTAACCAGAAACAGCGGTAGAATCAGCTTCGTTGGTGTCACCGTAGTAGTTAGCCTGAACACGGCCGTATACGTCAAAAGTGGTACCGTCTTTGTCATAGATCACTGCAGCGTTAGCGGCGGATGCAAACAGAGCCGGGATAGCAATAGCCAGAATTGTCTTTTTCATAGTTTCCAATGCCTACTGTAATTAAACACTAAGTTGTTGTTATTCCCTGTGTTAGCGATGTTCTTTGCATCACTATGGGGCCCGAGACTAGCACCGGGTTTTCCAATCCGCAATGAAAAAACTTGGAACTTTTTACGAAAAGCATAGTCATAGCGGAAAATTTGTGACCTGAATCCCACATTGTTTGCACCTCTTGGGAAAACGTTTACAGCGATAATGGCTGGCTTTAGCGGCCCATGCTGGTGATTTATCGCACAGTAACGAGGGCCCGCCTTATAAATAGAAGAAGAGGTCTGATCTGTGCGTTGCACCATGCCTCGACCCAGGTTGGCAGTTACGGGTATCCTGTCCTTCTTCACCCCCCGCAACGGTCTTTTCTTTCATGCTGTCTACCCGCCTCAAAGCCGCCATTCGCAATACCTATCGCCAAATCGCCGATGGTTTACCCGGTTTTGTGCCACGCAAAGAGCAGAACTTTCTGGTGGCGGAGATAGCCAAGACCCTGACGGGGGAGTATGACAAGCAGCGTCGCATCCTGGTGGCCGAAGCCGGTACCGGCATCGGCAAATCCCTCTCCTATGCCCAGGGTGCCATCCCGGTGGCACGCCTGACCCAGAAGAAGCTGGTGATCTCCACCGCAACCGTCGCATTGCAGGAGCAGCTGATCCACAAGGACCTGCCCTTTTATCACCGTCACAGCGAGCTGCCGTTTCGTTTCATGCTGGTCAAGGGGCGCCAGCGCTACTGCTGCGAACATCTGCTTGAACAAGCGGCAAGCGGCACCGAGATGGCCAACTTCGAGCTCGATTTCGGTAGCTTAAGCAAGCACAAGCCGTCAGATTCTGACAAAGAGCGCTATCAGGCGCTGTGGCAGGCCTACACGGACGGGAAATGGGATGGCGACCGGGACAACTGGCCCAAGCCCATCCCGGACCTGTGCTGGGATCGCATCGCCGCCGACCGCCACACCTGCAACAAGGCGCTGAGCCATCATCAGCACTGTCCCTTCCACCGCGCCCGCAACGACATGGATGCCGCCGATGTGCTGGTGGTGAACCATGCCCTGCTGCTCTCCGATCTCACCATGGGCGGGGGCATCATATTGCCGCCCCCCGACGAGTGCCTCTATGTGCTGGACGAGGCCCATCACCTGCCCACCATAGCCCGGGATCACGGCGCCGCCTCGGCCAGCGTCAAGGGCTCTCGTCGCTGGCTGGAGAAGCTGGTACAGAGTGCCGGCAAGCTGGCCAGGACGCTGAACAAGGACAGCTTGCTCGACCCCCAGTTGAAGCTGCAGGATGCGCTGGCCTCCCTGCAACCGGATCTGAAGGCCCTGGAGCAGTGGCTCGGCGCCAACGACCGGCTGTTCAATGGCGAGGCACACTATCGATTCACCGAAGGTGTGCTGCCAGATCCCCTGCCCATGCTGGCGGAAAACCTGAAGGAGGCGAGCAAGAAGGCGCTGCGGGCACTGGACCGGATGCAGGGCGCCATCGGCGAGGCGTTGAAGGATGGCGAGATCCGGCGCAAGGAGGCCGAGCCCCTGCTGGCGGAAACCGGTTTTCACCTGCAGCGGCTGGAGAGTTTCTGCGCCCTGTGGGAGATGCTGGGGCGCCATGTGCCCGAGGGCAAGACACCGCTCGCCCGCTGGATGGCCAAGAGCGATGACGGCGACATCTGGTTGCACGCCTCCCCCATCGAAGTGGGCTATCTGCTGGAGGAGTGGCTCTGGTCCCGCTGTCTGGGCGCAGTGCTGGTGTCGGCCACCCTCACTGCCCTCTCTTCATTCAGCTATTTTCGCCATCAGGTAGGGCTGAAAGAGCACGACGGCACCCGTTATCTGCGTCTGCGATCCCCGTTTGATTACCAGAAAGCCGAGCTCTATCTGCCCAGGATGGAGCATGAACCCAGCTCCCCCGCCTTCACCCAGGAGCTCATCAGCGCCCTGCCCCGCCTGCTGGCCGGCAAGGAGGCGAGCCTGGTGCTCTTCTCCTCCTACCGGCAGATGAACGAGGTGGCGGTGGGGCTGAGAGCCAAGGGGCTCTCCTTGCTGGTACAGGGAGAAGCCTCCCGCAATGCCCTGCTCACCCTGCACAAGCAAAAGTGCGACGGCGGCCAGGCCAGCATACTGTTTGGCACCGGCAGCTTCTCGGAGGGGCTGGACCTGCCCGGCCACTACCTCACCAACCTGGTGATCACCAAGCTGCCCTTTGCGGTGCCCAACTCGCCGGTGGAAGAAGCCACCGCCGAGTGGGTCGAGAAACGGGGCGGCAACCCCTTCCTGCAGCTGACGGTGCCGGAGGCCTCCCGCAAGCTGATTCAGGCCTGCGGCCGCCTCATTCGCAAGGAGGCGGACAGGGGCCGGGTCACCATACTCGACCGGCGCCTGCTGACCAAGCGCTACGGCAAGGGGCTGCTCGATGCGCTGCCACCGTTCAGCCGCCGGATTGAATAGGGTCCTGACACCCGGTGGGAGCAGGTCCGACTGGCACATACCCCTTTTGATAGAAAGATGGGCAGCCGGGCCAATCCATGGCGTCATAAACGCCTATTGCTGCCCTTGGGCAAACCTGTAAAAATGAGCCCCTGTTTTTCAGTGGGCACTCGCCTGACTGTTCAAGGAGATGAAATGAAACTGACTGTTCTGGTGCCGGCCCTGGCTGGTCTGTTGTGGGCAGGTAGTGCCCTGGCCGATGCCCAATTGGAAGTCACCAACCCCTATATCGTTCAGCTGATCGATGGCCAGTCCACCAATCCCAAGCTGCTCGACAAGACCAGCACCTTCCCCATCAAGGCGGGTGAGCATCAGCTGGTCGTCGCCTTCGAAGGCAACTACTCCAGCCGCAGCGACATCAAGCTGGTGACCGCCGAGCCGCTGGTAATCAACTTCACCGCCGCCGACAACCAGAAGCTGGTGCTGGATTACAAGAAGCCGCGCAACGAAACCGAAGCCAAGCAGTTCGTCAAGGATCAAAAAGTGGTCCTGAAAGACAAGAGCAGCGGTCAAGTCGTCGCCAGCGAACAGTTCGTGCTGCCGAAAGTCGAAGGCTTCCAGCTGACCCGTGACTATCAGCAAGAGCTGCTGGGCATAGGCAAGGCCTTCAACCAGCCGGCCACTGTCGCCGTCTCCAGCGCCGCCGTCATGGCCGCCGCCAGCGCGCCGGTCCAGGTTGCCCCGAGCAAGGCTCAGAGCAACCCGGAAGCCCTGACCCAGCTGCAGAGCTGGTACAACAAGGCCGATGCAGAAACCCGCAAAGCCTTCCAGATCTGGGTTATTCAGCAGCAGTAATGGCGTATTGAATGCCATCTAGTGCAAGAAGGGGAGCCTGGCTCCCCTTCTTCATATCCGCCAAGGCCCTGCTTTCATGTCACTGCGCATCTTTTATCATCCTCTCTACTCCGCCCTGACCCTGCCCGAGTGTCACCGCTTCCCGCTGGCCAAGTATCAGGCGCTGTTTGAGCGCCTCGGCAACCTCGGCTATCCGCTGACAGAAGCCGCACCCGCCACCCCTGAGCAGATAAAAAGGGTGCACCATGCCGCCTATGTGGATGCTGCCCTCGCCGGCAACCTCGATACGGGCGCCATCCGCCAGCTCGGTTTTCCCTGGTCCCCCATGCTCATTGAACGCACCTTGCGCTCGGTGGGCGCCACCCTTGCCGCCAGCCGCCATGCCCTCGAACAGGGTTGCGGCCTGCAGATCTCCGGCGGCTATCACCATGCCCATCGGAACTTTGGCAGCGGCTTCTGCCTGTTCAACGATCTGGTGATCGCCGCCCAGGTTTGTCTGGACGAAGGGCGCTGCGAGCAGGTATTGATCGTCGATCTCGATGTACATCAAGGGGATGGCAGTGCAGCACTGTGCCTGGGCCGGCGCGACATCATCACCCTCTCCCTGCACGGGGAGCACAACTTCCCCCGCCACAAGCCCGCCTCCCACATGGACTTTGCCCTGCCAAGCGGCATGGCGGACGATGCCTATCTCACCACGCTGACAGAGGCGCTCAACCTGGCGCTGCGGCTCTATGCCCCCGACTTCATCCTCTATCAGGCCGGGGTCGATGTGCACCAGGGCGATGAGCTTGGCTACCTTTCCTTGAGCGACAAGGGGGTACGCCAGCGCGATGCCATGGTATTTGACTGCGCCTACCGGCACGGACTGCCCATTGCGGCCGTACCGGGCGGCGGTTATCGGCGCGACTGGCAGCAGTTGATCCCGCTGCACCTCTCTCTGTTCGAGGAGGCGCGCCGTCGCTTCGGTCAAGACGCTCCATAAACAGTCCGCTTGCTGACCAAATCTGGGTTCCTGTAAAAGTGGGTTCCCGTAAAAGAAGAGGCGGCCCCGGGGCCGCCTCTTCTTTAATGTGCAGCACGACTGCGCCGTGCCGAGGTCACCATGAGCAAAGCCAACCCGTGAACGCGTCATGCGCTGCACATCGACGCGCGAGCAGCATCAGGCGTGGGCCACCGGCGTCGGATGTTCACCCAGCTTGCGCAGCAACATCAGCAGATAAATGCACGACACACCAGCGATCACGATGAACAGCAGATTATCCGAGTAGTGTTGCATCAAGAGTGCGGTACAGGCCGGCCCCAGCAGGCTGCCGATGGTGTAGCTCAGCAGCAGCGCCTGATTCATCGCCACCAGCTGATGGTGCTCGACCTTCTCGCAGGCCCATGCCATGGCCACCGGGTAGAGGGTAAAACCGGCGGCGCCCAGCACAAACAGCGCCGGGCCCATCGCCACGCCGCTGAGCATGGCCCCGCACCCCAGGATCACCACCAGCACCTGCACCCGCAGCACCGGCAGGCGCCCGAACCGATCCGCCAGACGGCCCACCGGCCACTGCCCCAGGATGCCCGCGCTCACCATCACCGCCATCCAGTAGCCAATGCCGGCATCACTCACCCCGCGGTGGTTCAGATAAAGCGGCATCAAGCCATACAGCGACCCCAATACCATGCCGGAGATGATGCAGCCATCGACCCCGAGCCGCGCCTGCCGCAGGCGCAGCATAGGCCAGACCCGGGTTGCCCCCTGCTGTTCGCTGCGCTCACTGACGATGCGGGTGAACAAGAGCGGCAGGATAGCCGCCAATACCAGACCGGTCACCCAGGGCAGCACATCCATCAGCGCGGTCGACAGCTTGCTGACCAGCAGTTGCCCGAGCACGGTTCCCAGGTAATAGACCATCATGTAGGCGGCCAGCAGCCGTCCGCGATTGCGCGCATTGCCGCTGCACATCAGCGCGCTCTCCACTATCACCCAGATCATGGCGCAGCCAATGCCGGCGATGAATCGCCAGGTGAGCCAGCTCCAGAAGCCAAGGGTGAGCCCCAAGCCGACACAGCCTGCGGCAAAGAGGACGGACGCCAGGTAGTAGCTGCGGTTGAACCCGCAGTGCTTGATCAGCGCCCCCGCCAGCAGGGTTCCCAACAGGTTGCCGCTGAAATAGGAGGAGCCGACCATGCCCACCTGCCAGGTCGGCAGATTGTCATGGGCAAGCCAGAGTGGTACCAGCGTGTTCAACACCGCGATGGCCAGGGTCAGCAGCAGCAGGCCGCAGAGCAACAACAGCACTGGGCGGGTGTATGTGGTCATGGATAAAACCGTGAGGAGAGTCAAAATGCGAGCGCATCATGCCACCGCCAACGGCATTGTCAATCGGCCTGAAATCGCGCAGGCGATGTTTTTCTCCGCGCAGGCGTTGCCGCGTTGATCGGCACCTCACGACCCCCTTTCGATATCTGGCTTATCCCCTTGATTAACGGGATTTTTGGCCGCCATGGCGGGGCATGGTCGGTCGATCATCGTCATCAACCTTTAGCGACGTCATGAGTGTGGCGACGGGCTGCTGGCGCTCAACAGCAGACGGAAAAAACAAACAGTGGCCGGTAACGGCTACCGGTTCGAGGGGCACACCATCATGTCGACCTGGGCGCACCACTGGCTTGCCTGGCCCCTGTTCTGACCCTGAACGCCCTAACAGAAGAGGCGACCCCGGGGTCGCCTCTTCTTTATATAAAGCACAATAGCGGCTATTTCTGACGCTTCCTGGCGTATTTGCGACGGGCGCGCGCCTGACGCTCGTCTTCCCGTTCGGCCTTCTCCTTGGCCTTCTGCGCCGCGTCCTCTTCGGCCGCCACTATCTCGGCACTCACCATCTCGGGGGTTTCCAGCGAGATGCGACCCAAGAAGCCTGCGCGGAACTCGTTCACCAGGATCTCGGACGCCTTGTGCAGATCGGCCAGGCCCCCCTTGCGCATGAAGGCGCGCTGGCGGGCGATCAGCTCCAGCAGCTCGATCTCGGTTTCCGGCAGATCGGCTATCTGGTAGCGCGCCTTGACACGCTCCGGATAGGCCTTGATGAAGTAATCGGCGGCAAACATGGCGATGTCGGCGTAGTCAAATACCGTGTCCTTGATGGCGGCGGTGATCGCCAGCCGATAGCCGCAGGAGGGCGGGTTGAGCTTGGGCCACAAGAAGCCTGGGGTATCGGTCAGGATGACGTTGTTGTCCAGCTTGATCCGCTGCTGGGACTTGGTCACCCCCGCCTCATTGCCTGTCTTGGCTATGATGCGCCCGGCCAGGGTATTGATCAGGGTGGATTTTCCCACGTTGGGAATGCCCATGATCATGGCGCGCACCCCGCGCAGGTCGAGGTTGCGCTCCGGCAGCATCTCGTGGCACAGGGTCAGCAGTTGCTTGATCTTCTCCGGTTCCTGCTGGGTCAGCGGCAGCGCCTTGATCCCCTTCTCTTTTTCCATGTGGGCCACCCACAGCGCCGTGATCTCGGGGTCGGCGAGATCGGCCTTGTTCAGCACCTTGATAACAGGGGTATCACCGCGCAACTCTGGCACCAGCGGGTTTTCGCTGGAGAAGGGGATGCGGGCATCGAGCATCTCTATGATGACATCGACCTGGGGCATGACCTCGGCAATCTCTTTGCGGGCCTTGTGCATGTGGCCGGGGAACCAGTTGATGGACATATCCGTTACTCTCTGTAGGGGCTGCGGGCGCTGGCTTGCTATGGAACGAGCGGCGGGCAATGGCGGACGTCAGGCGTCGCAAGGGGGCGTATTTTACCTGTGGATGCCCGGATTTGACAGGCCATTCTAGCCTCATGAGCGCAAACCACCAAGGATCGCGCCCCCTTGCCGCCAGCGAAGACCTTGGCGTCACTCGACCGAGATTTGCAGATAACTGATTGATACAACATCACATTCAAACCCTGCCTTCACCGGATTGTCATCGATAACCACTAAAAGTGTCATCTGATCCCTCTAGGCTTCGCTCAGGTTTTACAAGGAGCGAACCCCAATGAGAAAAATGGCAGGACTTGCATTGATGATCGGCGCCGCCCTGGCCGCCGGCTGCAACTCCAACAACGACAGCGACACTCCGGCGCCCGGCGCCAAGAACGTCATCTTCTTCCTCGGTGACGGCATGGGTCTCAACACCCTGACCGCGGCCCGCATCTACGGCGTCGGGGAAGAGGGCAGTCTCACCATGGACACCCTGCCGGAGACGGCCTTCATCAAGACCTTCTCCCACGACTCCCAGGTCACAGACTCGGCCCCTTCCATGGCGGCCTACATGACAGGGGTCAAGAGCAACAACGGTGTCATCAGCATGGACGGCGATGCCACCTATGAGAGCGACTGCAGCAAGAGTGCCGGCAAGCCGGTCACCACATTGCTGGAGCTGGCCAAGGCCGATGGCCGCGGCACCGGTGTGGTCACCAGCACCCGGGTCACCCACGCCACCCCGGCCGCCACCTATGCCCACATCTGCAACCGGGATCTGGAAAATGACATCGCCGTCCAGCTGGTGCCGGGCGGCACCGGTTACAACGGCGCCCTGAAAGAGGGGCTGGACGTGGTGCTCGGCGGTGGCAGCGGCTTCTTCCTGCCAAAAGCCGATAAGGGCAAGCGGGAGGATGGCCGCAACCTCATCAGCGAGATGCAGGCCAAGGGCTACCAGTTCACCAGCAACCTGGACGAGCTGAACAAGGCCGAGGCGGGCAAGCCGCTGCTTGGGCTGTTTGGGGCGAGTCACATGAAATATGACCTGGACAGGCCCGCCAGCGAGCCCTCCCTTACCCAGATGACCCTGGCTGCCATCAAGCAGCTCAAGGATAAAGAGAAGGGCTACTTCCTGATGGTGGAAGGGGGACGCATCGATCACGCCCTGCACGACACCAACGCCAAGCGCGCCCTGCAAGATACCCTCGCCTTCGACAACGCCATCAAGGCCGCCATCGACGAGGTGAAGAAAACCGACCCCGAGCTGAAAAACACCCTGATAGTGGTCACCGCCGACCACGACCATACCCTGGTGCTCAACGGCTATGCCAAGCGCACCGGCAAGACCACGGCCGACAACCCGGGCGTGCTCGGGCTGGTGAGGAACTACGAGACAGGCGAACCGAGCAAGGATAGCGATGGCATGCCCTACACCATCATCGGCTTTGGCAACGGCTACAACCGGGTGGATGGCCCGCGCAGCAACGTCGCCGCGCTGGATGACGCCACCGTCTCCGCCAACGACTATCACCAGGAGGTAGTGGTCAAGGTGGGCGAGATCGGCAACGAGACCCATGGCGGCACCGATGTCTTCCTCGGCGCCATCGGCCAGGGAGCGGACAGCTTCCACGGCTCACTCGACAACACCGCCGTGTTTGGCAAGGTCAAGGCTGCAGCCGGGCTGTAAGGAGCATTCCCATGAAAGGATCCATGAAAAGAACCATGAAAAACAACCTGCACAGAACCCTCGTCTGCACCGCCCTGCTCACCGCCCTCGGCGGCGCAGCCCAGGCCCAGGCCAGCGATGCCAAGAACGTCATCCTGTTCATCGGTGACGGCATGGGCCCCACTGTGCTCACCGCCACCCGCCTGTTCAAGGTGGGTGAAGAGGGCAACCTGGAGATGATGAAGCTGCCACGCAGCGCCCGCATCAAGACCTTCTCCAACGATGCCCAGACCACGGATTCGGCCCCCTCAATGGCGGCCTACACCACGGGCGTCAAGATGAACAACGAGGTGATCGCCATGAGCAGCGACACCAGGGCCGTCGCACCGGCCAAGGATGCCAACGGCAACAAGGGCATCAACAACTGCACCAGCGACAACGGCACGCCTGTGCCCAGCATACTGGAGCTGGCCAAGGCGGCGGGCAAGTCGGTCGGCGCCGTCACCACCACTGAGCTGACCCATGCCACCCCGGCCGCGACTTATGCCCATATATGCCACCGGGATGCCGCCTATGCCATCGCCGAGCAGGCGGTACCGGGCGGGGCCGGCTTCAACGCCGCCCTCGGGGACGGGGTGGACGTGCTGATGGGGGGCGGTGCCAATCACTGGACCCCCTACAGCGCCAGCAACAAGGGCGGCCGCGCCGATGGCCGGGATCTCACCGCCGAGCTGACCGCCCAGGGGTACAGCTATGTCACCACCCAGAGCGATCTGGCCAAGATCAGCAGTGGCAAGCTGCTCGGCCTGTTCAGCGCCAAGTCCCACCTCGACTACGAGCTGGACCGCGTCGCCAAGGGGGCGGCCAATACCCAGCCGTCCCTGTCGGAGATGACGGCCAAGGCGATCGATCTCTTGAGCCAGAACAGCCAGGGCTACTTCCTGATGGTGGAAGGGGGCCGCATCGACCACGCATTGCACGGCACCAATGCCAAGCGGTCGCTGACCGATGCGGTGGCGCTGGATGAAGCGGTCAAGACGGCGCTCGGCAAGGTGGACCTGAAAGATACCCTGATCGTGGTCACCGCCGACCACGACCACACCATGACCATCAACGGCTACTCCGCCAAGGGCAACAAGGTGCTGGATCTGGTCAAGAACGCCGACGGCTCGACCCAGAACGACGTGGATGGCAAACCCTTCACCACGCTAGTGTTCGGCAACGGCCCCAACCGCCCGGCGGTGCGCCCCACCCTCACCAGCGATGAGGTGATGGCGGATGACTACCTGCAGGAGACGGGCGTCAAGCTGGGCTCAGAGACCCACGGCGGCGGCGATGTGATGCTGTTCGCGGACGGCGCCGGCAGCAGCCGCTTCAAGGGCACGCTGGACAACACCAAGGTGTTCGGCAAACTGCGGGAGGCGCTCGGCCTGTAAGCGGCAGGGCCCGGGTTCCTGAACCCGGGCCCTGCTCTTTCGAGCGATCAAGCATGATGCGACTGTTACTTCCGTTATGGCTGCTTGGCAGCGCCCTCTCCTTTCAGGCTCATGCCGAGGAGACCCCCGATCTGGCCGCCCGGATCAGCTATCACGACAGGGTCACCAGCAGCGATGGCATCGCCAAGGAAAACAGCTGGCAGGAGAAGTGGATGCGGGTCGGCAACCAGGTGTGGAGCCAGCGGCTGATCCCGCTGCCGCTGGCACGCGCCTATCACGCCACCCACGATGCCAACCCGGGCCACAAGCACTTCACCCATCAGATGGCGGCGCGCTGGGTGACCCGCGACGCACAGGGGGATCTGCAACTGCGCTACGCCGACAGCTGGCACAACCAGCTGGTGGAGGTGCCGGAGGAAGAGTATGGCCAGGTGGCCTTCAAGCCGGATTGGGAGCGGATCCGCTACCTCGTCAACCCGGCCCTGCTGCAAGGGATGACGCCCCTCGATGAGGCCGCCCCCGAGCAGGCGCGCTGGTATGAAGGGCGCGAGGGCAGGCAGCGCACCCGCATCCTCTGGTCGAGCCGTTGGCAGTTGCCGCTGGTGGTGGAGTCGGCAAGCCTGGACGGCTATCGCAGCTACCGGATGGAGGTGACCCTAAAGCCCTTGCCAAAGCAGCTGCCCTGGCTGCAGCTGGAGGGCTACCAGACCCTGGATCTGAGGGATTTCTTCGACTGACGCGCCACCCTGAATGGGGTGAGCTGACTTGCGGTAACGGGATGTTACACTCTGTGTACTCATCCCTGATCCGGTCTCCTATGCGCATTCCCGTTCTCATGCTGTTGTGCTGCAGCCTGCTCTTTCCGGCCATTCAGGCCCATGCCGTTGTGGTCATCGCGGCCGAGATCCCCCCTTATGTCATCCGCTCCTATCAGGGCGCCCCGAGCGGCATGGCCATAGAGGTGCTGGAGGAAGCCGCCCGCCGCCTCAAGGAGCCGCTGACCATAGAGCTGATGCCGCTGGCCCGCGCCCTCAGCCAGACCCGCCATCGCCAGAACGTCTTGCTGGTGCCACCGGTCAAAAGCCCCCAGCGCGAGCCGCTGTTTCTCTGGATTGCCCCCCTGCTGGACGAAGCCTTCGTGCTGGTCAGCCATCGCCAGCACCACCCCGAGCCACTCTCGGTCAAGGCACTGCCCGGCCTGACCATAGGGGTGATGCGCGGATCCTATGGCCAGAGCCTGATCCAGCCGCTTGGCCAGGTGAAACAGGATGTGGTGGCCGAGGAGGTCAGCAATGCCAGCAAGCTGGCGCTGGATCGCATTCAGGGCTGGGCCGTGGCCTGGAACAGCGCCCGCGACAACCAGCAGCAGGCCGGCTTGCCGCTGGCGGATCTGGTGCGCGGCGACACCCTGCAACAGACGGCACTCTACCTTGCCGCCAGCCCCCGCTTTCCCCCTGCCGAGGCGCTGCGCTGGCGCAAGACCATTCTCGCCATGCGCGACGATGGCAGCCTGGCGCGCATCATCAAGCAGTACGATTATCAGGCCCCCTGACAAGCCTATCAGGATAATTGCCAAAGCAGTCCAGAATGGTTATGGTATCCCCATGAAAGCGTTCATGATTTTTCCAAGCCAGCTCACACCCCGTTGAGCCCCCGCCCTCGCCCCTGACAGCGAGTCGTTCGGGGGCATGCGTTCCCGATCTGTTTTTTCGTATCGACCCCCTTTTGCGACCAGCTTGCCCGCCATCCTGGTCATATGACCCATTGATAAGGAATATCCTATGCAAAGACCTCATCTCGTGATTTCCAGCCTGGATCTCGATCGCATCGAGCAACTGCTCGGCAACCACCCGCAGCACCTGGCATTGCAGGAGGAGCTGGACCGCGCCGAGATGCGCGAGCCGGCCGACATGCCGCCGGACGTGGTGACCATGAACAGCACTGTGCGCTTCAAGATGCAGAGCAGCGGCAACGACTTCTGTCTGACCCTGGTCTATCCGAAGGATGTGCAGGGGGATGAGTCCAAAATCTCAGTGCTGGCTCCGGTCGGCAGCGCCCTGCTCGGGCTGAAGGTGGGTGACAGCATCGCCTGGCCGGGCCCCGCCGGGCGCACCATCCAGGTCGAGATCCTGGAAGTGGTCTATCAGCCGGAACGGGCGGGCGAGCTGCACCGCTAGCCGCCACGGGCACGCGCCGACCCGAGCACCACGGGGGGACGGCGCGTGTTCTCCCAGGCCCAGGCCGGGTGCAAAGCCATCCCCTCCCTGATCCCGATCAAGCTTTGGGGCGGAAGCACCCACCATACCGACCACAATGCGCCCTTCCTCTTGAGCCCGAGCGAGGCGGCAGGTATCTTGTTGGCCGCGCCAGCACCCTGGCCGCAGATTTCAGGCTGACATCATGATAAAGATTGCCCTCATCGACGATCACCAGATCGTCCGCTCCGGTTTTGCCCAGTTGCTCAATCTCGAGCCCGATCTCAAGGTCGTGGCCGAATTCGGCTCGGCCGCCGACGCCCTCGCCGGGCTGCCGGGCAGCGGCGTGCAGTTGTGCGTGTGCGACATCTCAATGCCGGATCAATCCGGGCTGGACCTGCTCAAGCGCCTCCCCTCCGGCCTCGCCGTGGTGATGCTGTCGGTGCACGACAGTCCGGCACTGATCGAACAGGCCTTGCAGGCCGGTGCCAAGGGCTTTCTCTCCAAGCGCTGCAGCCCGGATGAGCTGATCGCCGCGGTGCGCACCGCCGCCCACGGTGGCTGCTACCTGACCCCGGACATAGCCCACAAGCTGGCCTGCAACAGTCAGGATCCCCTCACCAACCGGGAGCGGGAAGTGGCGCAGCTGCTGGCGCGGGGGCTCGAGGTCAAAGCCATCGCCGAACAGCTCGGCCTCTCCCCCAAGACGGTGCACGTGCACCGCGCCAACCTGATGGACAAACTGAAAGTCAGCAACAACGTGGAGCTGGCCCACCGCATGCTGGACAGCTGGTGATCTCCCGTCTCGCCAGCTATGTCGCCATCTCGCTGGCGGCCAGCTTCATCTTTGCCGCCGGCTGGTTTTGCCTGTGGAGCATCAGCCTGCATCTGGCGGGATCCCCCATACTGGCGGTGCTGCTGTTCCCGTTCGGCCTGCGCCTCGGCCTCTTGCTGCAAAGCCCGATCGCCTACTGGCCGCCGCTGCTGCTGTGTGAATCCCTGCTGCTCTACTGGCTCAATCAGGAGGTGGGACTGCCGCTGTGGCCGCTGATCCAGGCGGGCAGCCTGCTCACCCTGCTGCCGCTGCTCATCGCCCGCCGCCAGCAGGTGCGCAACGACTGGCAACAGCTGCTGGTGCTGCTCGCCACCGTCACTGTGGCGGCGCTGCTGCAATCCCTGCTCTGGCATCTGGCCGGGGAAGATGGCCTCACAGCCCTGCTGCTCACCCTGACCGGCGGCCTGACCCTCACCTCCACCTGCATGCTGATCTGGCACTACCTCACCCGCGCCACCTGGGTGCCGCTCGGACCTGCGCTGGTGGATCAACCGGTGGACTGGCGCTTTCGTCATCTGGTCTGGTATCTGCTGCTGTTCGTGCTGAGCCTCTGGCTGCAGCTCGGCCTGCCGGACTCGCTGGTGCGCTTCACCCCGTTTTGCCTCGCCATTCCCATCATGGCCATGGCCTGGCGCTACGGCTGGCAGGGGGCGTTGCTCGCCACCCTGATGAACACGGTCGCCCTGATGGCGGGCCAGGCCTGGCACGAACACCCGCTGGATCTGCTGCTCTCCCTGCTGGCCCAGAGCCTGACCGGCCTGCTGCTGGGGGCCGGCATCCAGCGCCAGCGCGAGCTCAATCAGGCGCTGACCCGCCAGCTCGCCCACAACCGCCAGCTCACCGAGCGGCTGCTGGAGACAGAAGAGAGCATCCGCAAGGAGGTGGCCCGCGAGCTGCACGACGACATAGGCCAGACCATCACAGCCATCCGCACCCAGGCCGGCATAGTACGGCGTCTCGCGCCGGACAACGCCGGCGTCGGTCAGAGCAGCGCCCTCATCGAAACCCTGTCGCTCGGTATTTACGATGCGGTGCGCGGCCTGCTCGGTCGCCTGCGCCCGCGCCAGCTCGACGACATGAGTCTGGAGCAGGCGGTGCGCGGCCTGCTGCGGGAGCTGGAGCTGGAGCGCCGCGGTATCGTCACCCGGCTCGAGTGGCAGCTGGCGGACGAGGGGCTCTCCGACGCCCAGCGGGTCACCCTGTTTAGGGTCTGTCAGGAGGGGCTCAACAACGTGGTCAAACACGCCAACGCCAGCTCGGTCACCATTCGCGCCCATCGCCAGGCCGAGCGCCTACTGCTGTTGCTGGAGGATGACGGCTGCGGCCTGCCGGAGCACCGCACGCCCCAGGGGTATGGCCTGCTCGGCATTCGCGAGCGGGTGCAGGCCCTCGGCGGCAGCCTGCAACTCTCCTGCATCCACGGCACCCAGCTGACCGTGGCCCTGCCCAATCGCAAACGGGAGGAGCCTCATGGCTGACCCCCTTATCCAGCGAGGCCCTGCATGCTGAGCTTTATGAGAAGCGCGCCGCCCCAGCCGCTCATCCGCGATCAGACCGAGATCGATGCCAGCTACCGTCACTGGCGGCTGCATATTCTGCTGACCATGTACCTGGGCTATGCGGTCTTCTACTTCACCCGCAAGAGCTTCAACTTCGCCATGCCGGACATGCTGGCGGACGGCATGCTGGACAAGTCAGACATCGGCATGCTGTGGACTCTGTTCTACATCACTTACGGCTGCTCCAAGTTCTTCTCCGGCATCATCAGCGACCGCGCCAACCCCCGCTACTTCATGGGGCTGGGGCTGATGGCCACCGGGGTCATCAACATCTTGTTCGGCCTCTCCTCGTCGCTGTGGCTGTTTGCGGCACTCTGGGTCGCCAACGCCTTCTTCCAGGGCTGGGGCTGGCCCCCCTGCTCCAAGCTGCTCACCAGCTGGTATTCGCGCACCGAGCGCGGCTTCTGGTGGTCGGCCTGGAACACGGCCCACAACGTGGGCGGGGCCCTGATCCCGCTCATCGTCAGCACCATTGCCCTGCAACACGGCTGGCGCTACGGCATGATAGTGCCCGGCGTTATCGCCATTCTGACCGGCTTGTTCCTCTGCTGGCGGCTGCGGGACACCCCGAGTGCCATGGGGCTGCCCACGGTCGGCGAGTGGCGCCAGGATGCGCTGGAGATCGCCCAGCAGACCCAGGATGCGGGCCTATCTCCTCGCCAGATCCTGCGCAAATACGTGCTCGGCAACCCCTACATCTGGCTGCTGGCCTGCTGCTACGTGCTGGTCTACGTGGTGCGCACCGCCATCAACGACTGGGGCAATCTCTACATGACAGAGCAGCGCGGCTTCAACCTGATGAGCGCCAACTCGGCCATCTCCATGTTCGAGGTGGGGGGCTTTATCGGCGCCCTGGTGGCGGGCTGGGGATCGGACAAGCTGTTCAACGGCAACCGCGGGCCCATGAACCTCATCTTCGCGGTAGGGATACTGCTGGCGGTGGGGTCGCTGTGGCTGATGCCCTTCTTCAGCTATGTGATGCAGGCGGCCTGCTTCTTCACCATCGGCTTCTTCGTGTTCGGCCCCCAGATGCTGATCGGCATGGCGGCGGCCGAGTGCTCCCACAAAAACTCGGCGGGGGCCGCCACCGGCTTCGTCGGCCTGTTCGCCTACATGGGGGCGGCGCTGTCGGGTTATCCGCTGGCCAAGGTGATGGAGATCTGGCACTGGAACGGCTTCTTCGTGGTGATCTCGGTGGCGGCCGGGGTCTCGGCCCTGTTGCTGCTTCCCTTCCTCAAGGCCCAGGCGCCGCGCACCCAGGCCCCGGAAGTGGAGTTGGCGCCTTGAGGCGTCAGGCCAGGCGGCAGATCCGGTTCTTGCCCTCTCGCTTGGCCTGATAGAGGGCGCCGTCGGCCTGGCTGAACAGGGTGTCGAAATGCCAGCCGTGCTGGCAGCGCGCCAGCCCCATGCTGACCGTGATGCCGATGCCGTCCAGCTCCAGCGCCGCCAGATCCTGCAATATCTGCTCGCAGCGCGCCTGCTGGGCTTGCTCATCCTCCTGCGGCAGCAGCACGACAAACTCCTCGCCGCCAAAGCGGCTGGCCACCAGCTCGGGCCGTCCGCCCAGGTAGGCACCGACGGCCGCCAGCACCCTGTCCCCCGCCTCGTGGCCGTAGCGATCGTTGATCTGCTTGAAGTCATCCAGATCCAGCACGGCCAGGGCGCCAAACTCGCTCACCCGCCGCGCCGCCATCCGCTCCATGAAACCGCGCCGGTTCAGCAGACCTGTCAGGGAGTCGTGGCTGGCCTGCTGGCGCAGCGCCAGCGCCCGGTACTGGGTACAGAGCAGCAGCACCCCGAAGGTGGAGAGGTAACTGCCCATCAGCATGGAGAGAAAGGGCAGCACATTGACGCCGCTCTGATCCATCAGCACCCGGGCATCCCCCTGCAGCAGAAAACCCATCCGCATCAGGTTGAAGCCGTATAGCAGGATATTGACCACGGTGAACACCAGCACGGCGGGCAGGTAGGCGGGATAGCCATGCCGCCAGATGAGAAAGACGATCACCGCCCCCAGCACCATGTAGCTCAGGCAGGCCAGCAGCACCCGGGGCGCCATCTGTTCGTTGAACAAGATGCTCCAGCTCAGGATCAGCACATAGATCAGCATGAACAGGGCGGTGGCACGCCAGCTGAGGGGCTTGCCGAAGAAGCGCTGCAGCGCCAGCGGCATCAGGGCGAGGCAGACGGTGATCAGCAGGTTGGCCAGCCAGATCCCCGCCAGATTGGGCATGAAGGCCTGCAGGGTGAACAGACTCTGGGCCGCCAGGGCGCACAGGCTCGACCACCACCAGAGTCCGAGTCCGGGGATCTCCCTGTGGGTCGACCATATGATGGAGAGGGTGATAAAACCGAGGCTGTAGCCACCCAGGGCCATGATCATCAGGGTGAATACATCCAGCTTGAGCAGTATTGAGGCGTCCATACCCGTGCCACTAAACGAAGGTAACTGAGTATATTTGAAGCGCAAAACAAGACCCAGTGGCGTCTGAGTAAATCCTCAATAAAAGTTCACCTGTTGCATAAAATTCCGCTAAAAATGCCTCATAAGAATCCCTACCCTGCGACCCACCGCAAGGTGAGTAACGTTTGACACCGCTGATGAGAGGGCTCGGTGTAACAAAGTGTCCCGCGGGCATTTTGGACTTGAACCCGCTCCATTAGATAGATATGTTGTTTTCGTGTGATTTTATGAGTGCAGTCACGGGGAAAAAGCGCCACTAACCTATTGAGTCATCTGGCACAATCGGAATTTGGTACATTTTTCACTCAGCACACAGGAAATGGAATCTCATATGGGGCTTTTGCCTCAACCAAGACAATAATCCTGTCTTGCCTGTTGCCGGATGCAGCAGTCTCTTGTGCCACGGAGTCGCACGGGAGCAGGTTCAAGGCTGAACACAACATCGACAGAGACGTCACTTATGATCAAAAAACTCATTCTATCTACCTTGCTGTTTTGCGGGCTGGCCAGTGCCGCGCCTAGTTCCACTCTGGACGCCGTGCTGGAGCGCGGTGTGCTGCGGGTCGGCTTCGACGCCGGCTATCAACCCTTCGAAATGACCAACAAACAGGGCCAGTACATAGGTTTCGATGTGGATCTTGCCAAGATGGTCGCCAAGGAGATGGGCGTGAAGGTCGAGTTCGTCAACACCGCCTGGGATGGCATCATTCCGGCGCTGCTGACCGACAAGTTCGACGTCATCATGGGCGGCATGACAGTCACCCCCCAGCGCAACCTGCGCGTCAACTTCGCCGATCCCTACATAGTCGTGGGCCAGACCATAGTGCTGCGCAAGGAGAAGGTTGGCGAGATCAAGTCCTTCAGCGATCTCAACGATCCCAAGTACAAGATCGCGGTCAAGCTCGGCACCACGGGCGAGCAGGCGGTCAAGCGTCTGATCCCCAAAGCCACCCTGCTGCAGTTTGAAACCCAGGACGACGCCAAGCTGGAAGTTATCAACGGCAAGGTCGATGCCTTCGTCTATGACCTGCCCTACAACGCCATCTTCGCCTCCCAGAACACAGGCGCCGTGGTGCACCTGGACAAGCCGTTCACCTTCGAACCTCTGGCCTGGGCTATCCGCAAGGGCGACCAGGACACCCTCAACTGGTTCAACAACTACCTGCGCCAGATCAAGGGTGATGGCAGCTACGACCGCCTCTACAAGAAGTGGTTCGAATCCAACGCCTGGCTGAATCAGCTCAAGTAACCTCGCAAGGGGCGGCCTGCCGCCCCTTCACGCAGATCCCCACACAATAAATAACTACAACGAGGTTGCGACAGTGCACAACCCAACAAGACAGATGGAAAAACAACCCAATAAGTTGCTCTGGCACGGCGTCTTCCTGCTGATGCTGCTGGCTGCCGTATTCGGCATCTATAAAGCGGTTCAGTCCGTGGATTACACCTGGCGCTGGGAGCGGATCCCCCAATACATCGCCTATCAGGCGGAACAGAACAACCTGGCCGAATTTGACGGCACAGTGGTCGCCGGTACCACCAGCGCCGAACAGGGCAAGCTGTTCCTGCAAAACGATCTCGACCCCAATCAACGCCAGGCCATCGCCAGCACAGGGGTGAAGGTCGCCGAAGGGGACACCATCTTCCGGGGCGATACCCTGGATACCGAACTCACCTGGACCGCAGGCCCCATCGCCTGGGGCGTCTGGGTCACGGTCAAGCTCTCTCTGGTGGCGGGCGTGTTCGCCATCCTGCTCGGCACCCTGGCAGGCCTGGCCCGCCTCTCCCCGAACCCGGCCCTGCGCAATCTGGCGGTCACCTATGTGGAGCTCATTCGCGGCACGCCGCTGCTGGTGCAGATCTTCATCGTCTACTTCTTCATCGGCACAGTGCTGAACCTGGACAGGTTCACCGCCGGGGTCGCGGCGCTGGCCGTCTTTACCGGCGCCTATGTGGCCGAAATCGTGCGCGCCGGCATCAGCTCCATTCACAAGGGGCAGATGGAGGCCGGTCGCAGCCTGGGGCTCACCTCGGCCCAGACCATGCGTTACGTCATACTGCCGCAAGCCTTCAAGCGGGTACTGCCGCCGCTGGCGAGCCAGTTCATCAACCTCATCAAGGACTCCTCCCTGGTGTCTGTCATCTCCATCACGGATCTCACCAAGGCGGGGCGCGAGGTGGTCAGCTCCACCTTCAGTCCGTTCGAGGTGTGGTTCACCGTGGCCCTGCTCTATCTGGTGTTGACTGGCACTCTCTCTTTCCTGGTACGTCGTCTGGAGGTGAAATATGCGCGCAGCAACTGATCCCATTATCAAGGCTCAACAGGAGTCTAGAAGTGCTGCCATCACAGGCACGCCCCGCACCTTCCCGGTACGCCGTCTGGAGGTGAAACATGCGCGCAGCAACTGATCCCATCATCAAGGCGACAGGTGTCGAAAAATTCTATGGCACCGAGGTGCACGCCCTGAAAAACGTCAGCACCCAGGTGGCCGAAGGGGAAGTGGTAGTGATAGTGGGCCCCAGCGGCTCGGGCAAATCCACCTTCCTGCGCACCCTCAACCAGCTGGAGACCATCAACGACGGCAACATAGTGGTCGATGGCATCAGCCTGACCGAACCGGGTGACGTCAACAAATTGCGGGAAGAGGTTGGCATGGTGTTCCAGTCCTTCAACCTCTTCCCCCACCTGAACGTGCTGGACAACATCTGCCTGGCACCGCAAAAAGTACGCGGGCTGTCGCGCAACGATGCGCGGGACAGGGCCAAGGCCCTGCTGCTGAAAGTGGGATTGTCGAACAAGGCCGAGAGCTATCCCTCCCAGCTCTCCGGCGGCCAGCAACAGCGGGTGGCCATAGCCCGGGCACTCGCCATGCAGCCGCGCATCATGCTGTTTGACGAGCCCACCAGTGCGCTCGACCCCGAGATGGTGGGCGAGGTGCTGGACGTCATGAAGGGGCTGGCCCGCGAGGGCATGACCATGGTGGTGGTGACCCACGAGATGGGCTTTGCCCGCGAGGTGGCGGATCGGGTGCTCTTCATGGAAAACGGTGAGCTGCTGGTGGATGAGAAGCCGACCGACTTCTTCGACAATCCCCCCTCCCCGCGCCTGCGCCAGTTCCTGAGTCAGGTGCTCTGACGCTGACAGCCGTAGAGAGCAGAAGAGGGAGCCCATGGCTCCCTCTGTTATTGATGCCCATCAGTAAAGTGGCCAGCGCGGCTGGCTCTTAGAAGCGATAACGGGTCATCAGTCCTGCGTAGTGCTGCTCGGGCAGCACTACGGGGGCCAGGATCCAGTGCTCGGTGGCAAAGGCGCCAATCACCGCCCCCAGCGCATTGGCACCCGCGTCGAGGGCTGAGAACTCGCCGTTTCTCGACGCCAGCTCTCCCACCACCCCGATCCCGGTGGAAACCCCGAACCCGATCCAGCCTCTCTGTTCCCGATAGCCGTAATGATCGGCGATCGCCGTAAAGCCCGCCCCCATGGCCGCGCCACCGATGAAATGACTCAGCTCGCTGTTGAAGCTGTCATTCGCCTGCGCACTCGCACTCAGCAGGCCGAGCACGACATATAAATGGATCGTTCTCATCCTCCCCTCCATTACCGGCACCTTGCCACCCATCGAGTCCCCAATCGGGACGCTCATTGTTCCAGTGTAAGCGAGGACCCACCAGACGACAGGGTGCCGGCTTCGGGATGGTGCATCCAAGGGCATGTCATCAACGGTCACTATTTGTCAGTAAAAACAAGCCGTTGAATCTGTGCCCCGGCAGGGCCTGCACGGCTTGGGACATGAAATGTTAATGAAATTTTAAATCTATTCGGTATGCTGGAACCCAACTGGTCAAACCGGATGCCCGACATGGATGTGCAACTGCTGCTGCTTTATCTCTCCCCGATCTTCCTGGCCTTTATCGGCTGGGAGATGCTCTACCTGCGCAAGCACGGGGCGGCCTTTCCCACCGCCACCTACCAGTGGCGAGACTTGTTCGCCAACGCCACCCTGGCCCTGATGCATCAGGGGGGCGATGCACTGACGGCCATCGCCATCGCCTACCTGTATGACGCCCTCTGGGGCTGGCGCCTGTTCGACATAGAACTCAATCTCTGGAGCATCTTGTTGCTCTTTTTGCTGCAGGATCTCTGTTACTGGCTGTTCCACTTTGCCAGCCACCATGTGCGCTGGCTGTGGGCCTCCCACGTGGTGCATCACAGCTCGGAGCGACTCAACCTCTCCACCGCCTTTCGCCAGAGTCTGATGTACCCAATCTCAGGCATGTGGCTGTTCTGGATCCCCATGATCCTCATCGGCTTCCCGCCCCAAGCCGTGGTGGCGACCGTGCTGCTCAGCCTGGGTTTTCAGTTCTTCGTTCACACCCAGGTGGTGGGCAAGCTGGGCCGGCTTGAGTGGGTCTTCAATACCCCCTCCCACCACAGGGTGCACCACGCCAGCAACGCCAAATACATAGACCGCAACTTCGCCGGCGTGCTCATTATCTGGGACAGGCTGTTTGGCACCTTCGTGGAGGAGGACCCCGCCGAGCCCTGCCGCTTCGGCATCACCAAGCCGGTCCGCAGCTTCAATCCGCTCACCCTCACCTTCCACGAGTGGCGCGACATGCTGCGCGAGGCCCGCGGCCTCCCCTGGCAGCAGAAACTCGGCGTGCTGTTTGGCAAGCCGGCTGGCCGCGTATGAATCTGAATCTTGCAGCAGAGTAAAAAAAGAGAGCGCCACCAGGGCGCTCTCTTTCATTACCAGTCACAGGCCCGGATCAGACATGGGCAAATGACCAGAGTGCGGGAATCAGGCTCACCAGGGTTATCCCGGCCAGCAGTCGCTCGCGGCCACTAAGTCGTTCGGCGCCAGCCAGCTGACGGCGGCTGTAGAGAAACAGCAGCAGGCCCGGCCCGTACAGCAGCAAGGAGAGCAGCAGGTATTCCACCCCGGCGGCATAGAGCAGCCAGAGGCCGTAGCCGCTCGACACCAGCGCTACAGTCCGCATCAGGCCATTGCCCTCGCCACTCAAGGAGAGTTTGAGCAGGAAGAGGCCGATCAGCAGGTAGGGCACCAGGATCATGGAGGTGGATATGAGCAGCAGGCTGGTATACCCCTTGCCAAGCAACCACACCAGCAGCAGGCAGCCCTGCACCGTCAGGCTGGTGAGCCACAGCGACGCTATGGGAGTGCCGTTGCGATTCTGGCGCCGGAAGATGGCCGGAAAGGCGCCGTGGCGCGCCGCACTGAAGGGCACCTCGGCCGAGAACAGGGTCCAGCTCACGTAAGAGGCGAGCACCGAGACGATGAGGCCGACGCTGATGAGCAGCTTGCCCCAGGAGCCTGTCATCTGGGCCATCAGCCCCGCCATGGAGGGGTTGGGCAGGGCCGCGAGCTCAGGGCGGCTCAATATCCCCAGCGCCAGCACAGAGATGAGCACATAGAGCAGCAGCGCCAGCACCACCCCCAGCACTGTGGCCGTGCCCACATCTCGCTTGTTTCTGGCACGGGCCGACAGCACGGCCGCCCCTTCGATCCCGGTGAAGACCCAGAGGGTGATCAGCATGGTATTGCGCACCTGCTCGGAGACCGGCACAGCAAGCGTGCTGCCCCCCTGATCCGCCGCGAAGGTCACAGGGTCGAACCAGTAGCAGGCGAACAGGATGAACAGCAGCAGCGGCAGACTCTTGGCCAGGGTCGCCACCAGATTGAACAGGGCGGCCTGCTGCACGCCACGGGCCACCAGCAGGTGCACGGCCCAGAGGATGCAGGATTCGCCGATAAAGGCGGTTAGGGTGTTGCCCTCGCCAAACCAGATTTCGGTTGGCGTATCGACGAAGCTGCCAAGGGCGGCGAAGGCGATCACCAGATAGCCCACCACGCCTATGGTGGCGCACAGCCAGTAACCCCAGGCGGAGAAAAAACCCACCAGATCGCCAAAGCCGGCGCGGGCATAGCTGTAGATGCCGCCATCGAGATCCGGTCTGAGCCTCGACAGGTAGAGGAAGCTCATGGCCAGCGCCACTATGCCCACCCCGGTCACGCCCCAGCCGATCAGCACGGCGCGGGCGCCGGCTACCTCGGCCATGTTCTGGGGCAGGCTGAAGATGCCCGCCCCCACCATGGAGCTGAACACCAGGGCGGTGAGGGACCAGAGGCCTATTTTGCTCTCTTTCATATGCTCTCCTTAGCGCAGCCGTCTGGCCAGGGCCTGAATATGCTCTGGGCCTATGCCGCAGCAACCGCCGATGAGAGAGGCCCCGACGGTGCGCCAGCGCTCGGCCCAGCCGAGGTAATCCAGCGGCCCCAGATCGGCGCGGATCTCGTCCAGCCCGTCGTTGGCGGTGGCCTCTTTTGGCTGGGGCGGAAAGGCATTGGCATAGGCGCCGAGGCGAATATCCCCTCGACCCAGCGCCTGCAATCTGGCGCCAGCCACCGTCAACGCGGCCTCAATCACCTCGGGCTGGCAACAGTTGAACAGGATGGCATCCACCCCGACCGCGACCAGCGCAGTGACGGCATCGACCACCCGCTCGCCGGAGCGCAGGGTCGGCTCGCTGCCCGGCGCCTCGTCCTCCAGGGTGAAGGAGACCCAGAACGGCTTGCCATCCGCCGGCAACAGCGCCTTGAGCGCCAGCGGCTCGGCAATCAGGCTCATGGTCTCGGCCAGCCAGATGTCCACATGGGGCGCCAGCGCCCGGATAAGCGGCGTTGCCAGCTCGCCCACTCTGTCCGCCTCGAACAGGTCAGCGCGGTAGGAGCCAAACAGCGGCGGCAAGGATCCCGCCACCTGCACGGCACCGCCCTGTTCATCGGCCACCTCGCGGGCCAGCTGGCCAGCCAGCGCCGCCAACGCTTCCCCTTCGGCGGCAAAACGCTCGGCACCGATATGAAACGGCACCAGCGCATAGCTGTTGGTGGTGATGACGCGGGCACCGCTGGCCACATAGGCCTGATGCACCTCGCGCACCGTCTGCGGCGCCTCCATCAGCGCCAGCGCCGACCACTCGGGCTGGCGAAATGGCGCGCCCCGCCGTGCCAGCTCACGCCCCATGCCACCGTCCAGTACCCACAATGCCTGTGTTTCCATCTGTCCTGTCTCTTTGTTGTTGTGTTTGTCTGCATGTTTCATCTGTGGCTGTTCTCCTGGCTGGCGTGGCTGTGCGTCGCCTTGCTCATTCAGGGTGAACCGCCAAAACGGCCATAAAAACATATGGATGTTTAGATGGCTAAAACAAGATAGAACAAAGCCGAGCCGACGGCAATCGGTATCACAGGGCATCAGCAGACAGCAGAGACGGGAAAACAGCGAAAGCGGCAGAAGGTAGAAAAGCGTGAGGCCACCCAAGGGTGGCCTCATTGCAACAGGATGAACAGGTGGCTTAACGCCCTGCCAGCACCCGTTTTATCTGTTTGGTCCAGTCGGAAACCCGACCCTGCTGGGGCAGACCACGCCAGATCTGCTCCCACTGAGCCGGGCTCAGTGGACGACCCAGTCGACGCTGCACCCCAGCATAGAGATAATCGTGGGCCGTGGTGGCAGCATGGGCGGAGGTGAGGAACTTGGATACAGGATCGGTCAGCCGCACATCCCGCATGCCGAGCAGCGGATAGTCATTGTGCACCGCCGCCAGCATGGTCTCGCGCATGGCCGACTCTATGTAGCCGCGGGCAAACAGGGCGGTCACCGACTCGAGGGACCCCTGATCCGGGCCGTGATACTCTTCATCGAACACAGGGCTCGGCTCTGCCACGCCACTTTGCACCACGGCATCGGGATCCGGCTGCGGCACCACCACCGCCTTGGGAGCGACAGGTTTGGCAACGGCTGTGGCCTTGCGGGGTGCGCTCTGGCTGCAAGCGCCCAGCGCGAGGGCGAGCGCCACACAGGCCAGCGCACGGGAATGAGACTGCATCTTCATGACTCCTTGATAGCTCCTTTACGATTCCTGAGCAGGCTTCTCGGCCACCACGGGTTCGACCCGGGTCACCAGCAGCTGGTCGATCTTGTAGCTGTCGATGTCGACCACTTCGAACTTGTAACCCGCGTATTTCACCGAGTCGGTTCGCTTGGGGATCTTGCGCAGCATGAACATGATGAAACCGGCTATGGTCTCGTAGTTCTGGCTATCCGGAAACTCTTCGATGTCGAAGGCCCGCATCACGTCCGAGATGGGGGTTACCCCGTCCACCAGCCAGGAGTTTTCGTCCCGCTGCACTATCTGCTCTTCCACCACGTGGGTGGCCCACTCGCCCATGACGGTACTCATCAGGTCGTTCATGGTGACTATCCCCACCACAAGCGCGTATTCGTTCATCACCACGGCGAAGTCGCCCCTGTGGTTCTTGAAGTACTCCATCGCCTCGTAGAGGTTGAGGGTGTCGGGAATGATGATGACGTTCTGCACCAGGGAGCCGCTGTTGAGGTCTATGCTCTGGCCGCTGATGACTCGGATCAGCAGCTCTTTCGCATCGACGAAGCCCTTGATGCTGTCGAGGTTGTGGTCACAGACCAGAAACTTGTTGTGCGGGTGTTCGGCGATCTTGGCCTTGATGCTCTCCTCGCCCTCTTGCAGGGTGAAGTAGATGAGGCTCTCGCGGGCCGTCATGGCGGAGGTCACGCCGAGGGACTGCAACTCGAACACGTTCTCGATGAGCTGATGCTCTTCACGCTGGATGACGCCGGCCTCGGCGCCTGCATCCATCACCGCATAGATGTCGTCAGAGGTGATCTCGTCGTTGCGTATCATGGAGACCCGCAGCAGACGGAACAACGCATTCGCCATGCCATTGAAGAACCACACCAGCGGCATCAGCAGGGTCACGCACAGCAGCATGGGGCGTACCACCACCACGGCGATCCGCTCCGGCATGGTCATGGCCAGGCGCTTGGGCATCAGGTCGGCGATCAGGATGAACATGCCGGTGACGAACACGAAGGAGGCGGCGGAGCTTATCTGGCTGAGCCAGGGGCCTTGATAGAAGCCGGAGATGAACACCTTGATGGCAGGATTCAGGGCAGACTCACCCAGGATACCGCCCAAGATGGCGACGGTATTGAGGCCAATTTGCACCACGGTAAAGAAATTACCCGGCTGGGCCTGCAGCGCCAGCACCTTGGCGGCATGGCGGTTTCCCTCATCGGCCATCACCTGCAACTTGATCTTGCGGGAGGCGGCAAGGGATATCTCGGAAAGAGAGAAGAACACGCTGCCGGCAACCAGCAACATCAGAAAAAATAAACTATCGGCAAAACTCATGATTAACCTATTGCTACACCCGTCTTAGCACAAGACGGCAAACTGGGCCTGGGAGACCAGACCGTGAGTCCATCCGGGACTCACACAGGGGGCATATTCTAGCAGAAAAGCGCCTGTTGGGTGGCGATATCTTACTCTGGCACCCAGTGCAACAAAAAAGGCGCCCAAAGCGCCTTTTTATTCATTTTGCGGTCAGTGCTTGCCGAGCAGCTCATTGAGCTCGTCCGCCTTGGTGTGGCGCACGTCCTTGCCTTTGACGTAATAGACTATGTACTCGCAGATGTGCTGGCAGCGATCGCCGACCCGCTCTATGGCCCGCGCCGCCCACAGCACGTTCAGCACCTGGGGTATGGTGCGCGGATCTTCCATCATGTAGGTCATCAGCTCGCGAATGATGGACTCGTACTCCCGGTCCACCTTGTCATCTTCCTTGTAGACGGCGATGGCCGCCTCCAGATCCATGCGGGCAAAGGCGTCGAGCACATCGTGCAGCATCTTGATGGTGCGCCGGCCCATGTTCTCGAGCGATACCAGCGGCGGTTGCGGCTTGTTGGCGTTGTCGGTCAGCATGCGGGCAATCTTGTCCGCCACGTCGCCGATGCGCTCCAGATCCGTGATGGTCTTGATGATGGCCATCACCAGCCGCAGGTCGGACGCGGTGGGCTGACGCTTGGCGATGATGCGGGTGCACTCCTCGTCGATCGCTACTTCCATGGCGTTGACCTTGTGATCGTTGGCCACTATCTTGCGCGCCGCATCCAGATCCTGATCGTGGATGGCCGCGATGGCGTCGGTCAGTTGCTGCTCCACCAGGCCGCCCATCACCAGCACCTGATTGCGCACGCTCTCAAGTTCGGCATTGAACTGACCGGAGATGTGTTTATTGAGGTTCATATTGTCCATACAAATAATCCTTATGCTCCGAGTATGCCCTAGCCGTTGAACTGACCGGTAATCTGTTTCTTGATGCTCATCTTGCTCATACCAATAACCCTTATTGCACCAAGCATGCCTTAGCCGTTGAACTGACCGGTAATCTGTTTCTTGCTGTTCATGTCTATCACCCCTGCTCTGCCACTCACACTATTAGCCGTAACGACCGGTGATGTAGTCCTCGGTCTTCTTCTTGGCCGGGGTGGTGAAGATGGTGTTGGTGTTCGAGTACTCGATGAGCTCGCCCATGTACATGAAGGCGGTCTGATCCGAGACCCGCGCCGCCTGTTGCATGTTGTGGGTGACGATGACCACGGTGAACTGGCTCTTGAGCTCATTGATCAGCTCCTCGATGGTGAGGGTCGAGATCGGGTCGAGCGCCGAAGTCGGTTCATCCAGCAGCAGCACTTCCGGCTCGATGGCGATGGCCCGGGCGATCACCAGACGCTGCTGCTGGCCACCGGAGAGGCCGAAGGCGTTGTCGTGCAGCCTGTCCTTCACCTCGTCCCACAGGGCTGCGCCGCGCAGTGAACGCTCGGCCGCCTCATCCAGAGTGCGTCTGTCGTTGATCCCCTGCAGGCGCAGGCCATAGACCACGTTCTCATAGATGGACTTGGGGAAGGGGTTGGGACGCTGGAACACCATGCCCACCTGGCGACGCAGGGCGGAGACATCCACCCCCTTGTCGTAGATATTGTGGCCGTGCAGCTGGATCTCCCCCTCGATGCGGCAGATCTCCACCAGATCGTTCATCCGGTTGATGCAGCGCAGCAGGGTCGATTTGCCGCAACCGGACGGGCCGATAAAGGCCGTCACCTGCCCCTTGGGGATCTTCATGTTGACGTTGAACAGCGCCTGCTTGTTGCCGTAGTACAGGTTGAGATCCTTGACCTCCAGCGCGGTCTGCTCCGGGCTCAGGTTGAGCAGATCCAGGGCAGTGTGCTGGGTGGAAGCTGTCGTTACATTGATCATCTGTTACCTCAAATCAGTCTGTGGTGACCGGCAAATTCATGTTCCGGCAACCGTCATGCTTGGGTGGTGAGAGATGGCGGCACGATCTTTGGCCGCCCATCCCTTGCCTCAATATCAGTCTGGGGTGGCTGGATTAATGTTCCAGCGACCGGAATTTTTCACGCAGGTGGTTACGAATGCCTGTGATGTCCGTCAGGTTCATCATCAATGCTCCAAAGAACGGAACTTCTCGCGTAAATGGTTACGAATGCCGATGGCCGTCAGGTTGAGACCAACGATCACCGTCACCAGCAGGAAGGAGGTGGCATACACCAGTGGCCGCGCCGCCTCGACGTTGGGGCTCTGGAAGCCCACATCGTAAATGTGGAAGCCCAGGTGCATGAACTTGCGCTCTACGTGCAGATACGGGAAGTTGCCATCCATCGGCAGGGTCGGCGCCAGCTTCACCACCCCCACCAGCATCAGCGGCGCCACTTCACCGGCGGCGCGGGCGATGGCCAGGATAAGGCCAGTCATGATGGCCGGGCTCGCCATGGGCAGCACGATGCGCCACAGGGTCTCGGCCTGGGTGGCGCCCAGTGCCAGCGAACCCTGGCGAATGGTGCTCGGGATCCGGGCCAGCCCCTCTTCGGTGGAAACGATCACCACCGGCAGGGTCAGGATGGCCAGGGTCAGCGCCGACCAGATGACGCCGGGGGAGCCGAAGGTCGGGCTCGGCAGCGCTTCCGGATAGAACAGCTGATCCAGCGAGCCGCCGAGGGTGTAGACGAAGAAGCCCAGACCGAACACGCCGTACACGATGGAGGGCACACCCGCCAAGTTGATCACGGCGATGCGGATGATCTTGGTCAGGCTGTTCTTGCCCGCGTACTCGTGCAGGTAGACAGCCGCCACCACGCCGAGCGGCGTGACTATGATAGCCATCAGGAACACCATGAAGACGGTGCCGAAGATGGCCGGGAATACGCCGCCCTCGGTGTTGGCCTCACGGGGATCGTCGGAGACGAACTTGCCGATCTGGTGGAACCAGTAGTCCACCTTGGCCAGCAGGCTCATGTCGTTGGGCCACACCACGTCCAGCACCTTGGACATGGGCATGACCACCAGCTCGCCACGCATGTCCTTGACCGTGATGGAGTCTCTGTCCGCCTGGGCACGCAGGGAGAAGAGCTGCTTCTCCAGCACCTGATAGTTGTCATTGAGGGCCTGACGCTGCTCGGCAAGCTGGGTTTTAAGCTGATCGGTCAGCTTGTCGTCCAGCTCGGCCTTACGCTCTTTCAGGCGCAGCCGCTCCAGCTGATAGTTGATGCTGCCTATGTCCCCTTTTTGCAGATCGTCAGCCTGTTCGGAGAGATCGTTGGCACGGGCCAGCACCCGTTGCAGCGCGGGATGCAGATCCTGGCTCAGCTCGCGGCCGTCCTCCTTGACCCCGACTATGTAGCCGTAGAAGTTGCCGTTGGTGGCACGCTCCACCATGGCCAGCTCGGTCGGCAGGCTCTGGGACTTGATGTCTGTCTCCAGCACCCAGCGAAAATCGAGGTCGACGAACTCGCGGTTGCCGGTCTTGACCAGGTAGCGGGTCAGCAGCTCGCGCTCCTCCCCCTCCAGCGGCAAGCCCGCGGCGCGCAGCCGCTCCACCGGCACCAGTTCACGGTCGTTGATCTCGCCGATCAGCACGCTCTTGTTGCCGTTTGCATCTTCGAGCTGCCACTCATAGATGGGGTGAGGCCAGAAGTAGACCAGACCGCGCCAGCCAATCAGCAGCAGCAGACCCAGTACCGCGACCAGACTCAGGCTGACGGCACCGCCGGTCATCCAGATCCAGGGGGCCCCTGATTTAAACCACTTACCCATTATCGATTCCTTGTTCATATACAGAACGCCGCTTTTGATGGAACGGCTCATTACAGAGAGCTGTATTTTTCACGCAACCGCTGACGAATGAACTCGGCCAGGGTGTTGAACATAAAGGTGAACACAAACAGGACGAAGGCCGCGAGGAACAACACCCGATAGTGAGAGCTGCCCACTTCCGATTCCGGCATCTCCACCGCGATATTGGCGGCCAGGGTGCGCAGTCCCTGGAACATGGAGAAGTCCATGATGGGGGTGTTGCCGGTGGCCATCAGTACTATCATGGTCTCGCCAACGGCGCGGCCAAGGCCCATCATCACGGCCGAGAAGATGCCCGGGCTGGCGGTGAGGATCACCACCCGGCTCAGGGTCTGCCAGGGGGTCGCCCCCAGCGCCAGTGAGCCCTGGGTGAGATGCTTGGGCACGGAGAAAACCGCATCCTCGGCGATGGAGAAGATGGTGGGGATGACGGCAAAGCCCATGGCGATTCCGACCACCAGAGAGTTGCGCTGGTCAAACTTGATACCCATCTCGTGGGTCAGCCAGATGCGCGAATCGCCGTGCATGAAGGCGTTCTCGATGAGCGGGCTCACCGCGAAGGCGCCCCAGCCGATCAGCAGCAGCACAGGAATCAGCAGGATGGCGTGCCAGCCCTCAGGCAACCACGACCGGCCACGCTCCGGCAGGTAGTTCCACACCAGCGCGGTCAGCAGCATCCCCATCGGCAGCAGGATCAGCAGCAGGATCACCCCGGGCAGCGCCCCCTCTATGATGGGAGCGAGCCAGAGACCCGCCAGGAAGCCCAGGATAACGGTCGGCAGTGCCGCCATGATCTCGACCGTCGGCTTGACGTATTTGCGCAGCCCGGCCGACATGAAGTAGGCGGTGTAGATGGCGCCGGCAACGCCGAGCGGCACCGCAAACATCATGGCGTAGAAGGAGGCTTTCAGGGTGCCGAACACCAGCGGCACCAGGCTCAGCTTGGCTTCGAAGTCATTGCTGGCGGAGGTGGATTGCCACACATACTGGGGCTCAGGATAGCCTTCGTACCACACCTCCTGCCACAGGGCAGACCAGGTCACCTCGGGGTGCTCATTCTCCACCGCAAACAGCTTGAAGCCATCCCCCTGCTGCATCAGCAGCACGTTGTGGCGTGGCGAAATGGCCAGGGCCGACAGGGAGCCGCCCTCGACCTTCTCGCTCAGCAGCTTGGTCTCGCCGGTGGCGTGGAAGAAGCTGACGGTGCCATCCTTGCCTGCGCTGATGAAGCCCTTGCGAAAGTGCTCCGGGGTCAGCAAGTCGACCGGGCCATCGCCCTTGAAGTCACGAATGGGAGTGAACTGGCGCTTGCCGTCCTTGGCCACTTCGAACCACTGGGAGATGACGCCGTTGTCGTTGCCCACCAGCAGAGAGGAGGCACCGGAGAGCAGCTCGACCCGGGTCACGTTGGCGTTGGGGGCATTGATCTCCATGACGTTGCGCAGGGAGATGTCATTGAGGTTGTGAATGTCGTAGACGGAGAGACGGTTGCCCTCACGCACGAACAGGATGCGCAGATTGGGGGTCAGCAACAGCTGATCCACATGACGCGGCAGGGAGGGAATGCTGTAGTTCTGGGCGCTCCACTCCACCTCGCCGGAGAGGAAGTTCTCCTCGCCGCTCATGACCGTCATCACGCCGCGGCCATCCTCGGTCACGGCGGCGGTGGCCATCTTCTCCTTGGTCGCCTCGAACACCATCAGCTGCAACGCTTTCCCTTGCGGATCTATCACCACGGGCGCTTCGCCGAAGGGATACTGCAGGCTGGGTTCTATGACCCGCACGTCGTTGGGATAGGAGACCTTGAAGTAGGGCTGCATCACCAGCGCCTTGCCATCGGCAAAACCGTAGGCGATGAGCTTCTGACCCGGTGCCGGCGGCGCGACCGTGGTGATGTCACCCGCGACCTGGGCCTGACCCAGCGCCTGACCCACCTTGACCTTGCCATCCCCCTGGACGGCGAAGAAGTTGACCAGCCCCTTGTCGCTGAAGCGGTAGCCAATCTCGTTCTGCTCCTCCATCCCGAGCCAGGCGGTCTTGCCCGCAACGGGCAGCGTGAACGACGCGGTCGGCTCCATCGTGGCGCCATTGAAGATGGGTTTCACCACATAGAGCAGGTAGAAGAAAATGAGCAACAGGGCCACCAGCACCAGGGCACCACCCGTGGTGACCCCGTACTTGGCCAACTTATCCTTGATACGGCGCTTTCTACTGCCCGCCATACCCAAGTTTATCGATTCCGATGACATGCAAGACCTCAATGTGAGCTAGGCTTGGCGGCATTATATGGCGGTTGCATGACAGTTTTGTTACATCGAGGCCCTCTGTGAAGAGGTTATTTTGGGGGGCATTCAGGCAGGGCGTTGTCGGCAAGCAGCAGTGCCAACCTGCTGTTTTATATGAGGATATATGAAGGCATCAAACGAGGGGGCGAGGCGGCTCACCCCCTTGGTGTCAGACGGCGGGGCCGCCGCTTTGTTGCAGCGCCAGTCTGGCCGCCTTTTTCTCGGCGCGGCGACGCTTGAAGAAGGCTGACAGCTGGGCCGAGCAGGCTTCCGCCAGCACACCGCTGGTCAACTCGACCCTGTGGTTGTGGCGCGGGTCCTGCAATATCTCGAACACGGACCCGGCCGCCCCTGTCTTGAGATCCTGCGCCCCGTACACCACCCGCTTGACCCGGCTGTGGATCAGGGCGCCGGCGCACATGCAGCAGGGCTCCAGCGTCACATAGAGGGTGGTGTCGAGCAGCCGGTAGTTCTCCAGCCGGACACCGGCGGCGCGGATCGCCATGATTTCCGCATGGGCGCAGGCGTCATGGGCGCTGATGGAGCGATTCCACCCCTCACCGACCACCTCGTCCCCCAGCACCAGCACGGCGCCGACCGGGATCTCGCCTATCCCCTCGGCCCTGGCGGCCAGTGCCATGGCATGGCGCATCCAGCGCTCGTCTTGCTGCGCTTGCTCAAAGGAGTCAGCATTCTCTGATGGCGTCACGCCCTTACCTCTTTATATTGCCTTTGTGCCTTGAACATTGGCGCCGTGCCGACCGGGATCTCACCCGTTTCCCCCTCGGCCCTGGCAGCCAGTGCCATGGCGTGGCGCATCCAGCGTTCATCCTGCTGCGCTTGCTCAAAGGAGTCAGCATTCTCTGATGGCGTCACACCCTTACCTCTTTATATTGCCTTCGTGCCTTGAACATTGGCGCCGTGCCGACCGGGATCTCACCCGTTTCCCCCTCGGCCCTGGCGGCCAGTGCCATGGCATGGTGCATCCAGCGTTCATCCTGCTGCGCTTGCTCAAAGGCGTCAGCATTCTCTGATGGCGTCACGCCCTTACCTCTTTATATTGCCTTTGTGCCTTGAACATTGGCGCCGTGCCGACCGGGAGCTCACCCGTTTCCCCCTCGGCCCTGGCGGCCAGCGCCATGGCGTGG
The DNA here is from genome assembly GCF_963899385.1 of Aeromonas sp. MR7. Lineage (NCBI taxonomy): Bacteria > Pseudomonadati > Pseudomonadota > Gammaproteobacteria > Aeromonadales > Aeromonadaceae > Aeromonas > Aeromonas sp. MR7. Next base: position 68,193 of record NZ_CAWQXH010000001.1, read on the forward strand.
CGCATCCAGCGCTCGTCTTGCTCGCCATGCCCCAAGCACGGTGCGATTTCTGGTGGTTCCACGCCCCTGTCCTCTCTCGACAGCTTGTTCATGACGGTTTGTCCTGCTTCCCGGCCTGATTGATCGCTCATCCGTCTCTTCTTTACCCGGATGCGGTTATCCAGGATCGGCCCCTGCCAAGCGGCTGATGACGACATACGCGATCACCCGGCAAGGCTGCTCGCCTAGCAGTGGATGCACGCACCGCAACACGGGGCGGCGATTATGCCAAATCTCACCTGCAGGCCCAAGCTACATCTTGGTTGCGCAATAAAGAAGCAGTCGGCATCTCCCTGATAAAAAAGGAGTTGCACCAACCGATCCATATCATTAGACTCATTTCCGTCAGCTCAGACTGACCTCGTCGGTGTGTAGCGCAGCCAGGTAGCGCATCTGCATGGGGTGTAGAGGGTCGGAGGTTCGAATCCTCTCACACCGACCATTTTCCCCGAAAATAGCCCAGTCTCGCGACTGGGCTATTTTTTTGCCTCGTTGCCCGCTTCCCATCTTTATTGTCCTGCCAAACGCCTTGCCCACAGAGCCATCACTATCGACGGCATGTTTTTTATACAGAACCACTTGAAACCGCTGGCGAGTATCGCTAGGATACGCCACTTTTCCGCCGGCAATGGATACAGGGAGGTGGAAATCCGGGTGATGGAGTCACCAACCGGCTTGCAATCCAACGAGGCAAGCACCCATGACGCAAGCAGTTGACGCACAACCCGATCTGGCCCCCCTGCCACTACCGAACGTCGAGCTCGGTGATAACGAATACGGCACTGAATACGGCACCATAGTGCGTCTTGACGTGGTCGATCTGGCGGCGCCGGACGACGATTACTGATCCCGCCCCTCAAGGGATCCCCCGCACGCAACAGGAGAGTGTGGCCGCTGAGCCGTGAATTTCGCCACCCTTTCATCCTCCCGAGGGGCCAGGAAGGCCCGCTGATACAAATAACAATAAAATGCTGAAAAACTGAACATAACCAGTTGCATTCACTACCCATCACCCTCCCCTCCCTCTGCGAGTTGTCAGGCCAAGGTGATACAAACCTACGTTATTGCTCGTCACTTTCCCCTCGCTGGTGGGGTAAATCCCATTCGGCCCCCATTCACCATCCAAGTTTTAAACAAACGTTCACTAGCCAATGTTGGCAGGAGCTGGATATTCACTGGGATCGCCGTTCTCATTTCATACAGCTGTTTTTTGAAAGCTTGGAGTTAGGTCGGGATTTGTTTTTGCATTTGTAATTTTATTACGTAATAAGTTACATCCCGAGCCGTATTCCCTCTACTGGATCACACCACCATCAGGGGTCGGAAAACAAGCGCATAACCATCTGCATAGAGCTTTTGCGCTAATCACATAAGTCCATTAAAAACATCATCTTAACCACCGGTCAAAAACAGGCGTTTTAAAAAAGTGGTTGACGAACAGGGTAATATTTCGCACCTTATGAATCGTGTTATCCCGTTGTTACGGGAAGTTTGAAAGAACAGGGATCGACTTTAGTCGTAGTTAGTAAGTTCAAAATGTAATTCTCAAAGGAGTGAACCTTATGTCGGCACCGGCTCAGACCCACTGCAGCGCCCGCCTTCGCATCCAGGGCGAGATGCTGCCCGAATACGCGCAAATTCTGACGCCGGACGCGGTGGCTCTGGTCTCCGAACTGGTGGAACGCTTCGCGCCCCAAAGAGGGGAATTGCTGAAACAACGTGTGGCACGCCAGGCCCGCATCGATGGCGGCGAGCTGCCGGACTTCCTGCCGGAAACCGCCCACATCCGTGCCGGTGACTGGACCATTCGCAGTATTCCAGCCGATCTGCAGGACCGCCGTGTGGAGATCACCGGACCGGTCGAGCGCAAGATGGTGATCAACGCCCTCAATGCCAACGTCAAGGTGTTCATGGCGGACTTCGAGGATTCACTGGCCCCCGCCTGGAACAAGGTGATCGAGGGGCAGATCAACCTGCGCGATGCAGTCAACGGCACCGTCTCCTACACCAGTCCGGAAGGAAAAGCCTATACCCTGAACCCGGATCCGGCCGTGCTCATCTGCCGGGTGCGTGGCCTGCATCTGCCTGAAAAACATGTGACCTTCGATGGCGCCCCCATCCCAGGCGGCCTGTTCGACTTCGCCCTCTACTTCCTGCACAACCATCAGGCACTGCTGGCCAAGGGCTCGGGCCCCTACTTCTATGTGCCCAAGCTGCAGAGCCATCTGGAAGGGCGCTGGTGGAGCGAAGTGTTCGCCTGGACCGAAGACAAGTTCGGCCTGCCCCGCGGCACCATCAAGGCCACAGTGCTCATCGAAACCCTGCCTGCGGTGTTCGAGATGGATGAGCTGCTCTATCAGATGCAGGATCACATAGTCGCGCTCAACTGCGGCCGCTGGGACTACATCTTCAGCTACATCAAAACCTTGAAGAATCACCCTGATCGGGTCCTGCCGGACCGTCAGGTAGTCACCATGGACAAACCTTTCCTCTCCGCCTATTCGCGGCTGCTGATCAAGACCTGCCACAAGCGCGGCGCGCTGGCGATGGGCGGCATGGCCGCCTTCATTCCGGCCAAGGATGCGGCCGTCAACGAGCAGGTGTTTGCCAAGGTCAAGGCGGATAAGGAACGCGAAGCCCACAACGGCCACGACGGCACCTGGGTGGCCCACCCCGGCCTCGCCGACACCGCCATGGCGGTGTTCAACGCCACCATTCCTGTTGGCGCCAAGAACCAGATCGGCGTGCTGCGCGAGCAGGATGCCCCCATCACGGCCGCCGACCTGCTGGCCCCCTGCGAGGGTGAGCGCACCGAGGCGGGCATGCGCACCAACATCCGGGTCGCCCTGCAATACCTGGAAGCCTGGATCAACGGCAACGGCTGCGTGCCCATTTATGGCCTGATGGAAGATGCGGCCACCGCCGAGATCTCCCGCACCTCCATCTGGCAGTGGATCCGCCACGGCAAGAGCCTGTCGAACGGCCAGGTGGTGACCAAGGCGCTGTTCCGCCAGATGCTGGCCGAGGAGCAGCAGGTGGTCAAACACGAGCTGGGCGATGCCCGCTGGCAAGCGGGGCGCTTTGCCGAGGCGAGCGAGCTGATGGAGCAGATCACCTGCGCCGACACCCTGATCGATTTTCTGACGCTGCCCGGTTACGAACGGCTCTGAACTCCGGGTCTCCCCAGCGGAGCCCGCCAATAACAAGTCAATGGAAACGTGAAATCAATGAAAGAGGGAACTGATATGGCACTGACCCGTGAGCAACAGATCCAGGCTATCGAGAAAGACTGGGCAGAAAACCCCCGCTGGAAAGGGATCAAACGCGGCTACAGCGCCGAAGACGTGGTGAACCTGCGCGGCAGCTTGCAGCCGGCGCACACCCTGGCTCAGCGCGGCGCCGACAAACTGTGGGAACTGATCCACGGCAGCGCCAAGAAAGGCTACGTCAACTGTCTCGGCGCCTTGACCGGCGGCCAGGCGGTGCAGCAGGCCAAGGCGGGTATAGAGGCGATCTACCTCTCCGGCTGGCAAGTGGCGGCGGACAACAACTTGTCCTCCACCATGTACCCGGATCAGTCCCTCTACCCGGCCAACTCTGTCCCGTCCGTGGTGGAGCGCATCAACAACTCGTTTGCCCGTGCCGACCAAATCCAGTGGGCCAACAAGGTGGGTCCGCAGGATGCCGGTTTCATCGACTACTTCCTGCCGATCGTGGCGGATGCCGAAGCCGGTTTCGGCGGCGTGCTGAACGCCTTCGAACTGATGAAGGGGATGATTGAAGCGGGTGCCGCCGGCGTGCACTTCGAAGATCAGCTGGCCTCGGTGAAGAAATGCGGCCACATGGGTGGCAAGGTACTGGTCCCCACCCAGGAAGCGGTACAAAAGCTGGTCGCCGCCCGCCTGGCAGCCGACGTCTGCGGCACCACCACCCTGGTGATTGCCCGTACCGACGCCAACGCGGCCGACCTGCTGACCACGGATGCAGACCCTTACGATGCCGGTTTCCTGACCGGTGAGCGCACCGCAGAAGGCTTCTACAAGGTGCAGGCCGGTATCGAGCAGGCCATCTCCCGCGGCCTGGCCTATGCCCCTTACGCCGACATGGTGTGGTGTGAAACCGCCAAGCCGGATCTGGACGAGGCGCGCAAGTTTGCCGAAGCCATCAAGGCGCAGTACCCGGACACCATACTGGCCTACAACTGCTCCCCCAGCTTCAACTGGAAGAAGAACCTGGACGATGCCACCATCGCCCGCTTCCAGCAGGAGCTGTCCGACATGGGTTACAAGTACCAGTTCATCACCCTCGCGGGTATCCACAACATGTGGTTCCACATGTACGAACTGGCCTACCAGTACGCCCGTGGCGAGGGGATGAAGCACTACGTCGAGATGGTGCAGGAGCCGGAATTTGCCGCCGCCAGCCGTGGTTACACCTTCGTGGCACACCAGCAGGAAGTGGGCACGGGTTACTTCGACAAGGTGACCACCGTCATCCAAGGGGGCCAATCGTCAGTGACAGCGCTGACAGGTTCCACCGAAGAAGATCAGTTCCACTGATAGCCGCATGCGAGCCACCTCGCTCGAACAAAAACCCCGGCCAGGTGCCGGGGTTTCTTTTTGCTCGCCGCTCAAGGATGCAGCGCAGACAGGCGGTCACCGCCGGCTCAGAGTTCGAGGATCTCTTTGACGAAGGGGATGGTGAGCTTGCGCTTGGCGCGAAATGAGGCGTTATCGAGCTGATTGAGGGTGGTAAGCAGGGTGCGCATGTCGCGGGAGAGTCGGTTGAGCAGGAAGCGGCCCACGTCGATGGGCAATTTGAAGCCCCGCAGCTCGGCACGCAGCTGCAGGGCACTGAGCTTGCCTTCATCATCCAGCTCGTCGAGATGGAAACTCACCCCCCAGTCGAGGCGGGAGGCGAGATCCGGCAACTGCAGCCCCAGCTTGCGCGGTGCGCTGCAACCCGTGACCACCAGAGTACCCTCGCCCTTCTCCTGCCAGCGATTGTAAAAATCGAACAGGGCCCGCTCCCACTGCGCATTGCCGGCGATGGCTTCCAGACTGTCCAGACAGACCAGCGGCAGACTTTCGAGGGCGTCGAGCATGCTGGGATCCAGCTGTTCGAACTGATCGAGGGAGAGATAGGCCGCCGCCGCATCGCGGGCATTGACCTCGGCGCAGGTGGCGTGCAGCAGGTGGGAGCGTCCCGATCCCTTGGCGCCCCAGAAATAGAGGAAAGGTGATCCCTGACCGATGGCCGCATTTTTGAGGGCGGTGATCAGATGAGCATTGTTGCCGGGATAAAAACTGACGAAGGTTTCATCATCCGGTAATTGTACGGCTAAAGACAGTTGGGCCGGTTGCTTCACTCGTTGGGCTTTGACTGTGACATTTGTGGCTGAGTGTATCATCGCAAAGGCAGATAGAGAACCGCCCGGACTTGGCCGGGCGGTTGGTACAAGGCAGAAATGATCAGGGCTGCGACCATTGGTAGCGCAAACCGCTGTCATTATCATCAATCTGGCGCAGCCGGCTCTCCAGTTGCAAGCCACGGATGAGCTCGGCCTTGTCCCCCTGCAACGCCAGGTTGAAGGTGACCTTGTCCCCCTCCAGCTTGCCTATCTCCACCTTGGTGACGCTGGCCATGCCCTGCAGCATCTTCTGCACCGTGATCATGCCGTCTATGCCGGACAAGCCTTCCACCACCAGGGTCTGGCTGGAGGCAACACCCGAGATGCGGGCGCCATAGTTTTGTACCAGCCAGGCCGCCAGCCCATCGGCAAATCCCTGCGCCACCTCGGCCTGGCTGCCGCTGCCGCTGCCGCGGGTCAACTCGGCCAGCTCGCCACCGGCCTTGGGTCCATAGAGGCCCCAGTCTATGCTCCATTTCTCCCCTTCCGGGGTCAGCTTGCCCAGCACCACCATCTCGGCGCCATAACGCTGGCTCGCCTTGAGGATGGGATCGGCGAAGCGGCCCCAGACATCGGTGGCATTGACCGCCATGTTGTCATCGAGATCCATCAAGGGAATGCTGACCGGCAGGCCCATGGCCTGGCTCTGGGTTCGCAGCGCGGCGGCCCAGCCATCGCTGGACTGATCCGGCAGGACGCGGCGCTCTCCCTCATTGATCACCAGCCAGATGGCCACCTGAGGCCGGGCCGGCCCAAGCAGGGCAAATTTGCTTTGGGAGATCAAGGCGTTGACCTTGGCGACGTCAAAGTCGGCCTTGAGAAACTTGACCGGCCCCACATCCTGATAGCCGTAGTGCTGCACATAGTCGCCAGGGGCGGCCAGCGCCTTGACCACGGCCGGTTGGGTGAGGATATCCCGCTTGCCGGTCACCTTGACCAGCACATCCCCCAACGCCTGGGACTGGGCCGCCACCATGTCACCGCTGGTGGGCGCCTTGCCCTGATAGAGATCGGTCACCTGAGCGGCCGAGACCATGAATGACAAGCCGCAGCAGAGGGCGGTCACAACACGTTTGAACATGAGAAGAGTCTCGAAATGGGAGATGGTGCTTATGGTAGCGGCAAGGCGCGCATTGCAGCAAGCTGGAGGGGGATAAACAGCAGAGCCGGCGAGGCGCCGGCTCCGATCACCCCTTCCACATGGGAAGCGGGTCAATGCATCACCTTACTTGGTACCGAAGATCTTGTCGCCGGCATCGCCCAGACCCGGGACTATGTAGCCCTTTTCGTTCAGGCCTTTGTCGACGGAGGCGCAGTAGAGCTCTACATCGGGGTGAGCGGCTTCCAGCGCCTTGATCCCTTCCGGCGCGGCAACCAGCACCAGCACCTTGATGGACTGGCAGCCTTTCTTCTTCAGCAGGTCTATGGTGGCGATCATGGAGCCGCCGGTGGCCAGCATGGGGTCGATGACCAGTGCCAGACGCTCTTCGATGTTGCTGACGATTTTCTCGAAATAGGGAACCGGTTGCAGGGTCTCTTCATCGCGGTAGATACCGACCACGCTGACGCGGGCGCTCGGCATGTGCTCCAGCACGCCATCCATCATGCCCAGACCGGCACGCAGGATAGGCACGACCGTGACCTTCTTGCCCTTGATCTGGTCAACTTCCACTGGCCCGTTCCAGCCATCGATGGTAACCTTCTCGGTTTCGAAGTCAGAGGTCGCTTCGTAGGTCAACAAACTGCCCACTTCTTTGGCCAGTTCACGGAAACGCTTGGTGCTGATATCGCCTTCACGCATCAGCCCGATCTTGTGTTTGACCAGGGGGTGTTTGACTTCAACGACTTTCATTATTATCTCCTCTAACTGCCGCAAAAAAATCGCGGAATCATACAACAAAAGCCGACGCTTGTAGAGCTTTTCCACGCAAAAACGCGCAAACGATTTCCTTTCTGCTTTTACCCGGCCACTGTTAGAATACGCCCCGAATTTTACCCTCCACTTCTTTATATGACGGGGAATACGCGTGACTGACAAAACCTCACTGAGCTACAAGGATGCTGGCGTAGATATCGATGCCGGCAATGCACTGGTTGAACGTATCAAGGGCGTGTCAAAGCGCACTCGTCGTCCTGAAGTCCTTGGTGGTCTTGGCGGCTTTGGGGCCCTGTGTCAAATCCCTGCGGGCTACAAGGAGCCGGTACTGGTCTCCGGCACCGACGGTGTGGGCACCAAGCTGCGTCTCGCCATCGATCTGAAAAAGCACGATACCGTCGGCATCGACCTGGTGGCCATGTGCGTCAATGACCTGATAGTGCAAGGCGCCGAACCACTGTTCTTCCTCGACTACTATGCCACCGGCAAGCTGGATGTAGACACGGCCGCCGCCGTGGTCACCGGTATAGGTGCTGGCTGCGAGCAATCCGGCTGCGCCCTGGTGGGCGGCGAAACCGCCGAGATGCCGGGCATGTATGAAGGGGAAGACTACGACATCGCCGGTTTCTGCGTCGGCGTGGTGGAGAAGAGCGAGATCATCGACGGCAGCAAGGTCGGTGACGGCGATGCCCTGATCGCCCTGGCCGCCAGCGGCCCCCACTCCAACGGCTTCTCCCTGGTGCGCAAGATCTTGGAAGTCTCCAAGGCAGACGTGCATCAGCCACTCGGTGACACCACTTTGGCCAACGCCCTGCTGGAGCCGACCCGCATCTATGTGAAACCCGTGCTCAAGCTCATCAAGGAGTGCGAGATCCACGCCCTGTCCCACATCACCGGCGGCGGCTTCTGGGAGAACATCCCCCGCGTGCTGCCCGCCAACACCCAAGCCGTGATCGACGAGCAGAGCTGGCAGTGGCCGGCGGTGTTCAGCTGGCTGCAGCAGGCCGGCAACGTCACCCGCCACGAGATGTACCGTACCTTCAACTGCGGCGTCGGCATGATCATAGCCCTGCCTGCCTCCCAGCTGGAAAAGGCCCTGACCCTGCTCAAGGCGGAAGGCGAGAACGCCTGGCACATCGGCCATATCGCCAAGGCTGCCGATGGCGAGGAGCAGGTCATCATCCGATGAGCCCGATGACACGCATTCTGGTGCTGATCTCCGGCAGCGGCAGCAACCTGCAGGCCATTCTCGACAGTTGCGCCAGCGGCAAGATTGCCGGCGAGGTGGTCGGCGTCATCAGCAACAAGGCCGATGCCTATGGTCTGATTCGCGCCAAAGAGGCCGGGGTGGCGACCTCCATTCTGGCCCAGCAGCAGTTTGCCAGCCGGGATGACTACGACCTCGCCCTGCAGGCGTTGATGGCGGACTATAAGCCGGACCTGGTGGTATTGGCCGGCTTTATGCGGATCCTGAGCGCCCCCTTGGTGCGTCACTTCGCGGGGAGAATGCTCAACATCCACCCCTCGTTGCTGCCGAAATACCAGGGCCTGCACACCCACCAGCGCGCCATCGACGCCGGTGACAGTGAGCACGGCGCCAGCGTCCACTTCGTCACCGAAGAGCTGGATGGCGGCCCGGTGATCCTGCAGGCCCGCGTCCCCATCTTCGAAGGGGATGACGCGGACGAGGTGGCCGCCAGGGTGCAAGTGCAGGAACACAGCATCTACCCGCTGGTGGTGCAGTGGTTCTGCGAGGGAAGACTGAGAATGCAAGGTGATGCCGTCCTGCTGGACGGTGCCGCACTTGGCCCGGCGGGTTATGCCAGCGAGTAGCGGAAACACCGAGATGTGAAAAGGGAGGCCTGTGGCCTCCCTTTTTTGTCTTTTGCAGTACAGCAGCCATCGGCCGGCGCATGACTTAAACCGGATTATCGATGTCGATAAAGGTCACCTCCAGCCCGTGCACGGTCGCCAGCCACTCCCCCAGCGCCTTGATGCCGTAACGCTCGGTGGCGTGGTGGCCGGCGGCGTAGAAGTGCATGCCCATCTCGCGGGCTGTGTGGATGGTCTGCTCGGAGGCTTCGCCCGAGATGAAGGCATCGATCCCCTGCTCCGCCGCCAGATTGATATAACTCTGGCCACCGCCGGTGCACCAGGCCACGGAGCGGATAAGCTCGGGGCCGCTGTCACCGCAATGCAGCGGCTCACGACCGAGCCGCTCGGCGATGAGCTTCGCAAAGTCGCTGCCGCTCATGGGTTCTTCCAGCTTGCCCACCATGGCGACACTCTTGCTGTTCCAGGGCTCCAGGCCGCGGCGTACCTTGATGTCCAGCAGCCTGGCGAGCTGGGCGTTGTTGCCCACCTCGGGATGCACATCCAGTGGCAGATGATAGGCAAACAGGTTGATGTCGTGGGTCAGCAGGGTCTTGAGACGGCGCTGCTTCATGCCGGTGATCTGGGCCGGTTCGCCGCTCCAGAAGTAGCCGTGGTGCACCAGGATGGCATCCGCATCGGCGGCCACGGCCGCGTCGATCAGGGCCTGGCTGGCGGTGACCCCGGTCACCACCTTGCGAATGCGCTCGCGTCCCTCCACCTGCAGGCCATTGGGGCAATAATCCTTGATGGCGTGGGGTTCGAGCAGATGGTTGAGTAGGGTTTCGAGTTTCCGATGAGAGATCATAAGGGTCCCTTGTTGAGGCCAGGTTCCCTGCTCTACCAATAAAAACAGGGTCCAGGCACAAAGCGCCGAGGACCCCATGATAATCGAGCCAGACCGCCAAGACCATGACAGTTCCCTGGCAGGGCACGCCAGCCGCGCGGATAAAGGCACCGGTCGCCAGGCTCCAGGCGATGCCCGCCCCGCACTCAGGCGGGCAGATCTATCCCCGCCTCCCGCATCTGGGCCAGCTTGTAGCGCAGGGTGCGCGGGCTGATGCCGAGCCGGTCGGCCACCGCCTTGCGGCTGCCGTTGCAGTCTTGCAGGGTATCGAGGATGATCTGGTGCTCCTGCTGCTTGAGCTCGCTGCCCAGATGCTCGCTGCCAGTGCTGCGCTCGCCGCCGGTGAAGCGGATCTCCTCCTCGTCCACCTCTTCCAGGATGAGGTGCTCGCAGCCGATGAGCCCATCCGGGCTCAGGATCAGGGCACGCTGCACCACGTTGTCCAGCTCCCGCACGTTGCCGGGCCAAGGGTGGGCCAGCAGGCGTTCGCGCGCTGCGTCTGCCAGCTGCGGCGTCGGCAACCCTTGCTGGCTGGCATGCAGCGCCAGCAGGTGCTCCGCCAGCGGCAATATGTCGCCGGGCCGCTCCCAGAGCGAGGTCCAGCGCAGCGGGAAGACGTTGAGACGGTAGTAGAGATCCTCGCGAAACAGGCCGTCCTGCACCGCCTTCTTGAGATCCCGGTTGCTGGTGGCGATGACCCGCACATCCAGCGGGATCAGCTTGCGGCTGCCGAGCCGCTCCACCTCTTTCTCCTGCAAGACCCGCAGCAGCTTGGCCTGCAGCCCCAGATCCATCTCGGTGATCTCGTCGAGCAGCAAGGTGCCGCCCTGGGCCTGTTCGAACTTGCCGGGACATCCCTGCACGGCGCCGGTGAAGGCCCCCTTCTCGTAGCCAAACAGGGTCGCCTCCAGCATGTTTTCCGGGATGGCGGCGCAGTTGATGGCGACGAAGGTCTGCTCGGCGCGGCTGGAGTTGTCGTGAATGTAGCGGGCCAGCACCTCTTTCCCCGTCCCGCTCGGGCCTGTCACCATGACGGTGGCCTCGCTTCGGGCCACCCGGGTCGCCAGCTGGAACAGCTCGGCGGTCTTGGGATCCCCGTACACCACGGCGCGCTTCTCCACCTTCTGGGCCGGTACATAACGGCTGACCTGGTTGAGCAGCACCTCGGGCGAAAACGGCTTGGCGAGGTAGTCGATGGCCCCTTCGCGCATGGCGCGCACGGCCCCGTCTATGTTGGCGTAGGCGGTCATCAAGAGCACAGGCACCTGGGGATATTGCTGGCGAATGTTGGCCAGCAGGGTCAGGCCATCCATGCCCCCCATCTGGATATCCGAGATCACCATGTCAAAGCTCTGGCGCGACAACGCCAGCAGGGCGCGCTCGCCGCTGTCCGCTTCACGGCACTCGTAGCCGCCGAGCAACAGGGTATCCACCAGCGCCTCGCGCAGGCCATTGTCATCTTCCACGACCAGAATACGGGCCTGAGTCATGCGACACCTCCAAGCTGCACCGCTTGCTGATGCAGGGGGAACGACAGGGTAAAGCAGGTGCCTTCAGCGGGCACTGAGGCCACGCTGACCTCCCCCTGATGGGCACGTACCACGGATTGCACCACCGCCAGACCCAGGCCTGTGCCCTGGGAGCGGGTGGTGAAGAAGGGTTCGAAAATCTGGTTGAGCAGGTGGGCGGGCATCCCCTTGCCATTGTCGAGGATGCGCATCTCCACCCGGGCGCCGCTGCGCATCGCACTCACCAGCAAGGAGGTGGCGCCGGCCTGCTGGGCGTTGGCAATCAGGTTGTTGATGGCCCCCGCCAGCGCATTGCTGTTGGCGAGCAGGCAGAGATCCGGCTCGGGCGCCTCCATGTGCAGCTCACAGCCCTGCTGGTTGCAAAATGCCTCGGCACCGGCCTGCACCTCCGCCAGCAATCCCTGGACCGAGATGGGTGTCACCACCTGGTTGTCACCGTTGCGGGCGAACAGCAGTATGTCGTTGATCTGTTTCTCCAGATCCTTGAGCCGGTCCATCAACTTTTGCTGGAACTGGCTGCGCGACTCGGGCTTGAGGGTGCGGTTGGCCAGGTTGGCCGCATAGAGCATGGCGGCGGAGAGCGGTGTGCGGATCTGGTGTGCCAGCGAGGCGGCCATGTTGCCCAGGGCAGACAGCCGCTTCATGTGGTTGACTCTGTCCTGCAGTTTGCGGGTTTCGGTGAGATCCGTGATGAACACCAGCTGGCCGGGTTGATCCGGCAGCGGTTGGGTCGACAGCTGGACCCGACGTCCGTCGCGCAGGGAGATCTCGTGGCCGTCATCCTCACGGGGCTGGAAACAGCGAGCGATGATCTGGCGCCAAGCCTGACCTTCCAGCGGCTCCCCCAGCAGCGCCAGGGCGGCGGGGTTGGCACGGGTGATGCGCCCCTCGCCATCGAGCAGCAATACACCGGTCGGCAGCGCCTGGAAGATGGCGTAGAGCTGGCTCACCTCGTGAGACTGGAGTGGATTGTCTTGCTGCTGGGCTGTCATAAAGCTGACCTCAAACTGGCTATTGGGTCAGGTTATTCAATTTCCATGCCACTAAAATTACCACTAAAAATCAAAGCCTTGAACAACAGCGTCAAGGCTTTGACCCTTATACTTCCTTGCTCATCCCGTATTTTTTCATCTTCTCCACCAGGGTGGTACGACGCATGCCGAGCAAGTCGGCGGCGCGAGCCACCACCCCGTCCTGGGACTCCAGGGCCTGGCGGATCAGCTCCACCTCGAGGTCGGCCAGCATCTCCTTGAGATTGACCCCCTCCTCCGGCAGCTGCATGGCACGGGAGTGGCTGGCACTGTGCTCCAGCTCGGGAGGATCCTGGAACACGGCGGCCAGCGCGTCGCGCTCGTCCATCTCGGTCAGCCGCTCATCCCTCGGCTCGCACGGCAGCAGCCGATAGCGGCTCGGCAGGTCGGCCACGTCGACTATCTGTTGCGGATAGAGGATGAGCAGTCGCTCCAGCAGGTTGGAGAGCTCGCGCACGTTGCCGGGCCAGGGGTACTGCATAAGGGACTCCAGGGCCCGCTGGGTCAGGCGAATGATGCCCTGATGCTGCTCGGCATGGCGGTTGAGCAGCTCCTGCAGCAGCAGGGGAATGTCGTCGATGCGATCCCGCAGCGGCGGCGTCTCAATCGGGAAGACGTTGAGGCGGTAGTAGAGATCTTCACGAAAGCCCTGGGTGCGGATCATGGCCTCCAGATCTCTGTGGGTGGCCGCTATGATGCGCACGTCCGCCTGGATCGGCTTGCCCCCCCCCACCCGATCGAACAGCCGCTCCTGCAACACCCGCAGCAGCTTGACCTGCATCGGCAAGGGCATGTCGCCGATCTCGTCGAGGAACAGGGTGCCGCCCTGGGCCAGCTCGAAGCGGCCCCGGCGGGCGGCGATGGCGCCGGTGAAGGCGCCCTTCTCGTGGCCAAACAGCTCGCTTTCCAGCAATTCGGCCGGGATGGCGCCGCAGTTGATGGGCACGAAGGGACCCCCGCTACGGGGAGAGAGCTCGTGAATGGCGCGGGCCACCACCTCCTTGCCGGTCCCGGATTCCCCCAGGATCAGCACGTTGGCCTCTGTCTCCGCCACCTGGCTGATGAGACGGCGCACCTCCTGGATACCCCGCCCCTTGCCCACCAGCAGACGCAGCAGTGCTTGGCCCTTGTCGTGGGTCTGTTGACGGGGATGCAGGGAGACAAACGCCTGACAGAAGTGCAGATGGCGAGTGAGGGATTCGTAGGTGAAGGGAGCTTCGGCGACGCCGATGAAATTGCTGTTGGGGAAATCCACCTCTACCAGAGACAGGAAGGGTACCCGGGGAAAGCTGGTCAGCAGCTCATCCAGCGAACGACCGGTCAAGGTTCCCGCCAGCACCCCTTGCAGCGGCCCGGACGACTCGATGGCCACATCCAGCTCGTTCTCGACTATCTCCTGCCACGGGATCCCCATGAACGAGAGCACAGTGCCCAACTGTTGGCGCCGCTGCGCATCGGCATCAACAATCAATACTCCCATCGCCATCATATACATCCCTCTTATAATCGACGTAACTTATTGTTTTATTGTGCTTATGTGGTCTAGCCACGCACTTTATGCAGGAGGCACAAAGTGCCAAAATTCCGACGCATTGTCAAAAATTGTCGCATTTAACCTAAGTTTATCGACGCAACTGCGGAATAAGATAAATTTTGTCGCCTCTTTTTTTGATGGGAGGCGCTGACAAGCGCAAGAGACGGGACGAGCGGCCGCCCATTCCCGGCCCCATGACGAGGCCGGGAACGGCGACAGGGGGTCAGTGACGGGCGTTCGTGTGAGGCGCGGCGTAGCGGCACTCGGGGAAGCGGCTGCAGGCCATGAACAGGCGGCCGGCATGAGGCCCTTTTTTGGCCTCCCGCTCGACCAGCGGGGCATCGCAGCGAGGGCAATGAGGCGCCTGGTGCGGGTGGTCGTCCTCTTCGTCGTCCACCTCGGCAAACAGGTTATCCACCAGTTCGCTGTCTGTGGCAGAGACCAGGGCACTCCTGACCGGGGTCGTGACGGTCGACATGGTCGAGGAACTGGAAGGCGAGCGGCCGCCATGACGGGTCTCTTCGGTGTCGACGCCATCGAGCAACAGGGGGCTGAAGGTCGGCTCGCGACGCTCGCCCGGCATCAGATCGTCGGCCAGCGGCGCGGTCGTCTTGATCAGCAGCGGCAGGATCAGATCCCGCAGCTCTTCCACCTGATAGTGGCTGCTTGCCGGGATCTGCAGCAGCGGCAAGCCGGCGCTGTCGAAGGCAGCCTTGAGGAAGCTGTCCCTGGCTCTGCGTTTCTGCTGGCGGTGGGAACTGTCATCGAGTTCGATGGCGCAGATGAAGGAGAGATCGGCCGGGTGGCAGAGCAGGTAATCCAGGTGCTTGGCGCTGATCTTGTTGAACGCCTGCTGCCACTTGCTCTTGCCCATGCCTGCCTCAGGGGTGAGCACATCGGCCACCCGCACCTTGGCAAACACCCGGGCCTTGTCACCGACCGCGAGATCCAGCACGCCGAGGAAGGAGCGCTCGGCCGGACTGAACAGGGTCTCCTGCACATCATAGGGCAACGGCTTGCCTTTCTTGCCTCGGGTCCAGAAGACCGCCAGCAGGAGCAGCACCAACAACACCAATCCCGATACGACAAGGGTATTCATGAGCGCACTATCCAGTTCACAAAACAAAAGAGGGGCATCACTCTACCACAGGGGCCCAGTGGCAGGCAGCGCTGAAACATGGCTCTCCCCCTCCCTTCTGCGCTTTTTCACCCTATTTACGCCGGGCGGGGCTTCATATGGCCTGTCACAGCAGGCACAATGCTACAGAAACCCAATTCCAAGGAGAGCAGGATGCAAAAGCAATTGGTCGTGACAGTGATAGGCACAGACAAACCCGGCATAGTCGAGAGTCTGGCGGATGTCATCACTCAGCAGCAGGGCAACTGGCTGGGCAGCTCCATGAGCGAGCTGGCGGGACAATTTGCCGGCATCCTGCACGTGACAGTACCCGACGAGCACTACCGCAGCCTGTGCGAGGCGCTGCTGATGCTGCCCGGCCTCACCGTCAGCTTTGCCGAAGGCCAGCCCGGCCAGGAGCCGGAGCGTCAGGTGATGCTCAGCGTCACCGGCAACGACAGAGCCGGCATAGTCCACGAAGTGGCCAGCATATTGCGCCAGCTCAACATCAACGTGTCCGACCTCACCACGGGTTGCGAGCCGGCCCCCCACTCCGGCGCCCCGCTCTTCTACGCCCATGCCCTGGTGGCCCTGCCACCCCAGCTCGAACTCGACGATCTGATCACAGCGCTGGAGTCTCTCTCCGACGATCTGGTGGTCGACATAGACCAGGCGTTCGCCGACTGAGCGGATGGTCATCACACTGTCATATTTTCACGCCATTACTGCCGCGCAGACGCGACCCGACCACAGAGGCATCACATGAGCACCGACAAGCAGTATGAAGAGAAAGAGCTGAGCTGGCTCTCATTCAATGAACGGGTGTTGCAAGAGGCAATGGACAAGACGGTGCCCCTCATAGAGCGGGTCCGTTTCCTGGGGATCTTCTCCTCCAATCAGGATGAGTTCTTCAAGGTGCGGGTGTCGGACGTCAAGCGCCGCATCCTGATCAACGAGGTGCACGGCGGCGACGACGAGGCCAAGGTGCTGCTGCGCGCCATCCAGCAGAAGGTAATGGCGCTCGGCGAAGCGTTCGACAACACCTACAAGGAGCTGTTGATAGCGCTGGCCCGCCACAACATCTTCCTGGTCAACGAGAGCCAGATCTCCGAGTCGATCCAGCAGTGGCTGCGGGTCTTTTTCAGGGAGAAGGTGCTGCGCCACATCATCCCTATCCTGCTCAACAAGGAGGTCAACCCGGTCAAGTTCCTCAAGGACGAGTACACCTATCTGGCCATAGAGATGAAGAAGAATGGCCAGGTGATCCAGTACGCCCTGGTGGAGGTGCCGACCGACGATCTGCCCCGCTTCTTCCAGCTGCCGCCGGAAGGCACTCGCCGCAAGAAGCAGATCATCATTCTGGACAACGTCATCCGCTTCTGTCTCGACGAGATCTTCAAGGGCTTCTTCGACTACGACGAGATAGCCGCCTACGCGGTCAAGCTGACCCGGGATGCCGAATATGATCTCTCCGACCAGCTGGATCTCAGCCTGGTGGACAAGATGAGTGACGGCTTGAAGCAGCGCCTCACCGCCATGCCGGTGCGCTTCGTCTACGAGCGGGAGATGCCCGCGGCCATGATAAGCTTCCTGAAGCTCAAGCTGCAGATCAGCTCCTACGACGCCATCATGCCGGGCGGGCGCTATCACAACTTCAAGGATTTCATCGGCTTCCCCAACGTGGGCCGGGATTATCTGGAAAACCCCAAGCTGCCGGCCCTCGATTGCCGCGACTTTGACGGCTTCGTCAACGCCTTCGATGCCATCGCCAAGCAGGACATACTGCTCTACTACCCGTATCACAAGTTCCACCACTTCACCGAGCTGGTGCGCCAGGCGGCGTTCGATCCGGCGGTCAGCGCCATTCGCATCAACATCTACCGGGTCGCCAAGAAGTCGCGGATCATTCACTCCCTCATCGATGCCGCCAACAACGGCAAGAAGGTGACGGTCGTCGTCGAATTGCGCGCCCGTTTCGACGAGGCGGCCAACATCGACTGGGCCAACATTCTCACCGACGCCGGGGTCAAGGTGGTGTTCGGAGTGCCCAGCCTCAAGATCCACTCCAAGCTCTGCCTCATCACTCGCCACGAACATGGCGAGGCGGTGCGCTACGCCCATATCGGCACCGGCAACTTCAACGAGAAGACGGCGAAGATCTACACCGACTTCTCCCTGCTGACCCGCCACCCGGACATCACAGCCGAGGTGGAGGGGGTGTTCGAATACATCGAGTACCCCTATAAACGTTACAAGTTCAACCACCTGCTGGTCTCCCCCATCAACAGCCGCCGTCAGCTCTATCGACTCATCGACAACGAGCTCTCCAACGCCAAGGCGGGCCAGCCCAGCGGCATCACCCTCAAGATCAACAACCTGGTGGACAGGGATCTCATCAACCGGCTCTATGCCGCCGGCCAGGCCGGGGTGCCGATCCAGATGATCATCCGCGGCATGTGTGCCCTGCGCCCCGGCGTGCCGGGTCTGAGCGACAACATCCAGGTGATCAGCATCATAGACCGCTTCCTCGAGCACCCGCGGGTCATGGTGTTCCACAACAAGGGCAACCCCCAGCTCTATATCTCCAGCGCCGACTGGATGAGCCGCAACATAGATGGCCGGATCGAGGTGGGGACCCCCATCTATGACGAGCGCCTCAAGCAGCGCATCCTGGATATCTTGCAGCTGCAGCTCAGCGACACCTGCAAGGCAAGGGTCATAGATGCAGACCAGCAAAACGCGTATGTGAAACGGGGCAACCGCCGCAAGATCCGTTCTCAGGTCGCGATTTACGACTACCTCAAACGCATAGAGTCAAACAATGGACAATAGCCTGTACGCCGCCGTGGATCTTGGCTCGAACAGTTTTCACATGGTGATCGCCCGCCTCAACGAGGGACGTCTGCAGATCGTCGACCGCATCAAGGAGCGGGTCCGGTTGGCGGAAGGAATGGATGCACAGCGCCGCATGTCGGTGGAAGCCATGGGCCGGGGGCTCGAGTGCCTCGCCCTGTTTGCCGAACGACTGACCAACATCAAACCGGATCAGATCCGCATTGCCGGCACCTATACCCTGCGCCGCGCCAGCAACGCCCGCGAATTCGTGAGCGAGGCGACCAAGGTGCTGAACCATCCCATCGAGATCATCAGTGGTCAGGAAGAGGCGCGCCTCATCTATCAGGGGGTTGCCCATACCCAGCATATCGAAGGCCAGGTACTGGTGGTGGACATAGGCGGTGGCAGCACGGAGCTCATCATAGGTGAGGGGTTCGATCACAAGGCGCTCACCAGCCGCAAGATGGGCTGTGTCAGCTTCACCCAGAGCTTCTTTGCCAACGGCAAGCTGAGCGAGAAGGCCTTCAACAATGCCGTACTGGAGGCCCAGCATCAGCTCGCCCCCATCATCAACCAGTATCGCAAGCTGGGTTGGCAGAGTTGCCTCGGCAGCTCCGGCTCGATCCGCACCGTGCGCGACGTGCTGCAAGGGGAAGGCTGGACCGATGGCGCCATCACGCTGGCGGGGCTGGAGCGGCTCAAGCAGGAAATGCTCGACCACAAGCGGGTCGATCAGTTGAAGCTTGCCGGCCTGACCGAGGAGCGCCAGGAGGTGTTTGCCGCCGCCGTGGCCATACTGCTCGGGCTCTTCACCTCCCTGCCCATAGAGAGAATGGAGTATTCGGACGGCGCCCTGCGCGAAGGGCTGCTGTACGAATTCGAGGAGCGCTTGCAGCACCACGACATTCGCGAGCGTACCGCACTGGCGCTGTCCACCCACTATCGTATCGACAAGCGTCAGGCCAACCGGGTCGAGCAGAGCGTGTTGACCCTGTTCGATGCGCTGAGCGGTCCCTGGGAAATGCCGGAGGAACCCTACCGCGCCATCCTCGGCTGGGCGGCGCGACTGCACGAGATTGGTCTGGCCATCAACTACAGCGGCATCCATCGCCACTCCGCTTACATCTTGCAGAACACGGATCTGCCCGGCTTCAACCAGGACGATCAGGCCCTGCTGGCGGCCCTGGTGCGATTTCAGCGCAAGGGGCTCAAGCTCTCCGAGCTCCCTCCCCTGCCCAACCACGATGAGCAGACTGTGCTGCGTTGCATTCGCATCCTGCGCCTCGCCGTGGCGGCGCACCACAGGCGCCAGGACAACCTGTTGCCGGAATGGAAGGTACAGGCCGCCGAAGATCAGCTGGTGGTCACCCTGCCGATCGAGTGGTGCGACGAGAACCGCCTGCTGATCCAGAACCTGGAGAAAGAGCACCGTTATTGTCAGGAGCAGGGCTGGCCGCTGCTGTTTCAGCTCAGCTGATCCCGCCTGTTCGGCAGGCAGACAAGCAAAAAGGCAGCCCAGGCTGCCTTTTTGCTGTTTGACTCATCCGCGTCAGGTGCGGGTTACTGCAACTCGGGCAGCAACAACTTGGCCATCTCGAAGTAGATGATGAGGCCGGTACCGTCCACCAGGGTGGCGATGAAGGGGGCAGACACCACGGCCGGGTCAATCCGGAAGCGACGCAGCACCATGGGGATAATGGATGCCACTGTGGCGCTCCACAGCACGATGGCGATGATGGTAAAGGTCACAACCATGCCGATCTCGGGACCGACGCCCAGGCTCCAGGCCCGGATCCAGGCTGCCACTGCGATCGCCGCCGAGATGAGCAGACCGGTGGAGAGCTCCTTCTTCAAGACAGTCCCCAGGTTGCGCATGCTCACTTCGCCAACCGCCATGGCGCGCACTATGGTGGTGGTGATCTGGGTACCACTGTTACCGCCGGTACCTATGAGCAACGGGATGAAGAAGGCCAGCGCGATGGCGGCTTCCAGCTGCTCCTCGAACGCCCGCAGCACAGTACCCGTATAGGCTTCGGCCACGAACAGGATCAACAGCCAGCCGATCCGCTTGCGCCACAACTGCCAGGGGGTCGCCTGCAGATAGGGAGTATCGAGCGGCGAGGAACCGCCCTGCATCTCGGCATCCTCGGTGGATTCGAGTTCCAGGATGTCGGCGGCATCATCCACATGGAAGATACCCACCAGCTTGCCCTGCTCCTCCACCGGCAGGGTCGAGATGTCGCGGTCGATCAGCAGGCGTGCCGCCAGCTCCTGATCCGCCCTGGCATTGATGCGCACCGTATCCCTGTCCATCAGCTCGCTGACCGGCAGCAGAGGATCCGCTATCAGCAAGGATTTGAGCGCTATGCTGCCGAGCAGGCGATTCTCGGTGTTGACCACATAGAGGTGCTGGAACAACTGGGCGTTGTCCCAGGCATCGTGGATCAGCTGCTTGGCACTGCCCACCGTCTCCTGATCTCCGATGGCCAAAAATTCATGGCGCATGTTGGCACCGACCGATTCGGTCGGCCAGTCGAGCAGGGAGTAGAAGGTGGACTGTACCGGCTCCGGGAAGCGGGAGAGCAGCATGGTGCGATCGCTGCTACCGAGCCGGCGCAGTATGGCCAGCATGTCGCGACGGGGCATGGCCCCTTGCAACAGGCCGACTATGCTGGCGTGCAGCCGCATCAGCAGACGTCCGGCACAATCGGCCGACAACGAGCTGAGCAGCGCCGCACCTTCGGCAATGGGCAGAGTATCGAAGATGCAGTTGAGCTCTTCCGGACGCAGGGTCAGCAGTTGATCGGCACGCTGAACCGGATCCAGATTATTCTCCAGCCAGCCCTGCAGGGCTGCCAGATCGAGCAGTTGATGACGATTGAGTAGAGTCTGTGTTTTCTTCATCACAAATGACCTCATGTGATTTCAGGCTAAGCCTGAGCGCGATCGGATATCCGGTCGCTGTCTGAAAGAAAACAGCAATTTGATTGACGAGTAATAGGCAGGAAATGACGCCGTCCGGCGTGTCATCATCCCCACGTACCAGCTTTAGCACTGTATAACGTATCCGGCATGCCGGAAGCCACTTGGGTTTACACCTTAATCCGATGAAAACTGTCCTGAGCTTGGGCGTCTCTCGACGTCGTGAGATCAGTGGCCTTTGTTTATACAGGAGCCTCGCCTAACGAGATGCTGCAACAAAAAATCAGCACAACCCTCTGTTGTGCGGGCTGAATGATTATCGAATGCGCTGTGTGAGTCAACCCGACAGGGAGGGCTAAATGGCCCACTGCAACAGCTTGTTACAATTGGAGAAAAAGAGGATTTAAACGAGGATATATCAGGGCGGGGCAAACCAGATACGGATGGCCCCCCTGTTCATCGCGTCCCGAAATGCGCTGAACAGGGGTGGAAAATATCAGCGAATATAGTCAAACAGGGTCAGTTTGCTTATTTTGCTGAAGGAGAGTTGGGAGGCGCTCAAGGCCGCATCCTCTTTGGACAAGGCGGCAATGACTTCATACAAGTCCGCCTCGGAAACCTTGGCCCTGGCCTGCTGATTGAGGGTACTCAGCCCCTCGTTCGAGCCCAATACCTGCTCCAGGCTGTTCATCCTGCCGCCAATCTCACCCAGCCCCTGATCGACATTCAGCCGGGCATTTTTCATGTGGGAGGTGGCATCCGCCACCTTCACCTGAAAGGTGTCCGGGGTGATGTTGGGATCCCGCAGCGCCGTAATGAAATCGGACATGCCATCCAGAATGTTGTTGTTCTGGGGTGGATCCAGCACAAAGTTTTGCGCGGCGCCCCCTGCGGGCAGATCCAGGGTCAGCTCCAGACCATTGAAGGGGATCTTGTTGCCTGCCACATAGTCACCGCTTTGCAGCAGGGTGCCGCCGCCATCCCGTACCTCATAGGTATCCGGTGCGCCCGCTGCTGTGGTCACCGTATATTGGTTGCTGGCCAGGGCAGGGTCATAGTTGTTGCGATAAAAGCTGTCGAAGTTGCCCTGATCGGCCACTCCGACCTGAATATTGGCGCTGCCCGCACTGCTGGTCCGGCGGGTCGGCACGATTTCAAACAGATTGAAGCCGGAGTCATTGGCCGCGATTTGTACCGTCGGAGAGACCTGGATATTGCGCTGGCCCGTATCCCCCTGGAAGAGGTAATTGCCGCTGGCATCCTTGACGAAGGGCTGGGTCTTGCTCTGGTTGCCACCAAAAATGAATTCGCCCTGGGAGTTCTTGCTGTTCATCAGATCGAACATCTGCTTTTGCAAGCCTTCCAGCTCGCTGGCGATCGCCTTGCGATCATCGAACCCCACCGCCGAGTCATTCGCCTTCTGGATCAGGGTCTGGGCGCTGGTCATGGCGGTATTGAGCGCGGTCAGCACTGTCTCTTCATGGCCCAGGCTGTTCTCAAGCAGGCTGCCATTGACGCCATACTGCTTGAACAGGTCTATCTCCTTGGTCAGCGCCATCTTCTGGCTCATGCCGGAGGGGTCTTCTCCCGACGTCTTGAATTTATCGCCACTCTGCAGCTGTTCATAAGCCGTGCTCAGTCTTTCATTGGCGTTGTTCAGGGAAGAGATATTCCGGTTATAGACCATGTTGGTGGTGATACGCATGAACTTACCTCACTGATGACAACAGGGTGTCGAAGATGGTCTTGGCCGTGCTGACCACCTGGGCCGATGCCGCATAAGACTGCTGGTAGCGGATCAGGTTGGCCGCCTCTTCCTCGAGACTCACCCCGGAGACACTCTCGAAAATACTGGTGCTCTGGGTCAGCTTGGCCTCGTTGGCCTTGAGCAGCGTCTTGGCCTGGCTGGTGTTGTTGCCCACCCCTGTCACCAGGCCGGAATAGGCCTCGTTGAAGGTCATCTTGTCATTGCTGGTGCCCGTATTGGTGCTCTTGCGCACCAGATCCTTGTTCTGCAGCTCGGCCAGTGCCAAGCCATTGGCGTTATCGGCGAAACCATCCTGATTGTAGCTCAGGGTGAAGCTGTCTTTGGGCTCCACAGTCCCGGTGATACTGAACTCGTAGCCGGGTGTCTGCTGGGGATTGGCGTAGACATTGGCCCCGGCCGGGAAGGGATTCACGATGGCCGACATCAGGTTCTGCCCCTTGCTGGAGGCCGGTGCCACCCCTATCAGGGTGGTGCCATCCGCCGCATAGACTTCGTAGTTGCCGCTGTTGTCGACCTTCACCACCTGGGGAGCCGTCGGATCCAGGGTATTGGTACCAAACCCCGAGCCCGTGCTGGTGTTGAAGATGCCGTTGAGCTTGATCTCGGCAGAGCCGAAGTTGTTCTTGCTCTTGTCTGCCTTGAGGGGCGATGCCAGCGCCAGATCCTCGGGGCGGGTGGCAAGCTGCCCCAAGCCGGCGGCCGCCCGCTTGGTCGGCTGCAGCAGGATGCGATCCCCTGCCGCCGGCGTGCCGGACAGATCAATCTCGATGCCATGGCCCGGGAGCTGGAACTTGGCCGGGGGCGTGGTGCCCGTCGCCAGCGAGGTACGATTGCCATCCTTGTCCAGCGAAAATACCTCGTAACCTGTGGCGCTGCTGAACTGCACCTCGTAATCGAAGGTGGTCACTTCACTGCCCTTGCCGGGCACGAAATTGACCTTGGCGGCGCCCGTACCAGTGTTCTGGTCATAAGGCAGGCCGTCGCTGACACCGAGGGAAAAGAGATCCCCCCCCAGCTCGTTATCCAGATCCATGCCCAGCCGGTTCTGCTGGTTCATGGCATCGGCCATGGCCGCGGCCAACTGACCCAGTTCGCGCTTGGCTGGCTCCAGATCGCGGCGGGCGGAGAACAGACCACCGACACCACCTCCTATGTCTTTTTCATTGATGGTAGCCTTGTTGGCCCCCATGGTTAGCTGCAACTCGGACTCGCGGGAATCAGGGTTACCTGGCACGACGCTGAACTGGGCTACCCCCCCACCATTGAGTACCAGGGAGTGGCCCGTGCTCATGTTGACCAGCATGCTGCCATTGGCCTGGGGAACTGTGCGGATCTCCATCTTCTCGGAGAGTTGGCGAATGGCTTCATCCCGCTGATCGAACAGCATCAGGTTCTCTTCCGGCGAGCCCTGGGTACGGATGATGGCCTGGTTCAGATCGTTGATGCTGTTGATGAGGCCGTTCACCCGCTTGGTCTCGTCACCTATGGTGGTGTTGATGGTGTCTGTCTGCTTGTCCAGCTGGGCCGACAGGGTATGAAAGCGGTTGACCATGCCGCTGAGCTCGCTCAGGGTGGTCTTGCGGCCGGCAATGTCGGCCGGCGCTTCGTTGGCGGTGTGAAACGCCTTGAAATAGGAAGTGATGGCGGCACCGACGCTGTTGCTGGTATCCCCCAGCAGGGTATCGGTATTGGAGAGCTGCTCGTAGCGGGTGGCCGAGGCAAAATAGGCGGAGGTGTCGCGCCGCACTTCGCCCTGGGCATAGGCATTGATGACCCGCTCGGTCAGCATGTCGCCCGTGCCCAGACCGACGGAATTGGTATAGATCAGGGTACGTTCACGCACATAGCCCTGGCTATTGACGTTCACTATGTTGTTACTGGTGGTCTGCAGCAGTCGCTGCTGGGCCATCACACCCGAGGTACCAATTCCAAGCAGATCGCTTGCCATGACTTACAGCTCCATTTCGGTGTACTGGGCAATGGCATCACTGCGCAATACTTGTTTCAGTTTCCTGGCGTACTGGGGATCCGTGGCATATCCGGCCTGTTGCAGGGCTTCGAAGTAACGATCCGGGTTGTCCACCTTGGCCAGGGCACCCTTGTAACGGGAGCCCGAGGTCAGGAAATCGACATAGTCGTTGAAGCTCTCCTCGAACGACTCGTAAGAGCGAAACGATGCCTTCTGGCGCGAGGCCACCCCTTGCTCATATTCCAGGGTGCTGACCACCGCCTTGGGACCTTCCCAACGCGGATCGGCCTTGATGCCGAACAGGTTGTGAGTCACCTGCCCTTCCCCGTCCTTGATCACCCGCTTGCCCCAGCCGCTTTCCAGCGCCGCCTGGGCCACCAGCACCGCCGGGCTCAACCCCAGCTTGTCCGCCGCCTTCTTGGCAAGCGGCATCAGACGATTGACGAACTCTTCCGGGGTTTCAAACACTTGCGCCGTCTTGTCCAGCGCCTTGGTTCCCTGTGCAGCCTGCACACCCTGCGCGGACCCCATGGGGGGAACCGTGCGACGGGGGCGATGCGGCACGGCCAGTGGCTGGGCATCGGCACTCATCTCTTTGTCAGCAAAATCTTTGCCAACTTTTGAGGCGGAGATGAGATCGTTAGGGGCAGAGGTGGGTGGGTGGTAGGGTTTGTAGACCCGTTCGGTGCGTTGCGGCATCTTGAGCACACGCCCATCGTGACGAGTGAAGGTCTCGGGTGAGAGCTGCTTGGCCACCATCTCGGCCAGCCCCATGCCTCCCTTGCTGGTCATGTCGGCGACCCGCTGTTCATCCAGCATGCCCTCGTAGAACTGGGTGTAGCTGCTGTTCATGGGGTTGTCCTGGGTCAGTGCCTGGTTGGCCTGACGCATGCCCTGAAACAGGGTCTGGGTGAAGATGGACTCGAACTGGCGAGAGGCGGCCATGAGCGCATCGGCCTTGCCCTCTTTGCTCTGGCTCAGCTGGCGCAGGCGATCCAGATTCTGGATATCCTGCACCATGCCCATATTCACGCCGCTGTTGGTGTCGAACTCTGCCATTTTGCTTACCTCATTGCCGCCCGTGGCAACCCCTTGCCGCTTGTTACAATATGACCAGCTGACCTTCGATGGCGCCCGCCTGTTGCAACGCCTCCAGGATCGCCATCAGATCGCCGGGTGCCACCCCGACCTGATTCACCGCCCGCACCAGATCATCCAGGGTCGCGCCGGTATCAAGTTTGAACATGCGCCCCTGCTCCTGCTGCACGTTGATGGTGGAGTTGTTGGTGACCGCCGTCTGACCGCCCGAGAGCGGGTTGGGCTGGGACACCTGCTGATTCTCGGCTATGGTCACCGTCAGCCCGCCGTGGCTGATGGCCGCCGGTTTGAGCCGCACCTGACTGCCGATGACTATGGTGCCGGTACGGGAGTTGACTATGATCTTGGCGGCCTCGCTGGCCGGGTCGACTTCCAGATTTTCGATGGTGGCGAGGTAGGAGACCCGCTGCCCCGGATCCCGTGGCGCATAGACCTTGACCGAGGTCGCATCGAGCGCCTGCGCCGTGTTGGGGCCCACCAGATCGTTGACCACGTCCGCCAGCCGGCGGGCCGTGGTGAAATCGGGTCGATTGAGGTTGAAGGTGATGGTATCGCCCTGGCTGAAGGAGTTCGGCACCTCCCGCTCCACGGTCGCGCCGTTGGCGATGCGGCCCACGGTCGGCGTATTGACCACCACCTTGGAGCCATCGGCCCCCTCTGCGCCCAGACCGCCTACCACCAGGCTGCCCTGCGCCACCGCATAGACACGCCCGTCCAGCCCTTTCAGGAAACTTTGCAGCAGAGTACCGCCGCGCAAGCTCTTGGACTCGCCGATGGCCGATACCGTCACGTCTATGGTCTGGCCCGGCTTGGAGAAGGGGGGAAGATCGGCATGGATGGCCACAGGCGCCACGTCCTTGATCTTGGGCTTGATGTTGTCCGGCACCTTGATGCCGAAGTTGTTGAGCATGGTACGAAAGGTCTGCTCGGTGAAGGCGTTGTTCTTCTCGCCGGTACCGGGCAAACCGACGACCAGACCGTAGCCGATCAGCTGGTTGTTACGTACCCCTTCCACCGAGCTGATGTCCTTGATACGGGAGGCGTGGGCCACTCCCAAGGGCATCAGGCAGCAGAGCAGGGTCACAAGACGGAGTGACTTCATAACATCTCCTAGAGCGGCCACCAGGGGCCATTGAAAAAGCTGGTAAGCCACCCCTGCTCCTGACTGTTGGCCAGATCGCCGGTACCGCCGTAATGGATGCGGGCATTGGCGACCCGCTGTGACGACACGCTGTTCTCGGACGTCACATCTTCGGGGCGGATCATGCCGGTGATCCGGATATATTCGTTGCCATTGTTGAGCATGATCCACTTCTCGCCACGCACTATCAGGTTGCCGTTGGGCAGCACCTTGGCCACGCTGACCGAGATATTGCCCTGCAGGCTGTTGCTCTGATCCGCCTTGGCCTGCCCCTTGAAGGCGCTGTTCTGGCCCAGCGACGCCGACAGATCATAAGGACCTGCCGTGACCGGCACACCGCCCAGGGAGACCTGATCCAGGCTCAGCTTGTTGTCCTTGCCGCTCTGGGTATTGGCTTTCTTGGAGGCAGAAGTCGACTCAGCCAGCTCTATGGTGATGATGTCGCCCACCTTGTGCGCCTTGATGTCCGAATAGATGCCGTTGACCTGATCCGGTTGAAAAATGGCCCCGGTCGGTCTGACGGAGACAGGCTCAGATTCCCCGTACACAGGGGAGAATTCGGGGTCATCTGGCTTGGCCGTGTTGGGGGTGCTGCTACAGCCCCCCAGCACCAACAGCCCCAGCATCCATATGGTTTTCATCATGCGCCTCCTACCGATGTGCGCGAGATCAAAAATGAGGTCATGGTGTCCATCACCCACTTAGGTACGCTGGATCAGGAAGGACATCATGCCGTCCACCGCCGAGAGAACCTTGGAGTTCATCTCGTAGACCCGCTGGGCCTGGATCAGGTTGACCAGCTCTTCGGTCACGTTGACGTTGGACGTTTCCAGCATGCCCTGCTTGATGACGCCGAGCCCGTCCGCACCGGCAGTTCCCTGAATGGGGGCTCCACTGGACTGGGTCTCGACAAACATGTTTTCACCCATGGGTTGCAGGCCGGAGGCATTGACGAAGTCAGAGGTGTTGATCTGGCCCACCACCTGGGATGCCCCGTCCCCCTTGAGCTGTACGGATACCTGACCATCCTCTCCCACCGTCACACTCTGGGCGTTTTCGGGGATCTGGATTTCCGGTTGCAGTGGATAGCCGTTGCCCGGGGTGACTATGGTCCCTTCATCATTGAGGGTGAACTGACCGTTGCGGGTATAGGCGGCGCTGCCATCGGGCAACTGGATTTCGAAGTAGCCGCGGCCGCTGATCATCAGATCCAGCGAGTTGTCCGTGGTCTGCACGTTGCCCTGGCTGTGGTTCTTCTGGGTGGCAACGACCTTGGCACCGGCACCCAGCATCAAGCCGGACGGGAGCTCGGTATCCGCCGACGAGCGGCCACCGGGCTGGTTGATATTTTGGTAAAGCAGATCCTCGAAGATGGCCCGTGATTTTTTGAAACCCACGGTGCTGGCGTTCGCCAGGTTGTTCGAGGTGACCGCGATGTTGGTCTGCTGTGCATCCAAGCCGGTCTTGCTGATCCAGAGTGCAGGGTTCATTTAAAACTCCTTGATTAGCTGATACGCAGCAGCTGGGTTTGGGCTTCGTCGTTCTCTTCCGCGGTCTTCATTATTTTGACCTGAGTTTCGAACTGACGTTGCAACCGGATAAGGTTGGTCATCTCATCGACCACGTTGACGTTGCTGCCCTCGAGCGAGCCGGCGATGAGGCCGACATTGGCCGAGGCGGCCTCGGTCTGGCCATCCTTGCGACGAAACAAACCGTCCTGCCCCTTCTCCACCGCATCGGCGGCAGGCTTTACCAGTTTGATACGCTGAAAATCCTCGGGCAGGTTGGCCGCGGCGCCTTCGGGACGACCACTGATGGTGCCATCCCGATTGATCTCGATCTTTTCCATCGGCAACGGCAGCACTATGGGTTGGCCACCGTCGTCCACGACATTGAGGCCGGTAGAGGTCTGCAGGTTGCCGGTCGCGCTCAGCTGCAGGTTGCCCATGCGGGTATAGGCTTCGCCCCCCTTGGGATCCTGCACCGCGATCCAACCCTGACCGTCAACGGCCACGTCAAGATCCCGACCCGTGGTCATCAGCATGCCATGCTGCAGGTTCTGACCCGGCCGCTCCGTCATGGCGAACACCCGGGAGGGCAACCCTTCGCCAAACGCCTGCATGCTGCGCGCCTGCTCGAAGTCAGACTTGAAGCCTATGGTGTTGGCGTTGGCCAGGTTGTTACCACGCACAGCTAGGCTGTTCATGTTCTCCTTGGCCCCGGACATGGCGATGTAAAGCAGGTGATCCATGGGATCCTCCGTCAAACTGATGACTCTGGAGAGAGAACTGCAATTTGAGTGCCAATACCGGCTCAGGAATACAAGGGGGGAGATAAAACAGGCGGGAAATGCCGAGAAAAAGGGCGCCGAGGCGCCCTTGTCATCATGTTATGACTTAACGGATCTGCAGTATGGTCTGCTGCAGCGAGCTGTTCACTTCCAGCGAACGGGAGTTGGCCTGGAAGTTGCGCTGCGCCGTGATCAGGTTCACCAGCTGGGAGGTCAAGTCCACGTTGGATTGCTCCAGCGAGGAGGACTTGATGGTCCCGAAAGTACCCGAGTTGGGGGTACCCGGCAGGGCATCACCGGAGAGCAAGGACTGGCGCCAGGAGGTATCTCCCACCTGGGTCAACCCTTGCGAGTTGGCGAACTTGGCCATGGCAACCATGGCAACCTTGACCGTCGTCGCATTGCTATAGGTGGCAGACACTATCCCATCCGGAGTGATCTCTACCTTGGTCAGACGGCCAACGGTAGAGCCATCCTGGGTCAACTTGTTCACTTCAAACGGCGAGGAGAACTGAGTCACAGTAGCAAGCTGGATCTCGACCTGCTGAGTGGCATCAGCACCGTTGTTGATGATGCCGGCCCCCGGTGTCCCCAGTGCTATGGTCTTGATGGTGGCCGGTGTAGTCGGTGTCACCATCTTGCCATCTTTATCAAATGTAATTTGAGCGCTCAACGGGGCTGCTGGCTTACCTGTTGCCATTGTAGTCGGCACACCACCGGCAACATCTATTGGTTTGTTCCCTTCATACATATACATGCGCCAAGCGGTTGGGCTGGCCGGTTTGGTCACATCCGCCGGATCGGCTTCCTTAACAAAATATTGGGTAATAACATGAGGTGTTCCCAAGGAGTCATATATAGTAACCGACGTCGATGAGGCATAACTTTTCGGATCATTGATGGGATCAAATGTTGAAGCATCAGCGGCAGAGTTACCAGCGGCCTGCGGTGTTGAGTCAGACTTGAGGTTGAAACTGGCCTCAATTTTAGTTGTCTGCTTGGGTTCACCAGCCCGATCCGGGATCTGGATAGGCTTGGTGGCGTTGATACTCACCGCCTTCGGCGTGCCATCCACGTTGACTTCATACCCCTGCAGGTAATGGCCCTGGTTGTTGACCATGTAACTGTTTTCATTGAGCTTGAAGGCCCCGGCCCGGGTATAGGTGCGATCCAGATTGGTCAAACCGTCCGAGGTCACGAAGAAACCATTGCCCTGAATGGCAAGGTCCAGCGAGTTGTTAGTGAACTGCAGCGCCCCCTGATGGAACTGCTGCGCAACAGCCCCCGTGGCCACACCATTACCGACTTGCGTCTTGGCATTGACGAAGATCGAGTTCGCATACACATCGGCAAATTCGGCTCGCGACTCCTTGAAGCCGATCGAGTTGACGTTGGCAATGTTGTTGGCGGTGACGTTCAGATCTTTTTGTGCCGCGTTGACACCGCTCAAGGCATTGTTAAATGACATATCCAGCTCCTTAGATCGATGCTGTAGGCTTGGTCGTTGGTGGTGTGGTCTGGTTGGAATTGGTACCGGCAATCTCCAGGATATCCCCCAGAGAAATGGCCCCGAGTCCTTTCAATTTAACCAGGGTGGGAGAGGTGCCATTACCCAGGGTGACGCTTTCTACTCGCCCATAGGTCAAGGCCGAAATGCTCTCTGATTTGCCGGCCACTGTGCCGGTCGCTTTAATCTGGTACTTGCCCTCTTTGACGGGCTTGCCGTCCTTGTCGGTCCCATCCCAGCTGAAGGCCACGTTACCCTGATGTTCTCCATCAAGGGAGAAGGTCTTGACAACCTGCCCTTTTTCATCTTCCACCGTGATTTTCACGTTCGACATTGTCTTGTCGCCGACGGCAGCCACTCCGGAGATCTTGCCATCTTTTTCCAGATAGCCGGTGTTGGAGGGGATCAGTACGTTCTGGCCCACCAACGCGGAAGCCTGCAGCGCCTGGCTGGAGGTCATCAAGGTATTCAGATTGCCCATCTGGGTCGACAGACTCGTGATCCCTTCCGAGGTCGACATCGATGTCATCTGGGACAGCATCTGGGCGTTGTCCACCGGCTTGAACGGATCCTGATAAGAGAGCTGCATGGTCAGCAGCTTCAGAAACGATGCCTGATCCAGCTCTTTCTTGGGTGTCGTCGTCGTGCCAGTGGTCTGGGATGTGGTACGGCTGATGCCGTTCACATTATTGGTTGTATCCACCATCTGTGCTTACCCCTATCAGGACTTGCCAAGCTGAAGCGTCTGCTGCAGCATCTTCTTGGCAGAATCGGCAACCTGCACATTGGTCTGATAACTGCGTGAGGCGTTGATCATGTCTGCCATCTCTTCCACCATGTTGACATTGGGCTTGAAAATAAAGCCATCCTTGTCAGCCATGGGGTGGCCCGGGTTGTACTCCTTGAGCAAGGGAGCCTCGCTCTCGACAATCCCCTTCACCTCGACCCCGACGGATGCCTGCTTGTCTGACATGGCCTGATCCAGCTGAGCGGCAAAGATTGGCCGCCTGGCATGGTAAGTATTTTCCACACTGGAACTGACGCTGTCGGCGTTGGCCATGTTGCTGGCCACCGTGTTGAGTCGAACAGACTGTGCACTCATGGCCGAGCCTGCAATGTCAAAGACCTTGAACAAACTCATTACTGTTCTCCTTTCAGCGCCTTCAGCAGGCCACTGATCTTGCTATTCATAAATTCGAGGGAGGTCTGGTACTCAAGGCTGTTGCGCAAGAACTCGCTGCGCTCCTGCTGCACGTCTACCGTGTTGCCATCACCGGTGTCGGGCTGCAGAAGATTGCGGTACTGCGTCAGGCCAGGGGCATCCGACTGCAAGGCAAAGTGCTTCTCACTGGTCGTCGCCAGACCGAACCCCTGCTGATGCTGGGCCTCTTCCAGTGCCTGTGAGAAGTTGATATCCCTGGCTTTGAAACCCGGGGTATCCGCGTTGGCAATGTTGCTGGACAACACCTCTGCACGCTTGGAGCGAACGCTCAGCGCGTATTGATGAATACCAAATGCCTTGTCGAATGAAATTGCCATAGCACACCTCCTGCTTGATAAATTATTAGCAAGAGGTGTGCCAAAGGGGATTTAGGCGGGGATTATTTGACTTTGTAGACGATACCGGGATTGCAGCGGACCATTTCGAACCTGTCGGTCAGACCGGCCAGTGACTCGGAAGCCCCCAGCATCAGATAACCGCCGGGATTGAGACTGGCTGCGAACTGGTTGAGGATCTTGGACTTCACTTCCGGCGCAAAATAGATGAGTACGTTACGGCAGAAGATGATGTCGAACTTGCCGAGCAGGCTGTAGCTCTCCAGCAGGTTCAGCGGCCGGAAGGTGGTCAATTTTCTGACACGCTCCACCACCCGCATCTTGTTGTCGCCATACGCTTCGAAGAACAGCTTCTTGCGCTCCGGCGACAGGCCGCGGGCCAGCGCCAGACTGTCGTACACCCCTTCCTTGCACTGGTTGAGCATGGTGCTGGAAATGTCCGTGCCCACGATCTGCACGCCACCGGGCAAGGTGCCTGGCTTCTTGACCTGCTGCTCCAACGCCGTCATGGCGATGGAATAGGGTTCCTGGCCGGACGAGGACGCTGCCGACCATATCTTGATCGGGCGACCGCTCTTGCCGAGTTCAGGAAAGATCTTGTCCGCCAGCAACTGGAATGGGTAGGTATCCCGAAACCACAGGGTTTCGTTGGTGGTCATGGCATCAACCACTGCCATTTTCAGGTCGCGCTCACGCACACTCATCGCTCGCGTAACCAGATCAGACAGACTCTCAATACCAAACTGAGTCATCAAGGGCGAAAGCCGACTCTTGACCAGATACTGTTTGTTGTCACCCAGCACGATCCCGCTCTGTACTGCCAGAAAGTTGCTGAATTGTTTGTATAAGTCGTCCGAAAGTGTCTTCATGCAGTTTGTTCTTCTTGATTAGAGTGCGCCTTGTACGGCCTTGGCCAATTCATCCGGCTGGAATTTGGCAATGAAATTGTTCGCACCGACTTTCTGCACCATGGCCTGATTGAACACCCCACTGAGGGATGTGTGCAGAATAACATGTAAGTCCTTGAGATTGGGATTGTTGCGGATCTCGGCGGTAAAAGTATAACCGTCCATTTCCGGCATCTCGATGTCCGAGATCACCAAGGCAATCTGATCCTTGATGGGGCCATTCTTGGCCATCTCCAGCAACATATTGAGCGCCTCACGCCCATCCTTGGCCAGCACGCACTGCACGCCGATAGCCTCGAGGGCCCGTTGTACCTGCTTGCGAGCCACGGAAGAGTCATCCGCCACCAGCACGGGACGTCCCAGGGTCGGGTGATCCACGCTGGCTTCCACCAGCTCTTTGCTAACCTCGGTCGATACTGGCGAAATCTCGTTGAGGATGCGTTCAACGTCCAGGATCTCCACCAGCTCGCCATCCACCTCGGTGACCGCCGTCATGTAGTTGATGCGACCAGCCCCCTTTGGGGGTGGCAGAATGGATTCCCAGTTCATGTTGATGATGCGCTCGACCGAATGCACCAGGAAGCCCTGGATGGAACGGTTGTACTCGGAGATGATGATGAAGCACTTGGTCAGGTCCTCGATAGGACGCTTGCCCATCGCCATGCTGAGATCGATCACCGAGATGGTCTGGCCGCGAATATGGGCAACCCCGCGAATGCAGGAGTTCAGCTTGGGCATGACGGTCAAGGGGGGACATTGCAACACTTCACGCACTTTGAATACGTTGATGCCAAATCTTTGACGTCCATTGAGACGAAACAACAATAACTCCAACCGGTTTTGTCCCACCAGCTGGGTACGTTGGTTGACCGAGTCCAGAATACTGGCCATAAACACTCCCTAAAAACGCTTGGCACTAATCATGCATGCGTGTTGGCTTGCGTCAGACTATCGATGTCACTACAAACGAATTCTGAAGCAAGCATAGTTAAATATGGTGATATGCGTGAACAACTTATCGGCCTGCGAGCGAAAATGATTAGTAGACTTTTCCTCACCTTACTGCTGTTTTGCGGCATTTCTCACGCCACGGCATCCGAGGTGACCAGCTATCTGCAAGAAATGGCACAAGAGTTTGTGCTCGGCCAGCTCGATATTCCGCTCGATGCCCAGGCACAGGTACAAGCCGCCTCCATCGAGGAACGCCTGCCCCTGACCCGCTGCGAAGAGCATCTCACCATCAGTTTCCCCGCCAGGATGGAGGTGCGTCGCAACACTACCGTCTACCTCAAATGCGAGGAGGATAAACCCTGGGATCTCTATCTGCCGGTTCGGGTCAGCATACAGAAGGCCTATGTGACCGTTTCGGCGCCGGTGGCCAAGGGCGACATCCTCAGCGAAGGCATGCTGACGCTGGCCTATCAGGATCAGACGCTGATCCGTGGTGACTATCTCAGCGATCCGACCCCCCTCATAGGCGTGCGCAGCAAGCGGGAGCTCAAACCGGGTCAGCCCATACGGCTCACCCAGGTCTGCGTGGTGTGCAAAGGCGATCAGGTCACACTCAGTGCAGAAAATAGCAGCATGCAAATCAAAACCATGGCCCGAGCCTTGCAAGATGGCAGCTTCGGAGACATGATCAGACTCGTCAATATTCGTTCAGGAAAAACGGTGCAGGGAAAAGTCAGCGCGGTCGGCGCCGTGGTGGTCACCTTCTGAATGTTTTAGGTTACTTTTTTTCTAAAGTTCTGACGACCGTCACCGATAAACAGGTAAGCGAACAGCAAAGCAGACGAAGGTAAACACTATGGCTATCAACAATATCAACAACCTAGCGAACAATCGGTTGCAAAACACCGGTAGCAGCCAGGGTGCCAATACCAAACCAGCGACCTCGTCCCCCGACAACCGTGCGGCGACCGTCAAGACCGACTCCGTCTCCTTGACCAATGAGGCGCAGCAATTGCAACAGATGCAGAAAAACCTCAACTCAGCCTCTACCGGTAATGAAAGCCGGGTCGAGAGCTTGAAGAAAGCCGTGGCCAATGGTGAATATCAGGTCAACAGCGAGGCTGTGGCCAAGAAGATGTTCAGCTTTGAATCCAATCTGGACAAGCTGCTGGGATGATGGATTTACCTTCGCTGCTGCATACCCAAGACGAATACCTCTCCCAGATGCAAGGTTTGCTGGAGGAGGAATTCAACCTGCTCAGGCAGCACCAGGCACTGGCGCTGCCCGAGCTGGCAGAGCGCAAGCAGAAACTGCTTGCCGATATTGAAGTGCTGGATCAGACCCTGGCCCAGTTGCCCGAGCTGCAACAACAGCTGAATGCCTTTCCCGAGCAGATGCATCTTCTGCGTGAAAAGCTCGATGCCTGCCAGGAACAAAATGATCTCAATGGTCGCCTGCTCGAGCTCAGCATCGTCTCCAACCGCCGCCTGGCAAGCTTCCTCAGCAAGTTGCGCGATCGCAACTCATTGACCTATGACGCCAAGGGTAATACCCGCTCCGGTACCCGCTCATTCGGCATCAAGGCCTGATCTCTCTCTCTTCTTTCTCTTTCCGCTTCCAGTTTATCCTCACTGCCATCCCTGATCCGCGCCTTCGTCACACACCTTACAAGGTCAGACGCAGCAAGGCCTCGCTATCTGCACAGGCATGGATGCTCAATACCCCGTCTTCATAGCGGCCATAGGTTGCCGCCAGCTCTCCCCGTGGAAAACAGATGGATCCCGGATTCATCAGCACCAGCTCCCCTTCCCGCTGCAATACGGGCATATGGGTATGGCCGCTGATGAACAGACTGCCTGCCGGCAGCGGCACCGCTTCCGGGCGATAGAGATGACCATGGCTGACAAACCAGCGCCGGCCATCCACCAGCAACTGGTTGTAGGGGGCCATCATGGGAAAATCCAGCAGCATCTGATCCACTTCCGAGTCGCAATTGCCACGCACCGCCATGACCTGCGGCGCCAGCTGATTGAGCCGCTCGGCCACGGCGGCAGGGGCATAACCCGGCGGGACCGGGTTGCGCGGGCCGTGGTTGAGCACATCGCCGAGCAACAGGTAGTGATCCGGCTGCCAGGCGGCAAGCTGGTCAAGTACCTGCTCCAGGGCACTCAGGCTGCCGTGCAGGTCCGAAATAATGGCAATCTTCATCACACGCTCCTCACGGCTGGCTGAAATAGAGATCCTTGGTGGCGATCGCCCCCTTGAGATTCTGAACGGGCAGGCCACGCAGGGTGGGATCCACCAACCGCATCTGGTTGTAGTGATAGACGGGAATGGCAGGCATCTCGTCCATCAGCAACTGCTCGGCCTGACGGTAGAGCCCGGTCCTGACGTTACCATCCAGGGTCTCCGAGGCCTGTTGCAACAGACCGTCAAAGGCCGGATTGCAGTAGCCGCTCTCGTTCTGGGGATCCTGGCAACGGAAGCTGTTGAGCATGGACGAGGGCTCCACGTAATCCCCGAACAGGAAGGAGCGGGCCAGCATGAAGTCCCCGCTGTCTTTGGCCACCTGATAGGCGTTCCACTCCATGTTGTTGAGCGCCACCTCCACCCCCAGCGGCTTCCACATGGCCGCCACCGCCAGTGCCAGCTTCTTGTGATTCTCCGAGGTGTTGTAGGTCAGTGTCAGCTTGAGGGGATGCGCGCTGTTGTAACCTGCCTGTGCCAGCAGGGCGCTCGCCCTGGCCAGCCGGGTCGGCTGATCCTGCAAGGCCAGCGGCGAACTCAGCGCCTCATAGCTAGGCATGGTGGGCAGCAGTGACCAGGCGGCTTGTTCACCCTGGCCGCTGACCTTCTCGGTCAACAAATGGCGGTCTATGGTCATGGCCAGCGCCTGGCGCACCCGCACATCCTGCAGCTCGGGGCGACGCAGGTTGAAGGTATAGAGATAGGTGCCGAGCAGCGGCAGGCCCCAGATCCGCTCGGGGGTCGCCTCCTTGGTCTTCTGGTAATACTCCAGCGCCACCTTGTTGGTGAGCTGGATCTCGCCCGCCTCGTAACGCAGCCGCTCGGCGTGCTGGGAGGCAAGCGGCAGATAGGTGACCCGCTGGATCCGGGTGTGGGCATCGTCCCAATACTGGACGTTGCGCTCCGCCTCGATGCGCTCGTTGGGCACCCAGTTCACCAGCTTGTAGGCGCCATTGCTGACCAGCTTGCCTGGCTGGGTCCACTGCTTGCCAAACTGGTTGATGGCCTTCTCGTTGACCGGCACGAAGGGACGCTGGCTTATCAGCTGCAGGAAATAGGGCACCGGCCGCTCCAGGGTCACTTTCAGGATCTGCTCGCTCTCGGCCTCCACCCCCAGGGTATTGAGATCCAGCGCCCCTGCGTAGATGGACTGGGCATTGTTGATGCCGGTCGCCAGCAGCAGCCCGGCGGAAGGTGAGCCCTGCGCCGGATCCAGCAGTCGCCGCCAGGCATAGACAAAGTCCTGCGCGCCGAGCGGCTCGCCGTT
The DNA here is from genome assembly GCF_963899385.1 of Aeromonas sp. MR7. Taxonomy (NCBI): domain Bacteria; kingdom Pseudomonadati; phylum Pseudomonadota; class Gammaproteobacteria; order Aeromonadales; family Aeromonadaceae; genus Aeromonas; species Aeromonas sp. MR7. The sequence continues at coordinate 105,909 of NZ_CAWQXH010000001.1, forward strand.
GGACCACTTGAGCTGCGGGCGCAGGAAGAAGCGCCACACCAGCCCATCCTCGCTGGTCTCCCAGCGCTGGGCCTGGGCCGGCACTATCTTGCCCTGGCCATCTTCGCTCACCAGCCCCTCGAACAAGTCCACCAGCACGACCTCGCCCGGAAAACCGGAGCGGATCTGGGCCGGATCGAGGGATTCCGGCTCGGCACCGTTGCCCTTGACCAGGGTCTGGCGGTCCGACAACGCGGGCTCCTGGGACACAGTGGTGGCCTGCAATGAAGGGGCCATCAACAGACCCAGCAGCAAGGGAGAGAGCCAGCGACGGGCTGGCCGGGAAGCGGGGCACAAAACCATGACATAAACCTCGTTCAATTCACTTTATTTCAAGAAGGGGGAAGGCCGGCAGCGCGCCTGAATACGAATGCATGATGCTGCGCTTGTTATCCCCGAAGACGCCCCGTATTGTATCGGGCTTGCTCAAGAGATGGAGTCTTTCGGGCTATTTTTTTCTGTAGTTTTTTATGAAGTGCGAATGGCTGTCGCCGGTAACGGCCTGATGCGTCTTTCGATTTAGCTACATTTTCAGGAGTTGTTATGGGGTATGAGTGGCTGGCGCTGGCGGCGGCCAGTTTGTGGGCAGTGGCGGCCCTGATCTCCGTCAAACCGGCCCGTCACCTGGGGGCGTTTGCCTACAGTCGCTGGCGCATGTTTCTGGTCAGCCTGATGCTGGGCTCCGTCAGCCTCGCCACCGGCGGCTGGCAATCTCTCACCGAGAGCGCCCTGCCCCTGCTGGCATTGTCGGGCCTTATCGGCATCTTCGTCGGCGATACCGCCCTGTTTGCCTGCATGAACCGACTGGGCCCCAGGCGCAGCGGCCTGTTGTTCTCCTGCCATGCCCTCTTCTCCGCCCTGCTCGGCCTCTGGTTGTTTGGCGAGCAGCTCGGTGGCTGGCGACTGGTGGGGGCCTTGCTGGTGTTTGCCGGCGTCATGCTCGCCATTTTGTTCGGCCGGCGTGGCGGCAATCAGCACAACGAGTGGGAACAGGTGCGCGGGCATCTCGCCATCGGCATAGGTCTGGGTCTGACGGCCGCCTTCTGCCAAAGCCTGGGCGCCATCATCGCCAAGCCCGTGATGATGGGCGGCAGCGTGGATGCGGTGAGCGCCTCCGGCATCCGCATGGGCAGCGCCCTGTTGGCCCACTGCACCTTGCGGGCGCTGCGGGTGCCGCTGTCACTGCCGCACAACCCCATCAACCGTCAGGTGTTGGGGATGATTGGCATCAACGGCTTCCTGGCGATGGCCATGGGGATGACGCTGATCCTGGTTGCCTTGCGTCAGGGAGACGTCGGCATGGTGGCGATCCTCTCCTCCACCACCCCTGTCATTCTGCTGCCCCTGCTGTGGTGGCACTCGGGCCAGCGCCCTTCGCTGGCGGCCTGGGCGGGCGCCCTGCTGGCCACCCTGGGGACGATCATGGTGCTGGGAGCCGGGTAAGACGGCTCGACGTCAACGCAGGGGTTGGACACTCTCGTCCGAATACGCTTAGCCAATCGAGCCTGCGACCAAGTTTTGCCCATGGGTTCGATTAACCCCATGGCGCCCTAATCGACTCTTGATGGCCGGGTCGGGTGACTAGAACTGGGCGATTTCCTCGGCCGTCAGCTCGCGGTATTCGCCCGGTGCCAGCGCGTCATCCAGCACCAGTGTACCGATCTGCTCCCGATGCAGTCCCACCACCTTGTTGCCGATGGAGGCAAACATCCGCTTTACCTGATGATACTTGCCTTCATGGATGGTGAGGCGGGCCTCGCACTCACCCAGAATTTCCAGCTGGGCGGGACGGGTCTTCTCGGATTCGTTGCGCAGGAAGACACCATCGGCAAACAAGGAGATGGCATCCTGATGCACGGGGTCGGCCAGCCAGACGTGGTAGGTCTTGGCACACTCATGGCGCGGCGAGGTGATGCGGTGGGACCATTTGCCATCGTCGGTGACCAGCACCAGACCCGTGGTGTCGAGATCCAGTCGGCCAACCACGTGCAGCTTGCCCATGGCGGGTTCATCCATCAGGAAGAAGACGGTCGGGTGATCCGGGTCCTCGTTGGAGCAGACGTACCCTTCCGGTTTGTGCAGCATGAAGTAGCGATTGCGCTGATCCAGCGTCAGCGTGACGCCGTCAAATTCGACCTGGCTCTGCTCGTTGATGTGGAAAGCGGGTTGTTTGACCACTATGCCGTCCACCGTGACCTCTCCCTGCCGGATCAGCTTGCCCGCCAGGGACCGGGTCAAATCGGAACAATCGCAAAGAAATTTATCGAGCCGCATGCACAACCTCAGAGTCCATCAATAAAGGGGCGCCATTATATAGGCCGAGGCCAACAACTCCAGCACTAAGCGGTGGCGATGCAGACCATGTCGTCATGACGAAGCCCGGCGCGGGTGTTAGACTGCCTGCAGAGGGCCTAACGTTACGCATAATAATAAAGTCAGGAAGCCGTATGAAGTCGCACACTCCTCATCCCGTCATTCCCGTCAACCAGCTGCAAGCCGGCATGTATGTGATCGCCATCATCAGCCAGACAGGCGGCATGGAGATTGCCCAGATGGGGCTGGTTACCACCCGTCAGCAGATCGATGATCTGGTCCGGCGCGGTGTGCTCACGGTGCGCGTGGATCTTGCCCGCAGCAAGCTGGCCGGCATAGAGCAGATCATCTCCCCCGACCCGGCCGCCTTGTCCGCGTCATCCCAACGCCCGGCAGGCAGTGCCAACGGCGAGGGTCGTGAACTCAAGATCCGCCGTCTCTATCAGGAAGCCCGTGAGCTGCAGGGCAAGTTCATCCGTCAGCTCAAGGCGGGTGAGCCCATCGACATCACGCCGCTGGCGGCGGTGGCCGAAGAGATGGTGGACACCATGTTCACCCACGGCGATGCCATGCTCTGCCTGGCCAGGATCCGCGCCAAGGATGCCTACCTGATGGAGCACTCCATGAACGTGGCCATACTGCTGGCCAACTTCGGCCGCTATCTGGACCTGGATCGCAGCGTGCTCAAAGAGCTGACGCTGGGGGGCCTGCTGCACGATGTGGGCAAGATCATGACCCCGGACGAGGTGCTCAACAAACCGGGCAAGCTGACCGATGCAGAGTTCACCGTGATGCGCCAGCACGTGGTGCACAGTTACGACATCCTCAGCCATACCCCCGGTATCACGGCCACCATGCTGGAAGTCGCCGCCAATCACCACGAGCGGCTCGATGGCACGGGTTACCCCCGCCACCTCAAGGGAGATCAGCTCTCCCTCCATACCCGCATGAGCGGCATTGTCGACGTCTACGACGCCGTGACGGCGGATCGGGTCTACAAACAGGGAATGCAGCCGACCCAGGCATTCCGGATCCTGCTCAAGGGGGCCGACCACCATTTCGATCGGGGGCTGGTGACCAAGTTCATCAAGTGCATGGGGGTCTATCCAGTGGGAACTCTGGTTCAACTCTCCAACCAGCGGCTGGCCATCGTCATGCAGCGCAATCCTCATGAGCCGCTCAAGCCGGTGGTGAAGGTGATCTATCACGCCACCCAGCGCCACTACCTCGAGGTGCAGTGGCTGGATCTGGCGAAGTCGGGAGTACAGGAGAGCATAGAAAGCACGGTCGATCCCAAGGAGTTCGGCATCAGCCTCGCCAACTTCGTCTAGTTGGTGCTCCCCTGCCGGGACCGTTCGACACAATGCTGGATGAGAAACTCCTCATCCAGCGGTGACAGGTCAAAACGGATGCAGGCCTCTTCGATGGCCCGGATGTCGTGTTGATGGTGCTCGCTGAGCCAGCGCACGGCGCGGCGCAGATCTTCACCATGGGGCAGCAGGGTATGGTCGCTCATGAGGCACCTCCGGTAAGCCATCGACATCAGCCCGTCACACCGGGTTGTCTCTTATAGCTTAGTCCGCCCGCCGCCCCTCCTCTAGGCTCCCTCAATCCGGCCGCTGACCTCAGGCAAAGGCCCGCTGCCAATCCTGATCAAACTTCGCCAATGCCGCATCCACCGCAGGTACCTTCAGCAACTGCTCGGCCACGTCGAGCGGCAGCGTGATGGACTGGCAACCGGCCAGCAGGCAGTCAAGCGCCTGGCGCGGGGTACGGAAGGAGGCCGCCAGCACCTTGCTGTTCGGCGCATGCAGCGCCAGCAGCTGTTGCAATTCCTGCACCGTGGCTATGCCATCGCCACCCTGAGCATCCAGCCGGTTGACATAAGGGGCGACATATTCAGCGCCAGCCACAGCCGCCAGCCAACCCTGCAGCGGGGTGTAGACAGCCGTGCCCAGAGTCGGCACGCCGTTGGCGGTCAGGCTCTTGATCGCCGCCAGCCCCTCCTCACATACCGGGATCTTGATCACCAGATCCGGGTCCAGCTCACGCAGGGCGAACGCCTCGCGCACCATCTCTGTCTCGGTTTTGGCCATCACCTGGGCAAACAGTCGCGCCTTGGGGCCCAGCACGTCACGCAGGGCGGGCAGCAGCGCCTTGAGCGGCAATCCCCCGGCGGCAGTAATGGAAGGATTGGTGGTCACACCGGCCAACGGCAGGATCCGTGACCAGCGACGCACTGCCGCCACATCGGCGGTATCGAGATACAGCTCCATCTCTAACTCCTTAACGGGATGTTCAATATGTCGCCATTCTAGCGACAAAACATCTGCGAATTGCTTGATCGAAATCAAATCAACTTTCGAATGAAAGTAAATAGAATGAAAAAACAAAAGGAGGCGGTATGATTTTCGACCTGCAACGATATTCAACTCACGATGGCCCCGGCATTCGCACCCTGGTGTTTCTCAAGGGGTGCTCGCTGGCCTGTCTGTGGTGTCAAAACCCGGAAAGCCGCTCTCCCAAGCCGGACATACTACTCGACCGGCGCCAGTGCATCGAGGGATGCCGGCTCTGCAGCCAGACCTGTCCGGCAATCTTGCGTGACAGCGAGGGCATCCAGCTCACCCGTTCAGCCCTCAATGCCGAGGACATGGAACGGCTGCGCGGCCTCTGCCCGAGCGAAGCGCTGCAGGTGTGTGGCCGGGATGAAACGCTGGACACCCTGATGGACACCATACTGCGGGATCGCCCCTTCTTCGAGCGCAGCGGCGGTGGCGTCACCCTCTCCGGTGGCGAGCCTTTTATGCAGCCCGACTTTGCCGCCGCCCTGCTGGCCCGCTGCAAGGCACAAGGGCTGCACACTGCGGTCGAGAGCTGCCTGCATGTGCCCTGGCATCAGATTGAGCCAAGCCTCCCTTATCTGGATCTGGTGCTGGCGGATCTCAAACACGTGGATAAAGCGCGTTTCTTCAACTGGACCCGCGGCAAGGTGGAGTTGCCCATCGCTAACCTCAAACGCCTCGCCGAGCGCGGCGTGCCCATGCAGATCCGGGTGCCGCTCATTCCCGGCTTCAATGCCGACCGCGAATCCATCGAAGCCATCACCGATACCGCCGCCAGCTTCGGCACTGTGCAGGAGATCCACTTCCTCCCCTACCACACTCTGGGGATGGGCAAATATGCCCTGCTGGATCTGCCCTATCTGGCGCCGGACACACAGCTCGACGACCCCGATTTACTCAGCTTTGCCCACGCATACGCCCAACGTCAGGGACTGACCCCTGTGACCAGAGGATAAGATCATGACCCAGCTCGACCTCAATAGCCTCAGCCTGCGGATCCGCGCCCACAAAGAGAGCCTGATCCACATCGTTCAGCCGCCGGTCTGCACCGAGCGAGCCCGCCACTACACGCAAGCCTATCAGGCTCACCTCGCCCGGCCGCTGCCGGTGCGCCGCGCCCTGGCGCTGGCTCATCACCTCAAGGAACGCACCATCTGGATCAAGCACGAGGAGCTCATCGTCGGCAATCAGGCCAGTCAGGTGCGGGCGGCGCCGCTCTTCCCCGAATACACTGTGAGCTGGATTGAGAAGGAGATCGACGAGCTGGCAGACAGACCCGGCGCCGGTTTTGCGGTGAGCGAAACCGACAAGGAGATCATCCACGCCCTCACCCCCTTCTGGCGCGGCCAGACGGTGCAGGATCGCTGCTTCGGCCTCTTTACCGACGAGCAGAAAGCACTGCTGGAGAGCGGCATCATCAAGGCCGAGGGCAACATGACCTCGGGGGATGCCCACCTCGCGGTCAACTACGACGAGTTGCTCACGCTGGGTCTCGATGACTTCAAGGCCAAGGTGGCCGAGCGGCGCAGTCGGCTGGATCTGGCGGATTGGGCCGATCTGCAGCGCGAGCAGTTTCTGCATGCCGTCGCCATCACCCTGGAGGCGGTCAGCGATCATATCGGGCGCTACGCTACTCTTGCCCGTGACATGGCCACGATAGAGCCGGGCCCCGAGCGCCGAAGCGAGCTTGAAACCATGGCGCTGAACTGCGCCCACATAGCCCACCAGCCCCCCGAGACTTTCTGGCAGGCGCTGCAGCTCTGCTACTTCATCCAGCTCATCCTGCAGATCGAATCCAACGGCCACTCGGTGTCGTTTGGCCGGATGGATCAATACCTCTACCCCTGGTATCGCCGCGAGGTGGAACTGTCAGGATCCCTGTCACGCCCCCGCGCCATCGAACTGCTGCAAGGGTGCTGGCTGAAGTTGCTGGAGGTGAACAAGATCCGCTCAGGCACCCACTCCAAGGCCTCCGCCGGCAGCCCCCTCTACCAGAACGTCACCATAGGCGGCCAGAACTGGCGCGATGGGAAAGCCCACGACGCAGTCAACGGTCTCTCTTACGCGATTCTGGAGTCCTGCGGCCAGCTGCGCTCTACCCAGCCCAACCTCTCGGTGCGCTACCACGCACGAATGAGCGAGGATTTCCTCGACGCCTGCATTCAGGTGATCCGCTGCGGCTTTGGCATGCCCGCCTTCAACAACGACGAGGTGGTGATCCCCGAGTTCATCAAGCTCGGGGTGAGCGTGGAGGATGCCCACCACTACGCCGCCATCGGCTGCATCGAGACCGCAGTGCCCGGCAAGTGGGGCTACCGCTGCACCGGCATGAGCTTCATCAACTTCGCCCGCATCCTGCTGGCGGCCCTCGATGGCGGCCGCGATGCCACCACAGGCAAGGTATTCCTGCCCCAATCCCAGTCGCTGCGGGAAGGAACCTTTGGCCACTTTGACGAGGTGATGGCCCGCTGGGACGAGCAGGTGCGCTACTTCACCCGCAAGTCCATCGAGATCGACTGCGTGGTCGACAGCGTGCTGGAGGCGCAGGCCCACGACATCCTTTGCAGCACGCTAGTGGATGACTGCATCGAGCGCGGCAAGACCATCAAGGAGGGGGGCGCCGTCTATGACTGGGTCTCCGGCCTGCAGGTGGGGATAGCCAACCTGGGCAACAGCCTGGCAGCCCTTAAAAAATTGGTGTTCGAGCAGGGCGTGGTGGATCAGCGCGAGCTGGCTGCCGCGCTGGAGCAGGACTTTGCAGGACTGGCAGGAGAGCAGCTGCGCCAGAGCCTCACCCATGCGGCCCCCAAATATGGCAACGATCTGGACGAGGTGGACATGCTGCTGGTGCAGGCCTACCAGAGCTACATCGACGAGCTGAAGGGATTGCACAACACCCGCTTCGGCCGTGGCCCCATCGGCGGCACCTACTATGCAGGCACCTCCTCCATCTCGGCCAACGTGCCGTTTGGTGCGGCCACCCTGGCCACCCCGGATGGCCGCCACGCCCGCACCCCGCTGGCGGAAGGGGCCAGTCCCTCCTCGGGCTCGGATCGCCTCGGGCCCACGGCGGTATTCAACTCCATCGGCAAGCTGCCCACGGCGGCCATTCTCGGTGGCGTGCTGCTCAACCAGAAGCTGAGTCCGGCCAGCCTTGAAAACGAGCGGGACAAAACCAAGCTGATGAGCCTGCTGCGCACCTTCTTCGAGGTGCACAAGGGGTGGCACGTGCAGTACAACATAGTCTCGCGGGAGACACTGCTGGCGGCCAAGGCCCATCCGGATCAGTACCGGGACCTGGTGGTGCGGGTGGCGGGCTATTCGGCCTTCTTCACCGCCTTATCCCCGGATGCGCAAGATGATATCATCGCCCGCACCGAGCACAGTCTCTGACGGGGCCCTCTCCATGGCGCCTGTGACGTCATATGATTGGCAAGCCACCCCACGGGTGGCTTGCCGCTATCCACCACCTTGCATGCGAGCGCACCATGAATCCACGCCACCAACTGATCCTCACTCTGGTCCATCAGGCTCGCAAGATGAGCGTGGCCGAGCTGTCCCGCCACACGGGGGTGTCAGAGGTAACGGTGCGCAACGATCTCACAGCGCTGGAGAAACAGGGGTTGCTCAAGCGGGTGCACGGCTCGGCCATGGCGCTGGAGACCGATGATCCGGATGCCCGGATGAACATCAACTACCTGCTCAAGGAGCGCCTCGCCGAGCGGGCCGCCCAGCTGGTGGAAGACGGCGAGACTGTCTTTATCGAAGGGGGCAGCGCCAACGCCATGCTGGCCCGCCACCTGGCCCTGCACAAACGGGTCACCATCATCACCATCAGCAGCTATATCGCCCATCTGCTCAAGGACACGCCGGCCCAGGTGGTACTGCTCGGCGGTCTGTTCCAGCACCAGAGCGAGAGCGTGGTGGGGCCGCTGACGCGCCTCTGTATCGAGCAGGTGCACTTCTCCAAGGCCTTCATCGGGGTCGATGGTTTTCACCCCGAGGTGGGCTTTACCAGCCGCGACATGATGCGGGCCGACGTGGTCAACAGCGTGCTGGCCAAGGGGATGACCAATGTGGTCATCACCGACAGCAGCAAGTTTGGCGCCATCCACCCCAGCCAGCTTGGCACACCGGGTCAGATCGGCGTGCTGGTCACCGACGATGCCCTGCCCGCCCCCATGCTGGCTGCCATCGCGGCTCGCGGCATAACCCTGCATTGCGTCACCGCCTGAACCTGTCATTGCGGCTCGCAGCCTAAAGCCATGCCCCGCCTGGCGGCTTGACGCCAGCCACCCTCTCAAGGGTATGCTCGTCCCCTTGCCGATCCGCCCGCGCAATGCGGATCGCCATTCCTCTGATGACAAGGAAGCTGAATGCAAACCAAGGATAAGTGTCTGGCCGCCCTGGTCATCCTCTGCTGGGGACTCAACTTCGTGGCGATCAAGTGGGGGCTGGAGGGGATACCACCGCTGCTGCTGGGGGCGCTGCGCTTCGTAGGCGTGGTCTTTCCCGCCATCTTGCTGGTGCCAAGACCCGCCATGCCCTGGCGCTGGCTGCTGGCCTATGGCGGCGCCATCAGCCTGGGTCAGTTTGCCTTCCTCTTTTGCGCCATGAAGTTCGGCATGCCCGCAGGCATGGCCTCGCTGGTACTGCAATCCCAGGTGGTGTTCACCCTGCTGTTCGCCATGCTCTGGCTGGGGGAGCGCTGGCAGCCCCACCACTGGGTGGCGCTGCCGCTGGCGGGGGCAGGCCTCTATCTCATCGCCACCCATGGCGAGGGTAACCTGACCCTGATCGGCTTCGTGCTGACGCTGTGCGCGGCCGCCTGCTGGGGCCTTGGCAACGTCATCAACCGCCAGATTGGGCTGCGTTATCAAACACCATTACCGAGCCTTATCGCCTGGGGCGGTCTGGTGCCCATAGCGCCCTTCTTCGCGCTCTCCTGGTTGTTCGAAGGGCCGGCGCTGATTGCCAGCAGCCTGCTCAACTTCAGCTGGCAGGGGCTCTTGTGTGTGCTCTATCTCTCCTTTGTCGCCACCTGGCTGGGTTACGGCCTGTGGGGGCGGCTGCTGATGCGCTATCCGGTGGCGCAGGTGGCGCCGCTCTCCCTGCTGGTGCCCTGTGTCGGCATGGTGGCGGCTGCCCTGCTGCTCGACGAACACCCGACCCCCTTGCAGTGGCTGGGCTCCGGCCTGGTGCTGCTCGGCTTCGTGGTCCATCTGCTGGGTGGCCGGCTGCGCTGGTTCAAGCAAGAGACGGCACCTTGATGGTCACCCGGTTATTTTCCGCCCGCCATTGACCCGGCTGGGGAAAATTTCCATCATGAGCCAGTCCCCATCGGGACTGGCGTCACCAGAGCGTGACCTGCAGGAAGCAGACCATCAGGAGAGAGCATGGATATGCCATCGACAGCCTCAGCCGGGGTGAGCCCGGTCCCATCCCTTATTCGTACTGCCGCCATCACCCTGATCCTGTGCTGGAGCCCGCTTGGCTGGAGCGCCAGCCTGCCTGCGGATCTCAAGTGGGAGAGCAACAACGCGGATCCTGTCTACGCCGATCCGGCCGCCAAACGGGGCGGCACCTTCCACACCTTTATGACCAGCTTTCCCCTGACCCTGCGCAAATTCGGCCCCGACTCCAACGGCGGATTTGCCGGTTATGTCAGGGAGACCAACCTGCCGCTGCTGAGCACCCATCCAGTCACTGGCAACCCCATGCCCATGCTGGCAAACGAGTGGGCCTTCGGTGCCGACAACAAGACGCTCTACTTTCGCATCAACCCCAAGGCGCGCTGGTCGGATGGCCAGCCCGTCACCGCCGGTGACTGGGTGTTTACCCTCAAGATGATGCGCAGCAAGGAGATAAGCGACCCCTGGTACAACAACTACTACAGCACCCAGATAACCGACGTGACCCGCTTCGATGACCGCACCCTGGCCATCACCAGCGGCAGCGAGAAGAGCCGCCAGGATCTGCTGGAATCCTTGCCGTTCAGCCCTGAGCCGAGCCACGCCATCAAGCTCACCGCCAACTGGGTCAAGGAGTACAACTGGAAGATATTGCCGGTCACGGGCCCCTATCAGCTCGGCGAGGTGAAGAAGGGCAAGTCGGTCAGCTTGGTGCGGATCCAGGATTGGTGGGGCAACGATGAACGCTACCTCCAGCACCGCTTCAATCCGGACAAGATAGAAATCAAGGTACTGCGGGATCAGAACATCGCCTGGCAGCATTTCTTGCGCGGCGAGCTGGATACCTTCCCGCTGGTCATGCCCAACTGGTGGCACGACAAGACCAAAACCGCCGAGTTCGAGAAGGGTTATATCGAGCGGCGCTGGTTCTACAACCAGACCCCCCAATCCCCCATGGGACTCTATCTCAACACAGCCGACCCGCTGCTGAAGGATATCAATGTGCGGCTCGGCATCCAGCATGCCCTCAACCTCGACAAGATGCTCGCCACCCTGTTGCGAGGGGATTACCAGCGCCTCAACAGCTATGGATCTGGCCAGGGCGCCTTCACCAACACTGAGCTCAAGGCTCGCCCGTTCGATCCCCAACTTGCGCGCAACTACTTCGCCAAGGCCGGTTTCACCAACGCAGGACCGGACGGCACCCTGCAAAACGAGCGGGGGCAGCCGCTGACCCTGAGCATCACCTACACCATTGCGGAGCATGCCCAACGCCTCACCCTGCTGCGAGAAGAGGCCAAGAAGGCGGGGCTCAATCTCGAACTCAACCTGATGGATGCCTCGGCCGGCTTCAAGTCCATGCTGGAGAAGAAGCACCAGAGTGCCTGGATGGGCTGGAGCTCCGGCCGCTATCCCGCCTATTGGGAGCATTTTCACAAGGTCAATGCCAACAAGCCCCAGACCAACAACATCATGAACATAGATGACGGGGCCATCACGGCACTGGTGGAGCAGTACGACAAGGAGTTCGATTTTGCCAAAAAGGCGGCCCTGTCACGGCAGATCCAGCAGCGGCTCTATGAGCTGGCCAGCTTCGTGCCCGCCTATCAGGTGCCCTATACCCGGGAAGGGGCCTGGCGCTGGATAAAACTGCCCAAGGTGCCGGCGCCCCCCAAGAGCGAGCTGCTCTACTGGCCCCTCGATGGCGGAAATAGCGGCTACAGCTATGGCGGCCAGTTCTGGATTGACGAGCAGGCGAAGGCAGAAACCAGGGCGGCCATCGAGAGCGGCAAGACCTTCCCCGCCGTCACCCTGACAGACACAAGCTACCAGCAGCGCTGAGGCGGCTCGCCCTGTCATGGCCTAGTCCCCAAAAGGACACAGCCCATCGGGGCCGAAAACAAAAGACCCCGCACGTTGGCGGGGTCTTTTTATTGCAACCAGGGTCGCAAAGGAAGCTCAGGAGCGATCAGGCGCGCTTGGCCTGCTTCTCGGCAATGGCGTCGGCCACGTCGGCCGGCTCCAGCACTATGCCTTCCTGATCCGGGGTCGGGAACACGGCAACACACAGCTCGTCCTGCTCCATGCCGTCGACCCAGCGCTCCAACCACACCTTGAGGGTGATGGATTGCGGCTTGCACTCGGCCCACTCACCCTCGGCCCACGCCTGGGCGTACTCGGGGTGCGGCCATACCGGGATGCAATCTTCATCGTCTGTGGTCAGCATCATGACGCCGTGCTCGTCGGTCAGGACGAACAGCTCTTCGTGCTCGACCAGCTTGCTGATGAAGTGCTCGTAGCGGTAGTCGGCGTTCAGTTGCAGCGCAGCATTGCGCTCGGTTTCGCTCAATTCATAGCTCATTGGCCAAGTCTCTCTTTCAATAAAGGGCGCCATGTTCACATCTTGCCGGCAGCTTGTCCAGTATGAGAGATCGGTCACCTATTTTTCGGCGATATCAGCCCAGCTCAGGCGTCACCAGAGTGATCTCCACCGTCTCGCAGCAACGCTGGCGCAACCAGTAGGCAGATTCCACCTCGACGAAGCAGAGTTGATCCCGTCCCGCCTGCACACCCTGCATGATCTGCTCGAACCGCAACTGCTGTTGCTGCTCCCAGGCGCTGGCCAGTTTGCTGCCGTGGGCCTCGTCCACTACCTCGCGGCGCAGCTCGAACAGGTTATCGGTGATCGGGCTGTTTATCTTGGCCGGGCTATGCCAGTACATCAGCAGGTTGTCCATCATCTCGGTGTCATAGTTCGCAAGGGCATCCAGCTCGGGGGTCGCCCCGACATCGCTGGCGGCAAAGTCACACCAGCCCGCCGTCAGCGACGCCAGGGTTTGCGCAGCCGCCCCCTTGCCATGCTGACGCAAGGCAGCCACATCAGCGCCCTTGATCGCGGGCAGCCAGATATCGCCCTGATGCTGGTCGAGCAGCGGCAGCAACAGGGAGGTGGGATAAACAGGGAAACGGGGGCCAAGAGAGTGAAGCAGTGATACTAGCGTGATCTTTACCATGAGGGGCGCCTTGAACTGGAAGGCCGATATGCTGTGCTCGGCCAGAAAGACAAAGGAGGGCCCTATCCTATCATGTTTGAACGCTAGCAAGCGGACTCACATTTTCACGGCTCAAATCGGAGGGCAATGCCCAAAAAAACAGCGTTCAGGCAGGGTGGCGCCAGAGAAAGCCCAATAGTTTGAACCAGCGCCCACTAAAGTGGATCCGGGAATGCTAGTTTGCATACATCTTTAGCGTAAGGAGTGCATTCATGATTGGGATCGACCAGATTTCTAACGACTTTGTAAACGACTTGAAAATACTGGCATGCTTTGATCCGGCCAACATGAGCCTGGGGATCAAGTTGCGCAGTGACATGTCCGACGAGCTGTGCCAGGCGGCAGTACGCCTTCATCAGCAAGGTCTCATCAGCGCAGAAGATGGCGGCTACCTGACTCCTTTTGGCATGACCATGGTTGAGCATCTGCAGCATCTGATAGTCGCACTCAAACCGCTTTGATCGCCTGCGGGGCCCAGAGTGAAAAGTTGAGCAACTCCCAGCGCGAGCCCTGCCGCAACAGACAGGCAAACAGCAAAGGACCTTCGGGTCCTTTTATTTTGCCATCGACCATCCATTCGCCTTCCCGTTTCGGCAAAGGCTGCGCCTTGATCTCATCGGGCACAATTGTGCTTCCCAGGCGAACTTGTACAAACTGCTGACACACGGCTTTCGCTTCGGTGGCAAAAACATTCTGAGCCTGGGTATTGGTGGAGATGAGCAGGCTGGCGGCCAGCAAGAGTGATGGGGTCATGGTGAGATATGGCGGCGAAAGTGAAATCGATACAAGTCTAAAATGTACCCATAAACAAAAAGCCGTGGAACCAGAGGTACCACGGCTTTCTTAAATTCTGTAAGAATTACAGAGCAGTTACGTTCTCAGCCTGCGGGCCTTTCTGACCTTGGGTCACGGAGAACTGTACGCGCTGACCTTCAGCCAGGGTACGGAAACCGTTACCGCTGATAGCGCTGAAGTGAACGAAAACGTCCGGGCCGTTTTCTTGCTGGATGAAGCCAAAACCTTTGGTTTCGTTGAAAAACTTAACGGTACCGGTGATCATGTTAGACATATCTATAACCTGTATTCAAAATAATTACTTATGCTTTTCAGCGGATAAAGCTCAAAAACGGGATTAACTTATGAACAACAGGAAAAGATGTAAAACATCATATTCATTGACATAACTTTCGCCCTTTCAAGCTGGTTTAGATTATACGTGGCTTTGGGGATTACGCAAACAAATTTGTGCCCTGCCGACGGCAGGGCACAAGGGTTTATAGCGCGGGTGCTTCCAGTGCCTGAACCAGTACCTTGAGGAAGCGTGCAGCCTCGCCGCCGGTGCAGGCTCTGTGGTCAAACGTCATCGACAATGGCAGTGCCCTGACCGGACGAGCCTCTCCGTGGATGAACACCACCTTCTCGAACAACTTGCCGGCGCCTATGATGGCCACCTGAGGTGGCGTCACTATCGGGCTGGCATAGCGGCCGGCGATGGCACCGAAGTTGGTGAGGGTGATGGTCGCCCCCTGCAGCATCTCCCGCGGCACGGCGCGCGCCTTCACATCGGCGATCATGCGATCCAGCCCCTGCCGGATGTCTGCCCCCTCCCGCTCAGCCACGTTCTCCATCACGGGCACATAGAGCCCATGCCGGGAATCCACCGCAATGGCGACGTTGACCTCGCTGAACAGCCGCCTTGAGAGCGTATCGCCGTCAAACCAGGCGTTCATGGAGGGCTCGGCACGACAGGCGATGCCTATGGCCTTGATGAGGCGTACCGTCACATCCTCATCCGGCCGCCAGTGACGCAGATCCACCTCGTCGGTGATGCTGACCGGCACCACAGTCTGATGGGAGAGCGCCATCGCCTTGGCCATGGCCCGGCGCGAACCCTTGAGGAATTCGTTGCCGCTGCTTTGCTGAGCCTCGAATGCCGCCTGCACATCCTGCTCTGTCACCATGCCGGCGCTGCCACTGCCCTTGATCCGGTCTATGTCCAGCCCCAATTTTTGCGCCAGCAGACGCACGGCAGGCATGGCCTGTACCAGGCTGCCCCCCGGGGCTATGGCACCCACCACGAAGTGATCCTCGATATGCTGCTGATGGGCACTGACCTTGCCCACGACTGTGCCGTCATCCTCGCCCCCTTCGAACTCCACCAGCGGCGCGCCTATGTGGAGTATGTCTCCCTCCTGCCCGCACAACCTGGCGATCACCCCCGCCACCGGCGAGGGCACATCCACCAGAGCCTTGGCGGTTTCTACCGACAACAACACCTGATCGACACTCACCGTATCGCCGGCGCTCACCTTCCATTCGACTATCTCGGCCTCGGCCAAGCCTTCGCCCAGATCCGGTAATTTGAAAAATTTCATAGCCACTTCTCCATCAGCTGATGCGCTGCGTCCGCGATATCCTGCTCGGTGATGAGGTAATACTCTTCGTTGCGGTAGTAGGGCACGGCGGCATCCACCCCGGTGAGGCGCTTGGGCGGTGCCTTGAGGGAGGTCAACGCCTCCTCGGTCACCCGCGCCACTATCTCGGCGCCCACCCCGAAGCTGCCGCACGCCTCATGCACCACCAGCAGACGGCCCGTCTTGCGCACCGAGGCCAGAATGCTCTCCATGTCCAGCGGCTTGATGGTGGCAAGATCCAGCACTTCACACTGGATATCCTGCTCAGCCAGCAGGCTCGCCGCTCGCATCACCTCCTGGATGCAGGCCCCCCAGGCGACCACTGTGATATCCCGTCCTGGCCGCAGGGTAAAGCAGACGTCCAGCGGCAGTCCGACACCGTCATCCACCACGTCCGACTTCATGGAGCGATAGATGCGATCAGGCTCGAAGAACATCACGGGATCCGGGGCGCGAATGGCCGAGAGCAGCAAGCCATAGGCCCGTCTCGGACTGGAGGGGATCACCACCCGCAGGCCCGGAATATGGGCAAACAGGGCCTCGACGCTCTCGCTGTGGTGCTCCGGCGAGTGGATGCCGGCGCCATAGGGAGAGCGGTAAACGATGGGACAGGAGAGACGGCCACGGGTGCGGTTACGCATCCGCGCCGCCTGGCAGATGATCTGCTCCATGCCGGGGAAGATGAAGCCCTGAAACTGGAACTCGGCCACCGGCTTGAGCCCCTGGGTCGCCATGCCGACCGCCACCCCGGCAATCAGTCCCTCGGCCAGCGGCGTGTCGATCACCCGCTTGAAACCAAACTTGTCGCGCAGACCGACGGTGGCGCGAAACACCCCGCCGTTGACCCCCACGTCCTCACCGAGCACCACCACATCGGGGTCGTGCTCCATCTCGTGATGCAGCGCCAGATTGATCGCCTCGAGCAGTGTCATTTCACTCATGCAGCCTCCCCAACGCGGCGTCATCAGCCACCCCATTCCCATTGCGTGTCATGTCATCCCGCCACGCTGGCTTGATGGCATCCTGCAGTCTCATCTCATCCATCATGAGCGTTCCTCCCCGGCGTGGCGCTGCATGCCCTTGGCGATGATCCGCTGGCGCTGCCCGCGATAATCCTTGGGCAACTCGGCAAACTGATAGTCGAGCAGGGTTTCCGGTGCCTGCGGGGCCGTGCCTTCATAGGCAGCCACGGCGCGATCGACCTCCCGGCTCGCCTCGGCCAGCAGCGCCTGCTCCTGATGCTCGTCCCACCAGCCCTGTTCAAACATGAATTGGCGCAGCCGCTTGACCGGCTCCCTGGCCCAAGCAGCTTCCACCTCGGCCGCTTCCCGATAACGGGTCGCATCGTCGGCCGTGGTGTGATCCCCCAGCCGATAGCTGACCGCCTCGATCAGGGTCGGTCCCTTGCCGCTGCGGGCGCGCTCGACGGCACTACGGGTGGCCTCATAAACTGCGACCACGTCGTTGCCGTCCACCTGAATGCTGCGCACGCCGGCCCCTATGCCTTTCTGGGCCAATGTGGGGGCGCTCGACTGCAGCTTGCGCGGCACCGAGATGGCCCACTGGTTGTTGTTGATGATCATCACCATGGGCAGGTGCCAGACGCCGGCACAGTTGAGCCCCTCCAGGAAGTCGCCCTTGGAGGTACCACCGTCGCCTATGGTGACCACGGCGACGCGAGGCTGGTTGCGCAACTTGAAGGCCGCCGCTATGCCGGCGGCATGGGTGATCTGGGTGGCGATGGGCACGCAGATGGGCAGGTCCTCCGACAGCTCGCCATCGGCCTTGTAAAAGACACAGCCCCGTTCATCCCCGCCCCAATATTGCAGGTTTTTCTCCATGGGCACGCCCCGCACGTAGAGGGTGGGCATGTCCCGGTAGTAGGGCACATAGACATCCTGCTCCTGCATGGCGAGACCGACGCCTATCCCGACCGCCTCGGCTCCCAGATGGGAGGGAAAGGTGCCGAGTTTGCCGGTTCGCTGCAGCGCGATTGCTTTCTTGTCATAGCTGCGCACCATCACCATGTTGCGGTAGAAAGTGTGCAGTATCGCCTTGTCCAGCCAGGTCGGCAGTGTCGCGACCGGGCGCCCTTCCTCATCGAGGTAACGAAGGAAAGGGATGTCGACATGGGTCATAACTGGCTCCTTGCCGTTGTCAACGTCACCACCATGAGGTGACCCTTAGAATGTAAATAAGATGTTAACTAAAGAGCAATGTGATTTAACCAGGTAAGACCAGTAGAAACTTCTTTAATTTCAGAAAGACATTGAACTTTTCGGCTGAACAGAGACGAAAAAGGGAGCCGCTTCGGGCTCCCTGTTCGGGCGGTTGCGGGATCAATCCCACGAGGATGAAGGGGCGCCACCAGCCGCATGGCGCGCTGGCAGAGGGCGCAGAGAGGGTTCAGCTCACTCCCACAAGCGGGTCGGTACCACCAGCAGCACGGTGCGCTGGCCTATGGCCACATTGGCGTTCGGGAAGACCACAGCCTCCCGCGTCTTTTCTACCGTGTAGCGCAGCTCCCCATCCTCGGCCAGCACGAAACCCTGGGGAAATTCGGTGAAATTGTCCACATCGCTGGCAAACAGGAAACGAAACTGCTCCGAACGCTTGTTGATCACCCGGTCGATGGCAAAAATGGTGAAGTCATCCGCCTGCCAGGGCTCTAGCACCACCTCATCCTGAGTCACCAGCTCCTGCAACGCCTGACGGGTCTCGATGAAGCGGGTCATGTCGTTTTCACCAAACGGACGCACCTTGCCCAGCTCCACCGTGAAGGCATGGGCACCGTGGCAATGCGAGCTGTAATAGCTGAAGGTGGTAGTGGGGCCGCTGGAGAGCAAAATGGTGCGCACCCCGCAGGCACCGAGGAACTGCACCTGCTCCTTGCAGTGCGGCCGCTCATGGGGGAAGGGGTAGACAGCAAACTTCTCGTGGCGCGAACCGCGAATGGCGGTGTGCAAGTCGTAGTGATAACGGGACCGGGCGGGATCGGCAAAGAAGCGGCTCACATACTGCTCCAGGCGCATGGCGCGAATACGCTCCTGATTGCACAGCCCCTCCCCCTTGCTGTGGGCACCGGAGAAGAGCCGGTTCATGTTTTCCTCCACCTCCCGCAACCCCAGGTTCATGGCGGCCGGGTTGCCAAACAGGAACAGCACCCGATGACGGGCGCTGAGCTCACCGCTGAGCAGCCGGGTCAGCAGCTGGTTGCAGATCTCGATGGGGGCGGTTTCGTTGCCGTGAATGCCGCAGGAGAGCACTATGTCCTTGCGCCCCCCCGGCCTATCATCGGCCCCTTTCGCGGGTTCCAGGCAGAGCACGCCCGTATCCCACACGCTCACCCGGGTGCCACCGGGCAGGTCAAATGTGAAGGGCTCAAGCTGCCACTCATGGCGACGAGTCAGGGCCAAAAAGTCATGCTGGGGAATCATCCATCTCACCCTTTTGTCAGGAACGCTATGGGCGGATTATACGCAAGGCGTGAGGGCTTAAAATCAGTTTTTAAACAAATTCAAACAGTAAGGATACAAATGTGGCGACAGTTAATGACAAGTCGGCGGGCATGGGGTGAACGAGGGAGCGGCGAGAAGGGGAAATGAAGCGACAGGGACGAGAAAATATCGGGCAATCATTCAAGCACCGGCGTCAGGCCGGTTGACACAGCAAGATCGGGATCAGCAGAAAAACGAGGCATCCATGCCCGGCTGATCAACCACGCCAGAACGGCTTGGTGGTCTCTTGATAGAGATCAGATTCGTTCAGGCCGATGTCCTTGAGCAGGTACTCGGGTAGCTCGGAGAGCTGGCGACGGCTGCGGCTGCGTTCCAGCCAGGTCAGCACTGTCATTTTGACGCGAGCAACCAGATTCGATTGGCTGGAATGCTGGTAACCGGTCTCGGTATAAGTCATGTTGGCCATGATGTGGCTCCTCTTGATGATGTCTGCGCGGGGTGCGAATTTGTTGCGCAAAGCTTAGTCAGGAGGGACAACCGACTCAATTGACGAATTTTGATACAAGGCATTAGTAAAACTAATGGTGAATATCGTCAATCTGTAAAACCTAACAGATTGATTTTAAACTATTAAATAATCATTTTATTCCGTCTGAAAGACCGGCAGCATATTCTCCTGCATGGCGCACCTCTAACTATGCAGTTTCTTGTCTTGGCTATGCAGTCACGGGATCTCAAGGCGAGGCTGGCAACCTGGGGTTTACATCCAGTTGTTAATCAAGAGATCTTTTCTTGATCCTTATTTAACAGATAGATACAAAATAAACACACTCAAATGGCTATCGCTTTTGACCCTCGCCAGGCGCACCGCAAAGGAGACGCTTGGCGCGCTTTCGGCATACTGGTATGGTTATTTATACAGTAGTTTAGCCACGTCTCTGCCAGCCCCTGTATGAGGGTGTGACAGGGGCGACCACAGGACACGCCGATGGACACATTTACCCCGACTGCCGCCCTGCGTCAACAGATGGACGCGCTCGAAGAGGCGCTGGCCCGCCTGGCCCGACAACTGGCGCAGCTCCCCTTGCTGGAGGCCCACGTCTATCCCCTCCCCGCCGTGCCTCAGGGGCAGGAGCACGAGCCCATCGAACAGATAGAGGTGGGCTATCTGGGCGGTGAGGCGGCGCTGGCGGCCACCCTGGCGGCCTACCGGGATCACAGTGCTCGCCCCGGCTGCTCCACCAAGGCCACCCACCGCCTGCCGGGCTGGCTGCGCTTTTCTGCCGCCAGCGCCAGCCAGCTGCGCCCGCTGATCGAAGAGGTCAACACCCGCAAGCTCGCCTTCAAGGAATTGGTGCAGCAGGCTGGCGGACGGGATGAGAAGTTCGAGCTGGTACACCGGGCCCTGCCCGGGGTGATCACCCTGCAGGTCTACCGCAAGCTGACCCTGCTGGAAGGAGAGCTGCATTCCCTCGGCTTTACCTGGGCCGACAAGCAGAGCATCAACCGCCTCAGCCGGGAGCAGGTACTGGAGATGCTGGAGCGCAGCCGTCGCTACATTCCGGCACTCTCCAACAACGAGGAGTGGAGCAAGATGGTGGATCAGGAGGTCTATGACCTTCGCCGCCTGCCTGCCGATGCCGAGCTCAGGATCCGGCGACCGGTCAAGACCCATCCCATGATCAACCTGCTCTGGCAGGACAGGGAGCCCCGCAAGCAGCAGCTCAAGGCGAGCCTGCCCCTGCTGCTCTGCTCGGACACCCAGCCCGCCGTCACCCACCTTGGCCACTATCCGCCGAAACTGCGGCAGGCGCGGCGGGATCGCAAGATTGGCGGTGAGCCCATCATAGAGCGGCTGCACCTCTACCTCTATCAGGGGTAGCCGCAAGCCGGCAGACTCCCCTTGCCCCGCCTCTGCGGATAGCACGGCAAGATGCCAATCCGCCGCCGCTGGCCTGGCCAGGCGGCCACCGCTTTGACAGGAGCTCCTGCACAGCCACAGACATAAACAAAGGGGGGATCGCCTGCCGGCGATCCCCCCTTGTGCACAACCTCCGCCTGATCAGCCCATCAGCAGGGCGCGCAGGCTCTCCACATCCAGCCCGCGCACTTCGGACTGGCCGCTCAGCAGGCCATCGGCCAGCGCCCGCTTCTCGTCGTGCAGAGCGACTATCTTCTCCTCCACCGTCTGCTCGCACACCAGCCGATAAACCGTCACCGGCTGGGTCTGCCCCATGCGGTGGGCCCGATCGCTCGCCTGATCCTCCACCGCCGGGTTCCACCAGGGATCCAGGTGCAACACAGTATCGGCCTGGGTCAGGTTGAGACCCGTCCCCCCCGCCTTGAGGCTGATGAGGAACAGCGGCACCGGCTCGTGCCGGAAGCGCAGTATGGAGTCCTGGCGGGACTTGGCGGAGCAGCCGCCATCCAGATAGCAGTAATCCCACTTTTTCTGTTCAATGCGCGCACGCAGCAGGCTCAGCAGATCGACGAACTGGCTGAACACCAGCACCCGATGACCGTTGCCGATCGCCTCGTCCAGCAGGGCCATCGCCTCGTCCAGCTTGCTGCTGGTCTGGGACCACTCGGGCATCACCAGCTCGGGGGAGCAGCAGAGCCGACGCAGCCGGGTCAGACCGCTCAGCACATGCATCAGGGCACGGCCATCGGCACTTTGCACCTGCTGCACCACCTCGCGCCGAGTGGCCTCATACAACTGGCGCTCCTCGGGGGAGAGGCTGATGTGATGAATGATCTCTGTCTTGTCCGGCAGCTCGGTCAGCACCTGCTGCTTGAGGCGGCGCAGGATGAAGGGGCTGATCACAGCCCGCAGCAGCGCCATGTGCTGGGGATCCTTCACCGCCTTGCCGAAGCGGCGCTTGAACTCGCCCAGGCTGCCGAGCAGACCCGGGTTGATAAAGGTAAACAGGCTCCACAGCTCCCCCAGGTGGTTCTCGATGGGGGTGCCGGAGAGCGCAAGGCGAAAATCGCCCTCAAGCTGGAACAGCAGCTTGGCACGCTGGGTGCCGGCATTCTTGATCTGCTGCGCCTCGTCCAGCACCATGCTGGACCAGCGGCGAGACTTGAGCGCCTCCGCCAGGCTGCCGAGCATGCCGTAGTTGATCAGGATCACCTGGCCGGGCTTGGCGTCCTGGATCAGTGCCTCCCGCTCGGCGGGGTTCTCGAACACCACCACCTCGAGTTCGGGAGCGAAGCGCGCCACCTCTTCCTGCCAGTTGGTGACCACTGACTTTGGCACCACCACCAGCGCCGGGCCCAGGTGCTGGCGCATGCGCAGCACTATGAGCGCCTGCAGGGTCTTGCCCAGGCCCATGTCATCGGCCAGACAGGCACCGAAGCCATGATGGGCCAGGGTCGCCAGCCAGCGCACCCCGTCCTTCTGATAATCCCGCAGCGGGGTCAGCAGCTCGGGCGGACACTCCACCTCCTGCTGCCACTCCTGTTGCAGGGAGTGCCAGGCGTCATCCCCCTCAGTGGTGATGACGGAGAGCAGGCGGGTGAGCGGATAGGCCAGCTTGTTGTTGATGCGTTGCTCTTCATCCAGCATGGCGCCCAGCATGGTGAGCCGCTCCACCAGCTTGTCGCTCAGCATCAGGCTGGTCTTCTCGTCGAGCTGGACGGTGCGCTGGCCCGGCGTCATCTGGCGCAGGATCAAGCGCAGGTCGAGGATCTGGTGCTCATCGAGGGCCAGAGCCCCCTCCACCTGGAACCAGTCTTGCCGCCGCTCGATGCGCAGGCTCAGGGCCGCTTCATCCAGACTCTTGAGGCGGGCGCTGTCCTGATGCCAGTGAATGACCACGCCGGCATCCACCAGCTCGGGCAGGGCGTTGACCAGTGCCAGCGCCTGCTCCCCCTGAAGTAGCCACTCACTGCCGGGCAGGCCGATGGGCAGCGAATTGCGCAGCTGCTGGGCCTGTACCTTCTCGGCGGCCAGGTCCCTCTGCCAGTAGTGATAATCCTTGATCCCCTGCCGCACTATGGCCTCCCCCTTGCCAAGGGGCAGGGGCGGCAACTCGCCCTGACGGGTCACCAGCCTGACCGCCAGCTGGCCATCCTGCCAATCCAGCTGGACCGAGGGAACGCCAGGCCAGGGAGCCAGCTCGGCATTGCCTGTCAGGCCGGCCACCTGGCTGTGCCAGGGCAGGCCTGGGATGGCATCCAGGGTACGCTGCAATTCGCTTAAGCCCTCGGCCGATAAGGGGGGGATGGATTCCAGCGCGGGCAGGCGATCGAGCAGCGCCTGGGGGGTGAGGATTAGCTGCCACAAGTCCTGCGCCAGCGGCAGTATGTGGGCCCCGCGCGCGGCGGCGGCCGGGCTCAGTACCGCGCCCATGCCCTGCTCCAGGGTGACGATCTGCAACAGGGGCGCACTGATGGCCAGTTGCAGCTTTTGTCCCTTGGCATTGAACAGGCGCGGATGGTTGGCCAGCGGTGCCCAGGCCTCCCGCGGCAAGTGGCCCATGACCCGGGGCAGGGTGCGCACCAGCGCCCAGTCTTCTTCGTCGAGCAGGGCGGCATACTGGGTGGAGAGCAGCGCGGGATCGACCCGGCGACCGGCGGTCCACTCCCCCTTGGTGCTCTGCTTCTGGATCTTGCACTCCAGCTCGGGCCCTTCGGCATGCAGCAGCCACACCAGCCGCTCCTGCGCCTTGCGCACGCCGCTGGAGCGTCCCAGCCCCTGCAGCCAGTTGAGCCAGCTGGCCGAGGCGGGCGTCTTGTCCTCCTCGTCCTGTTCGTCCGTCTCTTCCTCCCCGTTGGCGGCGCGCAGCTGTTGCAGCGGTGCACGCTGCGCCCCCTGCCCCAGCAGGAGCCGCAGCAGATCCTGACAGAAGGCCATCAGCCTGTGATGGGGGTCGGCCTCCAGCACGTGGGAGAGATCCCACTTGTGCAGTATGGCAACCTGGGGGCTCTGCTCACCATGCCGGGCAAGGGCGCAGAGATCGAGCCAGAGATAACCCCAGTGCAACTCCTCCAGCGGCAGTTGCAGGGTATCGAACAGACCGACCGCCTGGCCGTGACGATCGCCGGCCCACTGGCCCAGCAGATCCGCCAGCAGCGGAAACTGGTTGCCCAGGCTGCGCTGCCACTTCTTGCGCTGTTCGCTGGCAATGACGGGGTCGGCTTGTTGCAGCCAGCCGAGCCAGAGCAGACCGCCGAACATCAGCGGCCACTGACCCTGGCCGCCCTGCGCCTGCCACTGCCCGAGGGCACCGAGCAACCGCTCGGCAAGAGGTTGTTCCGCCCCCTGCTCCGCCAGCTGCTGCAAGGCGGGCCAGTGAGTGGTTACCTCGCCTGCCAGGTCGCCACAGAGCCATTGCCACTCGGATGCGAACCCCTCGCTCAGGCGGGTCAGCTCGGGGGCACAGGCGCTGGCGACCGATGCCAGCGGCCACTGCTCACCCGGTTCGGCATCGAGCAGGGTTTGCAGGGCGAAGTGCATCAGCATCAATTGCTGCCATTGCGGGCTGGATCCCGGCAGCAGGCGATGGGCCTCGGGCACGTCGAGCAAGCTCAGCAGATCGGCCGCGAGGTAGTAGGTCGGCACCTGACCCGCCTCCCCAAGGCAGAGCTCGCGCACCAGGGCCTGGGCCATCTCCTGGCCGGTCACCGAGGGCACCCGTGCCCAGTTCGGCATGGGGCAGGCTCCCGAGCGCACCGCCAGGATCAGCGCCAGGGTTCCCTCTGCCGTCAGACTCCACTGCTGCTCCCCGCGCAGCCGCACCAGCCCCTGCAACTGCAACTGGCTCAGCTTGTCGATCAAGGCCCGCCCGAGCGGCTGCTGTGCTTGCAGTTGTTCTTGCAAATAGCGGGTACTGGCGGTGCGCTGCAACTGCAGCTCACTGAGCAGGGCATAACAATCGGAAGAGAGGGTGAACGCAGACATCAAGACTCACGGGCAGGTGCAAAAGCGGAATTTTAACGGGAAAGCGGCGGCGGCTCGACCCTTAACCGTGAAATAACTCAAAAAAAGCCGACTGGCTCATAGAACTCAGCGAGCAGGGCTGAGCGCCGAGGGATGGCAAGAGGCGGCAACCTCGGCGAAATGACAATAAAAAAGGCGCCGCAGCGCCTCTTTGGGGGTAAACGTGCCGACGTATCAGCCTTCCAGCTGCGCCAGTCGGGCTTCCAGCGCCTGCAACTGTGATTTGAGGGTTTCGACCTCTTCCTCCAGCGCGCTCAACCTGTCCGCCGCCGGGGACGCATAGCTGCTGGCAGGGGATGCCTCGGCCAGCGCCTGCAGATCCACCTCGCCGCTGAACAAATGGGCATAGCGGGATTCACGCTTGCCCGGTTCACGGGGCAACTTGACCACATAGGGCCCCTGCTCAATCAGGGCGGCCAGCGCCGCATCCACCTGAGTGACATCATCGAAGCTGCACAGGCGGTTGGTACGGGAGCGCAGTTCGCCCGGTGTCTGCGGGCCGCGCAACAGCAGCTCGCAGACGATGCCGAGCTCCTGCTCGCTGAACTTGAGAGTGCCGAACTCGGTATTGCAGAAACGGTGCTGGTAACGGGGCACCCGGGCGTTGAAACCGGCGGTGTTGACCACCAGACGCTTGCGGATCAGCTCATCGACCACGGCGCGGATATCCAGCTCGGAGAGCTCCAGTACCGGCTCGCGGTTGCTCTTCTGGTTGCAGGCATTGACCAGGGCATTGAGGGAGAGGGGGTATTGATCCGGCGTGCAGATCTCTTTCTCGATCAGAGCGCCGATCACTCGGGCCTCCAATGGGCCTAGCACTAACTCCATTTCATACTCCCTTTCTAAAACAAGACGTTGAGGCCACTATCTTAGCCATGGCGCCTCTGCCGTCCAGCAGAGGCAACCATTTTTGCGAAGCCGTGAGGCGGTTGATGAAACATCGCACAACCTGGCCGCTCCACGACAGCCAACATCAGGAGGAGGGCTTGCGCTCAAGCGCCGTGGCCACTGAGCTGGCGGCCGAGCCGGTCAGCAAGGGATCACCCGGATAGAGCATCAGGGCCTGCGCTCGCAGCGCCCTTGCCTCCTCCTGCCACCCCAGCGCGCCGAGCGCGAGCACCATGTTCGCGTAGATATTGGATCTGGGGGTGTGGCGCACAAAGGCCTGACCCCAGTCGAGATAAGCTTCAAGCTCCGCCTTGTTGTCGGCCTGCAAGCCCACCATGAGTCGCACCGAGTTCACGTCAAACTCCACCCGGGTCAACCAGGCCATGGGATTGACGATGTCGAGCAACAGGGTCGGCTCCTTGTAGCCGCCACGCTCATACTTGGTCACCACCCAAGCGGTATGAATGGCGGTGAGCATGAAGGGCACGACCAGCAGAGGGATCGTGATGGCCACGAAGCGCAGCAACAGCCAGGGGCGATAGACATATTCGCGCCAGCTGGCACGGCCCGAGGCCTGCAGCCCCTCCTCTACCTCCGCATCCAGCACATGGATCAGCAGCAGCAGAGCCCACCAGAGGGCGATGGCATGATAGAACGGATACTCGGTCTGGGTGTGCAGCAGTATGGGGGTCACCAGCGCCAGCAGCGCCGCCCCCTTGACCCAACCGGCCTTGGTCAAGCGCCACAACAAAGCACCGCCCATCAGCGCCATGCCGATCATGGGGGCCAACCCCCCTTCCACCGCCCAGTAGAGGAACTCGTTGTGGGGGTGATCGAGGTTGTATTCAATCTGTACCATGGCCGGGTTCAGCGCCTTGTCGGCCATGTAGTGGTGCAGAAAGGTGGCTTCAAAGCTGCCATAGCCCCAGCCAACCCAGGGAGACTGGGCAATCAGCTTGGCGGCGTAGGGCCAGTAGATGGAACGCATGCCGCCGGACTGATACACCTCGAGCCCGCGCTTGACACCGCTGATCCCGTATTGAGATATCAGCCCCAAGGCGATGCCCAACCCAACCAACCCCAGAACCCAGCGCAGTTGTTGCTGGCGATAAAGTTGTGGCGCGAGCAGCAGCAGGGCCAGCAAGCCACCCAGCTGCCCTACCCGGGATTGCAACCCCACCAACAACAGGCTGGCCGCCAGGATCACCCCATAACGCAGCCCTCTGAGCCAGGCATTGGCATTGCCGCGCAGCTCCAGCCAGCTGGCCAACGCAAGCCCGGTCGCCATGAAGGTTGCCATCACATTGGGTTGCTGAAAGATGCCGTAGGGGCGATTGACCCGAGTGTCATAACCGAGCCAGTTGCCGGGGGTCAGCAGGTAGTACTGCACCAAGCCAAGCAGCGCCTCGATGGCCACAGCCCCCAGCAGCAGATAGAGCAGCCGGTCACAGGACGCACGTGCAAGCTGCCACTGGTAGAGACAAAACAGAAACAGCAGACCGGCGAACAACCCCAGCAAACGGGGAATGGCATAGTCTTTCAGTTCAAAGCCGGGATAGGCCATTGGCAACAGCAACAACCCCCCCCCCAGCCAGAGCCAGCCCTGCAAAGAGGAGAACACCAACCTCTGCTGCAACGTCACTAGCCACAGTCCCAGACCGATGACCAGAGTGGCAAAGATCCAGCCCCAGGCATTGAATGGCAGATAGAGCCCGGCCCCGCCGGGGTTGTGCATGAAAAAATGCATGCCCAGCAGCCAGTACAGAGCGCAGACGGCAGCAAAGAGAACCTTATTGCTCATCTTCCTTGATCCCCTTTATGTTGTTGAGCCGTGTTCATAGGTCAGCGGCGCGACGAAAATACTGAAAAAAAGGGGGGGGCCATAGCCCCCCGTTCCTTATTTCATTTGGCCATCATGCCTGCTCTGGTCGGCGAAAAGCATATCGGGTCAAAACAATTCCGATTCCCACCCCCCCCCCGAGTAGCGCAGCCAATACTACAATCAGTGAACGCTTAGGGCTGTCTCTGAATAATGGTTCATCAGGTGATGAAACATAGGAGAATGATTGAAATGGTTGAGACTTAAGTTTGAGAGCAGTGAGTGTAGTTAACTCTAACCGTAATCCACTCAAAGCTGGATTCAAAATATCAGGGCTACCGATTTCCTTGAGAACCTGTAGCTTTTCAGCAAGTGCTCGAGAACCTAACTCGATAGCAAAACCATCACGAACATTTAAATTCTCGACTGGATTATCTATTCCTGCTGCGCGACTAATACGTAAACTATACTCAGTACGCAAAATATCATCCTGCAGCTGTTTCAGTGTATCCTTCCTCATACTTTCATACTGAGCTTGAAGTATCTCAACTCGATTGTCGTATATAGACCTTATTTCCTTAAGTTTACTATTAAGCTCCCTTCGATGAATAAACGAGATATAATTTACCAAATGAGCCTTGGCTTCAGAAGCGTTATTTTCTGAAAAGGACAGTGTAATGTTATCATTTGATTTACCTTGTACTTTGGCACTGATTTTGCCCATGATACTATTGAGCAAAAAGAGTTTTCCTCTTTCATCCGTCACACCACGAATCTTGGCTTCGGCATCAAGATAACCACTTTCAATAAAAAATTGACGTTTGTTGTCTGGACTGTTGAAACTATTTACGAAGTCACTATAAATTCTTTTTCTACTAAGATCTGAGAGATTTTCCGCTGGAATTTTGGCATTAATAAGTTGACTTATATCAAATTCTAGCGGCTCAATCTCTTTGAGCGAAGGTTGTGTAATCTCAGCTTCGCTAACCCACACCTGAGGAGCAAGGAAAGAATATATTCCACCAATGAGAGCGAAGCCTATTGAAATCAACAATATCAGCAGCTTATTCTGCCAAAACATTAAAATCAACTCACGTAAGTCAATATCATGATGATTATTTTCCCGCTCCAGCCATGCAGGTATGTTAGAGGTCTTATCTTCCATTTTTAATCTCTTCTGACTTAAAGAAGTAGGTATTGATTCTCAAATCATCTTACAAAAAAGATACATTTTCAACAATCAATTACCAAACACGGCGAAACCACGTTAAAAAGCGCCAGATTGAATTTACTCCCCAAAAGTACAATGAAAAAAATGTCAAGAAAAACACAAGGCTTAGTAATTCAGGAACATTCATAGACTCGAGGAGAATACCTGTAGCCGCACACATTCCAGCGAGGAAACAAATAAAACATAGAGCTTGATGAGAAGATAATCCTGCTCGCAGACAAATATGATGTAAGTGTTCACGATCAGGCTTAAAAGGCGAATGTCCTTTTCTCACTCGCCTTACCATAATCGATATCATATCAGTCAAAGGTACAGCAATAAGCCAGAGGGCTGTAACCGGATACATTTGAGCTCTTGGCCCTTGAGTCCCTTGTAACAACACCCATATTACTGTAAATCCAATTAGCATGCTTCCTGCATCTCCCATAAAGACCTTCCGCCGAGTTCCAAAAGGAAAGCCTAAGTTGAGAATGATATAAGGAGCAACAACAATCATCATTAATATGCAAAAGCGAGCTAACGATAATTGACCATCAACATAGTTGAGATATGCCAAACCACCAAACGTGGTTAGTGTCAGACCACCTAATAAACCATCAATACCATCAACCATATTAAAAGCATTAATAGCCCCTAATACGGCGAAGACGGTCACGATATAACCTAGAGGTCCCAATATTAATTCATGCCCAAATAACAATCCACCTAAGCTTTTGAGGGATAATCCAGCACCAAAAATCATTGTACATGATATTAATATTTGCACAACCAAACGAATACGATAGTCAACATCATATTTATCATCAATAGCCCCCATAATAACTAGAACAGAAGCACATAATACGTATATTTCTGCATTATTTATCAAGTATGGCCTAAACCATAGTGCCAGCATGATTGTTATATATATTGAAATCCCACCGACAAGTGGAATCGCCCCTTGGTGAATTTTACGTTCATTAGGACGATCAACCAAATTTATTTTTTTTGCTATTTTCCTCAAGAAAAACAAAAGAAAAAATGCAGTTATAAAAAATGAAACGTATTCCATATATGTGCACCACCGAGGATTATCTATGTATGACGTTGCAAAAATTAATTATGATATTTTTAGAGTAACAATGTCTTTAACCAGTGACATAAGGTGTACCTCTCTAGGATCTCAACATCTGTTGATTTAAATCTAGAGAACATAAACCCCTCATTTATACAAGGATTGCTTCTATCCACTACACATATATTATCAGGATGGTAAAAATCATAATTTATAATGTTTTTATTTGTTGTTATTAATTTTTTTTGCAACCCTAAAATTTCAATGGTTCGCATTGTCAATCCACTTTGATTTGGATGTTCAATATCAATAACAACCTCAGAATTCATCAGCACATGTGAAATCTCGCTTGAATTCATTGATCTGAAAGATACATCACTGAGTAATATCCCTTGATACTCTCGGCTTATATATTTCTTTAAAAAGAAAAGCAATTTACTAGGACAATATAGAAAAAGGAAGTTTTTTGATGACAATATTGAAATCTGAGACATCAACATCTTTACAAGATTAAATCTATCACTATGCGCAGTTCCAATAAAACTTGCTTTATACTTGAGATGTGAACAGGGAGGCTCATCATTATAATAACGACGATCATAAGTTCGTGTAAAAAATAATGGCAAAAATTCTATACTACCATGAATATCGATATCACCTTTATCAAAAGTAAAGACACGGTCAAACTCGTTAATAAGACTAAGAGCATGTCTTTTGTTTTTTATTGAGTCCCACAAATAAATAACACTGTATAAATTCGGACAAAGATTATTAATTTTTTTTAAAAAATCAACAGACATAGTCTCTGGATTAACAACAAACAATATGTCGTATTTTTTTATATTAGCAACAGTAAGTATGTTGTTGTAGTGATCATTTATTATTTTTCTAATCAAAAACTTGAAATTCAATCTATTGATAATTTTTAGTATTGATGAGCGGAATGGTCGTTCATCATAAAAATCCACAGTAGCCCCTAAAGAAACTAATTCGGCTTGAATCTCTTTCTCATAACCGAAAAATGCAGGGCATATGAAAAGCACTTTTTTCCCGACAAAGTCACTCATAATAAATCTTTTTTCATATTATCAGTTAAGGTGGTTACGTTTCTCAAAATAACTAAACATATACAATAACCACCGTGAATATGGTTATTTATATAAACCTTTTTTCTTCATCTCATCTATAGACTGATCATACAAGTCATCTTTAATGTCTTGAGAATTGACCCAGTCAGTAAATTCTTTCATTCCCAGAGAAAAGGATATTTTTGGATTGAAACCAAGGTCACGTTTTATCATGGTTAAATCGGCATAGTTATGCCTAATATCACCGATACGATAGTTTCCACTAATTTTTATACATGAATTACTTTGATAGATAGACTTCAGAGTTTCAGCAACTGTCAAAACATCGGTACAAACACCAGAACCAACATTATAAGATTTCCCAGCTGCAACTTTGCTTTCAATAGCAAGAATTATTGAGTCAACGACATCATCAATATAAACAAAATCGCGGCTTTCTAGACCATCCTCGAATATATTAATATCATTGCCATTTTTTATTCTTGTGGAAAAAATAGACAATATACCGGTGTAGGGGTTAGAGAGAGACTGTCCAGCTCCATATACATTTTGAAAACGTAATGCAACAGTATCAATTCCTATACTGTTTCCCGTAATCAAAAACATCTGCTCCTGCACCTGCTTGGTAACACCGTAAATAGATGAGGGATGTATTTTACTATCTTCATCTGTTGCCAGCAATTGTGCATTCATCCCACAAACAGGACACTTGACGTTAAAATCACCACGTTGCATTGCAGCATTATCACGAGCTATCGGATATACAATACCATGTTCTTGGCAAGAATATTTACCCTCCCCATATATAGAGCGAGATGAGGCAATAATCATCTTCTTAATATTTAATTTTTCATTTGCCAGTATATCTAACAATATTGCACTACCGCCAATGTTTACATCACTGTAGCGTTTAATTTGATACATTGATTGCCCAGTACCAGTCTCAGCAGCCAAATGAACCACACAATCAACGCCTTCCAAGGCCGACAACCAGTCGGCTTTAGATTCAACAGTCCCTTTAACAAAGGTAACTTTATCTTTAATTGCTACATAGAGAGGTGATAAATCAGGATTATCGCCATGGATTTGTTGTGATAAGTTATCTAGAACTGTTACAACATAGCCAGAATTGATCAGCTTCAGTGCCAAGTTAGAACCAATAAAGCCTGCGCCACCTGTAATTAAAATTCTTTTACTCATTTTTACTTCCTATGCATTATCTTCAATATATACACCATAAGCGTCAGTTCGGCGCCAAACGCCACGTAGCTTATCATACCGCTTAATAACTCTAGCAGGAGCCCCAGCAATAACGCTGTAAGAAGGAATATCTCCTCTGACTACACTGTTTGCCCCAACAACCACATTATCGCCCAACTTAGTCCCAGCTTGAATTGCTGCCCCCATACCTATAAAACAATTTTTACCTATGCTGGTTTCAGATATTTTTAGCCCTTGTTCAAGTATCGGAGTATCTATTTCTCCATATTCATGATCAATATTAGTTACAAAGACCCTAGCTGATATCACTGTTCCTTGACCGATTACTAATTTTGATGCTGATGTGATGTGAAAAGACTGACCTATCGCAACATTATCCTCAATAATAATTTCACCATCACCATGAACCTCAATTCTAGAACCAGGGAAGATTCTTACTCGCTTTCCAATAGAAACTTTATTTAGCCCCATAAAGAAAATAGGAAATGAGAAATATGTCGGAAATCTGATTTTCTTTAAGAAGAGAGACAAAAATAAAGCACTTAGTAACCATTTAATTTTAAATAACATATCAATCGGCCCTAACATATACAGTAATAACACGCCGAATATATTTTAAAAAGTAGAGAGCCTTAAAAAGCATGGCTTTGGATTTTGATATCTCTTTTGAAGTTACCAATTTATCGATGGTACGTAGTGTGCCTTTATGCATTGCAATCAGATTACTAGACAGCCCTGATGCACCATAATTGTGTTTTCCATTGCCAGTGACAACCAATGAGTCTGGCATATAATAAAAATCTCCATTTTGACATAATCTTAACCATAGATCACCATCCTCGGCATGTGTCATTGTTTCATCATAACATCCAACCTGAATCAATAGATCTCGCCTCACAATGGCGGTCGATGTTTGTGGAAACATCTTTATTAACAGTTCAGTTATAGTTGCCTTGTGTAAAGATATGATCTTTTTTCCAAAGATACTCAGCACTTCATTATTTCTGGCGCAACCGATAAAATCGATATTAAAGGAAGAGGAATGAATTATATTCAACTGTGAGAATAGCTTATTTGGAAGCCAAATGTCATCAGAGTCAATAAATGCAATCCAAGTACCACTTGAAAGTTGAATCCCTAAATTTCTGGCTCTAGAGACACCACCGTTTTCTTTGCACTTATATTTAATGACGACTCCAGGATGTTTTTCAATAAACTCTTTAATCAGAGAGTCCGTGTTATCTGTAGAACCATCATTAATTATCACTATTTCTAGTTCTATTCCAACATCACCTTGTTCAACGACTGAATTCAGACATTGTATTATTGTTTTCTCAGAGTTATATACCGGAATGACAACTGATAGCATATTAAAACAACCCTTTCCATTTATCTAAAATTTTTTTACCATTCCAAGATTGCCCTTTTAAAAAACCAGAATCAGACATGGACAACCTAAGATCTTCATTAGTCATTAACTCTATTAACTTGGACTCATAGAGAGAAATGTTGTCATTCTTTATAAGAAAACCATCTTTTCCATCATCTATGATATCTTTTGGGCCAGCAGGGCAATCAAATGAGATTGTAGGTAGCCCAAATGATAGCGCCTCCAATAGTACCATACCAAACCCCTCACTCTTGGATGTCAAAGCAAAAATAGAAGCTTGGGTATATAATTCCTGGACATTTTTTTGGGGTAGTAACAGCTTAACATTTTCAGAAATTGACAACTCATTAATTAAATCTTCAATTTCCTCCTTCAATTCACCCTGACCAACTAATAAGAGCACCCAATCCTGCAACTCTGGATTGTTATTTATAATTCTATACCATATCCTTATTAATAAATCCTGCCTTTTATCGGCAGTGAACCGGCCAATACTAATAACCTGCCTTTGTCTTACATTAGTTTTAATATATGGGAGTGAAGGTCTCAAATGTGGGATATAAACAACCGGGAACCCTTTAGATAAATAGTAATTATAATCATCGGTTGTAGGCAATATATACACTTTAGCTAGCTTATATATATATTTAATTATTCTGTATATTTTATTATAATTTTCTCTTGCACCATGCTCTGAGGCAATCATTTTATTACCAACCTTAAATGTGAAAGCACACTCAAGAAAAGATAATGGTGTAGTTACATAAACATAATCATAGTTATTTTTAGAAAAGTGAGATCGTAGTTTAAAGGCAGATATGAACAAGCTATAAGACAAGCTGCATGCCCTTTTAAAACGATTCGTCATATCTAACTTTAGACATGTATTTATCGTTTGTATGTCTATTATTTCATTAAGAAAATAAAACGATTTTGGCTCATCTTTGACAAGTATAGTTACATGGTAGTCTTGGCATAACTCATTTGCCAATGTTGACACAACTCGTTCAATTCCCCCTGCCGGCTGCATACTATTTATATACATCAGTATTTTTTTCACACCGAAACCCTTACAATATTAAGCTATTGCCTCTACTAGATACATCACTTATAAAATTAATGGCCGGATATAGATACATAATTGTCACTGCTAGCAAAAATAGAGTAACCATTAATGGGATAGCATTCCTGTTTTTTATTCGTCGAATAAGAGTGATCAATACATAAGGTATAAAGAAAATTTCTCCCCAGAAAAAATACCACTTTACCCTAAACGAAATATCACCGATTGAAGATAATAAAATAGATATTAAAAATCCTATAACATACAAAAAGCAAACAGTCTTGATAAACGCATTCTTAGATTCCACTCTATATAACCAAAAAGCTACAATACATACAAGGAGCTGCTTCAGTGAGTTTGTACCCTCTTGATGATATGATGCATAAATCTCCAGTTTATAAATAATAAAACTGGGTATGAATGGAATTTGTTTCACTATCTCAAATATATTAATATTCACGCCGGATATAGAAACAAAAAAAGCAATAAAAAGAGATACATTTATTATCTCCTTATGCCATCGGGATGACATACCATACAATACAGGTAATACAATGAGGGCTGAAAAATGAAACATTGAAGCAACTAATATCAGCGTAACTGCAAGTAGTTTTTTATGGCACCAAAGCGAAGTCGCAAGCATTACAAATGCAATAGCAAGCCCTTGTCTTATCGCTATCAAGTCAAAAGAAATATAAATAGTCAGTGAATATAGAATGATAGAGAGCAAGGCTGAGTGGCTATGCTTACACACAACGTACATTTTCAATAATACTGCAGGAATAGCCATCAACAGCATAATGAATACAAATGGAATGCCTGCTGAAGAGAAAGCCTTATTAAAATAAAAATAAAATGGTTCAACATTTACCGTACTAAGATCACCATATCGTGATGATACGTATATATCATAGTAATTTAGGTAATCAGGGTCATTGCCACCTCTTAAACCGGCAGTAATTGCTAAGATTAATCCACAAAAAAAAATGATTAACGCTCTCAACTGAAAGGATAATCTCATGCGTTATGTTCCATATAAACTTCTTTTTCTATCCTTCGCAAAAGACTCCAATATTTATGCTTATCTTCCCTTCCTAACATATAGAATAATAACACCCTACTTAATGCAGTGCATTGATATATATAATGACAGACACTATATATATACCTACTCTTATGTTTCTTGAAATATATAGACTTGCTTAAAAATGATCTCTGCAGTGTTTTTTCTTGCAACTGTTCAGATGCCCCCTCTAGATGGAGGATCTTTGCTTGAGGTACAGATGCAACCACAAAACCTTTTTTCATTAATCGATAAAATAAATCGGTTTCTTCGTAGTATAAGAAAAAGTCTTGATCAAATCCATGTACAGCATCGAAATGGCGTTTTACCAACATACTGTCGGCACCAGATAATGTACCTTTAAAATGAATAGGCTTATTCGAGAAGTTAAAATGAAAATTTATTGCTTTTATATGATGCATAGCATTAAAGAAAAGCGAATTAAATTCCAGTATCAGGCCAGGAAAAAACGTTGAGTAAGAGGTGGCAGGATAGTGGCCTTTATCATACAGATTACCACAGACTGCCGCTATATTATCTTTCGCCGAATGAATATCAAGATAATCTGCCAATATTTTTATAGCATTATTCATTAAAATAGTATCGGTATTTAGTAAAAATATATACTCCCCTTTAGCTACTTTTGCTCCAACATTATTCGCGTATCCAAATCCGTAGTTTTTTTCATTTTTGATACAAGTCACGTCGGGAAAAATTCCGCTAACATGCTCCACGGTATTATCATGAGAGTCATTATCAACTAATATAATTTCAAAAATGACATCCTGTGTTTGATCATAAATAGATCTAATCGCGTTGATTGTTAGCTCTCTGGTATTATAGCTTACCAAAATAACACTTACTTTTATCATAAAAAATTTACCAATAAATAATAAATAGTCAATCAATTATTTTTAATATGTCGCCTGTAATGCAGATACACCATCATCAACACACCACATGTCTCAGATATAAAGATGCTAATGAGTGCCCCAGAATACCCAACCCAGTTCACAAAAAGATATAACGTGGCCAGGAATATGCTCAACACGATTAGATTAGACCTTGTAGTAATACTTTCTAATCCTTGAGGAATACTGATTTGAGTATCAATATATACTGCGGCGGCTGTACTTATCACACACATTGCACACAAGATGATATCAATATGGTTGAAGTGATATTCTTCACCTGCGAAATATATTAAAAATGTAGTGCCGAGAACACACAAGAATAAAAATATGACGCCATTTATAGCTGCATACATAAGTCCATATTTTTTATGGAACATATTATTACTAAAATTCTTATACGACTGAATTGCCGTAGGCATAAAAAAACGACACCAAGTTGTTGGTACCATCATTGCCATTGCGTAGATTTGCTTGAGTATATTTAGTATGGCAAGTTCTTTTTTCCCGAGGATTATACTTAATAATAACTGGTCTCCGTATTGATAACCAACTCCAATAATAGAGTTTAGCGCAAAGTGTTTCACTTTTACAGCATAGAGAGATAGCTCTCTTAAAGAGATTTTTCTGAAATGGACAAGCTTACTAATATTTAAGTAGCCAATAATATATGTTAGTCCATACGATAGCGCCATAATTACAGCATATGAAACAACATCACTATTTTTCACAAAAAAATAAATAAAAAAAAGCAACATTATTTTTATAAAAATTGTTCTATAAAATAGAGCCTTATAGTTTTGTGTAGCAAAATAATACCACTCCACGTTAAATGATGACAACACTAATGGAATGAAATACCATAAAGCAATATCGAATCTAACATTGGCAAATGAATGGAACAAAAATATCAATCCAATATAAAAGGCACAGGCAAATAATATAAAATACATCTGCACACATATATATTCTCCACATATGTATCTACAGCTATCAGTATCCCTCTCTGCTAACCACTTACTGCTATACTCTCGGATAAAATATTGCACAAATACGGTGTTAAAAAAAACAATCGTCAATTGATATAATATATTCGCGATAACATAATCGCCATATTGCTCAGGGCTTAGTGCACGAAATACTATTGGTAGTGTCAGTAACGGAAATATTGCATTTAAGATATTCAGTGAAAATGAATAACCTAATTTTCTGATCATATTGGACAACCATTTGTTTTATCCAAGTTAATCTTCCTAAGATTACGTTCTATATTAAATGTATCCTCTATATATGAAACTCGCCCACTATAATTACTGGCAATGTCTAGTTCATTATTTACTATCGCCGCAATTACATTAGAAAGTTCGAGCACGCCCTCTTGAGGAAAAATGCAACCAAAATATCCATCCTTGGTGACTTCTCTGACCCCGCCTACATCTGTTGCAACAATATAGCACCCCATAAAAGCGGCCTCTAGCAAGGCTAATGAAAAACCTTCACGTCTTGACGGTAAAAGAAATACTTTGGTTTTCGCATAAAGCTCAAAAATTTCCTTTCTATTTAACTCACCGACAAACTTTATTCTATTTTTTACAATTGAAGCTATTTTGCTTTTTTCTATTAGTCTCAAAAAATCATCTTCTACTGGACCTGCAAATACAATATCCCAATTCATCAAATCATTAATATGCTCCAAGCTTGATAAGATTAGCTCATGATTTTTTTGATGAACACCTATACGCCCAGAAATTAAAATTATATTGTCCCGATGACTAAAGTCAGTTCGAGGAGCAAGAACGGTTTCTGTTAAAATTGCATTTGTTATAATTTTTGCACGAGCAAAACCACAGTTTAATTTCTTTAGTTCATTTAATATCGGTAGTGACTCTACAGAGATAAAACTTATTTTTTTAAAAATATATGGTATGACGGCTCTATATATGACACCATTCAGTTTATTTTTTAAATGTTCTACACCAGTAGTATCCATATCAAGTTTCAAATAAACATCTATTGATAACAGCCTTAATATTAGCGACATTAATAAAGTTTCATTTTTTAGATGGTACAAGTTTACAATAGTGAAATTTTCTTTAATTATCACCATCAATACTTTAAATATGAAATGCAATCGTCCATAAGCGCTGATTGGTCTCAGCTCGACTAAATCACGAAAAGGTTCTACATCAATATTATTCTTTCGACACCAATAAAATAGACTCGACTTCTGTCCAGTTATTTTTGTCATGGCCATCGGAATCATACCGACATCTTTCGTAAGATGTATTTTTTCAAAATCTCTAAATATTGTTGCAAATTTAGTCAAAACTGTACCTCCGCAGAGGATATATTACAGTATTCACTAAAAGTCATTGCCAACTTATCTTTTGATGATGTCAGAAGTTCACACCCTAATTCTGGCCATTGGATACTAATTGCCGTATCATTCCACACGATACCTCTATCACTGGCAGGTGCATAGTAGTTTGTTGTTTTATACAAAAACTCGGCCGTATCTGTCAGTGTTACAAAACCGTGAGCAAATCCTTCCGGGATCCATAGCTGTCGCTTGTTTTCATCTGAAAGATGTACCCCAACCCAGTGCCCAAAAGTAGGTGAGCTTTTGCGGATATCCACCGCCACATCAAACACCTCACCTGCCACACAACGCACTAGCTTGCCCTGAGCATGGGGAGGCAACTGATAATGCAAGCCACGTAGTACCCCTTTCGAAGACTTGGAGTGATTATCTTGTACAAAGGTAACCGGATATCCTACCGCCTCTTCAAACAACTTTTGGTTGAAACTCTCAAAGAAAAAGCCGCGTTCATCACCAAAGACTTTTGGTTCAAAAATAAGCACGTCAGAAATGGCTGTCTTGATTATATTCATCTGTATATCCACATTAAATTCGCTATTCATGGGAGGAATATTCCCTCCTCCCATATCACATCAGGCTTTGGCAACCATTCTTAACAAGTATTGCCCATACGCATTTTTTGCTAATGGAGCAGCAAGCTCACGTACTTGGTCAGCATTGATAAACTTCTGGCGATAGGCAATCTCTTCCGGACACGCAACTTTCAACCCCTGACGTGTCTCAATGGTCTGAATAAAGTTACTCGCTTCAATCAGGCTTTCATGAGTACCGGTGTCGAGCCAGGCATAACCACGACCCATCATGGCCACCGACAAGTTGCCTTGTTCCAAGTAGATTCGGTTCACATCGGTGATTTCCAGTTCACCACGCGGCGACGGCTTCAGACCCTTGGCTATCTCCACCACGCTGTTGTCGTAGAAATAAAGACCTGTCAC
The DNA here is from genome assembly GCF_963899385.1 of Aeromonas sp. MR7. Taxonomy (NCBI): domain Bacteria; kingdom Pseudomonadati; phylum Pseudomonadota; class Gammaproteobacteria; order Aeromonadales; family Aeromonadaceae; genus Aeromonas; species Aeromonas sp. MR7. The sequence goes on from NZ_CAWQXH010000001.1 coordinate 145,929, forward strand.
CGCATAGTTACTCTTAGGATCCAGTGGCTTCTCTTCCAGTGAAACAGCGGTGCCCAGCGTATCAAATTCCACCACCCCATAACGCTCCGGGTCATGGACATGATAGGCAAAGACGGTAGCACCACTATCTTTACTTGCTGCAGCTTCCAGCTGTTTCTGCAGATCATGGCCGTAGAAGATGTTGTCGCCCAGCACCAGCGCACAGGGATCTGCACCGATAAACTCTTCACCCAAAATAAAGGCCTGTGCCAACCCGTCCGGGCTTGGCTGCACCTTGTATTGCAAATTCAGGCCCCACTGGCTGCCATCCCTCAGCAATTGCTCAAAACGGGGTGTATCTTGCGGGGTGCTGATGATCAAAATATCGCGAATGCCCGCCAGCATCAGGGTACTCAACGGATAATAGATCATTGGTTTGTCGTAGATTGGCAACAGCTGCTTGCTCACAGCCATAGTCACGGGGTAAAGACGGGTGCCGGAGCCGCCGGCCAGAATAATGCCTTTGCGTTTGATCATGATGCGTTATTTCTTATTTTTAAAATGACGACACAAAGATGGGTATTACGCCACATCTTTGCATTTTATCCCTGTTGGCCAGCGCCTATTACGTTGAGGTAACTGAGGGTAGTACTTACTTGCCGAGGATCTCGGTCAGCATTCGCTCAACGCCCACTGTCCAGTCCGGTAGTACCAGATCAAAGGTACGCTGAAACTTGCTGGTATTGAGGCGCGAGTTATGGGGCCGTCTGGCTGGGGTCGGGAAGGCACTGGTCGGCACCGCATTGAGTTGCGTGACCGCAAGTTCAACCCCGGCCTCTCTGGCTTTGGCAAACACCAGCTGGGCGTAGTCAAACCAGGTGGTGGTACCGGAAGCTATCAGATGATACAACCCGGCAACATCTGGTTTACTCTGCGCCACGCGGATCGCATGAGCGGTGCAATCTGCCAGCAATTCGGCACCGGTCGGGGCACCGAACTGGTCATTGATGACCGACATCTCGCTACGCTCCTTGCCAAAACGCAGCATGGTCTTGGCAAAGTTGGCACCGCGGGCAGCGTAGACCCAGCTGGTGCGGAAGATCAGGTGGCGCGAGCACAGGGCCGCAGCCTGCTCACCCGCCAGCTTGGTCTCGCCGTAGACGTTGAGCGGAGCGGTCGCATCGGTTTCAAGCCAAGGGTGCTCACCGCTGCCATCGAACACATAGTCGGTGGAGTAGTGCACCAACCAAGCTCCCAATGCCTCCGCTTCTTTGGCAATCGCAGCCACACTGGTGGCGTTGAGCAGCTCGGCAAACTCCCGCTCGCTCTCGGCTTTGTCTACCGCAGTGTGGGCCGCCGCGTTCACGATGACATCCGGCTTCACCAGGCGTACTGTCTCCGCCACACCAGTCGGATTGCTAAAGTCACCGCAATAATCGGTCGAGTCAAAATCGATGGCTGTGATACGGCCCAGCGGTGCCAGTGCACGTTGCAGCTCCCAGCCAACCTGACCATTCTTGCCAAACAGCAATATGTGCATCAGGCACGCTCCCCGTAATTCTGTTCAATCCAGGTTTGATAAGACCCGCTCTTCACGTTGTTGACCCACTGTTGGTTATACATATACCACTGCACGGTTTTGCGAATGCCAGACTCGAAAGTTTCTTGCGGTTGCCAATCAAGCTCGGCGCTCATCTTGCTGGCATTGATAGCATAGCGACGATCATGGCCGGGACGGTCGGCCACGTAGATGATTTGATCGCGGTAGGAGCCGGCCTTGGGCACCATTTCATCCAGCAGATCGCAGATGGTATGAACGACTTCCAGATTTTGTTTCTCATTATGACCGCCGATGTTGTAGGTCTCGCCGATGACACCGGTTGTTACCACGGTGTAAAGCGCACGAGCGTGATCTTCCACATAGAGCCAATCACGGATCTGGTCACCCTTGCCGTACATCGGCAGCGGTTTGCCATCCAGGGCGTTGAGGATCACCAGCGGGATCAGCTTCTCGGGGAAGTGGTACGGGCCGTAGTTGTTGGAGCAGTTGGTGACTATGGTCGGCAGACCGTAAGTACGGCGCCAGGCGCGCACCAGATGATCGCTGGATGCCTTGGAGGCAGAATAGGGGCTGCTGGGGGCATAAGGGGTAGTTTCGGTAAAGAGCGGCAGCGCCTCACCGGCGCTCACCTCATCCGGGTGGGGTAGATCGCCATACACCTCGTCGGTGGAGATATGGTGGAAACGGAAGGCCGCCTTGCGAGCCTCGTCCAGACCGTTCCAGTAGGCGCGAGCCGTTTCCAGCAGCATGTAGGTGCCGACGATATTGGTTTCGATGAAGTCAGCGGGGCCAGTGATGGAGCGATCGACATGGCTCTCAGCGGCCAGGTGCATCACGGCATCCGGCTGATGCTGGGCAAACACCCGGTCCAGTTCGGCGCGGTTGCAGATATCTACCTGTTCAAAGGCATAACGTTCGCTGTTTGCGACACTGGCCAAGGATTCCAAGTTGCCCGCATAGGTGAGTTTGTCGAGGTTGATGACTGAATCCTGGGTATGCCCAATGATATGACGAACAACCGCCGAGCCGATAAAGCCAGCGCCACCAGTGACAAGAATCTTCATAATTATACTCTTGAAAATTAATAGAAAATTGCGTTTTTTAAAAAGCTAGAAAGCAACGATGATACTCGTCTTTGCAGCGGATGTCTGATGTTCTGCAAGTCAAAAGCAATAGCTACCGCCCCTGAGTTACAGCTCCCAGTTTGCTGCTTTTAACCAGATTGTGTGTGCTGTTGGTCATGATGCCCTCCAGCTTAGGATTGTTCTGCCCCCGTCCCTGATGACAAGACCGTTGCCTGTTTTGCCTTCAACTTGGCCATTACACAAGCTGAAGCCATATATAAATGCCATGTCTCAAGGGCATGGGTCTGGATTCTAGCGCCTTTCCCGGCACCTTGAATAGCCAAAACAACCTTGCTCAAGACAAGTCATTTACAACCAGCTTTGCTGTTGCTCAACTCTCTGTTGACGGACAAAAATGTTTGGCCATCATTTTCAACTGCGGGGTTTCAAAGTAAAAATAGTGACAAATGACGCATCAAAGTGGAATTTGATCACAAGAGCGTCACCTTGCTCCGGCGTTGAGGTAAATATGTAACATTTTATTACAATTACCCCATCCAAGAATGCGCAAATTTTGAACTTTTCCGCAAATTTCTGCTCCCTGCAGGTACTTTGTCTGCACGACGTATTATGTCACTTGAGTTTCATATGTATATGTTTTTGCTGAAAACAAACAGGGCGAACCGGATGGTTCGCCCTGTGGCTATACGATAACGCAAGCTGGGAGGTGATGGCTACTGCTGCTGCTGAACACTCGCCGTCGCGCTTGCGTCGGGGGCTTGCCAACCACCACCCACGGCCTTGTAAAGCGCCACCTGGTTGGTCAGCTGGGCCAGACGGGTGCTGATCAGCCCCTGCTTGGCACTGAACAACGAACGCTGGGCATCGAGCCGGGTCAGGTAGCTGTCCACACCTTGCTCATAGCGGAACTCCGCCAGCTTGAAGTAGGTCTGGTTGGCCTCGACCAGTGCCTGCTGCGCCTGCAACTGCTGCTGGTAATCAGCCTGGGTGCCGAGCGTATCCGCAACCTCCTTGAAGGCGGTCTGGATGCTCTTCTCATAGCTGGCCACCGCCTGCCTGGTGCTCACCTCGGCCACATCGAGATCGGCAATGCGCTTGCCGCCATCGAAGATGGGCAGGTTGATCTGGGGGATAAACGACCAGGTCCCGGTCCCGCCATCAAACAGGCCGCTCAGCTGATTGCTGGCGGTGCCCGCCGTCGCGGTGAGCGAGATGGAGGGGAAGAAGGCCGCGCGCGCCGCACCAATATTGGCATTGGCCGCCTTCAGACTGTGCTCGGCGGCCAGAATATCCGGGCGCTGCTGCAGCAGGCTGGAAGGTGCGCCGACCGGGATGGCCGCCAGTTGCACCTCGGCCAGGGTCGCCGGCTGACCGTCCAGTGCCGGTACCTGGCTGCCAAGCAGCAGGGCCAGACCGTTGCGATCCTGCTTCACCTGGCGCTGGTACTGGGCCAGGCTGACCCGGGCGCTCTCCAGCGCGGTACGCCCCTGCGCCAGCTCCATCTCGGAGGCCGCGCCCAGGCGATACTTGTGCTCGGTCAGGCCATAGCTCTCCTGCTCGGTCGACAGGGTTGCCTCGCTCAACGCCAGCAACTCCTGATCCGCCAGCAGGGTGAGATAGGCGTTGGCCACCGAGGCGACCAGCGCAATCTGGGTGCTGCGCTGGGTCTCGATCTGACCAAGATAGGTCTCCAGCGCCTGATCCTTCAGGCTCTGGATCCGGCCGAACAGGTCCAGCTCATAGGCTGTGATGCCGATGTTGGCATCGTACTGGCTGCTGATGGCACCCTGCCCCGTGCTGCTGAGATCATCCGACCCCTGCTGGCGAGTGCCTGAGCCGTTCGCCGCCAGGGTCGGCAGCTGGGCCGCCCGCTGGATGCGATATCTGGCCTCATAGGCCTCGACATTGAGAGCGGCGATACGCAGATCCCGGTTGTTCTCCAGCGCAGTAGCGATCAGTTTCTGCAGGGCCGGATCGAGGAACTGCTGCTGCCAGGGGGAGGCGACCGCCACCCCTTCCGCCTGGTTGCTCTGCCAGGAGGCGCCTTGCGGCAGCGCGGGTCTTTGATAGTCGGGGGCCATGGAACAGGCCCCCAGCAATAGTGTCACGCTCAAGGCGACGATCGTCTTAGTCATGATGAGTCTCCTTGGCAAGGGCAGCACGCTCTTCCCGTGTACTGTGTTTGGTGAAGTAGCGCGTCACCAGCACGAAGAACAGCGGCACGAAGAAGATGGCCAGCACGGTCGCGCTGATCATGCCCCCCATCACGCCTGTACCTATGGCGTTGCGGCTGCTGGCACCCGCGCCCGAGCTGATGGCCAGCGGCAGCACGCCGAGGATGAAGGCGAGCGAGGTCATCAGGATCGGACGCAACCGCAACCGGGCTGCCTCCACCACGGCTTCGCTGACACCCATCCCCTTGTCATACAGCTCCTTGGCAAATTCGACGATCAGGATCGCGTTCTTGGCCGACAGCCCTATGGTGGTGAGCAAGCCCACCTGGAAGTAGACGTCGTTCTCGAGCCCCCGCATGGTCGCTGCCAGAATGGCGCCCAACACCCCGAGCGGCACTACCAGCATCACCGAGAAGGGAATGCTCCAGCTCTCGTACAGAGCAGCCAGACAGAGGAATACCACCAGCAGGGAGATGGCGTACAAGGCTGGCGCCTGGGAGCCTGCCTGGCGCTCCTGCAGGGAGAGACCTGTCCACTCGATACCTATACCTTCCGGCAGCTGTTTCACCATCTGTTCTATGGCCGCCATGGCGTCACCGGTACTCTTGCCGGGCGCCGCTTCACCCACTATCTCCATGGCGGAGACACCGTTGTAGCGTTCCAGACGGGGCGAACCAAAGCTCCACTCCGTGCTGGCAAAGGCGGAGAAGGGCACCATCTGGCCCGCGCTGTTGCGCACATACCAGAGCTTGAGATCTTCCGGGTTCATCCGGAACGGTGCATCCGCCTGCAGGTAGACCTTCTTGACCCGACCGCGATCGACGAAGTCGTTCACGTAGGAAGAGCCCCAGGCCGCCGCCAGCGTGTTGTTGATGTCGCTGATGGAGAGCCCCTGCGCCAGCGCCTTCTCGTAGTCGATCTTGACGTCGAGCTGCGGTGTGTCTTCCATCCCGTTCGGGCGCACCCGCACCAGGTTGGGATCCTGCGCCGCCATGCCGAGCAGCTGGTTGCGCGCCGCCATCAGCTTCTCGTGCCCCAGCCCGCCGCGATCCTGCAGGTAGAAGTCAAAACCGGTGGCCGTCCCGAGCTCAGGAATGGGAGGCAGGTTGAAGGCAAACACCTGGGCTTCCTTGATGCTGAACAGGTAGCCCATGGCGCGGCCTATGATGGCATTGGCACTGCGCTCCGGCGTGTCGCGCTCTTTCCAGTCTTTCAGCTTGATAAACGCCATGCCGCTGTTCTGACCGCTACCGGCGAAGCTGAAGCCCGCCACCGTCAGCACGGCCTCGACATTATCCTTCTCGTTCTTCAGGAAGTAGTCGCGCATGTCCGCCAGCACCACCTCGGTACGCTGCTTGGTAGCACCGACCGGCAGTTGCACCATGGACATGATGACCCCCTGATCCTCTTCCGGCAGGAAGGAGGTGGGCATGCGCATGAACAGAATGGCCAGCACCGCCAGCATGGCGGCATAGATGATGCCGTAACGCACCCCCTGCTTGACTACCTTGCGCACGCCGTTCTGGTAACGGTTGGCGCCGGCATCGAAGGCCCGGTTGAACCAGCCGAAGAAGCCGCGCTGGGCACCGAACTCGCCGTGCTTGATCGGCTTGAGCAGGGTGGCACAGAGCGCCGGGGTCAGGATCAGGGCCACCAGCACCGACAGCACCATGGCCGAGACTATGGTGAGCGAGAACTGGCGATAGATGGCACCGGTCGAGCCGCCGAAGAAGGCCATGGGCACGAACACGGCGGACAGCACCAGGGCTATCCCCACCAGGGCACCCGTGATCTGGGTCATGGACTTGCGGGTCGCTTCCAGCGGGGAGAGATCCTCCTCGCTCATCAGCCGCTCCACGTTCTCCACCACGACGATGGCGTCATCCACCAGCAAGCCTATGGCCAGCACCAGACCGAACATGGTCAGGGTGTTGATGGAGAAGCCGAACGCCGACATGACGCCGAAGGTCCCCAGCAGTACCACGGGCACGGCTATGGTCGGGATCAGGGTGGCGCGGAAGTTCTGCAGGAACAGATACATGACGCAGAACACCAGGAAGATCGCCTCGATCAGGGTCTGCGCCACCTCCTCGATGGAGATCTTCACGAACGGCGTGGTGTCGTACGGATAGACGATTTCCATGTTGGCCGGGAAGTAGGCGGAGAGCTCATCCAGCTTGCCGCGGATCTTCTCGGCAGTATCGAGCGCGTTGGCACCGGTCGCCAGCTTGATGGCGACAGCCGCGGTGGACTGGCCGTTATAGAGCGCATCGGCGTCGTAGTTTTCGCCCGCCAGCTCAACCCGGGCCACATCCTGCAGCCGTACCTTGGAGCCGTCCTGATTCACCCGCAGCAAGATATTGTTGAACTCGGCCACGCTGGAGAGACGGGTCTGCCCCATGATGGTGGCGGTGAACTGCTGATCGGTCACGGAAGGCGTACCGCCCAGCTTGCCGAACGCCACCTGGGCATTCTGCGCCTTGATGGCGGTCTGCACATCAATCGGGGTCATCTGTACCCGGTTGAGCTTGTTCGGATCAAGCCAGACCCGCATGGAGTACTGGCTGCCGAACAAGGTGATGTCCCCGACCCCGTCCAGACGGCTCAGCGGCTCCTTGATGTTGGCCACCACGTAGTCGGCCAGGTCATCGTTGTTCATGCTGCCATCGCTGGAGATGAAGGCCGCCACCATCAGGAAGCTGCTGGAGGTCTTCTGAACCCGGATCCCCTGCTGTTGTACTTCCTGCGGCAGCAACGACATCGCCTGCTGCAGCTTGTTCTGCACCTGCACCTGGGCGATATCGGGATCGGTACCGGCCTGGAAGGTGAGGGTCACCGACACATTGCCGGACGAATCGGACTGGGAAGACATGTAGAGCAGGTGATCCAGCCCCGTCATGTTCTGCTCGATGATCTGGGTCACCGAGTCTTCCACCGTCTTGGCGGAGGCGCCCGGATAGCTGGCGGAGATGCCGACGGCGGGTGGCGCTATGCTGGGATACTGAGCGATCGGCAGGCCTATGATGGCCAGGCTCCCCGCCAGCATGATCACCAGGGCGATCACCCAGGCGAAAATGGGTCTGTCTATGAAAAATCGTGCCATGAGGCGACTACTCCATCCTACTTGTTGGCCGGGGTCTGGGCAGACAGCTCGGTGGCAGCCTGTTCAGTGGGCGCCACGACAACCCCGGGTTTTACCTTTTGCAGACCGGCGACGATCACCCGCTCGCCCGTCTTGAGACCGGATTCCACCACCCAGTCGCTGCCGACGATGCGACTCAGCTGCACTTCCCGCAGCTCGACCTTGTTGTCCGCGGTCACCACCATGACGGTGGCACCGCCTTTCGGGGTGCGGGTCACGGCGGTTTGCGGCACCAACAGCCCCTCGGCCCGCTCACCCTCTTGCAGGGTGGCGCGCATGAACATGCCGGGCAGCAACAGCTGGTGAGGGTTGGGGACTATCACCCGCAGGGTCACCATGCCGGTGGTCTCATCCACGGTCACGTCGGAGAACTGCAATGAGCCCTCTTCGCTGTAGCTGCTGCCATCTTCCAGCTGGAAGCGCACCTTGGCGCCATCCTGCTGGCCCTGGGTCAGCTTGCCGGCGGCGACCTGACGCTTGAGGCGCAGCAGATCGGCGGTGGACTGACGCACATCCACATACATGGGGTCGAGCTGCTGGATGGAGGTGAGGCTGTCGGCCTGCTGGGCCGTCACCAGGGCACCCTCGGTCACCGCAGACTTGCCGATGCGACCGCTGATGGGGGCCGTGATGCGGGTATAGGCCAGATTGATGTTGGCACTCTGCACTGCGGCCTTGGCGGCTCCTATCTCGGCCAGCTGCTGCTTCCAGGCGGCATCGGCATCGTCGTACTCCTGACTGCTGATGGCCTTCACCTTCACCAGCTCGGCATAACGCTTGGCCTTGAGGCGGGCGCTCTGCTCGTTGGCCTGCGCCTTGGCCAGATTGGCCTTGGCACTGGCCACGCTGGCCTGATAGACGGCGGGGTCTATCTGGTACAGCAGTTGACCGGCCTTGACGTCGCTGCCTTCGGTAAAGAGGCGCTTGAGAATGATACCGCTCACCTGGGGACGCACCTCGGCGACCCGCAGCGGGGCACTGCGGCCAGTCAGCTCCGAGGTGAGCTGCAACGGCATGGTGTGCAGGGTGACGACATCCACGGCGGCGGGTGGCATCTCACCCGGCCCTTGCTGGGCACTGCCCTGTTCGCCACAAGCTGTCAGCAGACCGCTTGCCAGCAGGGCAAGGCCGACCGAACGTGCGAGAATATGTTTATGCATGAAGAACCTGAGCCTCTGTCAATCAATGAATAACCACAGGTTTTATATGACCCTGTTGGTAAAATCGGAAAGATGAGGCAATATACATACATTCATAAATGTATGTAAGTGACTTTTTTTACTTTTACAAGGCGCAGATGTCGATGGCCAGAAGAACCAAAGAAGAGGCGCAGCAGACCCGCTGCCACATCATGAGTACGGCCCTGAATCTGTTCTGTTCGCAAGGATTGGCCAAGACCAGCCTGACCGATATTGCCAGGGCCGCCGATCTGACCCGTGGCGCCATCTATTGGCACTTCAAGAACAAGGAGGAGCTGTTCGTCTCCCTGTGGGAGGAGCTGTGCCAACCGCTCTCCCATCAGCTCGACGCCTGTGTCGCCGAACAGGAGCCGGATCCCCTCGGCAAGCTGCGCAGCTTCCTCAAGGAGGTGCTGGTGAAGATCAGCACCAATCCTGCCCACCAGCAGATGTTCACCATCATGTTCAATCTCGAATCGCTGGAAGGGGAAGCCATCTCGCTGCGCGAGCACATGCGCAGCCAGTCCGCCAACTTCTTCCGGGATCTGGAGACCACCCTGGCCAATGCGGTGCGCCTCGGCCAACTGCCCCGGGGACTGGATCTGCAGCGGGCCGCCACCCTGCTGCACTGCACCCTGGATGGCTACATCATCAACTGGCTGCACTTCCCGGAGCGCATCGACCTGACCCGGGAGGCCGACTTCCTGCTCGACAGCCTGTTTGCCCTGATAGCCCTGCCAACCGGCCCGGCCACCCGCCGCAGCTGATAGCCCGGGCCAGCCCGACGCTGGCCCCGCTCCTTGCTCCCGCACGCCACCACAGAACCGCTCTCCTGCCTGGCAGTACCGATTCACGGCACGACGCTTTGGTAGCCCGTCGCCAAATTTGCTAGAGTAGCGCCCCCGAAAGAAGGTGCCTGCCATGTCCATATCTCCACTGCCCGACCACGATGCCTCCCCCAGTCAGCCATCTGCATCGCCACAGCCCAATCATGATGCCTCCATCAGTCAATCATCTGCATCGCCGCTGCCCAGTCACAATGCCTCCCCCAGTCAATCATCTGCATCGCCGCTGCCCGGTCACAATGCCTCTCCCAGTCAGCCATCTGCATCGCCGCTGCCCGACCACGATGCCTCCTCCAGTCTGCCATCTGCGGCGGATGCCGACACCCTGTCAGCCCGTCAGCGCTTTCTGATATTGCTGGCAAGCGGGGCCCATCTGCTGGAGGCGGGCTGCGGAGCGGGCGAGGATCTGCTCTTTTTCCGGCAGCAAGGCCTCATGGTCACCGCCTTTGATGCCAGCCTGGCCCAGGCCAGGCTCGCCTCGCGCCGCAGCGGCCAACCGGTGCGGGTCTGCCGCCTCGAGCAGATGCACAGCGCCTTGCCCTTTGACGGCATCTGGGCCAGCGGTTCGCTGCCCTGCCTGGCCGAGGGAGAGCTTGCCCCCGCCCTGATGCATCTCGCCGGCCTGCTCAAACCCCGGGCGCCGCTCTACTGCTCCTTCCCTTATGACGAGGGCGAGCACAGCTGCGCCGTGGCCTCCTCACAAGACGAATATCCGCTGCAGACCCGCCTCGATGAGACCCGCCTGCAACAACTGATCGCCCCCCTGCCGTTTACCCTGCATCAGAGCTGGTGCAGCGAGGATGCCGTGCACGGCCGCTGCCTGCATGCCCTGCTGATCCGCCTCCCCGAGCTCGCCCCCACCCTGCATCAATATCGCCGCCGTCGCTTCAAGGGACCCATTCCCCGTGATCCATCATCCAGATAACAATATTTAACTCGGAGTTAACCAGGTGATGGCAGACAAGATGCGGCGTTTGTGTTAAAAAGCGGCATTAAAATCAAAATTAAATAACAAATCAGACACTAACACCTGGATTTACTTATGAAACTTGTCCTCAAACTGGTTGCCGGCATCCTGGCCGGTCTCTTGCTCGGTCTCTACGCCCCCGAATGGGTCGCACGCGTGCTGTTTACGGCCAAGACAGTCATAGGTCAGCTGATCACCTTCACCATTCCGCTCATCATCCTGTTCTTCATCATGAGCGGCATCGCCAGCCTGCCGAAGAACTCCGGCAAGCTGCTGGGCAAGACGGTCGCCCTCTCCTACTGCTCCACCATACTGGCGGGCCTGTTCGCCTTTGCCGTGGCCAGCAACCTGATCCCGCGCCTGACCACAGCCGCCGAGCCCACGGCCGCGGCCGCCATCAAGCTCAGCTCCTACGTCAACCTGGAGATACCGCCGCTGTTCGGGGTCATGTCGGCCCTGGCCGCCGCCTTCGTGTTCGGCATCGGCATCAGCGCCACCCAGGCCACCGATCTGCGCCGGGTCGCCGATCAGGGCCGCGACATCATAGACCGCCTGCTGGCCAAGGTGATCATCCCGCTGCTGCCCTTCTACATCGCCGGTGTCTTCGTCGAGATGACGGTCGAGGGCACCGTCTTCGCCACCCTGAAGACCTTCGGCGTGGTGCTGGTGATGGCCATCGTGATGCACTGGCTCTGGCTCTCCGTGCTGTTCGTCGGCACTGGGCTGGCGCTGGGTCGCTCACCCGCCATGCTCATCAAGAACATGCTGCCCGCCTACTTCACCGCCCTCGGCACCATGTCCAGCGCCGCCACCATCCCGGTGGCCCTGCAGGCCAGCAAGAACAACGGCGTGAGCGACGGCATAGCCAACTTCACCGTGCCGCTGTGCGCCACCATCCACCTGTGTGGCTCCACCATCACGCTGGTGACCTGTGCCACCGCCGTCATGTTCCTCTCCGAGCACCTGGCCATTCCGGGACTGGACACCATGCTGCCCTTCATCATGATGCTGGGCATCATCATGATAGCCGCGCCGGGTGCCCCGGGTGGCGGCGTCATGTCCGCCCTGGGCCTGCTCACCTCCATGCTCGGCTTCGGTGAGGCCTCCATCGCCCTGATGATCGCCCTCTACCTGGCGCAGGACAGCTTCGGCACCGCCTGCAACGTCACAGGTGACGGCGTCATCGCCCTGTGGGCCGACCGCTTCGCCCAGCGCGGGGAGACAGCGCTCGGCGCCGAGCAGGACGCAGCCTGATAGAGCAAGCACATAAAAAAACGGGAGCCAGTGGCTCCCGTTTTTTTATGGCTGGCATCCGAGGTCAACCGCGCCGGCGGATCACCCCCTCCTGCGCCGTGCTCGCCACCAGCACACCGTCGCGGGTGAAGAACTGGCCGCGCACCAGACCACGACCTGCGCTGGCGCTCGGGCTGTCCACCACGTAGAGCAGCCAGTCATCCAGCCGGAAGTCCCGGTGGAACCACATGGAGTGATCTATGGTGGCCACCTGCATGTCCGGCTCCCAGTACGAGACGCCATGAGGCTGCAGGGCGGTAAACAGGAAGTGGAAATCGGAGGCATAGGCCAGCAGGTATTTATGGACCCGCTGATCGTCCGGCATCTGGCCGTTGGCCCTGAACCAGACGTGGCGCAGCGGCTCGTGCACATCGGGGCGGATCGGGTCGACCAGGGTCACGGGGCGAATTTCGATGGGCTTCTCGCACATGATCTTGTCGCGCAGGGCGGACGGGATCTGCTGCTCGTAGGGGCGCACCAGCTCCAGCTCGCTCTTGAGCTGCTCGGGCGGGGTGATCCCCGCCGGCATGGCGATCTGATGCTCGAACCCCTCGGCCTCGACCTGGAAGGAGGCGTTGAGATAGAAGATGGGCTTGCCGCCCTGAATGGCCTTGACCCGGCGGGTGGAGACGGTCTGGCCGTCACGGATATTCTCCACGTCGTAGATGATGGGACGATTGGCATCACCGGGGCGCAGGAAGTAGGAGTGGAAACTGTGCACCTGACGATCGGCGGCCACCGTCTGTTTGGCGGCTGACAAGGCCTGCCCCATTACCTGTCCGCCAAACACGGCCCGCAGACCGAGATCCTGGCTCTGGCCCCGAAACAGGCCCTCCTCGATTTTCTCGAGCGCCAGCAGTGCCAGCAGCTCATCAAGTACCTTGCTCATTATTATCTCCTGTATCAGTGCCGCAAAGGCTAACAAGCCCGCTCTGGCAGAGCAACCTTGCCCCTCCCCCGCAGTGGATCCGCCGGGTGGTTTAATTCAGCAAGGAAGGAATTGGAATAATAAACGGCAGACGGCAGCAACAAAAAGGCCCGCCTGAGAGGCGGGCCTTTCCATGCGCGAACCCATGAGGCTCAGCGCAACGCTTACTTGCTGCCGGTACCCGAGTTGCGGGTAGAGGAGGTCGGCTTGCGGCGGGCCGTGGTGCTGCGGGCGCGCGGCTCCATGCCCTGCATGTCCTTGTGACGCTTGACGGCGCGACGGATCTGGGCGGCCTGCTTGTGACGGGTGCTCTTGCCATCCTGCTGCAGATCGACCTTGGATTCGGTCTCCGGCGGCATGTTGACCAGACCGCGCAGGTAGTTCACTTCCGGCAGTTTCAGCTCCTGCCAGCCACCACGAGGGATGCCGCGATCCAGGGTGACGTCGCCGTAGCGCACCCGCATCAGACGGCTCACCTGCACTTCCTGGGATTCCCACAGGCGGCGCACTTCACGGTTGCGGCCCTCGGTCAGGGTGACGTTGAACCACTGGTTCAGGCCTTCACCGCCGGCCGGTTTGATCTTGTTGAACTTGGCCATGCCATCTTCCAGCTGCACACCCTTGCGCAGGCGTTGCAGCATGGCTTCGGTGATCTCGCCAAACACACGCACCGCGTATTCACGCTCCACTTCGTGGCTCGGGTGCATCAGGCGGTTGGCCAGCTCACCGTCTGTGGTGAACAGCAGCAAGCCGGAGGTGTTGACGTCGAGACGGCCTACCGCGATCCAGCGGGCACTCTCCAGCTTGGGCAGACGATCGAACACGGTGGGACGACCTTCCGGATCGTGACGGGTACACATCTCCCCTTCGGGCTTGTGATACGCCAGCACGCGGCAGATCATCTCTTCCTCGGCACGGGTCTTGACCGTATGGCCATCGACACGGATCACGGCGTTCACTTCGACGCGATCTCCCAGTGTGGCGACCTTGCCATCCACACTGACCCGACCTGCGGTGATCAGGGCCTCCATCTCACGACGGGAGCCGTGACCCGCGCGGGCCAACACTTTTTGCAGTTTTTCACTCATCGGGGTTACCTGATTGTTGATCGCTGCCCGCCAGCATAACGGGCAACGGTTATTACTGTGTCGAACCCAGTACGGGCAATCCGACACGCTTCAATGCTCAAAAGATCGGGTCAGCCGGCACATGCCAGCACAGTGGACCCGGTCTCGCGGCCCTCGCCCGGCATGCCGGGCAAGGGGATGGCAGTGCAGGATCCCGCATGGGTCATCCGACACGCCCTGATGTTCAAGAGGCCAGGTCAGCCGGCACAGGCCAGCGACCTGAACCGGGCCTAGCTGCCCTCGACCGGCAGACCGGGCAAGGGGTGTTGCAGTTCAGGATCCAGCTCGGGGAGCTGCTCCAGGCTCTGCAGATTAAAATAATCCAGAAACTCCCGGGTGGTGGCGAGCAGCTCGGGGCGACCCACCACCTCCTTGTGACCGACGCTGCGCACCCAGCCACGCTCTTTCAGGGTATTCACTATCTGGCTCGACACCGCCACCCCGCGGATGGCTTCGATCTCGGCCCGGGTGATGGGCTGCCGATACGCAATCAGCGTCAGCGTCTCCATCACGGCGCGGGAATAGCGGGGTGCCCGCTCGCTCCAGAGCCTGGAGAGCTCCTCGGCATACTCCTGACGCGCCTGAAAGCGCCAGCCGGAGGCAACCTCTTTGAGCTCCACCCCCCGCTCGCTGTAATCCTGCCGCAGTTCTGCCAGCAAGAGTTGAATATAGCGGCCGGTGACGGGGTAATCCGCCAGCACGCCGCTTTTCAGCTCACTTACGGTTAATGGCCGTCCGGCCACGAAGATCGCGGCCTCGACCAGCGTCTTGAGCCGTTCAGCGGGCAGCGCCACGGTTGCCCTCCCCGCTCATGGCTGCAGGCTGGCTGGCCAACGGGAGAGGCACACAGACCCCGGCAGGCGGGCAACAGGCTCGGGACAAAGAAAACAACTCAGTGTGCATGTTCACGCTCCCCGCTTTCATCTTGGCTCGCCAGGGCAAAGTGGATCGGCCCCAGCGGCTCGGCCTGCAGGATCCAGATCAGGGACTCCTTGCACAGCTCCAGCAGGGCCAGAAACGTCACCAGCACCCCCATGCGCCCCTCTTCGGCTCTGAGCACCTGTTCCAGCCGCAAGGTCCGGCCCAGCGAGAGCATGGCGAGGATCTCCGCCATGCGCACCCGGGTCGGGATCTGCTCGCGGCGGATCTGATGATGTTCGAAATGAGTCGCGCGTTTTACCACACTTTGCATGTAAAGGGCGAGCTCAACCAGCGAAACATCGGGGGTCAATGGCTTGAGAGAGCCAAAATCCGGCGGCAAGACGGCGGCGATGAAGATCTCCCGCTCCACCCGTGGCAAGGCATTGAGACGCTCGCCCCCCACCTTGAACCGCTCATATTCCTGCAACCGGCGAATGAGGGTGACGCGGGGATCCTCCCCCTCCTCTTCATCCTCCAGCTCGGGGGCCTTGGGCAGCAGCAGGCGAGATTTGATCTCCGCCAGCCAGGCCGCCATCAGCAGATATTCCGCGGCCAGCTCCAGATTGAGCCCCTGCATCAGCTCCACGTACTCCATGTACTGGGCGGTGATCTGCAGGATCGGCAGGTTCAGGATATCCAGCTGCTGGCGCCGGATGAGATAGAGCAGCAGATCGAGCGGCCCCTCGAAGGTATCGAGGAAGACTTCCAGCGCATCGGGCGGAATGAACAAGTCCTGGGGCAGCTCATGGTAGGGCTGCCCCAGCACACGCGCTATGGGGGATGGGATGGCCTGGGGGAGGACACGCTCCCCGGTTGCGCCCAACGCAGGCGGGGCCATCACGGGCACAGGGTCATCACTCAAACGGGGTCGGGTCTCCGGCACCACGACGACGCAGCACGGGCTCGTCATCGGAGAAATCCACCACAGTAGTGGGCTGCTCACCCAGATAGCCACCGTTGACCACCAGATCCAGCTGCTTGCCCAGCTTGTCGAAGATCTCTTCCGGGTCAAACTCCGCCATCTCCGAACCCGGCAGGATCAGAGTGGTGGAGAGCAGCGGCTCACCGAGGGCTTCCAGCAGGGCCAGCGCTATGTTGTTGGCGGGCACCCGGATGCCGATGGTCTTCTTCTTCTCGTTCATCAGGCGGCGCGGCACTTCCTTGGTCGCCTTGAAGATGAAGGTGTAGGGCCCCGGCGTGTTGCCCTTGACCAGGCGAAACGCCGTGTTGTCCACCTTGGCATAGGTGGAGATCTCGGAGAGATCCCGGCACACCAGGGTGAAGTCGTGGGTGGGATCGATGCGACGGATGCGGCAGATGCGCTCCAGCGCGCCCTTGTCACCCATCTGGCAACCGAGCGCATAGCCGGAATCGGTCGGGTAGGCGATGACGCCACCGTTCTGGATGATCTGCACTGCCTGACCGATCAGACGGGCCTGGGGATTTTCCGGATGTACGTAAAAATGCTGACTCATATGCTCTTCTCGCGATAGGGGCACGCGCGGTGCCCGCTTCATGGTCACGGGTTCCAGACCCATGACGCTACCTTAACCTGTTTGACGCCGGTTTGCCCTCCCATGCAGCAGAGGGCCGGCGGCCGACCCCGTGCTAGCGACTGGCCAGCAGGGCGGCATGCTGCTCGGTGGTGAGCCCGAAGTGGCCGGGATAGGCCAGCCAGACCGGCATGCCTTCCTTGGGCAGCCAGAGGTGGCGGCCCAGCTCGGTCCAGTTGGACGGAAAGTGAAAATCCGATCCCACCGAGATATAGAGGTCGTGATCCTTCGCCCACTGGCCCAGGTTGGCCCGCTCCTGCGGGCTCTGCTGGGGCAGTGACACCTCCATGGCATCGCCACCGGCCGCCTTGAAGGCCACCAGCAACCGCTTGATCCACTTGGCAGTGAGATCGTAACGGCTGGGATGGGCCAGTACCGCCAACCCACCGGCGGCGTGAATGGCAGTGATGGCCTCGCTCATCTCGGGCCACTCGGCCGGGGCATAACCCTTGTTGCCTCGACTCAGGTACTTTTTGAATACCTTCTGCATGTTGTCGGCCACCCCGCGCGCCACCAGCACACGGGCAAAGTGGGCCCGGGTCACGGCGGCATCACCGGCCAGCGCCTTGGCCTCTTCATAGGTGCCGGGGATCAGGCACTTCTCCAGACGGCGCCCTATTTCCAGCGCGCGCGCCTCGCGGCGAGCCCGTTGCCCCGCCAAAAACGCCACCAGCTGCGGATTTTTTTCATCCACCCCCAGCGCCACTATGTGGATCTCGTGATGCTCCCAGCCGGTGGAGATCTCGACCCCGCTCACCAGCCGCAGCGGCAGCTGTTCGGATGCTATGGTGCGGCGCACCTCATCAAGCCCGTCAAGGGTATCGTGGTCAGTGACCGCTAACACTTCTACCTGTTTTTCGGCGGCGCGGCGCACCAGTTCGGCCGGGCTCAACACACCGTCGGAGGCAGTGGTATGACAGTGAAGATCGAATCTCATCAGGTTATTCCGCTCTCATGATCAGGTCACCATCGGTGAAAGAAGGCTAAAAAGCGACTTGACTTGGCCGCGGCTTTATCGTTTTCTGTAGGCACTTCATTGCAAACAAAATTTTACAGGACTCTATCATGCAAACGACTTCCATCCTGACCATCTGGTGGTGGCACACTCCCTGACATGCGGGCGTGTGGTCGTTGCTGTATCTGTAATCTGACAGCAAATTAAGAACCCAAAGAAAAAGCCCGCTGACCCCAGCGGGCTTTTTTATTATCCGGCAAATGGACCTGTGATGAAACCGAGAATTCAGACAAGAACACTGACCTGGCGATGGCGACCCTACTGAAACCGCCTAAACCAATTTAATTTCCAAGGAATTCAATGTCATGAACATCGGTAACACGCATCACACGCAAGGGAACGCACTATGACCGTCAATACGACTCGCTTGCCCCTGGGTGAATTCGATACCCTCAAGCTCAACGCCCCCTATGTGGCCGACCCGCTGGCGCTCTACACCCGACTCTGCCAGGGGCGCCCCAACAACCTGCTGCTGGAATCGGTGGAGATCGACTCCAAGGCGGGCAAGCAGAGCCTGCTGCTGGTCGATGCCTGCCTGCGCATCGAATGCCGGGGCCGCACAGTGCGGGTTCGCACCCTCAACGACAACGGCGCCCAGTTGCAGAGCCTGCTGGCCGAACGCTTGCCCGCCGCCGTCGCGCAGAGCATGGTGGATGGCGAGCTGCAGCTCGACTTCCCGGCCTCCGATCGGGAACAAGATGAAGACTCTCGCCTCAAGGGGAGCAGCGTGCTGGACGTGCTGCGCACCCTGCAACAGGAGCTGCAGTGCCAGTTGGGCAACGACGCCCTGTTTATGGCAGGCAGCTTCGCCTACGATCTGATCGCCTCCTTTGAAGATTTGCCGCAGGTGCCGGAGGGGAGCAACAACTGCCCCGACTACTGCTTCTATGTGGCCGAGACCCTGATCACAATCGACCATATCGAGCGCTCAACCCAGTTGCTGGCCTGCATCTTTGGCGGCGACAGCGATGAGAGCCAGGTGGAAGACAGATATAGCCGCCTGAGCGATCGGATCACCGACTTCAAACAGATTTGCCAACAAACCCTGAGCGCCGAGCTGGCCACCCAGCCCCTAACCGGCGGCATGAGCGTGGACAAGGGCGACAAGCAGTTCTGCGCCGAGGTGGAGAAGCTCAAGGGCTTCATCCGCCGTGGCGACATCTTCCAGGTGGTGCCGTCCCGCTGCTTCTCCCTGCCCTGCCCGAACCCGCTGGCCGCCTATCGCCGCCTCAAGCAGACCAACCCCAGCCCCTACATGTTCTACGTGCAGGATGAGGGCTTCACCCTGTTTGGTGCCTCGCCGGAGAGCGCGGTCAAGTTCTGTGCCGCCAGCCGCGATGTCGAGATGTACCCCATCGCCGGCACCCGTCGCCGGGGCTTGAACCCGGACGGCAGCATCAACCGGGATCTGGATGGCCGCATCGAGCTGGAACTGCGCCAGGACGAGAAAGAGGTGGCCGAGCACCTGATGCTGGTGGATCTGGGCCGCAACGACATAGCCCGCATCTCCGAGCCCGGCACCCGCTACGTCAAGGAGCTGCTCAAGGTGGATCGCTACAGTCACGTGATGCATCTGGTCTCCAAGGTGGTCGGCACCTTGCGTTCCGATCTTGATGCCCTGCACGCCTATCAGGCCTGCATGAACATGGGCACCCTCACAGGTGCCCCCAAGATCCGCGCAAGCGAGCTTATTCGCATGGTGGAAGGCAAGCGCCGCGGCAGCTACGGCGGCGCCGTCGGCTACATCAACGGCGCAGGCGAGATGGATACCTGCATCGTCATTCGCTCGGCCTTTGTCAAAGATGGGGTGGCCCATGTGCAGGCCGGCGCCGGTGTGGTGTATGACTCCAAACCCCAGGCAGAAGCGGACGAGACCCGCGCCAAGGCGGCCGCCGTGCTGGCCGCCATCGCCGCCAGCCATGGCACCTCACTGCAAGCCCTGAGCGCCCAGCAGGAGCAACATAAGGACGCGAGCCATGACTAACATCTTCCTGCTCGATAACTTCGACTCTTTCACCTACAACCTGGTGGATCAGTTCCGCTCCCTCGGTTATCCGGTGCGGATCTACCGCAACAGTCTGCCGGCGAGCCGCATCATGAGCGAGATCGCCGCCTGCGAAGGGGATGCGGTGCTGGTGCTCTCGCCGGGGCCGGGTGCGCCTCACGAGGCGGGCTGCCTGATCGATCTGATCAAGCTGGCCCGCGGTCAGGTGCCCATCCTCGGCATCTGCCTCGGCCATCAGGCCCTGTGCGAAGCCTACGGCGGCACAGTCGGCGCGGCGGGTGAAATCGTCCACGGCAAGCGTTCGCTCATCGAGCACAACGGCCACGGCGCCTTCGCCGGCCTGCCGAGCCCGCTGCCGGTGGCGCGCTACCACTCACTGGTGGCCACCTATGTACCGGAAGAGCTGACTGTGATTGCCCACTATCAGGGCATGCCCATGGCCATAGAGCAGCAGGACGACAGGGTGCTGGGCTTCCAGTTCCATCCCGAATCCATCATGACCTCGGAAGGGGCCCGCCTGCTGACCCAGGCGCTCGCCCATATCACCCGTCCAGTTAGCAGTGTGCGGTAAGGAGACCAACATGCATCATCATCTCAACACCCTCTATCAGGGTCAGTCTCTGAGCCGTGAAAGTACCCGTGACGCCTTCGGCCAGGTGGTACGTGGCGAAGTGGACCCCATAGTGCTGGCGAGCCTTTTGACCGCCCTCAAGATCAAGGGGGAAACACCGGAGGAGATCGCCGGCGCTGCCGAAGCCCTGCTGGCGGAGGCGCGCGACTTCCCGCGTCCAGACTACGAGTTTTGCGACATAGTCGGTACCGGTGGCGATGGCCTCAACACCATCAACGTCTCCACCACCTCGGCACTGGTGGCCGCCGCCTGCGGCCTAAAAGTGGCCAAGCACGGCAACCGCTCGGTCTCGAGCAAGTCGGGCTCGAGCGACTTGCTGGACAAGATGGGCATCAAGCTCGACATGAGCCCGGCGCAGGCGCGCCACTGTCTGGACGAACTCGGCATCTGCTTCCTGTTCGCCCCCCAGTACCACGCCGGAGTGCGCCACGCCATGCCGGTGCGCCAGGCCCTCAAGACCCGCACCCTGTTCAACGTGCTGGGGCCGCTCATCAACCCCGCTCGCCCCACTTATCAGCTGATGGGTGTCTATGCCCCCGAGCTGGTGCGCCCCATCGCCGAAACCCTGCTGGCACTGGGTCTGAAAACCGGTATGGTGGTTCACGGCGCCGGGCTCGACGAGATTGCCATCCACGGCCCGACCCAGGTGGCCCAGATCCGTGACGGTGAGATCCGCGAATTCATGATCACCCCGGCTGACTTTGGCCTGGAGACCTATCCGGTCAGCGCCATTCAGGGCGGGGAGCCTGAAGAGAACCGCGCCATCACGGCCGCCATTCTGGCAGGGAAAGGCACCCCGGCCCACAACGCCGCCATCGCCGCCAACGTGGCCCCCCTGCTGCTGATGGCAGGCAAGGCCGCGGATCTCAAGAGCGCGGCGGCCCAGGTGCTGGCGGTGCTGGCGAGCGGCAAGGCAGCTGAGCTCGCCGCTCGCCTCGCTACCCTGAGCCATCAGGAGGCATGATGTCAGCCATGAACCAGCACGGCACTCACTCAGGCACTAGCTCAGATCGCCCGCAGGGCAGTACCCAGTTTCGCAAGGATAACGAGATGTCAGACCTTATTGCCCCCCATGCCTTCCTGAACATGGCCTCCATCAACCAGACCATTCTCGGCAAGATAGTGGCGGCCAAGCAGGAATGGGTCGCCGCCCGCAAGCTGGCTCAGCCTCTTGAAAGTTTCAAGGGCGAACTGACCCAAAGCGATCGGGATTTTGTCGGTGCGCTCAAGGCCGGTTCCACCCGCTTTATTCTGGAGTGCAAGAAGGCCTCCCCCTCCAAGGGCTTGATCCGCGACGATTTCAGCCCGGAGGCGATCGCCGGCATCTATGGCAAATACGCCACCGCCATCTCGGTACTGACCGACGAAAAGTTTTTTCAGGGGGATTTCGCCTTCCTGCCGCGAGTGCGGGCCCGCGTCCAGCAGCCTGTGCTCTGCAAGGATTTCATGATTGACCCCTATCAGCTCTATCTGGCCCGCCACTATCAGGCGGACGCCATACTGCTGATGCTCTCCGTGCTCACCGACGAGGGCTATCGCGCCCTGTTTGCGGTGGCCAGGGAGCTGGGTCTCGGCGTGCTGACCGAGGTGAGCAATGAAGAGGAGCTGACCCGGGCCATCGCGCTGGGCGCCCCCGTGATTGGCATCAACAACCGGGATCTGCGGGACTTGAGCGTGGATCTCAACCGCACCAAGCAGCTGGCGGCCCGCATCCCGGCGGATCGGGTTGTGATCAGCGAATCCGGCATCAAGGATCGCACCCAGGTGGCCGAACTGCGCCACCATGCCAAGGGCTTCCTGGTGGGCTCCTCCCTGATGGAGGAAGCGGATCTGGAGGCCGCGGTACGCAAACTGGTGCTGGGCCAGAACAAGGTGTGCGGCCTGACCCGTGCCGAAGATGCCGCCACCGCCCATCAGGCGGGCGCCGTGTTCGGTGGCCTTATCTTTGTGGCAAAGAGTCCGCGCTACGTGGATATTCCCGCCGCCCGCACCGTGATGGCCGGCGCGCCGCTCTCTTACGTCGGGGTATTTCGCAATGCCCAGCAAGAGACCATCGCCAAGACGGTGGAGGCACTGGGACTGGCCGCGGTGCAACTGCATGGGGAGGAAGACGCCGCCTATATCGACAACCTGCGCCCGCTGCTGCCGGCAACTTGCCAGATCTGGAAAGCCGTAGGCGTCTCTCTCGGCAAAGAAAGCGGCGAACCCCTGCCCGCCCTCGACTTCCCGGTGGATCGCCTGCTGCTGGATACCAAAGTCGGCAACCAGAGCGGCGGCACGGGTCAGGCGTTCGACTGGGCCATGCTAGCCACTCTCGACAAGAGCAAGTTGATGCTGGCGGGCGGGCTGAATCCAGACAACGCCCTGCAGGCGGCCCAGGTCGGCTGCCTCGGCCTTGATTTCAACTCCGGGGTAGAAAGCGCCCCGGGCCAGAAGGATGCACACAAGCTGGCGGCCGCCTTTGCCGCCCTGCGCAACCTGTAACGCAACCCTTTTTGATGTTTCGATTTAGCTAATACAAGGAAGAAGCCATGACCCTGCTCAACCCGTTTTTTGGTGAATTTGGCGGCATGTATGTGCCCCAAATCCTCATCCCCGCCCTGCTCCAGCTGGAGAAAGCCTTCGTCGATGCCAAGGAGGATCCGGCCTTTATCGCCGAATTTCAGGAGCTGCTGACCGAGTATGCCGGTCGCCCGACCCCGCTTACCCTGACCCGCAACCTGACCAAAGGCACCAAGACCCGCCTCTATCTGAAGCGTGAAGACTTGCTGCACGGTGGCGCCCACAAGACCAACCAGGTGCTGGGTCAGGCGCTGCTGGCCAAGCGGATGGGCAAAACCGAGATCATCGCCGAGACCGGCGCCGGTCAGCACGGCGTCGCCACAGCACTGGCCTGCGCCCTGCTCGGCCTCAAGTGTCGGGTCTATATGGGCGCCAAGGATTGCGAGCGCCAGAAGCCCAACGTGTTTCGCATGAAGTTGATGGGCGCCACCGTGATACCGGTGCACTCCGGCTCCAGCACCCTGAAAGATGCCTGCAACGAGGCGCTGCGTGACTGGGCTGCCAACTACGACAACGCCCACTATCTGCTAGGCACGGCCGCCGGTCCGCACCCCTTCCCCACTATCGTGCGGGAGTTCCAGAAGATGATCGGCGAAGAGGCCAAGGCCCAGTGCTTCAAGAAAGAGGAGCGCCTGCCCGATGCGGTAATCGCCTGCGTCGGCGGCGGTTCCAACGCCATCGGCATGTTTGCCGACTTTATCGACAACCCTGAGGTGCGTCTGATCGGGGTCGAGCCAGGTGGTCACGGCATAGAGAGCGGTGAGCACGGCGCCCCGCTGGGTCACGGCAGCAAGGGGGTCTTCTTTGGCATGCACTCCTACCTGATGCAGGACAAGCAAGGGCAAATTCAGGAGTCCTACTCCGTCTCGGCGGGGCTCGACTTCCCCTCCGTCGGCCCGCAGCACGCCCATCTGGCCTCCATCGGCCGCGCCGAGTATGTCTCCATCACCGACAAGGAGGCGCTGGACGCCTTCCAGGAGCTGGCCAAATCCGAAGGGATCATACCGGCGCTGGAGTCCTCCCACGCCCTAGCTCACGCCCTCAAGATGGCCCGCAGTGAACCGGAGAAAGAGCAGGTGCTGATCGTCAACCTCTCCGGCCGTGGCGACAAGGACATCTTCACCGTCGCCGACATTTTCGAGAAAGAAGGAACCTTGTCATGAATCGCTACGCACAACTCTTCTCCCGTCTGGACGCCGTCAATCAGGGCGCCTTCGTGCCGTTCGTGATGCTGGGTGACCCCACCCCCGAACTCTCGCTGGCCATCGTCGATGCCCTGGTCGAAGGGGGCGCCGATGCCCTGGAGCTCGGCATTCCCTTCTCAGATCCGGTGGCGGACGGCCCCACCATTCAGGGCGCCGCCCTGCGGGCGTTTGCCAGCCACACCACCCCGGACGACTGTTTCGATCTGCTTGGCCGCATCCGCGCCAAGTACCCGCAGTTGCCCATTGGCCTGCTGGTCTACGCCAATCTGGTTTATGTACGCCAGATCGACGGTTTTTATGAGAAGTGCCAGCAGGCGGGCGTGGATTCGGTGCTGGTCGCCGACGTGCCGGTGCAGATGTGCGCCCCCTACAAGGCGGCGGCCGACAAGTTCGGCATCGACAGCATCTTTATCGCCCCGCCCAATGGCGATGCCGAGACCCTGAAACAGGTGGCGGAGCTTGGCAGTGGGTACACCTATCTGGTGAGCCGCGCTGGCGTGACAGGTGCCGAGACCAAGGCCGGCATGCCGGTGGATGGTCTCATCAACACATTGCGTGAGTTCAACGCCCCCCCCGCCCTGCTCGGCTTTGGCATCAGCGAACCGGCTCAGGTGCGTGAAGCCATCAAGGCCGGCGCCGCCGGTGCCATCTCCGGCTCCGCCGTGGTGAAGATCATCGAGACCCACCACAAGAACCCGGAGCATATGCTCACTCGTCTGAAGGAGTTTGTGGAAGGGATGAAGGCCGCGACCAATCGTTAAGGTCGGGTTGGGGTCAGTTGTTTGTGGCCCTGATCTGTGAGTTAGCATAACCATGCAAAAAATGGGGGGCGATCGCCCCCTTTCTTTTTATCTCGCTTGTACCCACTGACAGCTCCCGGCATGTTGCCCCCTCTCCCTTCGGGAGAGGGCTGGCATACCCAGCCAAGCAAATCTCTCACCTCAAATGTCACTGATGACTAATTTATTGATCCAGCACAGATTCCCGCCAGAACCCGCTTCTCAACTATTCACTCTCGCCCTTAAGATAGCCAAACGACAATCCCTCACTCGGGAGCGCACCATGGCTGCGATTGTTGCTATCTCGCAGGTTAACAGCAGCGAACTGGGAGCTGTCACTCAGGGGCGGTAGCGTGTTTTTTGTAGGTTGACGCAAAGCGTTGCGAAGCCCAACAGGCGAGCATTATTGCGCCAACCAGATCGGGATAAACAAAGATGTGGCAGATCTGTACAACAGATTTACAGATATATTTCGCGGTAAACGTTGGGCTTCACTTCGTGAAGCACCAACCTACGATTTTTAGCCCAAAGAACGAGATTTAATTTTAATCGAAAATTGAGGATAAATAATGAGTTATAACGAAGTAGATTGTTCAAGTTGGAATGAATTTAAATCGAAAATCATACATGATCTATTTCCTAGTGGTAGGTTCAAAAAGGGGCGTTTTTTGTTTCGAGGGCAAGGTGATGCAAGTTGGGCTCTTAGCCCTTCTTTTGACCGTTGGTACAAGGGTACTTTAGCTAACAAAGTAAAGACATCTGATGCTTTGTTAGAACAATTTAAAAAAGAATGCGAGCTAGAAAAACTGTCTGATGATATCCGGAAAAGTGATATCAACATGCTTAGTTTAGGTCAGCATTTTGGGTTACCCACTCGTCTACTAGACTGGAGCGAAAGCCCTTATGTTTCTGCATTCTTTGCATTTAGTAGCAACTTAACACGTAATCATGAAAATAATCAAAAGGTTGCTATCTGGGTTATTGATGCCGAAGATCCTATTTGGGATAAAGACCACGGTTGCGAAATCGTAAATGTTCCATCATTTGACAATGAACGCATTAAAAATCAGCACGGTAAATTCACATATTTGCGTTCAACTAAATCTTCAATTGAAGATTACATAGCGGAGTTTAATGGTGAGGGCTACTTGGTTAAGTACCTCATTCCAGCTGCAGATGCGGTTAATGCTCTAGCAGAACTTGATGCAATGGGGCTTAGTTTTTCTCGTATCTATCCAGGAATCTCGGGTAATGCGATGTCTGCTGAAGTTCGAGTTTTGGCAAATCTATAAAACTCTAGCAAAGCATTTAAGAGTGATCCCCAACGCTTGGCGTTCTTCACATCTTGATGTGCTGTAATGCTATCAACTAACATATTTGGTAAAAAAAATGATTAAAGATTGGACAATGATTTCCGATGACCAGTGGGAAAGCCTACTATTAGGAAACGGCTTTAGCATCGGAATTAGTGAGAAATTCAGATACGATTCACTACTAAAAATAGTTGATGATAAAAAAATTAAAATGTATCCGCATGCCAGAGACCTTTTTAATGAAAAAAAATAGGGACAACAAACTTTGAAGAAGTATTAAAAGTCATTTATCATGCATATCTAGTTAATTTTTACAACCTGGATGCAATCAGGAGTCTTTACTACAACGTCAGAAAATCCTTGATTGAGGCCGTCAACTTAGCGCATGTTGCTTATGAACACGTCCCTGTTGACCTCATTCAAGAACAGCTTTCTAATTATGAAATGATTTTTACCACGAATTACGACCTTATTCCCTACTGGTCAATGATGAGCAACAACTTCAATGGCTTCTGCGACTATTTCTGGAATGAATCATGCACTTTTGTGGCCAACAACACTGAAATATGGAGAAATGAAACTCCAATTCACTATCTACATGGAGCAATTCATTTAAAAACAACACCGACCGGAATAACTAGCAAGGTAAAAACGACTGGAGAAACATCAATAAAAAATATTATTAATGAGCAAGATCTTGAAAGCATTCCTCTTTTTATTTCGGAAGGAAAGTCAGATATTAAGCTTCGACGCATACGTGAAAATGACTATCTGAGTTTTTGCTACAACAGACTTATGCAGAACGATAAGAACATGGTTGTTTTCGGCCATGGATTGGATAAGGAATTCGACGAACACATTCTGAAAGCTATCAGGTCAAGTAAGGTTAAAAAGCTAGCTATAAGCGTATATTCCGGTATGCGCAATGCAGACAAAGCTGTCTTTACAAGCAGCATCAATGCATTCTTTGCAGATTCAGGAATTGAGTTGCACTTTTTTGAGTCATCAACTCACCCATTGTCAGCCCAAGCATAACAAGCCAATCTAGGCTGTGTTCTCAAAGTGTTCAAATTTCCGGTGTTGCAATTTTCGGCCATGAACAGAGATCCTAAAGAGGCCCACTCAGATGGCTTTTACGTAAATCAACGCAGTATTTATGGAAGGATGGACCCCATGAAATGGGGAGACCATTTTCAATGACTTGAAGAACACAGCCTAGCGGGGCCGCTAATTTCCAACGTTAAATGACAAAAGGGCCTTCCAAAAGTATCCGAACAAACAACACATCAGCCTCTCTATCTTTCTGAGCAAGATGTTGCATAACCAGAACACAAAAGATGGATATCCAATTTTTTATTTTTTACTCAGTCACGATATATCCAACAGCCCTTTCCAATCACACAACTACCGCCCCCTTCCCCACACCAGCCATCCCATCAACACCAGCATCAGCACAACCCCCGGCAGCCAGACCCAGTAGAGTTCGGAGAGGATCACCGCTTCACCTCGGGCGGTGAGATAGGCCTCCAGCTTGAAGGGGGCGACCCGGATCACCTGCCAGGGAGCAAAGAAACGCTCATCCCGCCACGGCCAGAGCCAGCCCACCCCCTTGCCGCCGGTGGTGAGGGAATCGAGCAGGCTGTGGGAGAGCAGCGAGACCAGCAGAAACGACCAGACGGTGGCGGCACTGGCCTTAAGCTGGCGGTGAAACAGCATGGCCAGAGTGGGCAGGGCAAAGGCAAACAGCAGTGAGTGGGTAAAGCCGCGGTGGCCAAAGACATGGCCGTAGGCAACCCCCAGTTTGAAGGCGAGCACGTCGGCATCGGGCAACATGGCGATGACAACCCCTGCCAGCAGCAGGCGCGGCGGGATAATCCGGCTGCCAAACCCGAGCCCAAGGCAGAGGGGCACGGCGGCGTGAGTGACTATGGTGGGCATAGGGTAAAGCTCCAACTGAAAACTTGTGCCTACCCTAACCTCGCTCGGTGAAGTGAAGGTGAAGTGCTCTGCCACATCGATAGCGCCCTCTTGTCGCCATCAACCAGCCATAAAAAGACCCCCTCTTGCCCAGCGGCAAGAGGGGGTCTTTTGTTTGAGCCGCTGACTAAGCGGCGTTCAGGTCAATCATCAGGCCAACGAGACAAAGATCCCGGCCAGGGTGGCGCTCATCAGGTTGGCCAGGGTCGCCGCCAGCACAGCCTTGAAGCCCATATTGGCCACATCGTGACGGCGCTCCGGCGCCATGGTGCCGATGGAGCCGAGCTGCACCGCAATGGAGCCGAGGTTGGCGAAACCGCACAGCGCGAAGGTGATGATGATCTGGGTATGGGCGCTCAAGCCCTCCTTGATATTGGCAAAGTCCAGATAGGCGACGAACTCGTTCATGATCACCTTCTGACCGATCAAGGATCCTGCCGCCATCATCTCGCTGGCGGGCACGCCAATCAGCCAGGCGACAGGGGCAAACAGATAGCCCAGCAGCTGCTGCAGGGAGAGGTGGGCCCAGCCGAACCACTCGCCCACCGTGGTGAGACCGGCGTTGATCATGGTGATCACGCTGACAAAGGCGAGCAGGATAGTGCCGATGGCCACCGCGATCTTCATGCCGCCCATGGCGCCGCCTGCCAGGGCATCAATGGCGTTGCTGTAGTCGCTCTTGTCGAGGGTGATCTCGGCCTGCTCGCTCACCTGCTGCTGCTCCGGCACCAAGAGCTTCGCCATCAAGAGGCCCCCCGGCGCCGCCATAAAGGAGGCAGCGATCAGGTATTTAAGATCCACCCCCAGACCGGCATAACCGCCCAGCACGGAGCCCGCCACCGAGGCCATGCCGCAGGTCATCACAGCAAACAGCTCGGAGCGGGTCATGCCGGCGAGGAAGGGGCGAATAAGCAGCGGCGACTCCCCCTGCGACAGGAAGATGTTGCCGGTGGCCACCAGGGATTCGGCGCGGCTGGTGCCGAGAAGGCGGTGCACGGCGCCGCCCAGCACCCGGATCACCCACTGCATGATGCCGAAGTGGTAGAGCACGGCGATCAGCGCGCTGATAAAGATCACCAGCGGCAGCACCCGCACGGCAAAGATAAAGCCGTTGCTGGCGAGATCGCCAAACACGAAGCGGATGCCACTGTCGGCAAAGCCGAGCAGGGCGGAGACGCCATTGCTCATGGCACCGAGCATGATTTGTCCGGGGGGGAAATAGAGCACCAGAGCGGCAAAGCCGGTTTGCAGGGCGAGCGCCCCCAGCACGGTCCGCCAGCGGATGGCACGGCGGTTTTCACTGGCCAGCCAGGCGATAAACATCAGGGCCAGCATACCGACCAGACTCAATAACAGTGTCATCTTGCACCTATGAAGAGAGGAGTTTCATATGGCAAGTCTGCAGACAGGCGTCGCGGGAGAACCGGCGGGAGAGGTGCCGACCCACGCGACACGCAGACCACAAACCTACAGGTTAGTGGCGGGTCCCATCCTGGGGTCATTCACGTTCCTGGTGACAGCATGTATCGGGTGACGCCAGCGCCGTCGCAGGGGGAGATGCGGCCGGGTAGCAGGTCGGGCGGCGATGCTACAGTGATCGCCGTCACAGAAAAAGCGGTAAAACGATTGGCTGGATTCACTTTTTCACGCCACGAATAGACATGGTCAAAGATGCAACGACCAGCCAATCTAGTGCCGACTTGAGCAGGAAAATGATGCCCCCGAGAACAACCTATCGGTGAAACATGCAGCCACGGTCGGCAGGAATGTTAATTTTCAATAAAATATCAATGCGTTACCAGTGAGTGCCAACCAAGTTCAGCATTAACATTCACACCAAAGACTATTTACTCACGCCACCAACAAGACCACCATTCGATTTAAAAACTTATTTTCTCAAACATGTTAATAGATAGTATGCAAGTAACAAAAACTCACCATCCAGCTTCACATTTTGGCCACAAAATCCCCACTCAGCCCCTACCAAAAACGACGTTTTTTTATAAAAAAGACCTATGAAACTGATTTTTAAGCGAATCACTTCCCGTTATCATGGCGTCGAACACAAGATAAAAACGTTTTCCAATTAAATGCTTTAAAATTTCTTTATTCTCATCAAAAAATATAAATTAGCTCATATAATGAGCGCCCAAATCTACTTTGCTCCAGACAGTATAAGGCCACAGAGCAAACAACTTAAATCGAAACAAAAATAATAACAAAGAAAATAAAAATATGATTATAAATAAATCTCAGCAAGGCATGAGTTAATAGAATTATATCATCAACAAGCAATTTTATTATTCAATGCACTCTCCTTAGCCTTGGATGGCACAGACAGTTTTTAAAATTATCAGTTCAGACTATTAGGAACACACGCAACATGCAAAAAATCCTGCTCGATCAAGCAATGGAACTCACACAAGCTCAAGGAGAGTGCTGGATTGTTTTAAAAGATGGTTCAATCAAAACCGTTAATATCGGCGATATACTTCCCAAGGGTGTGCTGCTGGTATCCCCCTCGGACGTAGAACTGACACCGCCTGCAATGGATAGTGTGGAGAACCATAGTCCCAATGAAACCATTGCCTCCGATGAAGGTGAAATCGCCCCCGCGGTAGAGCAGGAGCTGGCTGCCATCCAGCAAGCTATTCAGGATGGGCAGGACCCGACCGAAATCGCCCAGGCAACAGCCAGCGGCGGTGCTACCGCAGGAGGCATAGCGGGCTCCGGTAATGCTGGTTCCATCGTCACCGAACGTACCGCCAAGGCGACCATTTCCGAAGCTGGCTTTGATACGGCTCACAACAGCCGTGACCCACAACGCCAAGATGCACTGCCGGGTGACGAGATTGCAGGCAAGATCGAGCATCCTCCCATGGCCTTTGACCAGCAGCAGATCATTTCTGAAGACACGCCGACCCTGTTCGCTCAGGTTCCGGCTGCACTGGATCTCGATAGCGATGGCATCAACCCTCAAGGCTACTCCTTGGTGAGCGGAGTTCAGAACGGTCAACTGACTCTCAATGCCGATGGCAGTTATCAATATGTCCCCTCCCCCGAGTTTCAATCCTTGAAAGAGGGTGAGACTCGGCAGGTATCCTTTACTTATATTGCAACCGACCCGAGTGGCAACCAGAGTGCCCCGGCCACGGTGACCATTACCATCACCGGTACCAACGACACCGCCAGCATCTCCGTCGCCACCCCGGGCGCTGACCAGGGTGCCGTCAAAGAAGATGTCACCCTCACCACCGGCGGCAAGCTGGTCGCCACCGATATCGACAACGGCGAAGCCGTGTTCCAGCCCCAGACTCAGGTGAATGGCGACCACGGCACCTTCTCCATCGATACCAATGGCAATTGGAGCTATCAGCTCAACAACAATGACCCCGCCGTGC
>NZ_CAWQXH010000002.1:0-140968 GCF_963899385.1 Aeromonas sp. MR7
ATTGCTAACAAGTCGTTTTGGTCACTTCACCAGACATTGAAAATCAACAAAATTGTTTGATGTTCGATGCTGTGAGTGCCCACACAGATTGCTTGATTCAAATTGTTAAAGAGCGACGCAACAGTGTTGTTGCTGCGGGAGTGGAATTCTACTCAACCGCCTTCTCGAGTCAAGCCTTATTTTCAAAGGCTTTTTCGAGGCACCGACAGGCTTGTTTGCGTTGCCGCTTGCCCTGTCGATGTGGCGCATTATAGAGAGATTGATCGCGTTGGCAAGGGTCGCAATGCAATAAAACTGCAAAAATCGGCACTTATTTAGTTATTCATAACCAACCACAGCTTTTGTACAAACTTATCCACAGAAGCCAGCATTGGGAGGGTTAAGAACATCTATTTTTCTCTGCTTTGCAGCGCAGCACATCTCACACACAGGCCATCCGTCTCGACACGACACCCTGATGCCAAGTATGGGAAGCATCATAACGATGCATATAGGCGAATAGCTTATATAAGAAGGCAGTTGAGGCAGTTGAGGCAGTTGAGGCAGTTGAGGCAGTTGAGGCAGTTGAGGCAGTTGAGGCAGTTGAGGCAGTTGAGGTAGTATCAGAATCCATTAAAAGAAAAGCCGGGACAAGCCCGGCTTTTTCTTTATCACTCAGCAGCTGCTTCAGCAGCGGCCGGGCGGTCTACCAGCTCAATATAAGCCATAGGGGCGTTGTCGCCTGCACGGAAACCGCATTTCAGAATGCGAGTATAACCGCCGGCGCGCTCCAGGTAGCGCGGGCCCAGTTCATTGAACAGCTTAGCCACGATCGCGTTATCGCGAGTACGGGCAAATGCCAGGCGACGATTAGCAACGCTATCAGTCTTGGCAAGGGTGATCAGCGGTTCAACGACACGACGCAGCTCTTTTGCCTTAGGCAGAGTCGTCTTGATGATCTCATGACGAACCAGGGAGCTGGCCATGTTGCGGAACATAGCCTGACGATGGCTGCTGTTCCGGTTCAGTTGACGACCACTCAAACGATGGCGCATGACCTTATCCTTCTAACTAAATCTGTGAAACCCGTAATCTGGATTACTCGTCAGCGATGCTGGCGGGCGGCCAATTCTCGAGGCGCATGCCAAGAGACAGACCACGGGAGGCCAACACGTCCTTGATCTCAGTCAGGGACTTCTTACCGAGGTTAGGAGTCTTAAGCAACTCAACTTCGGTACGCTGTACCAGATCACCAATATAGTGGATAGCTTCTGCCTTCAGACAGTTCGCAGAACGAACTGTCAGCTCCAAATCATCGACAGGACGCAGCAGAATCGGATCAAACTCGGGTTTCTCTTCTTTCTTCTCGGGCACGCTGACATCGCGCAGATCCACGAAGGCTTCCAGTTGTTCGGCCAGAATAGTGGCTGAACGACGGATGGCTTCTTCAGGATCCAGAGTACCATTGGTCTCCATGTCGATGACCAGCTTGTCCAAGTCGGTACGCTGTTCCACACGCGCTGCCTCAACATTGTAGGCAATACGAACGATGGGGCTGAACGCGGAGTCCAGCAGCAGGCGACCAATCGGACGCTCTTCATCATCGTTGTGAACACGAGCAGAAGCAGGCACATAACCACGACCGCGCTGAACTTTCAGGCGCATGCTGATTTCAGCATTGGCACCAGTCAGGTGGCAGATTACGTGCTCCGGGTTTACGATCTCGACTTCATCACCGTGAGTGATATCACCAGCGGTAACGGGGCCTGTTCCAGACTTGGTCAGGGACAGAGTTACCTCGTCCTTGCCTTCCAGCTTTACAGCGATACCTTTCAGGTTGAGCAGGATTTCAAGAATGTCTTCCTGTACACCTTCTTTGCTGCTGTACTCATGCAGTACCCCGTCAATTTCGACTTCAGTAACTGCACAACCGGGCATAGATGACAGCAAAATACGACGCAGGGCGTTACCCAGCGTGTGACCAAAGCCACGCTCGAGTGGCTCAAGAGTCACTTTCGCATGAGTCGGGCTAACTTGCTCGATGTCAACTAGCCGCGGTTTAAGAAAATCTGTTACAGAACCCAGCATTGTGTCCTCTCTTTAGAAGCTAGCTTTACTTGGAGTAAAGCTCGACGATCAGCTGTTCGTTAATGTCGGCAGACAGGTCGGAACGCTCTGGCAGACGCTTGAAAGCACCTTCCATTTTAGCGGCATCAACCTCTACCCAAGTCGGCTTCTCACGCTGACCAGCAACTTCCAGGGAAGCTTTGATACGCGCTTGCTTCTTAGCCTTCTCACGAACGCAGATCACGTCCTCAGGGGAAACCTGGAAAGAAGGAATGTTCACAACGCGACCGTTTACCATGATGGCTTTGTGGCTCACCAGCTGACGAGATTCAGCACGGGTAGCGCCGAAGCCCATACGGTAAACAACGTTGTCCAAACGACCTTCCAGCAGCTGCAACAGGTTTTCACCGGTGTTACCCTTTTGACGGGCAGCGTCGCGGTAGTAGTTGCGGAACTGTTTTTCCAATACGCCGTAGATACGACGAACTTTTTGTTTCTCGCGCAGCTGAACACCGTAGTCGGACAGACGCGCTTTACGCGCACCGTGCTGACCAGGGGCGGTGTCAATCTTGCACTTAGAATCAATCGCACGAACACCAGACTTCAGGAAGAGGTCGGTGCCCTCACGACGGCTAAGCTTAAGCTTAGGACCGATATATCTTGCCATCTTCTTTCTCCAACAATCCTAGACCAAGTAGCTACAGCGTTATACGCGGCGCTTCTTGGGAGGACGACAACCGTTGTGCGGGATCGGAGTCACATCAGTAATATTAGTGATGCGGAAACCAGCCGCGTTCAGAGCGCGGATGGAAGACTCACGACCGGGACCCGGACCTTTGACCATGACTTCCAGGTTCTTCACGCCGTATTCTTTGGCGATCTCACCAGCACGCTCAGCAGCTACCTGGGCAGCAAACGGAGTGGACTTACGGGAACCACGGAAACCTGAACCACCGGAGGTAGCCCATGACAGAGCATTGCCCTGACGGTCAGTAATGGTCACGATTGTGTTGTTGAAAGATGCATGAACGTGCGCAATACCGTCGCTCACTTGCTTTTTAACGCGCTTGCGAGCACGAGTCGGAGTTTTAGCCATTTTCTACCTTCCCGTTACTTCTTGATAGCCTTGCGCGGACCCTTACGGGTACGAGCGTTGGTCTTGGTACGTTGACCACGAACAGGCAGGCTACGACGGTGACGCAAACCACGGTAGCAACCCAGATCCATCAAGCGTTTGATGTTCATGGAAATCTGACGACGCAAGTCACCTTCAACGGTGAATTTACCTACTTGCTCGCGCAGACTTTCGATCTGAGCTTCGTCCAAGTCTTTAATTTTCACATTCTCAGCAATACCGGCTGCGGCACAGATGGCCTTGGAGCGGGTACGACCGACGCCATAAATCGCAGTCAACGCAATGACTGCATGCTTATGGTCAGGAATGTTAATGCCAGCGATACGGGCCACTGTTCACTCCTACGTAGCGTAGATAACGACCACCACAAAGCCCGTGAGCGGATACGTGGCGGTCAACCAATACACAACAAAAGTTGGCTGGCTATATTAGCCAGCACAACTATTTGTTGCAAGTACTAACCGTAAAAAATTAGCCTTGGCGCTGTTTATGCTTTGGCTCGCTGCAAATCACACGCACCACACCGTGACGCTTGATGATTTTGCAGTTACGGCAGATTGCCTTAACGGAAGCACGAACTTTCATTGCTTAACTCCGTAACTACGCCGACCTTTAGCGGCCGTAGCCCTTCAGGTTGGCCTTCCTCAGGACGTCGCCATATTGATGAGACATCATATGGGTTTGTACCTGAGCCATGAAGTCCATGATAACTACCACGATAATCAGCAGCGAAGTGCCACCGAAGTAGAACTGTACGTTCCAGGCAGTCATCAAGAACTGGGGTACCAGACAGATAAAGGTTATATAGAGTGCACCTGCCAATGTCAGGCGAGTCATAACCTTATCGATGTAACGTGCTGTCTGCTCGCCCGGGCGGATCCCCGGGATAAAGGCTCCACTCTTCTTCAGGTTGTCTGCTGTCTCGCGGGGGTTGAACACCAGCGCGGTATAGAAGAAACAGAAGAAGATAATGGCTGCTGCATACAACATCTCATACAAGGGCTGACCCGGCTGCAGGACCATAGAGACCTGTTGCAGGATATCAGCGATCTTGCCCTCGCCCTGACCAAACCAAGAGGTAATGGTCCCTGGGAAGAGGATGATGCTGGATGCGAAAATCGCAGGAATCACACCGGCCATATTCACTTTCAACGGCAGGTGTGTGCTTTGCGCGGCGAATACCTGGCGGCCTTGTTGACGCTTGGCGTAGTTGACGACGATACGACGCTGACCACGTTCCACGAACACCACAAAGTAAGTCACTGCGAAAACAATCAAGCCCAGCAACAACAACAGCAGGATGTGCAATTCCCCTTGACGTGCCTGTTCGGCCGTAGCACCAATGGCATGCGGCAAACCAGCAACGATACCCGTGAAAATAATCAACGAGATACCATTACCGATCCCACGCTCGGTAATCTGCTCACCCAACCACATCAAAAACATGGTACCGGTGACCAGACTCACAACGGCCGTGAAATAGAAGCCCAAACCCGGATGAGTCACGAGTCCCTGCATCATATTCGGCAGACCGGTTGCAATACCAATGGCCTGGAAAGTTCCCAAAACCAGCGTGCCCCAACGGGTATATTGGCTAATCTTGCGACGGCCGGATTCACCTTCTTTCTTGAGTTCAGCAAGAGCGGGGTGAACCACAGTCAGCAGCTGGATAATGATCGACGCCGAAATGTACGGCATGATCCCCAGCGCAAGAATAGAAGCACGCGAGAGTGCACCACCACTGAACATGTTGAACATCTCAATGATGGTGCCCTTCTGTTGTTGGAACAACTCGGCCAGTACGGCGGCGTCAATACCAGGAATCGGCACATAAGAGCCTGCACGGAAAACGATAATCGCCCCGAGAACGAAGAGCAGACGGCTCTTCAGTTCACTCAGACCACCCTGTGCTTTAACATCCAATCCTGGTTTCTTAGCCATTGTACTGATTATTCCTCGATTTTACCGCCAGCGGCCTCGATGGCTGCACGTGCACCTTTGGTGACGGACACACCACGAACGGTCACAGCACGGTCAATGTTGCCAGACAGAACAACTTTAGCGAAAACGATGTTCTTAGTAACAACACCGGCTTGCTTCAGAGTGCTCAGATCGACCACATCACCTTCTACCATGGCGATTTCGTTCAGACGCACTTCGGCAGAAACCAAAGATTTGCGAGAGAAGAAACCGAACTTCGGCAGACGGATTTTCAAAGGCATCTGGCCGCCTTCGAAACCAGCGCGGACTTTACCGCCACCGGAACGAGAGGTTTGACCTTTCACACCACGACCACCAGTCTTGCCCAGGCCGGAGCCGATACCACGACCACGACGTTGTTTTTCAGGCTTGGAACCAGCGGCCGGAGACAGAGTATTCAGACGCATGCTTAGCCCTCCACCTTAACCATGTAATAAACCTGGTTGATCATACCGCGTACGCAGGGAGTATCTTCCAGCTCAACGGTGTGACCAATGCGACGCAGACCCAGACCACGCAGAGTCGCCTTGTGCTTTGGCAGACGGCCGATAGAGCTGCGAGTTTGAGTTACTTTTACAGTGTTAGCCATGTCGCATTACCCCAGAATTTCTTCAACGCGCAGACCACGCTTGGCAGCGATCTGGGCCGGGGATTGACCCTGTACCAGAGCGTCGACAGTTGCGCGAACAACGTTGATTGGGTTGGTGGAACCGTAGGTCTTGGCCAGCACGTTGTGGATACCAGCAACTTCCAGAACAGCACGCATGGCGCCGCCTGCAATGATACCAGTACCTTGTGAGGCCGGCTTCATGAACACGGTGGAACCGGAGTGAACACCGCGCACCGGGTGGTGCAGAGTGCCATTGTTCAGTTCTACCTTGCTCAGGTTACGTTTAGCCTGTTCCATCGCTTTTTGAATAGCGGCCGGAACTTCACGGGCCTTACCGTAACCGTAACCTACACGGCCGTTACCATCACCCACCACGGTCAACGCGGTGAAGGACATGATACGACCACCTTTAACAGTTTTCGAAACACGGTTTACTGCAATCAGCTTTTCTTGCAGTTCGCCGGCTTGAGATTCGACTTTAGCCATCTTCGACTCCTAGCTTAGAACTGAAGACCAGCGTCACGAGCAGCGGTAGCCAGAGCGGCTACACGACCGTGATACTTGAAACCGGAACGATCGAAAGATACGTTCTGAACGCCTTTGGCAATAGCACGCTCAGCGATTGCTTTACCTACTGCGGTAGCTGCATCAGCATTACCGGAGTATTTAAGCGCTTCACTGATGGCTTTCTCTACTGTAGAAGCAGAGGCCAGAACTTCGGAACCGTTGGCTGCGATAACCTGCGCGTAGATATGACGCGGGGTACGGTGAACAACCAGACGGGTAGCTCCCAGTTCCTGCATCTTCTTCCGAGCACGAGTAGCACGACGGAGACGAGCTGCTTTCTTGTCCATAGTGTTACCTTACTTCTTCTTAGCTTCTTTAGTACGCACTTGCTCGTTGGCATAGCGTACACCCTTGCCCTTGTAGGGCTCCGGAGCGCGGTAAGAACGGATATCGGCGGCGACTTGGCCAACCAGCTGCTTGTCCACACCACGCAGAACGATCTCTGTAGCGGTCGGGCATTCAGCGGTGACACCAGCCGGCAGCGCATGCTCTACCGGGTGAGAGAAGCCCAGGGCCAGCGCGACAGCATTGCCCTTGATGGAGGCTTTGTAACCTACACCAACCAGCTGCAGCTTACGCTCGAAGCCTTGGGTAACACCGATTACCATGTTGTTAGCCAATGCACGTGCAGTACCGGCCTGAGCGTCAGCACCAGCGATGCCGTCGCGCGGGGCGAACTTCAGTACATTGTCTTCTTTGGTCACTTCTACACCGGCGTGGATGGAACGAACCAGAGAACCTTTACCACCTTTGATGGACAGTTCCTGACCGTTCAGAGTCACCTCTACGCCAGCAGGAATAGTGACGGGTGCCTTAGCAACGCGAGACATTTCCGACCTCCTATTAAGCGACGTAGCAGATGATCTCACCGCCCATGCTTGCCTTGCGGGCAGCACGGTCGGTCATCACACCTTTAGACGTGGACACGATAGCAACACCGAGACCGCCCATAACTTTCGGCAGATCAGTAGTGCGCTTGTAAATACGCAGGCCGGGACGGCTCACGCGTTGGATCAGTTCTACAACCGGCTTGCCCTGGAAATATTTCAGTTCAATTTCCAGTTCAGGCTTCACATCACCCGCTACGGAGTAGCCAGCGATGTAACCTTCTTCTTTCAGCACTTTGGCAATTGCCACTTTCAGCTTGGAAGAAGGCATGGAAACCGCAACTTTGCTCGCCGCCTGACCGTTACGGATGCGGGTCAGCATATCCGCGATCGGATCTTGCATGCTCATAGTCTAACTCCCGAGATTCTTACCAAGAGGCCTTTTTGAGGCCTGGAATTTCGCCCTTCATGGCATGCTCACGCACCTTGATGCGGGACAGGCCAAACTTGCGCAGGAAACCGTGCGGACGACCAGTAATATTGCAACGGTTACGCTGGCGGGACGGACTGGAATCACGGGGCAGCTGTTGCAGTTGCAAGACAGCATCCCAACGCGCTTCTTCAGAAGCGTTCATATCAACGATGATAGCTTTCAGCTCGGTTCGCTTGGTCGCGAACTTGGCTACCAGCTTCGCACGCTTTGCTTCACGTGCTTTCATGGATGTTTTAGCCATAACCCTAACCTTACTTGCGGAATGGGAAGTTAAAGGCAGCCAGCAGAGCACGGCCTTCTTCATCGGTATTCGCGGAAGTGGTGATGGTGATATCCAGACCACGAACGCGATCGACTTTGTCATAGTCGATTTCCGGGAAGATGATTTGCTCACGCACGCCCATGGAGTAGTTACCACGACCGTCGAACGCTTTAGCGTTCAGGCCACGGAAGTCACGGATACGCGGTACGGAGATGCAAATCAGCCGTTCCAGGAACTCCCACATACGCTCGCCACGCAGGGTTACTTTACAACCTATCGGGTAGCCTTCACGAATCTTGAAGCCCGCAACAGATTTGCGAGCTTTGGTGATCAGCGGCTTCTGACCGGAAATGGCAGCCATATCGGCAGCGGCATTTTCCAACAGCTTTTTGTCAGAGATAGCTTCACCAACACCCATGTTCAGGGTGATTTTCTCGATCCGAGGGACTTGCATGATAGTCTTGTAACCGAACTGTTTGGCCAGTTCATTTACTACATCGGATTTGTAGTAATCATGCAGTTTCGCCATCGTTAAACTCCAATTACTTCACAAGTTCGCCGGTGGATTTGAAGAAACGAACTTTTTTGCCGTCTTCAATCCGGAAACCAACGCGATCAGCCTTGCCAGCGGCAGAGTTGAACAGCGCTACGTTAGAAACGTCCATTGGGGCTTCTTTGCTGATGATACCGCCAGCCTGACCCAGTGCGGGTACCGGCTTTTGGTGTTTCTTCACCAGGTTGATGCCTTCAACGTATACCTTACCTTCGCTTACCAGGACTTGAGTGACTTTGCCACGCTTGCCCTTGTCTTTGCCGGTAAGAACAATCACTTCGTCTTCGCGACGGATTTTAGCTGCCATCGTTCGACTCCTTACAGTACTTCGGGTGCCAGGGACACAATCTTCATGAACTTCTCATTACGGAGTTCACGGGTCACCGGGCCAAAAATACGAGTACCGATTGGCTGTTGGTTGTTGTTAAGCAACACAGCCGCATTGTTGTCGAAACGGATGACTGAGCCGTCCGGACGACGAACGCCTTTACGGGTGCGTACGACCACCGCGTTATACACATCACCTTTCTTCACTTTACCGCGAGGAATGGCTTCCTTAATGGAAACTTTGATGATGTCGCCGATGCCGGCGTAACGGCGGTGCGAGCCACCCAGAACCTTAATACACATTACACTGCGAGCGCCGGAGTTGTCGGCTACGCCCAGCATACTTTGCATCTGGATCATTTTAGTGCTCCGCTTTGTTTACTTCTTATCCCTCTCGGGATCTGGCTGCCTTCAAAAGGCGCGAAACTATAACACAGGATTTTTAGAAAAGGTAGCCTAAAAAACAAACGGCCCCGCTAAGGGGCCGTTTGGGCTAAAAAGTACCGATTAGGCCTTTTCTAAGATCGCAACCAGGGTCCAGGACTTGGTCTTGGACAGCGGGCGGCACTCGCGGATTTCCACGAGATCGCCAGCTTTACACTCGTTGTTCTCATCATGTACGTGCAGCTTGGTAGTGCGCTTGATGATCTTACCGTAGATCGGGTGCTTTACCTTGCGCTCGATAGCAACAGTGATGGATTTCTCCATCTTGTCGCTAATTACACGACCTTGCAGAGTA
Organism: Aeromonas sp. MR7; assembly: GCF_963899385.1. NCBI lineage: Bacteria > Pseudomonadati > Pseudomonadota > Gammaproteobacteria > Aeromonadales > Aeromonadaceae > Aeromonas > Aeromonas sp. MR7. Next base: position 9,540 of record NZ_CAWQXH010000002.1, read on the forward strand.
CGGATCTTGTCAGTCATTACGCACCTGCCTTCTCAGTCAGTACAGTCTTGATACGTGCGACGTCACGACGCACTTGTTTCAGAGTGTGAGTCTGAGCCAGCTGGCCGGTGGACGCTTGCATGCGCATGTTGAATTGCTCACGCAGCAGGCCCAGCAGCTCCTGGTTCAGTTCATCGACGCTCTTTTGACGCAGATCTTGGGCTTTCATCACATCACCGTCTTAATTACGAAAGTGGTCTGAACAGACAGCTTAGCTGCGGCCAGGGCAAACGCTTCACGCGCCAGAGCCTCAGGTACACCGTCCATCTCGTACAGAACCTTGCCAGGCTGGATCGGGCAAACCCAATATTCCACGTTACCCTTACCTTTACCCATACGAACTTCGAGGGGCTTTTCGGTGATGGGCTTGTCCGGGAATACACGGATCCAGATCTTACCTTGACGCTTAACGTGACGGGTCATGGCACGACGGGCTGCTTCGATTTGACGAGCAGTCAGTTGGCCACGAGATGTCGCCTTCAGGCCAAAGGTACCGAAGGATACTTCGTTACCAGAGGTGGCCAGACCGCGGTTACGACCCTTATGGGTCTTGCGGAATTTAGTACGCTTAGGTTGCAACATTTACCGATCTCCTTACTTAGCAGCGCGGCGCTTGTTGTCACGCTTGGGCTTTGCAGGAGCTTGCTCTTGAGCAGCGGCAGCATTGACTGCAGCCAGACCGCCCAGAACTTCGCCCTTGAAGATCCAAACTTTGACGCCGATCACACCGTAAGTGGTGTGGGCTTCAGAAGTTGCGTAGTCGATGTCGGCACGCAGGGTGTGCAAAGGCACACGACCTTCACGGTACCATTCGGTACGCGCGATTTCAGCGCCGCCCAGACGACCGGACACTTCCACTTTGATGCCCTTGGCACCCAGGCGCATGGCGTTTTGTACGGCGCGCTTCATAGCACGACGGAACATAACGCGACGTTCCAGCTGGGAAGTGATGCTGTCGGCAACGAGTTTGCCATCCAGCTCCGGCTTGCGGACTTCGGAAATGTTGATCTGAGCAGGCACGCCAGCAATTACGGCGACGGCTTTGCGCAGTTTCTCAACGTCTTCGCCTTTCTTGCCGATCACGACACCCGGACGAGCGGTGTGAATGGTCACACGGATGCTCTTGGCCGGACGCTCGATGGTGATCTTGGACAAGGAAGCGTTTTTCAGCTCCTTGGTCAGGAACTGGCGTACTTGAAAATCGCTGTACAGGTTGTCAGCGAAGTCTTTGGTGTTCGCGAACCAGGTAGAATTCCAAGGCTTGGTAATACCCAGGCGAATGCCATTAGGATGTACTTTCTGACCCATTGCTTATCTCCCAGCCTTAGCGTCGGATACCACTACAGTGATGTGAGCGGTACGCTTGAGGATACGATCCGCACGACCTTTGGCACGCGGACGGATGCGCTTCATGGAGGGACCTTCGTCGACCATGATAGTAGCAACACGCAGGGCGTCGATGTCGGCGCCTTCGTTGTGCTCAGCGTTTGCAATGGCAGATTCCAGCACTTTCTTAACCAGCACAGCAGCCTTTTTCGGGCTGAAGGTCAGGAGATTCAGAGCCTTGTCTACGGACAGACCACGTACTTGATCGGCTACCAGACGAGCTTTCTGGGCAGAAGTACGGGCATAACGGTGTTTAGCGATAGCTTCCATCATTTATCCCTTAGCGCTTCTTAGCCTTCTTATCAGCAGCATGGCCGCGATAAGTACGAGTCGGTGCGAATTCACCCAGTTTGTGACCGATCATTTCTTCGGTAACGAAAACCGGAACGTGCTGACGACCATTATGGACAGCGATGGTCAAACCGATCATGTTCGGGATGATCATTGAACGACGGGACCAGGTCTTAACCGGCTTTTTATCCCCGCTTTCCACCGCTTTCTCTACCTTCTTCAGCAAGTGCAGGTCAATAAATGGACCCTTCTTGAGAGAACGTGGCATGGTGATTCCTCTATGTTAACAATTACTTGTTACGACGACGTACGATGTACTTGTCGGTACGCTTGTTCTTACGGGTCTTGAAGCCTTTAGCCTTCTGGCCCCATGGGGACACAGGCTGCATGCCCTTGTTACGACCCTCACCACCACCGTGCGGGTGGTCGACCGGGTTCATCGCCATACCGCGAACGGTCGGACGAATACCACGCCAGCGGTTGGCACCGGCTTTACCCAGTTGACGCAACATGTGCTCGGAGTTACCGACTTCACCTATGGTGGCACGGCACTCGGCCAGAACTTTACGTACTTCGCCGGAACGCAGACGCAGAGTTACATAGTTACCTTCACGAGCCAGGATCTGGATGAAAGTACCAGCGGAACGAGCCAGCTGGGCACCTTTACCAGGTTTCATCTCAACGGCGTGAACAGTCGAACCGACCGGGATGTTGCGCATCGGCAGGGTGTTACCTACCTTGATTGCGGCATCAGCACCAGAAGCGATAGCGTCACCAGCTTTCAGGCCTTTCGGAGCCAGGATGTAACGACGCTCACCGTCTGCATACAACACCAGAGCGATGTTAGCGGTACGGTTAGGATCGTATTCCAGGCGCTCTACTTTGGCCGGGATACCGTCTTTGTCGCGCTTGAAGTCGACGATACGGTAATGCTGCTTGTGACCACCACCGATATGACGGGTAGTGATACGACCGTTGTTGTTACGACCACCGGACTTGCTCTTGCTGTCCAGCAGAGCGGCAAAGGGCTTACCCTTGTACAGCTCTTGATTGACGATCTTAACGACGTGGCGGCGGCCCGGAGAAGTAGGCTTGCACTTAACGATTGCCATTTTTCAGAACTCCTCTTACTCGGCTGCGCCCATGAAGTCGATGTCCTGACCAGCTTTCAGGGTCACATAAGCCTTTTTCCAATCGGAACGACGGCCTACGCGTGCACCTGCGCGCTTGGTTTTACCCTTCATGTTCAGGGTACGGACGGTCTCAACTTCGACCTCGAACAGTTTCGCAACTGCAGCTTTGACTTCCGCCTTGGTGGCGTCGACAGCAATTTTGAACACGATAGTGTTCTGCTTCTCGGCGACCATGGTGCTCTTTTCAGAGATATGCGGAGCCTTCAGAACTTTCAACAGACGCTCTTCGCGGATCATGCCAGCATCTCCTCGATTTGCTTAACTGCATCAGCAGTCATCAGAACCTTGTCGAAAGCGATCAGGCTGACCGGGTCGATACCGGCAACGTCACGCACGTCAACTTTGTACAGGTTGCGAGCAGCCAGGAACAGGTTCTCATCGACTTCAGCTGTCACGATCAGAACGTCAGTCAGTTCCATCTCTTTCAGCTTGGCGATCAGTTCTTTGGTCTTCGGCGCTTCGATGCCGAATTTCTCGACAACGATCAGGCGCTCTTGACGTACCAGCTCGGACAGGATGCTACGGATAGCGCCGCGGTACATCTTCTTGTTTACTTTTTGGCTGTGATCTTGCGGCTTAGCAGCAAAAGTCACACCACCGGAACGCCAAATGGGCGAACGGATGGAGCCAGCACGGGCACGACCAGTACCCTTCTGACGCCACGGCTTTTTGCCGCCACCAGACACTTCAGAGCGAGTCAGCTGCGCGCGAGTACCCTGACGGGCACCTGCGGCATATGCAACGACGACCTGGTGAACCAGAGCTTCGTTGAATTCGCGCCCGAAGGTAGTCTCGGAAACTTCAAGAGCGCTCTTGGCGTCTTTCATTACCAATTCCATTACTATCTCCTCAGACGTTACGCTTTGACGGCAGGTTTGACGATCACGTTGCCGTTGGTTGCACCTGGGACTGCACCTTTGATGAGCAGCAGGTTACGTTCAGCGTCAACACGAACCAGTTCCAGGTTCTGAGTCGTTACACGCTCAGCACCCATGTGACCAGCCATCTTTTTGCCCTTGAATACACGACCCGGAGTCTGGTTCTGACCGATAGAACCCGGAGCGCGGTGAGACAAGGAGTTACCGTGGGTCATATCCTGGGTACGGAAGTTGTGGCGCTTTACAGTGCCCGCAAAACCTTTACCTTTGGATGTGCCGGTAACGTCTACCATCTTAACGTCAGCGAGAAGATCTACTTTCAGCTCGCTACCAACAGTGAAAGTTTCACCGTTGTTCAAGCGGAATTCCCACAGACCGCGGCCGGCTTCTACACCAGCTTTGGCGAAGTGGCCAGCTTCCGGCTTGGTCACACGGCTGGCTTTTTTGGCGCCAGTGGTAACCTGAATAGCGTTGTAGCCGTCGGTTTCTACAGATTTGACCTGAGTTACACGGTTAGCTTCAACTTCGATAACAGTCACCGGGATAGAAACGCCATCTTCAGTGAAGATGCGAGTCATACCCACTTTGCGACCTACAAGACCGATTGTCATTGTTATCAACCTCTTTCCGTAATTAACCCAGGCTGATCTGGACGTCTACACCAGCTGCCAGATCCAGACGCATCAGAGCGTCAACGGTCTTGTCAGTCGGTTCAACGATGTCTACCAGACGCTTGTGAGTGCGGATCTCGTACTGATCACGCGCATCTTTGTTGACGTGCGGGGAGATCAGGACGGTGAAGCGCTCTTTGCGAGTCGGCAGCGGGATAGGACCGCGAACCTGCGCGCCGGTGCGCTTTGCAGTTTCAACGATTTCCGCTGTGGATTGATCAATCAGGCGATGATCAAAAGCCTTCAGGCGAATACGGATTCTTTGGTTCTGCATTGACAGAGCTCCAATAGATAAAAGAACATAAACCAACACCGCCCGACCGGGAGTGATCCCGCCAGAGGTGTGATTTTTCACGTTTCCCCCCATATCGGGAGGACTGTATGGCTGGCTGTCCGTAAACGAACAACTCAGCAGCAGACATATCGTCTGGCTTACCTCATGGGTAAGCGGAGGGGATTATACGGATTTTTCAAATTTGCGCAAGGGAGAGCGAACAGATTGTGCGCAGTTTTATGTGACAGATGGATCTCGCCGGCGGTGACGCCATTCCCCGCCAACCGGGGGTGACGACAATGTTACAAACAGGCTGGTAGACTGTGCGCCAGCCTCCGTCAGTGGAACGACATTCTATGCTCAAAGATCAAAAGAAAGCCTATCAGTATGGACTCTGCGCCGTTGCCCTCTGGTCGACGGTCGCCACCGCCTTCAAGATTTCCCTCGCCTACTTCGAGCCTGTACAGCTGCTGCTTGTGGCCGCCTTCACCTCGACCCTGACTCTCGGCGCTATCGTTGCCAAACAGGGCAAGCTGGCACTGCTGCTGAGTTACCTCAAGGCCCGCCCCCTATATTACCTGGCGCTGGGGGTATTGAATCCCTTCCTCTATTACCTGCTGCTGTTCAAGGCCTATGACCTGCTGCCCGCGCAACAGGCGCAGACCCTCAACTACACCTGGGCCATCACCCTCAGCCTGCTGGCCGTTCCCTTTCTCGGCCAGAAGCTGCGCCGCCGCGACGGCGTCGCCATAGTACTGGGCTACTTTGGGGCCCTGGTGATCGCCACCAAGGGGGATGTATTCGGCCTGCAGTTCGACAGCCCGCTCGGGGTGACCCTGGCGCTTGTATCGACCCTTATCTGGGCCAGTTACTGGATCCTCAACACCCGCAATCAGGGGGACCCCATCGTCAGCCTGCTGCTCGGCTTCATCATCAGCCTGCCTTTCATCGTCGCGGCGACCTGGCTGCTCTCCGATTTTGCCATGACCGCCTGGCAAGGCTGGGCCGGCGCCATCTATGTGGGCCTGTTCGAGATGGGTTTCGGCTTCGTGCTCTGGCTGATGGCCCTGCGCCACGCCACCAACACGGCCCCCATCAGCAACCTCATCTTCATCTCGCCGTTTGCCTCCCTGGTACTGCTCAACCTGCTGATCGGCGAAGCCATACACCCGGCCACTCCCATAGGGCTCGGGCTGATCGTGGCCGCCCTGCTGATCCAGCAGCTCAAATACGGCAAGCGCTACCGCAAGAGCGCCGAGCCGCAAGCCTGACAATGCAGAAGGGCGTATCCACGGATACGCCCTTCTCTCAATCCATCCACTCCAGTGGTTGGTTCTTGGGTAACCGGATCTCCACCAGCAAGCCCCCCAGTTCCGAACTCCCCAGCCGTATGGTGCCATGGTGCTGGGAGACAATCTTGGCGACTATGGCCAGCCCCAGGCCGCTGCCGCTGCCGGTGCGGGCCTCGTTGCCCTGAGTAAAGGGCTTGAGCACCCGGTAATAATCCTGCTCCGGGATGCCGGGGCCGTTGTCTGACAGCCGCAGCCGCACCCAGTGGCCATCATCCTTCAGCTCTGCATGCAGGCGGCTCGCGCCATAGCGCAACGAGTTGCCCGACAGGTTGTTGAGGATGCGCCGGATGCTGATGGGATTGCAGGCCACCCGCACCGCCTCTTCCGGCAATTCGAGATCCACCTCCAGCCCCTGATCGGTCTGCACCAGCAGCACGTCGTGGATCAGCTGGGTCAGGTCGATTTGCTGGGTATCCAGCCCCTCGTCCGGCCGGATGTAGTCGATGAACTGATCTATGATGCCGTTGGACTCGTCAATGTCCGCGTTGATGCTCTCCTTGAGATACTCATCCCCGGACGACATCATCTCGGTCGCCAGCCGGATGCGGGTCAAGGGGGTACGCAGATCGTGGGAGACCCCGGCCATCATCAGGTTGCGCTCCTCGATCAGCCCCTTGATCGAGCTCGACATGTGGTTGAAGGTGCGGGTCAACCGGCGTACCTCCCGCGAGCCCTGCTCTCCCAGCGCGTCGGGGAAGTTGCCGCGGGCCACGGCCACGGCACCGGCCTCCAGATCCTCCAGCGGACGCACCAGCTGGCGGGCAAACCGCCAGGCCGCGAACAGGGTCACCACCAGCAGCACGCTCATGTAGAGGATCAGCGGCTCTATGTCGTCATCCTCGATCTCGGTCAGCGGGATGCGAACCCACACCTGATTGGCCTGGGGCGGCTGGATCCAGATGATGTAGTGATCCTGGATCTCGACCCGCACCTTGGTCTTGCCCCCCAGCTCGCGGCTGATGCTCTCTTCCAGATAGGTGTAGGGCTTGGAGTCATTGAGCCCGTGCTGCTCCGCCTCTGTCTGGGTATAGATGTCGCTGCCGGTCGCCACATAGACCAGCGCCTCGGCATCCTCGCTCAGCGCCAGCTGGTTGCTTTCGACCGGAAAGATGAGTTTGACCTGATTGGCCAGCAGGTGGCTGATCTGCTTGACGGTCGGCGCCAGCAGATAGTTGTAGAAGGTGGCATAGGAGACAAACTGATAGACCACCAGGACGGCGGCCAGAAACCAGAGCATGCGGGAAAACATGCTGCTCACTTTCTTCATTCGCCATCACCGTCCGGCACGAACACATAACCCAGGCCCCAGACGGTCTGCAGGTAACGCGGCTGGGCCGGGTCCTGCTCCAGCAGGCGGCGCAAACGGGAAACCTGCACGTCTATGCTGCGCTCGGTCGCCGTGTACTCGCGCCCTCTGGCCAGGTTCATCAGCTTGTCGCGGGAGAGGGGCTCGCGGGGATGGCTGACCAGTACCTTGAGCACGGCGAATTCGCCGCTGGTCAGGGCTACCGGCTCGCCATCACGGCTCAGCTCGCGGGTCGCCAGGTTGAGCTGATAGCTGCCGAAGGTCACCATCTTCTCGGCGGTCGAGGGAGCCCCGGGCAGTTCGACGGTATGACGGCGCAGCACGGCGCGGATCCGCGCCAGCAGTTCGCGCGGATTGAACGGCTTGGGCAGATAATCGTCAGCCCCCATCTCGAGCCCGACGATGCGATCCACCTCATCGCCCTTGGCGGTGAGCATCAGTACCGGGATCTGGTTGCCGGCCTCGCGCAGGCGGCGACAGATGGAGAGGCCATCCTCCCCCGGCAGCATCAAGTCCAGCACCATCAGGCTGAAATTTTCACGAGTCAGCAGGCGATCCGCCTGTTCACCATTGGCGACGCCACGAACCACGAATCCCTGTTCGGTCAGATAGCGCTCCAGCAGGGAACGCAATTTCAAATCATCGTCGACCACCAGAACCTTGTATTGCTGACTCATTGCTTGCCTCTCCTCTCGATATGCTGCCAATACTAGAGCCCGGGCCCCCAACGGCAAAGCATAAATATGTTACTGGTTATTGCCCATGGCCGCCTTGCGCCCCCCGGCCCACGCCCTCTCCCATGACGACGCAGGTTTTGCTCGACAGCGAGGCGACAGCGGATAAGATCGGCCGAGCCACCAGAGGCCCATCAGCCCACATTGACGCAGGTACTTGAAATCCATGAAGACCAAGCTGATCACCCGCGAAGGCTACAACAAGCTGAAAGAAGAGCTCGATTTCCTGTGGCGCGAAGAGCGCCCCGAGACCACCCGCAAGGTGGCCTGGGCCGCCAGCCTGGGCGATCGCAGCGAGAATGCCGATTACCAGTACAACAAGAAGCGGTTGCGGGAGATCGACAGGCGGGTGCGCTACCTGCGCAAATGCCTCGAGGAGCTGGGGATCGTCGATTATGCCCCCGCCCAGGAGGGCAAGGTGTTCTTCGGTGCCTGGGTCGAGGTGGAAAACGACGAGGGCGAGACCAAGCGCTTTCGCATCGTCGGTTATGACGAGATCTTCGGCCGCAAGGATTACATCTCCATCGACTCCCCCATGGCCCGCGCCCTGCTCAAGAAGGAGGTCGGGGATGAGGCCATAGTGCCTACGCCAGTCGGTGACGTCTGTTGGTATGTCAACGAGATCAGTTATCCGAAGTGACGGTGGCGGGAAGCGCTCGCCTCCCCGCCATGGGCAAGGGCTGATGCCCAGCCCGTCCAAGCAAAGAACCCCCATGACAAGTATCTGGGCGGCCAACCCCTCTCCCGCCATTCGGCCCGACAGCCATGCATGTCATTTCAGCAGGGTGGCATAGCGCCGCCCGACCCCATATAGTGCTCACATTTGGCGCCTTGGGTGCGGGCCAGTCCCGGCGACGCTCAATGCACACCATGCGGTCCCCCCTCATGGTGCAGAGAGGCGGCGGGCTGACGAGCGGCATAACCGGCCGCAGCACATCGACGCCACCCCGGGCCAGTTGGATAGAAGCGACCACAGAGATCCCAGATGCACAGCCATGTAATAGAGAAACAGATTGCCGGTGAGCTGAATGCCCGTCCGGAACAGGTGCAGGCGGCCGTGCGCCTGCTGGATGAAGGTTCGACCGTGCCCTTTATCGCCCGTTATCGCAAAGAGGTGACCGGTGGCCTGGACGACAGCCAGCTGCGTACCCTGGAGAGCCGCCTCGGCTATCTGCGTGAACTGGAGGATCGCCGCCAGGTGATCATTCGCTCCATCGAGGAGCAGGGCAAACTCACCCCGGAACTGGCCCGCGAGCTGAACGGCGCCGACAGCAAGACACGGCTGGAAGATCTCTACCTCCCCTACAAGCCCAAGCGTCGCACCAAGGGGCAGATGGCCATAGAGGCGGGACTGGAGCCGCTGGCGAGCCTGCTGCTCACGGACCCTATGCGGGATCCCGAACAGGCCGCTGCCGCCTTCCTCAACAGCGAGCACGGCATCACTGACAGCAAGGCCGCCCTCGACGGCGCCCGCTACATCCTGATGGAGCGTTTCGCCGAGCAGGCCGACCTGCTGGAGAAGCTGCGGGACTACCTGTGGCACAACGCCACCCTGCGCGCCCGCGTGGTGGCAGGCAAGGAGCAGGAAGGAGCCAAGTTCAAGGACTACTTCGAGCACGACGAGCCGTTGCACAAGGCCCCCTCCCACCGGGTGCTGGCCATGCTGCGCGGTCGCAACGAGGGCATTCTCAATCTGGCGCTGATCACGGGTGAAGACGAGGGCACCAGCCCCTGCGAAGGCATCATAGCCCACCACCTCAAGCTGAATCTGCAAAACCGCCCGGCCGACAAGTGGCTGCAGGGGGTGGTGAGCTGGACCTGGAAGATCAAGCTCTCCTTGCAGATGGAGACGGAGCTGATCGGCCGCATCCGCGAATCGGCAGAAGACGAGGCCATCAAGGTGTTCGCCATGAACCTGCAGGATCTGCTGATGGCGGCGCCGGCTGGCATGCGCTGCACCATGGGGCTGGATCCGGGCATCCGCACCGGGGTCAAGGTGGCCGTGGTCGACGCCACCGGCAAGCTGGTCGATCACGCCACCATCTACCCGTTCGAGCCGAAGCGCCAGATCGATCAGAGCCTCAAGACCCTGAGCGAGCTGTGTCAGAAGCACAAGGTCGAGCTCATCAGCATAGGCAACGGCACCGCCTCGCGAGAGACAGACCGGCTGGTGAGCGATCTGTTCGAGCGCTACCCCGCCGCCAAGGCGCAGAAGATAGTGGTGAGCGAAGCGGGGGCCTCTGTCTATTCCGCCTCCGAGCTCGCCTCCCAGGAGTTCCCGGATCTCGATGTCTCCATCCGTGGCGCCGTCTCCATCGCCCGCCGCCTGCAGGATCCCCTGGCCGAGCTGGTCAAGATAGATCCCAAGAGCATAGGCGTGGGCCAATACCAGCACGATGTGGGTCAAAGCCAGCTGGCCCGCCGGCTGGATGCCGTGGTTGAGGATTGCGTGAACGCGGTCGGGGTGGATGTGAATACCGCCTCGGTCGCCCTGCTGAATCGGGTATCCGGTCTCTCCCAGACCCTGGCCCAGAATATCGTCGCCTATCGGGACGAGCACGGCGCCTTCCAGAGCCGCCAGCAACTGCTGAAGGTGAGCCGGCTCGGCCCCAAGGCGTTCGAGCAGTGCGCCGGCTTCCTGCGCATTCGCGGGGGCAGCAACCCGCTCGACAGCTCGGCGGTGCACCCGGAATCCTACCCTGTGGTTGAGAGGATCCTGGCGCAACTCCAGCAGCACGTTGAGAGCCTGCTCGGCAACGGCAGTCTGCTGCGCAGCCTGAAGCCGGCCGACTACACGGATGAGCAGTTCGGCGTGCCCACCGTCACCGACATCATAGGTGAGCTGGACAAGCCGGGCCGCGACCCGCGCCCCGAGTTCAAGACCGCCACCTTCAAGGATGGGGTGGAGAAGATAAGCGACCTGGTGCCCGAGATGATATTGGAAGGCGTGGTCACCAACGTCACCAACTTCGGCGCCTTCGTCGACATCGGCGTCCATCAGGATGGGCTGGTGCACATATCGTCACTGACGGATCGCTTCGTCAAGGATCCCCGCGAGGTGGTCAAGGCAGGTGACATAGTGAGGGTCAAGGTGCTGGAGGTGGATGCCCCGCGCAAGCGGATCAGCCTGACCATGCGACTGGACGAAAAAGCCGGACAACCGGCCCGCAAGCCGGCGGAGTCCCGCAACACGAATGCTGACAGTACCAAGCCGAGACAGGCGCCGCGTCCAAGCACGCCGGTGGGTGGCGGCGCCATGGGCAACGCCTTCGCGGCAGCCCTCTCCAAAACCAAGAAATAAGCCGTCAAGACATGAAAAAAGCCCCGAAAGGTCTTTTTTATAAAGCGAGTAAGCACATGAAACAAAAGGATTTGTTTCAGTCAATGTCCACACGTTGACCACATCGACAAAAAGCCCCAGCTTGCTGGGGCTTTCACTTCACATCTCGCGGCTTTACTCATCCGTTTTATCGCGAACATCCGTGGTTGGACCATTACTTTGCACGGACTTGATGCCATTTTTAGCACCATCCTTGGATGCATACATTTCACTTGTAGCGATAGGCTCGCCATTCGAAGCGTGCAGCACAAAGTAAAATGGCTGGTCCGTTGTTTTCTTAGATTTGTGAATTACGTAGTAACCCATGCTCAACTCCTTTGAACACCATGCAACAGCGCATGGCTGCTAAATAACATACCTGCTCAATAGGTTTTTTCAACACTCGAGTGGATCCATAAATCCCACTCCCCCAGAGCTGCCGCGCTGCGCTTGCCTCCCAGTAAGACAAGAAAGGCAGAGAGGCATTGCCTTACTTGCCTTGCTGGGTCTTGTAACTTATGGCCACTTACATCCAGAATTATCCGAATGATATCTATATATCCTTTCCAATTTTCTATGATATGTTCCTCATGAAATTGACTACCGCCTTTATCCGCCACTTAATGGGGACTCCATGAACGACTTTCTTAAAACACTGCTGAATATCCGTAGTCTTCGGGCGGCCCTGCGCGAGCTGTCATTTGAACAACTGCAAGAAGTTAAAGAAAAATTCGAGCAGGTTTATACAGAGTATTTTGAATCCACCGAAAAAGAACGGGCCGAGCAAGCAGAGCATCAGCGTAAGCTGGCTGAGTTCTCTGAGATGCTGAAACAAGCTGGTGTAGACCCCCGTGACTTAATCAGTAGCTCGACCCCTGCCGCTTCAACCAAGGCCAGCAATAAGGCGAAACGAGCACCACGCCCAGCCAAATACAAATATCAAGAAGATGGCCAAGAGAAAACCTGGACTGGTCAGGGCCGTATGCCAAAGGCAATCGCTGAACAAGTTGAGCAAGGCAAGAGCCTTGATGACTTCCTGATTTAATATCAGCGCTTTACCAAATGCCGCCTACGGGCGGCATTTTCATTGCCTTCTCACGCCCTGCAACCCCCTATCTTTCCTGCCTAAAATTTTTGCAAAATTGCAAAACCGCACATTGACAAAAAACTGATTAATCATCTGATTTTAAAGGAAAAAATCTACTCACCCTTGGCCGATGAAAAAAGTGGCGCCCTGCTAAAATGCTCACGGAAAGTAGGCTTTTAACCTATAAATCATGCGCTTATGTTTTCTCCCTACCCCATGAGGCCACATCAAAAACTGTAAAACAGTGAAAAAATGTTCACTGTTTTCAGTTCGGGTTCTAGCCGCAAAGCCCAGCGCTGGCGGGCTCTGGGCATATGGTTTTGCAGTAATCCATTTTTGCAAAAAGTTTTCTATACGGGGCGCGCAGGCGGGAGCGGATGAGCGCGGATTCCGTGAGGTAGCCCTGTCCGTAGCTCTCTCAGCTGCGTGGGGGCATACGTGTTTTGAGCTTGGCTGGATAGTCTTTTCTTAGCCTACAGGATACCGCTTCTATTGCTTTATAAGTTCTAATCAATCTATTTTTCAAGCGCTAAGTCTTTGCAGAATGGTGTGATATGCCTAACACATAGGTGGTAGCGGAAGAGCGTGGTTTCCGTGGCACCACAGAGATCCCCTGTGACACTCCAGGCAGATAGCCGTGGCCCGCCACATAAAGCGTCTGCTCCTTTGCAGTGATCTCTTTCGCCAATGCATTGCGGCATCTAACTTCTTATGAACGTGTAGTATCTGGAATAAAAGTGTCGGCAATAGAATATCAGATTCGTTAGATAAAACCTGTTCAATACATGTTGTGTATGGTTATTTGTAAGTTTGATGAAAATTAAATTTCATATCGACAATATATAATGAGGCCTCAACTTGAGGCCTCATTAATACCATTATTTATTGTTCGTAGTATTTTTTCTTCCTAGTATTGAATGCAGGCATGTCCCCTTCTAATATTTTAACAATCCTCTCATTAATAACTCTGTTCTCAATACTGCCTGATAGGGTTGAAAATTTATATCCACTTTCTTTATCCAGTTCCACATGAACGATTTGTTCTGCATCAGATACGATTGCAAGATTTGGATTGTGAGTTACAATTATTATTTGACGTTTCTTTTTTGCGGCTCTTATGAATGGAACCAAAACAGTAGCAACACTATGGTTGTCAAGGTTATCCTCTGGCTGATCGATTATCAATGGAATATCATTTTTATCAAGCAGGAGATAGAAAACGAGAAGTAATGCCCCGCGCTCCCCGGGAGATAGTTGTTCAATCTCTTTATCACCTTGCTTTAGTTTGTAGTTATTTGTCAAGAATGACAAAGTGAACAGGTAGTTATAAAGCTCCTGCACATTTCTTATTTGTTGGTGTATATCTCTTTTAGCATTATTTTGTCCAATCCTTCGGTCACACTTGAATGCTGACATGATTCTAATTAAGAAAGAAACAGTATCATCTTTGCTATCGAAATCTGTCTCACCTATTAATAATGCTAACTCCTTTTCAGCACCATCTTTTGAGTAGAATGAGCCGGATTTATTCTGCAATATACTTCCCAAGAAGGAGGTATTGAAATCTTGAACTTGAACTAAAGATGCATCAACCCTTATTTTATAATCTTTAAGAGTGCTGCTGTTCTCTGCAATAATCTCATTGAGAGTAGAACGAGCACTTTTATATACATTTATTATCTCTTGTTTTTTATCAAAAATTTTCTTTGTTATATCTATGCGGACATTATATTCAGCCTCGAGATCTACATTAAGTTCATTGTCTAGATAATCGAGCTCTGCATGGTAAAAAGCTATTGTGCCAAGTATATCTTTTGTACCTAGTAGAAGTTGTTTACTCTTCTCCCACTCATGTAGCCTTGTCAAGTAACTTTGATAATGTTGCTGCTCTGTATCTAGACCATTTTGAGCAACTAGTAGGTCATTTTTCTTATCTTGTAATTGCTGGACTAGATTTTTTGGCAAGTTCTCATTAATTTCATCACCTAGTATCACATTGATTTGCTGTAGGCCATTTTTTTGCATTTCCAATATGGCATCTAGCTCGGTGAAATCAGTGTTGAATGATATTAAAGTGTTAATCTCTGCATTAATACCTCTAGATTTAAATACTTCCGACAAGGATTGTTTAAAAGATGATATCTCACGTTCCTTCTGCAATACTTGAGATCTTATATCATTTACAATCTGAATGTTCTCATTATAAATTCCTTTGTTTTTTTCGGCCTCTTTTATGGCATTCTCAAGAGTAGCAATGCTATCTCTAAGCTCTGAGATATACTTGCCAACTTCTTCATGCAGACGTTTCTTTTCAGGATCTTTGTTAGGGTCTGACACTTCTTCTGGCTTAATTAAGGCTGTAAGCTCTTCTTGCTTTTTTTTCAGCTTACTAAGAAGTTCATTCTTGTAGTCATCAGTACATTTACTTTCTAATAAAAATATAGAGCTATTTATCGTTTTTATATCACCATATAACTCATCAAGCTCTAAATTAACCGCAATTGTTTTTTTATCAATCAATTCAGAAAAATTATATGCCCCTAGTCTTTCTGATTCAGGAATGTGTGAAAAAACAACACTTTCTATTTCTTGCTGAAATTCAGTGGCAGAGTTTATTTCATTTGTTAGCTTTTCAAACCGTCCCTGAGGAAGATACTTAACCCCTAAAACCTCCGTATTATTGGGGGTCTCATTTAGGTTTCTAATGTACCTTTCGTCACTTTCCCAAATTAACTCTGCAGTGAAGTTTTTAGCGAGCTTTCCATTCTTAGTTCTAAATTTACTAGGTGTTAAGAACGAAAAGTCATGGCTGTCATAATAGTTTGAGCAAAGAGATATTATATCTGTAATTGCACTCTTACCACTTCCTTTATTCCCAATAATTGCAGTAAGCTCTTTGCTTAATGGAATGGATACATCATTAAACCAAACGTTCTTTTCATCATTATAGTCATGTGCACTAAAAATACGGAGGTCTTTTATGTACTTTGTTCTGTTGGATAATACGCGCTCAAACAGAGGAGGTGCATCACCAATATGAACTCTTTCAACTGGCTCGTTTAATACCTGCTTCAGCCCCTCAAAAGTTGGGTCTGCTTTAAGCCATGTAAAGCACTTGCCAAGTCTATCTTTGTCCGTTGCTGATGACAGATAATGAGCATCACTACAATCCAACAAGAAGTCATTTACACCTTGCTTTCTTAATTGCTCTTTAGATTTAAAAAATGCTTCTACGGATTCCGAAGATGTAAACACAATATCCGCTTTGTTGATGATTGTTTTTTTTGTTGCAATTGAAGCATCGGTCCACTTTAGCTCTGACCACTCAGTTTTTCCAATAGCTATAATATATTTCCCAGTAAAACAGTCTTTTTCAAGGGATTTATATATCTGGTCTTCCTTCAGATTGAGGTTGTTAAATCCTTCAAAAATGTCAGACCCATATTTTGATAGTTGTTCTGGGGGAACATCTATCTTTATGGCTCGGCCTAAGTCTGCCACACTTTCCGGAGTTATTGACCTTGACCAGCTATCACCAGAGTTTAGAGTGTAACTTTGTTCAAGCGTATTTAAGAACTGGCTTCTTATAGTTTCTGGAGATACGTCATCAGAAAAAATCACATGCAGGTTTATTCTTTTGAAACTCCCAAAGTCTATACCAGCAAACTTATCTATTCTAAACTCAACAACGGGGAGCAGCTTTAATTTCTTTAACCTGCCGTTTTCTTTCTGTTCCTTTAGTAGCCGTTCATAACCATCAATAAATAAATAATCGTTTATGCCAACGACAGCAAACTCATCAGGGAGGTTCTCCAGGTCATTAATATAACTCTCCCATGTGCTATCATCATTTTGCCCAAACTTTTGATAAATTGATGACGGAGTATGGACGTGAAGATCCCATTTTCGCCACTCAGCGCCTCTTGCATAATTATCCGCACTCATAATAAAGCTATCCTTTTTTTGTTGTTTTACACTGGTAAGATAATGCCTTACTGGCTGAAAATACGATAGTCCCAGAAAGGTTTCAAAGCACTCAGGTTTTTATTTTTTCACAAATACCTTAGACTAAAGTTGAAGTGGTTCAAAGATTAAGAATCTTTGCAGTTGAATGTTACATATGACTGTGTGTCACGTTCTCTATCTTCAGAGTCAGAGCTATTTTTGACATGAAGAGTCTCCGTTACTGTGTTGGCTTTCGGAGAATAGTGTCTGCGTACAGTTATTGCCAGAGCTCCAAGGAGCGCAGCTATCGCCGCTTAAGGGCACCTCGCTACGCTCGCCAAACCCTGCTTCGCTTCGCTTTGCTCGCTCAACACCTCCTCGGTGCTCTCTGTGGGCTTGTCGGTCGCCTTGCGGCGTAGCACCCAGCCATCAATACGGGTTCGCTTAGCGGCGCTGCCAGCGGCTACACCTACAAGCCGGATCACATCTTCCCCGTACTTATTCTTGGCAAGGTCTATTAGGTGATGCAGCCGCACCGGTCGCGCATCCCGTGGGCACACAGGGCCGCCCATGGAATAGGTAAACTCCTTCCAGTTCGCCGCGTCCGCATAGCGGCGGCACTCTTCCATGATGTCACTCTCAAGCGGGGCCACCGTGCGGCCTTCCTTCTCTTGCACTCGCCCTGGTAGTCGCCGCAGTTCTCGCCACACGCTCACAGACGGTCCGCCTAGTTGCTGAAACTGGCGCAGGCCCCAGAGGGACGCCCACGCCCTGACCCGTCTCGCCCCTTCACTGGCGGCGGTTTCAGCCTCTAGGTCGCCTTCGTCCCCTATCTGGTGGCCGTCTATGTTCTTGGCAATGTATTTCACGATGTAGCCCACGGCCCCGCCTTTGGCCGGATCCATTACCTTCCAGTCAAAGCGCGGGGTGATGTCGCTATAGGGTCGCTTGCTCACCGGATGGCGCTTGCGCTCAAGGTCGCCCTGGTCATGGCTCAGGGCGTAGCGTTGCAAGGTGCTTATCAGCTCATGCTGCTGAGCCGGATTGACGAACAGCAGCAAGTGCCAATGGGGGGTGCCATCGTGATGGGGCTCAACGACCCGAAAGCCGAAATACTCGATACCACGGCGGGCGAGTGCCGCGCGGCAGCGCTTCCAGAGGGTGCCTAGATAGGTGTTGGTGTCGCGGGGTGTATGGCCCTGATACTTGGGGTTTTCAGTGGTGCGAGCGGGTTGGCCATGTCCCTGGGGGGTTGTCTTCCATGGGTGATATTGGCTCGGGGCAGTCCAGGTGAAGAACAGGCCCACATAGCCCATTTCGTCCGCTGCATCGGAGAAGCCCCGCGCCCTAACCACCAGTTCATCACGGCGGTTTGACGGGTTGGCCATCGAGCTGGCCACAGCATCGGCCAGGGAGATAGTAATGTCGTGCGCTTCGTTGTGCGCCTCCATGCTCTTTAGCCACAGCTCGGCGGCCAGCTGGCGCTCGTTGAAGGCCCGCAGGGCGTAGCTCGACACGTAGGGCGAGACACCGCGCCGCACCTTGCCAAGCAAGATGGCGCAGTGCTCCCGATATTGCTCCCAGAGCTTGCGCAGTTTGCGCGCCCACCATTGCGGGTCGAGCCAGCGGATTAGGTGGGCAGCAATGAAGGTATCGCGGGCCTCGGTGCTCTTGAAGCGCGGCAGGGTGGGCAGGAATCCCCAGGGTTTGAGCGGCTGGCCACAGACCCGCCAGAGGTAGGTGGCGGGCATGGTGTCGGCTTGGCCATTGGTGGCCGCATCCAGCAGGCGCTGGACGCGCTCCACATAATCCACAGCCAGCTTTTCGCGGCGGTCTTTGTGCTGCAATTGTTCCAGCGGTTCGGGCAGGTCTGCCTGCACTTGCCGCAGCACCTTTACCCGGTCGCATAGCCAGAGGTTGGCCTCCTTGCAGGTGATGCCCTTGAGGATGGCAGGCACCCGCCGCACGCAGTAGCCAACGAACAGCTCGCCGACCAGTTCATCGGCCAGTTGCACCGACCCGCCTTGGCCCCGCTTAACCGAGAACATCAGCAGGTCGAGCGCCCAATCAAGGTCATAGACCCCCAGCCTGTCCTTGAAATAGGAGCGGATGGTGTCCTCTGAGGCGGAGGCGTTGCGGTCGCGCTGGCTGGCGGGTTTGCGGGCCTCTTCGAGCGGGCACAGGGGCCGCAGTTGCAACTGCAAGATGTGGGTCATCTTTTTGACCCGTGCCCGCAAGACTGCGGCGGACTGGTTACGGCGGGGGTGGCCTTTGTCGGTGAAGGTGCTTAGCGGGTTGTTCATACCAGACCCCCTACGCTTGCCCGCAGTGCCCTGGCGTGGGCGGTGGCCTTGGTGTGGGCTTGGCGCAAGGTGGCGCGGGTTAATCGGCACATCTGCAACAGCACCCGTACTTGGCCCCTGTCACGTATCCCCCTGACCCGTCGCCGGATACGCAATACGGCAAGGCGCGATTGCAGGGAATAGAGGCGGTGATGGTCTTGGCGCAGGGACTCACCCCAGAATGCGGACAAAACGAGTCCCTCCGCTTGCTGGGCGGCATTGAATTTGATACTGTTCATTGGCTATCTCTTGTCGTGCTTGATATGGGTTAGCTAAAGGGGGCCCCTCGACCGGCTCCCTTTGTCTTTTCTGGCGTTCAGCCTCTCTTGCTCTCCTCTTCTTGTTTTGTTTTGTTCGCTGCACCTCCTTCTTCTTCGTCTCTCCCGTCCGGCCATTTGTCCGGCGCGCTCGGCTTTGCTAATCTGCGCCCGCTCGCTCTGTTGTGATAAGCGTGTGAGCACTGGGGGGAGCCGTTATCGGCTCCCCTCTTCATATGGTCGGGTTACTCTTCCAGCTCCCGCTGCAAGCACTGGCGCTTGCCAGGGCTATTGCACAGCGTCAGCAGGTCAGCCGCTTGCGGGCGAGTCGAGGTGGCCAGCACCTCACGGGCGGCGGGCTTGTCGCCATCCAGTGCCACCTGCTCGCCGCTCATCGCCTCTTTGAGGGCGTGGGCCAGCTCGTTCTGTGCCCACTTGCGCGCCCCCTTCGGCCCCATGATAGTGGCCTTGGCGTGAGTCAGGGCGGCCAGCTCGGCCAGACGTTTCTTGAGGGCATTGAGGATGGACGGCATCACCTTGTGGTCGAGGTAGCTTTCATAGCCTCCGGCCACCATGCTCTGGGCACTGTTGGCCGCCAGCTGGGCCTGATAGAGCGGCATGGCCAAGCGCTTTTCCTGACACTCTGACAAGGTGGTCGCCGCCTTGGCATCCTCTAGCAGTTCCCCCAGTTCGCGGTATTCCTGCGCCGCTTCCAGCGACACCACCCCGCCCATCAGTTGGTTAATCCGCCCCTGGCGCAGCTCCTCGCGGCGCTCCTTGGCAGACGGGATTTGCGCCAGCAGCGCTTTACGCTGTTCCCGCAGGGTGTGAATTTCGCCGTCCAGTTCCATCAGCTTGTGGTGCTCGCTTTGGAACAGGGCCACGTGCTCATCCAGTCGGCTGGCGCGGGTGCCCGCAGGGGCGTTAGGGAGTTGAATGGTCGGCACGGCCTGCAAAATCGGTTGTTGCATGGGGTTACTCCTGAGTGGCAAGGGTGATGGCATCAAAGGCGGCGTAAGCGGTCGGCTCGCCCAGGGCGTAGGACTGGGCGCGGTTGTAGCGAATGCTCCAGCTGGCGAGCGCGTCAACGTCCCCCGCGTTGAGGCGGTGGGTATGGTTGACGGTGAGCAATTGCAGGTTCTCGACCAGGGTGATGGCCAAGTAGGTGGGGGGCATGTGGCGGTGAGATACAATGCCCAGGTCGGCAATCTTCATGCGCTGGGTCTTGTCCCGTACCTGCCCTGGCTTGAGGTAGGCTTTCTGGTGAGCCTGCAACAGGTCGCCGCCGACCATCACCACCAAGCGCGGGTCTTGGCGGTAGGCTTCTGGCAACTTCTCAATCAGGGCATACACCATCGCGTCCAGGTCGGCGAAATCGCCCTGGCCGCTGGGGGCAAACGTCACAGCATCGCGTAGCACCCGCAGCCCCTCGGGGTCGGCAGCCTTGGCCAGCGCAGGCCAGCCCATCATCACATCTTCCCCGTTCGGATTGGCCTCGGGGTCAGTGTTGACGGCGGCAGTCTGGCCATGGAAACCGACCCGTATCAGGTCATCCCCAAAGGCAGCCAGCGCCAAGCCTTCGAGCAGGTTGTTGGCTTGGCGCTGGTCGAGCCCTGCCAGCATCTGGGCCAGCTGTTGCCACGTCCAGATGGCGCTGCTATCCAGCTCTTCGTATTCATGTTCGCGCTTGCTCGGCTCGGCCCGCACCAGAAAACGGCCCTGCGCCTTGCGGCCACTGCGCAGCGCAGGCTTGAGCGGGTCAAAGCGCGGTGCATGGGGGTCATCCACGCCCAGGATAGAAACCATCCACAAAAACGGGGTGGCCTGCACAATGGCCGCCGTCAGGGCAAGGCCAGCGGCGGTATCCAGGTTGCCAAAGCTAGGCTGGGGCGCGGGAGCAAAGCTCAGGCGCACATCGCGCAGCAGGTCAGATAAGCTCATCGGGTGGGGCTCCTTAGTAAATGCGGTGATGGTTGGCGTGGGTGGGGTCGTCACTGCGGTCAGCGGCGCTCGGCTGGTTGGGTCGATACGGGGTGAAGCTGTCCAGCTTTTGGCAAAGGGCCGCCACCCCCGCCGACAGGGCCTCTATCTGGCTAAACATCCGCTCGGGTTTTGATGTCCGGAAAGCCGGTTTTGCAGGTGAAGGCGCAGGAACTGCGGGCGCCGGTACTGGCACCACCAGGGGGCGCCCGCTCGGTGGCTTGGCGCTAAATTGCAGCTGGGTTAGCCCCGTCAGGGTGGGCTGGTCAGTGACCGTCACCCCGGACAGATACCACTTGCCAGTGCTCGCGAAATTCTCGCTGGCCTCAATGGTGCAAAAGGCATGGGTGCCGCTGGTGTTGAGGTCTATCAGCTCCAGGGTCGGGCACAGCACCGCCAGCAGCTTGAGCTGGTCGCCCTGCTCTTGCACCTTGAGCGCGTAGACGTGCCCCAGCGGGCGACCCCGCACCCCCTCCGGCCAGAGGTTGGCCACGTAAAAGTTCGGGTCGTATGTCTCGGCCAGCTGGCGCAGACACTCGGGACTGATAGTGCGGCCATCTAGTGTCGGCCCCGCGCTGGCAATACAAATCCAGCCTGTTTTTACCTGACTGCTCATCCGACCCTCCGCAGTGTGACCACCGGTTTATCCCGCTCTTGTGCGGCTTCGATATCCAGCTGTTGCTGGTGCTCGTTCACGCTTTGACACAAGTTGGCGTGGGCCTCGGGTGACATGGCCCGCACCAGCGCCAGGGTAAGTTCATTGGCCCGCTTGGCGGACGGGCTCAGGGTATGGCTATAGGACAAGGTGGACACCCAGGAGTGGTGGCACGCAATATCCGAACAACGGCAATAGATATTGGCGACCCCCGCTGTCATGCGGTTGGTCTTGGTAATGCGGCCGGGCTTGCCGCACTCGGTGCAAAGCACACGCATAGTTTCCCTCCGGCACAAATGGCGTGAGGCATCATCGGGTTACGCTTTGGTAACGGGTGACGTCTCGGGGATTTTCCTGGCTGACGGGTGCAGGGTGTGGCTGTATGACAGGGACGACACCCACGAATGACCGCACTCGGGGTCAATGCATTGGCAATAGAGCGTGGCCACGCCTCGGGTGTGTCGATAGGTCTTGGTAATGCGGCCCAGTTCGCCGCACTCGGTGCACATCACGCGCATAGGTTCCCCCGCAGTGGGTTGACGGGTTGGGGCAGGCGTTGCCACAGGGCCGCCCATGCCAAGGCGTCAGGTTGCTCAATGGCGACAAGGTAGTCAGGCAGGTGTATGAAGCGCTGGCAGGCAGACCCCGCCAGCTTGCGGCGTTGCAGCCGCAGGTTGCGCAACGCGCAGGGGATAGATAAGATGCTCATCAAATCATGCCCTCTAAAGCTGATTTGGAAACCCCGTTTGGTGTTAGCGCACCGTTAAACGGGGTTTTTCTTTGCCCGCCATTCAGGGTTTGCAGCACTGCCAGCTTGCGCGACAGGCACTGCGC
The DNA here is from genome assembly GCF_963899385.1 of Aeromonas sp. MR7. Taxonomy (NCBI): domain Bacteria; kingdom Pseudomonadati; phylum Pseudomonadota; class Gammaproteobacteria; order Aeromonadales; family Aeromonadaceae; genus Aeromonas; species Aeromonas sp. MR7. The sequence goes on from NZ_CAWQXH010000002.1 coordinate 32,083, forward strand.
CCCCTTCTCATGGCTGGCCCGTTGCTGGCGGCTATTGACCCGCTCCACGGTTTCGCGCAGCAACTGTGCCCCCGCCATGTTCAAGGCTGCTTGTTCATCCCATGTCTGGCTCATACCGGACACCCCAGCCCCAGCCAGGACAACCAGCCGTCACGGATTTCACGAGGGCGGCTCTCGAAGGCCAGTTTCATCCCCTCGTTCCATGCCGGAAGGTAGATCCAGTATTCGGCGGGGGCGCTCGGGTTAAGGGGGTTGCGCATCGGCACCACCGGCACCTTGCCCTTTTCAATCATCCCCCGCACTGCGCCCTTGGTTTTGCCAATCATCTTGGCGAACACCTCAACGGGCACGGCATCGGAGGCATTTATCATGGGTTCGAGCACCAGCGACACGCGCGGGTCTGTCTCGGTCGGCGGTTGGGTTTGGCTTGCTGCTGTCATCTGATATTCTCCCTCGCGGGCCTCAATGGGCCTTAGTGCATCATAATGGTTGGTTGACTACCTATAGATAGTTAACTATTTACATCTTGATACTATGCTATGGAGATCAAATCACTATGTCAACGAGCATAAGTGAAAAACTGGTATTGATTCGAAAGTCTGAATACATGACGAGAAAGCAGTTTTCAGAAGCGACAGGGGTTCCTGTTGGAACACTAAATTATTATGAAACTGGGAGGTCCACGCCACCGACAGACGTTTCCATGAAGATTCTCAACATCCCTTTATTCACTAAGTACACGCTCTGGTTTATGACCGATAAGGTCGCTCCGGAAGCCGGTCAGATAGCACCGGCTCTCGCACACTTTGGGCAAGAGGAAGGGGACTCATCCCTCTCCGACCAGAAAATTGGCTAACCCTGCATGAGGCATTTCTCAGCGAAATAGAAACATCGTGTTTGGGTTACATCGGAGGGCTTCCTTATGTCGATTAAGAAGCTCGATGATGGTCGTTATGAAGTGGACATTAGACCGCAAGGGCGCAACGGAAAGCGTATCCGGCGGAAGTTTGCCAAGAAGCATGAAGCAACTGCCTTCGAGCGGTATGTGCTGGCAAACCAGCATGACAAGGCGTGGATAGAGAAACCGAAGGATGCTCGGCGATTGTCTGAACTCATCCAACTCTGGTGGCTCTATCACGGGCAGAATATGAAATGGGGTGTAACAGCACGCCAAACCCTGGGGCTGGTTGAGCGATTAATGGGTAATCCCTGTGCTTTCCAGATTGATGATCGTGCTATTGCGGTATTTCGATCTCGCCTACTCAGCCAGGGGATAAAAGCCTCAACGGTGAATCGGCGGTTGATCACCTTGGGGGGGATGTTTAGTTTCCTGATTGGTGCCGGGATGTATCACGCACCTCACCCATTGAGAGAAATGAAGAAGCTCAAAGAGGCCCCCATCGCCATGAGCTATTTATCTCAAGGTGAGATTACCGGTTTACTAACTCGATTAGAGGGCGACAATCGCAACCTGGCCATGTTGTGTTTGAGCACTGGTGCAAGGTGGGGAGAGGCTGCTGCACTCAGGGCCGAACATGTCATCAATCAGCGGGTCATGTTCGTGGCCACCAAGAATGGCAAAACGCGCGTGGTGCCAATCTCGGCAGACTTATCTACACAGCTGGTTGATGGGAAAACAGGGCGGTTATTTCCGAAGGTAGATTACCTGGTCGTGAGGCAGATATTGCGAGAGGTGAAACCGGACTTGCCACACGGGCAAGCGTCCCATGTTTTGCGCCACACGTTCGCCACACACTTTATGGCCAATGGGGGGAATATCATCACGCTACAGCGGATTTTGGGCCATGCAAACATCCAGCAAACAATGACCTATGCGCACTTTGCACCGGATTATTTGCAGGATGCCATCACCTTCAATCCACTACGGGGAAGAGCTGGCATTGAGTGACCACACTGTGTCCACATTTAGGGACATTTTGCCCTGTGATATTGGGCCATAATGGTAGCTAAGTGATTGATACCCTGTGCGGCCGATAGCTGCACAGGGTACGAAAAAGCCCCGAAAGGGGCTTTTTTACAAGACGCCAAGACTCATTGACTGAGGGTGGCCAGAATGCTTTCAGGATCCTGATGCCGGGCCAGCACCTCCCGCAGTCGATTGAATGCCTTGCAGGCCTCCTGCGGGTACTTGCCATAGGAAACCACGCCGGTATGGCTCCAACCGGCCGCCAGCATGACTTTCTTCTTGAAGTGAGTGCCTTCGGTTCCGCCACCACCAAGCTGCATCAAAAACTGTTCCATCTGAAGGTGAGGAGGGGGAACGCGGGAGAAGGTGGCAAAGTCTTCCGGTTTGACTTCATCAAAGTGCATGACGACTCCTGTGAGGATGAATGGGATTACCCCTCAGATTAGTTGCAATTACCCGGGACGTGATCGAAAAATCAGGGGGCAGAGTGGCGCCGCGCTCAGACGTTCAGGCTGAAACCTTGCTGCGCAGCAGGCCTGACCGCCTGTTGATAACGCTGGGCAATGACCTGGTTGCGCTGCTCCATGTAGCCATTCAGCACGCCCGTCTTGGCGCTGCCATCGGCCGCCAAGGTGGAGTCTGGGTCGGATGAGAGTAGCGCCTTGCGGGCATGAGCCTCCTTGGCGGCGGCACTTCTGGCCACGCTCAGATCCTGTGCGGAAGGATCGGCCGGGGCCAGGGCGGCGGCACGCACCTGCTGCATCTTGGCGATAGTCGCCCTGGGATCGCCGGGAATGGTTCCGATGTCGATGGAGACGCCACCGCCGGTAGCGTAGCGCTTGCCATCCGGTCCCATCGAGAACTGATAGGTCGGACTGCTGGCATACTGGCCGCCAGTGCTCTGATGTGCCTGCTCGTGGGTCCGTACCTCCTGATCCCTGTCGGCCAGCTCCTTGATCTGCAGCTCCTGCTTCTGTTGTTGCTCCTGCTGTCTGGGATCCTGCTGTTGCTTGTTGCGCTGCCCGTCTTCACCCGTGGCCTCCACGAAGCGGTGATCAACCGGCGTTTGCGGATTGCCGGTCTGGGAAGCTTCCCGCGTCTGCTGGGAGGTCTGGTTGGGATTGGCCTGGCTGGCCTTGGACTTGTCTTTCTGTGAGCCGACTTCAGGCTCGGCATTGAATGCCTCGCTCTGACGGGTCTGGGGGATGAGGGCTGCACGGCGATTGTCAGTGCGTGCCGATTCCGTCTGCGGTTGCAGCTGATTAGGAATAATGGTCGGCAGACTGACATTGATGTTCATGTCACACCCGGATATCGATCAGGGTACCCATAACATCACTGGCGGTCTGGATCACCTTGGCAGATGCTCCGGCCTGTACTTCGGCCACCTTGAGGTTGACCAACTCATCAGGCAGCTGTACCTGATCACCGCTCGGGGTGTTGAGCCGGGCGATCTGGCTGGATGCCTTGTCGGCAATCTGTTCCGCTCGCTGAAACCCTTGTACTCCGCTGTTCAATGCAGAATCTATACGCATGATGACACTCCTCTGACACTGGATTAATTATCCGTCACGCCAGAGGATTAATGAAGCAAATAGGTTGTTTTTCAACCAACAAAATGTCGAATGATTTCAACGAACTGCTGTGGATGGGAAATAAAGGGTGCGTGCGAGGCCTTTTCCAGCACCAGGCTGTGACTGGCTGGGTAGCGTTCGTCCAGCAGTGGTATGGCCGCCTTGGGCACCAGCGAATCCAGTCGGCCATAGACCCGCAGCCAGGGCTGGCTCAGCGTTGCCAGCTCATCGCGCAGATCAACGTCAGCCAGCAGACCGAGTCCAGCCTCCAGTGCCGCAAGTTGGGGAGCCGGACGCTCTGCCAACCAATGGCGCAGCTGGCGGATATCATCCCGGGCGTGCTCACTGCCCATGGCCTGGATCGCGAGGAAACGCTCTATGGTCTGCTTGAAGTCACCCGCCAGCATCTGATTGAAGCCGGTCAGCACCTTGGGGGCTATCCCCGGCCAGTCGTCACGGGCCATGAAGCAGGGGGAGCTCGCCACCGTGATCAGGCTCTGGCAGCGCTCAGGCTGGGTCAGCGCCAACTGGCTCGCCACCAGACCACCGAGGGACCAGCCGAGCAGATGGCACTTCTGCGGCAAGACGGCGGCAATCTGCTCAGCCAGCCAGGGCAAGGAGTACTCACTCCCGTCGGCCAGCGGACTGTTGCCAAACCCGGGCAAGTCCACCAGATGCAGCCGATAATGGGCCGCCAACTGCTGGGCAATACCATGCCAAACTGCACCATTCATGCCCCATCCGTGCAACAGCACCAGATCGGGCCCCTGACCAAATCGCTCTACCGATACGCTCATCTAGACTCAAGATCCCTGTTCATTCTCTTGGGGTCAGCATGTTAAAGCGGCTGCTCGCCAAAGCAAGTCCGATCCTTGGCAACCATGCCGACTGGCAGGGCCACTGTCTGCTCTGCCAACAGCCTTGCGATACACAGCCACTGCTCTGCAGCTGGTGCCAGCAGGCCCTCCACCAGCCCTATCGCAAATGCAGCCTGTGTGCGGCGCCCTTGCCGGAACCTGACGGAGAAACCGAAGCTGTCTGCGGGCGCTGCCAGCGCAGGCCACCGCCCTGGCAGCGGCTGCAGGTCATTGGCGACTACCAGGCCCCCTACTCCATGCTCATTCCGCAGCTGAAATATTCTGGCCAGATCCTGCTGGCGCCGCTGCTCGCCCGTCTGCTGGCCGATCATCTGGAGAGAGACGATCTCCCCGAGGCCATCATTCCGGTTCCCCTGCACTGGTGGCGACTGTGGTGGCGCGGCTTCAATCAGGCGGAGGAGATAGCCATCACCCTCAGCGAGATCACCGGCATCCCCTGCGACACCCGGCTGCTGCGCAGAACCCGAGCCACCCCGCAGCAGACCAGGCTCAGTGCCGCTCAGCGACGACGGAATCTGCGCGGTGCCTTCCAGATCCAGCCCCACCGTTACCAGCACGTGGCCTTGCTCGACGATGTGGTGACCACGGGGGCGACGGCAGGCCAACTCACCCGAGTGCTGCACGAGAGCGGCATCGCAAAAGTGGAGGTGTGGGCCATTTGCCGCACGCTCAAACACCTCAAATGACACTCGGCATGGCTACCGCAAGCTCAGGCACATCAGGCTGCCACAGAGATGTATGCCGCCCCCGCAAACATCCTCAATAATCCGCGGCATGTATCCCGCAGGCTCATCCACATCAGGCGGCCATAGGTATATTTGACATATGCTCGGCGCCATCAGCATGCTACCCAAGCACTGCCAAGCGAGTTATCATGAATACCCTAGTCGTACACTCAGGTTTATGAGGATAGTGATGATCAGCATTTCCGACACCGCCCAGGCCCATTTCCGTAAACTGCTGGAAAAACAGCCTGATGGCACCAATATCCGGGTGTTTGTGGTCAATCCGGGAACCCAGAATGCCGAGTGCGGCGTATCATATTGCCCACCCGATGCGGTCGATCCGGAAGATCAACACCTGCCCTTCAGCGGCTTCGACTGCCTGGTCGATCCTCTGAGCGCCCCCTTCCTGGTCGATGCCACCATCGACTTCGTCACCGATCAGATGGGCTCCCAGCTCACCCTCAAGGCGCCAAACGCCAAGATGCGCAAGGTGGCCGACGATGCACCGCTGATCGACCGCATCGAATATGTGCTGATGTCCGAGGTGAACCCCATGCTGGCCGGTCACGGCGGCAAGGTTACCCTGGTCGAGCTGACCGAAGACAAGCTGGCCATCCTGCAGTTTGGCGGCGGTTGCAACGGTTGCTCCATGGTCGATTACACCCTGAAAGAGGGGATCGAGAAGCAGCTGCTGGAGAAATTCCCGGGCGAGCTCAACGGCGTCAAAGATGCCACCGAGCACCAGCGCGGCGATCACTCCTACTATTGATCCTGTGCCAGTGGCGATCACCCGCCAGGCTTGATCTCCCTTGCTGCACATAAAAAGGCCCCGCCAATCTGGCGGGGCCTTTTGCTATCCGGCGAACCGAATGAGCCTATCTCAGTAGGCGTCGTTGTTGACGGCAGTTTGAACACGGACAGCGCGCAGAAACCGGAGCGTATAGGCATACGTGAGGATTTCGAGCACTGCCCAGGTTCAAAATGGCTAATAAAACAGCCTAATGGGATTTGCTCTTATTCGTCGCGCTTGTCCCGACTGAGCAGGGCGATGGCGGCCTCTTTCGGGTTCTTGCCCTGATAGAGCACCTGGAAGATCTGCTCGCAGATGGGCATCTCGACGCCACAACGGGCCGCCAGCAGATGCACCTCCTTGGTGTTGCGATAGCCTTCCACCACCTGACCTATCTCGGCCATGGCGGTATCCACGCTCTTGCCGGCCCCGAGGGCCAGACCGAAGCGACGGTTGCGCGACTGGTTGTCGGTACAGGTCAGCACCAGATCCCCGAGCCCCGCCATCCCCATGAAGGTTTTGGCGTCAGCACCCAGGGCCGCGCCCAGACGCTGCATCTCCACCAGACCCCGGGTGATGAGCGCGGTTCTGGCGTTGGCGCCAAATCCCAGCCCATCTGAGAGACCGGCACCGATGGCGATGACGTTCTTGACGGCACCGCCCAGCTGCAGACCGACGAAGTCCGGATTGGTATAGACCCGGAACGAACGGCCGCAGTGCAGCAACAGGGAGAGATCGTCGGCGAAGTCGTCGTGAGTCGACGCCACCGAGATGGCGGTCGGCAGGCCGGCGGCCAGCTCCTTGGCGAAGGTGGGACCGGAGATCACCGCCAGCGGGATCGCCTCACCCAGCACCTCACGGGCCACGTCTTGCAGCAGGCGGCCGCTGTCAGGTTCCAGCCCCTTGGTGGCCCAGGCGATACGGGTATCGGGGCGCAGGAAGGGCTTGACCTGAGCCAGCACCTGGCCGAACACATGGCTCGGCACTACCAGCAGCAGCACGGGCGCGGCTTGCACCGCCGCCTGCAGATCGGCGGTCAGCTGCAGATCGGCAGGGAAAGGGACATCCGGCAGAAAAGCCTTGTTGCAGCGGTCTTGTTCCAGCTCGGCGACATGGGCAGGGTCGTGACCCCACAGCAGGGTCGGATGACCGTTGCGCGCCAGAGAAATGGCAAGGGCGGAGCCATAAGACCCCGCCCCCAAGACTGAGATAGCGATCTGGTCAGCCATTATCAGGCTTCCGCAGTCGCCTGCTGGGCCTGTGCTTGCGCCATGTGCTGGGCAAACAGGGCATCGAAGTTGACCGGTGCCAGGTTCAGCTGCGGGAAGGAACCCTTGCTCACCATGTTGGCCACGGCTTCGCGGGCATACGGGAACAGGATGTTCGGGCAGAAGGCGGCCAGGCAGTGAGCCAGTTGCGGCTCCGGCAGGTTGCCTATGGTGAAGATACCGGCTTGCTGCACTTCACACAGGAAGGCAGTCTCGGTTTCCAGCTTGCAGGTCACGGTCAGGGTCAGCACAACCTCATACACGCCGTCAGCCAGGATGTTGGTCTTGGTGTCCATGTCCAGCTTGACGTCCGGCTGCCACTCTTTCTGGAAGATGTGCGGGGTATTCGGGGCTTCGAAAGAGACATCCTTGGTGTAAACACGCTGGATGTGGAATTCCGGTTGTACTTCCTGGTTGTTGATTTCGTCAGCCATTTCGTTTGATTCCTTTTTAAGAAAATATGTGGGCGCAGGCCCTTAAATCAGCGTTTTTTGGTCACCGGCAGATTATCTGCACGCCACTGGGCCATGCCACCGCTGAGCACATACACCTGCTTGAAACCGGCCTTGCTCAGTTGGCGACCCGCGCCACCAGCGGTCATCCCCGACTCGCACACCACTATGATGGGGGCATCTTTATGCTTTTCAACCGGACCCAGGTTATTGCTCTGGATCTGGCTGAGCGGCAGGTGCTGGGCACCGGCCAGATGGCCCTTGGCAAACTCTTCCTGACTGCGAATGTCCACCACTGTGGCATTTTCACGGTTGATCAGCAGGGTAGCCGTGTGGTTGTTCACCGTCTTAACCGGAGAAAAACGAGCACGCACAGTGGTGTAAACCAGGGTGCCTGCCAGGCCGAACCAGGCTGCGGTCAGCAGCGGGTTACGGGCCGCAAAATCCAAATACTCTTGCATCTTCTACTATCCAGGGACCAAGACAAGGGCCCGAGTATACATGGGGACCCCACCAAGATCAGCCATCTTGGCGGCAAAGCGGGAGCGGGCTCCCATCGGGCAGGGGCACGATAAAGGATCGGAATAAAAAGTGGCGTCCGACGCCTTGAGGCGAGGATTCTTCGAGCCGGGAGACAAGCCGGCGACAAAGGGGAAACAGGCTGGCAACAGTCCTGAACGACGGCGGGCCTGGGCTTGGCTATCAGGTGACTATTTCGGCAGATGTAGTAATATTACGCTAGTTTCACTTCCCGCAATTCATTCCTATCCGAGAGGACATAGCCTTATGTCAACAGCTAAGAAACCTTTGGTTCTGGTCATCATGGACGGTTGGGGCTACAGCACCAAGCAAGAGCACAACGCCGTCGCTGCCGCCAAGACTCCCAACCTCGACCGTCTCGCCCGTGACTACACCAGCACCCTAATCTCCGGCTCCGGCCTGGACGTGGGTCTGCCGGATGGTCAGATGGGTAACTCCGAAGTGGGTCACGTCAACATAGGTGCCGGTCGCATCGTCTATCAGGAACTGACCCGCATCTCCAAAGAGATCAAGGACGGCGACTTCTTCCAGAACGTCGAACTGGCCAAGGCTGTTGACGGTGCTGTGACCAAGGGCAAGGCCGTGCACATCATGGGTCTGATGTCCCCGGGTGGCGTACACAGCCACGAAGAGCACATCATGGGCATGATCGAAATGGCCGCCAAGCGTGGCGCCGAGCAGATCTATTTCCACGCCTTCCTGGATGGCCGCGACGTGCCGCCGCGTTCCGCCCAGTCCTCCATCGAACAGTTCGATGCCCTGTTTGCCCGTCTGGGCAAGGGTCGTTTCGCCTCCATGATCGGCCGCTACTTCGCCATGGACCGTGACAACCGCTGGGATCGCGTGCAGCAAGCCTATGACCTGATGACTCAGGGCAAGGGCGAGTTCACCGCCGACAGCGCCAGCGAAGCCCTGGCCGCCGCCTATGCCCGCGACGAGAACGACGAATTCGTCAAAGCCACCCGCATCGGTGCTGCCGCCCCCATGCAGGATGGCGATGCGCTGATCTTCATGAACTTCCGTGCCGACCGCGCCCGCGAGATCACCCGCGCCTTCGTCGACAGCGACTTTACCGGCTTTGCCCGTGCCGCCACCCCGGCGCTGAACTTCGTGATGCTGACCGAATACGCGGCCGACATCAAAACCGCCTGCGCCTACCCGCCGACCGCCCTGGTGAACACCCTGGGTGAGTGGCTGGCCAAGCAGGGCAAGACCCAGCTGCGCATCTCCGAAACCGAGAAGTACGCCCACGTCACCTTCTTCTTCAACGGTGGCGAAGAGTCCTGCTTCACCGGCGAAGACCGCGAGATCGTCGCCAGCCCGAAAGTGGCCACCTATGACCTGCAGCCGGAAATGAGCTCCGAAGAGCTGACCGACAAGCTGGTTGCCGCCATCAAGAGCGGCAAGTACGACACCATCATCTGCAACTACCCGAACGGCGACATGGTCGGTCACACCGGCGTGTTCGATGCGGCCGTCAAAGCCTGTGAGGCGGTTGACCACTGCATCGGTCGTGTCACCGAGGCCTTGGCCGAAGTGGGTGGCGAGTGCCTGATCACCGCCGACCACGGCAACGCCGAGAAGATGCTGGACGAAGAGACGGGTCAGGCCCACACAGCCCATACCAACCTGCCGGTTCCCCTCATCTATTTCGGTCGCAAGTCCGAGGTGGTTGAAGGTGGCAAACTGTCCGATCTGGCTCCGACCATGCTGACCCTGATGGGTCTGCCGGTCCCGCCGGAAATGACTGGCAAGCCCCTGATGATTCTGAAATAATCCTTCCCCATGCGGGGATGCGAAGTTATTTCAAACAAAACCAGTCGCGTCGGCCTGTTGGCCGGCGCGCTGTTTTTTTGCCTGTCGTTTATCGCGGGCAAGGCCCTGGCTGCCAATCAGCAGCTCGGCACCATGCAGTCCCAGATCAAAGAGCAACAGAAGACCATCAAGCTCAGCAAGCAGGAGCTGGCCAAACTCAACACCCAGCTCAAGGCCGATGAGCAGGCCATCTCTGCCGCGGCGGCCAAGCTCGAGCAGACCAAGCAACAGCTGAAACAGAATCAGCAAAAACTGGTGGGCCTGCAACAGGACAAGCTGGATCTGGAACAACAGGCCAGCCATCAGAAGCAGTTGCTGGCCAAGCAGGCGGAAAGCGCCTTCCAGGCGGGCAACCACGATTACCTCAAACTGCTGCTCAATCAGCAGGATCCGGCCAAACTGAGCCGCTCTCTCGATTACTACGACTACCTCAACAAGGCCCGCATCGAGGCCATCGAAGCCCTGCGCACGACCCGCACCAAGCTGGCGAAAAACCAGCAGGCTACCAAAGAGACCGAGAACAAGCTGCAAACCCTGCTGAGCGAACAGCAGCAACATCACCAGAGCCTGCTGGCCAGCCAGCAGAGCCGCGCCAAGGTACGCAACCAGCTGCAGCAGTCGGTACAGGATGACGAACAGAAGCTGACCAAGCTGGTCAAGGCGGAGAAAGCCCTGAAGGCCCGGCTGGAAGAGCTGCGTCGCCAGCGGGAAGAGCAGGAGCGCCGTGAACGGGCCGAGCGGGAACGGCTGGCCAAGCTGAAGGCCGAGCAGGAGCGCCAGCGCCGCCTGGAGGCCCAGCGCCTGGCCGCCGAGCAGAAACGGATTGCAGAACAGCAGCGGATCGCGGCGCAGCAGCGACAGGTCGGCGAGCAGCAACGGCTCGCGGCCCAACAGCAGAAAGTCGCCGAACAACAGAACCGGGTGGCGGAGCAGCAAGCCGCCGCGCGCAGCAGCAAGCCAAGCAGTGGCGGCTACGGCGGCCTCAGTACCAACGGCAGCCTGCGCTGGCCGGTGCAGGGCCCGATCCTCATCTCCTACGGCTCACCCCGCACTGCCGAGCTCAAGTGGAAGGGCACCCTGATTGGCGCCAGCGAAGGGACCCAGGTCAAGGCGGTCGCACCGGGCCAGGTGGTGTACGCCGACTGGCTGGATGGCTTCGGCATGCTGCTGGTCATAGATCATGGTAAGGGCTATATGAGCCTCTACGGTCACAACCAGTCGCTGCTGCGGCAGGTGGGCCAGAGCGTGGAACAGGGCGAACCCGTGGCGCTGGTCGGCGACAGTGGCGGCCAGGACAGACCCGGCCTCTACTTCGAGATCCGCTATCAGGGTGAAGCCATCAACCCGACCAAGTGGCTGGCCAAACGCTGACCCCGCACACGCGATGACAAAAAGCCTGCATGACGCAGGCTTTTTTGATCGTCGCCGACGGCCCTGTCGGCGGCATCGAATGACGAAAACTTACCTCGTTTTCGACCGCCGGGATCAGGGGAAGACGATGAGGCCGAGCTGTTCGAGCAACCCCTGCTGCTGCTCTTCATTGATCTGCACCCCGTCCAAGTTGACCCGACGCAGATCCAGCCCGGGCAGATCGCATTGGCGCAGATCGCAGCCCTGCAGGTTGAAGCTGGTCCACTCTATCTGGCCGAACTCTGAACCGCTCAGATCGGAGCCGGCCAGCGAGGCCCCCAGCAGGTTGGCCCCCTGCCAGCGATTGCCGCTGAGCTCGCAGCGCTCCAGCAGGCAGCCATCGAAGTTGGCATAGCTGAAGTTGTTGCCGGTCAGATGCGCCTCGCAGAAGTAGCTCTTGACGGTGATCTGGTTGGCGAAGCTGGCGCGGGCGAAGTTGATGCCCATGGCCTGGCAGTCCCGCATCTCCAGCCCCAGGCACTGGCTGCGGCTGAGATCTGCCAGGGTCAGATCGCAGCGCAGGAAGCTGGCCTCCCGCAGATCGCAGCCCTGCAGCTGGCAGCCCAGCTCGCGCTCCCGCTCGTAGAAACTGCAGTCGACGAAGCGGCTCTCGCTCAAGTCCAGCCAGGAGAAGTTGCAGTCGATGAAGCGGCACTCAGTAAAACACTCTTGCGCCACATACTGCTGTTCGAAACGCTTCCCCTCGAAGCACTTGCCCTTGATCATGCGAATAGTCCTCTGCCGATGGCGTCATATGCTGACTTTGTTAAACAAAAACGGTAATGTTACCTGTAACATTTTTGCCGGATCCCGAGATGAACGATACCCGAAAGCGCCGCCCCACTCTGCAGGACATAGCCGACCAGACCGGGGTCACCAAGATGACCGTCAGCCGCTACCTGCGCGATCCGCAGGCCGTGGCCGAGGGCACCCGTGAGCGGATCGCCGCCGCGGTGGAGGCGCTTGGCTACATCCCCAACCGGGCGCCGGACATTCTCTCCAACGCCACCAGCAGGGCGATCGGCATACTGATCCCCTCCCTCTCCAACCAGGTCTTCTCCGCCGTGGTGCACGGCATAGAGTCGGTGACCCGGCCCGCCGGCTACCAGACCCTGCTCGCCCACTACGGCTACAGCCCTGAACGGGAAGAGGAGCAGGTGGCCTCCCTGCTCTCCTATCACGTGGACGGCCTGATCCTCTCCGACAGCCAGCACACGGAGCGCACCCGCAAGATGATCGCCACCGCCGGCATTCCTGTGGTGGAGACCATGGATCTGCCGCAGACCCCCATCGACATGGTGGTGGGGATGGATCACAGGGCCGCCGCCCGGGCCATGGTAACAGAGATGCTGCGCCGGGGCCGACGCAAGCTGGTCTATCTCGGCGCGCGACTCGACGTGCGCACCCAGCTCCGGATGGAGGGTTACTACCAGGCGATGGGCGATTATGGCCTGACCGGCCAGCACCTGCTGACCGAGCAGTCCTCCAGTTTCACCCTGGGTGGTCAGCTGCTGGATCAGGCGCTGGTGTGCTACCCCGACCTCGACGGCCTGTTCTGCACCAACGATGACCTGGCGGTGGGCGCCCTGCTGCAGTGTCAGGCCAAGTGGATACCCGTACCGCAGCAGATTGCCATCGCCGGCAGCAACGCCCTCGACATAGGCCATGCCATGACCCCCAAGCTGGCCAGTATCGTCACCCCGCGCAAGGAGATAGGCCGTGCGGCAGCCACCATGCTGCTCGCCCGCCTCAACGGTCAACCACTGGCCGACACCCAGCTCGACATGGGCTTCTCCCTCTATGAAGGGGACAGCCTGGGCTGACCCACTGCCATCATGGCGCATTTACCAGCCATGATGGCGCATCCTCCCGCCTGTTCTCTCCGTCCCCTGATCTATGCTGGCCCGACATCCCGACCACATCATCAGGAGCAGAAGATGAACAACACCGAGAGATTGCAAACCTGCCTGCAACACGTGATCTGCGATCCCAGCTTTACCCTTGCCGAACTCGACCAGTGGTTCACTCCGGACTACTGCCAGCAAGTGAATGGCGAGCAGCTCGACTACGCGGCTTTCCGCCAGCACATCGCGGCACTGAGAAACCATCTGGCGAGTGCATCAATCGATTTTATCGCCATGCTGGCGCAAGGGGAGAGAGTGCACTCGACCCACGTGGTGCGGGCCACCCGTCACGATGGCCTCCCCCTCGTTTGCAAGGTGAGCGGCCTCTTTACCTTTCACCACGGCAGGATCTGCCAGACCGACGAGGTAACCTGCCTGCTGACTGGCAGCGCGCAGGACGAGGACATAGGTTCACGGCGCTGAGTCGCACCGCACAAAGCGCTGGAAAGCGTGAGAGAAGGCATCAGGATCCTCATAGCCGAGCTGGTCGGCGATCTGCGCCAACGTGAGCCCCTGATGCTGTAGCTGACGCGCCCGTCCCATCACCACCTGCTCCCGCCACTGACGAAAGGTGCAACCCAACTGCTGGAGAAAGAGTCGGTTGAGGGTGCGTACCGAGGCGCCGCAATCCTCTGCCAGCATCGCCAGTGCAATGTTGACAGAGGGAGCCTGACAGACCCGCTCCAGCACCCGCAGCAGGCGTGGATCGAGATTGGCTGCAAGCGCAGGCTGAGCCGCCTGCGGGACAGCGCGTGCCAGTTCGTGGCCGATCACCATCAAATAGGCCTCGCACTCGTTTCCCTCCCCCAACTCGGCAAGACGGGCAAAGAGACCAGCCAGCAAGGGGGTCACCTGACGCAGACCAAAAGGATCATGCCCGGACGGCGCTGTATAGATGAGCGAGAGACGTGTGTGGCGCAGCGCGCGAAACTCGTGCTCCCAGCCCTTAGGAATAAAACAGAGCTGGCCGGCGACCAGCAGCTCGCTGGCACCGCCTCCCGTGATGACGCCGCCGCCATCGTGCATGTAGCAATACTGGGCCTGTGGATGGCAGTGCAGCGGGGTGAAGTGCCCTTGCGGGCAGGAACGATGGAGAAAGGACATGTCGGCCAGCCGGAGAGAAACCGGCCATAACCATAAGGGAGCAGGCTGCGTGCTGCAAATGGCTTTTTCACCATTAGGACGACCAAAAAGCAGGCCACCCGAGGGTGGCCTGTCTGATTTTTCTGCACTACCGGCGCTTAGCGTGTAACCAGCTCGACCGCTTCGCGAGAGAGGCGAGTCACCTCCTCCCAGTTGCCGCTCTTGACCGCATCGGCCGGCAGCATCCAGGAACCGCCGACGGTGGCGACGCATTTCAGCGCCAGATAGTCGGCCACGTTTTTCGGGCCTATGCCGCCGGTGGGGCAGAACTTGATCTGGGGAAGCGGTGCTGCGATGGCAGCCAGCGCCTTGGTGCCGCCGTTCGCTTCGGCCGGGAAAAACTTCAGATGGTCGTAGCCTGCCTCCAGCGCCTGCATCACTTCGGAAGCGGTGGCAACACCCGGTATCAAGGGTGCCGTGCTGTTGGCGGCATGGGCCAGCAGCGCCGGTGTCATCCCCGGGGAGATGACGAAGCGGGCACCGGCGGCCACGGCCGCATCAAACTGCGCGCAGTTGAGCACGGTACCGGCGCCGACCATGGCATCCGGCATCGCCTTGGCGATGAGGGCGATGGCATCGAGCGCCACCGGGGTACGCAGGGTGATCTCGAATACGGAGATGCCGCCGTCCAGCAGCGCCTTGGCCATCGGCAGGGCCTGTTCCAGATCGTTGATGACCATCACGGGTACCAGCGGAGAGGCGGCAAACACCTCGGCAGGGGTCACTTTCCAGTTTTGCATAACGCTTCCTTAATCAAAGATGGTGGCGCCGCACTCGGCGCTCGATACCGCGCGACGCATCACGCTGAACAGTTCACGGCCCCACCCCTCTTGTTCCAGAGTGAGGTCAATCTCGGCCTGGGTACGGCCACTCAAATCGGTCAGGCAGTCGAGGCGGCCAGTCACCGCGTCTACCCGCAGCAGATCGCCATCGCGCAGCAGGCCTATGGCGCCGCCGTGCAAGGCTTCCGGGGTGACATGGATGGCCGCCGGGATCTTGCCAGAGGCGCCTGAGAGGCGGCCATCTGTGACCAGCGCCACCTTGTGGCCCGCCTTCTGCAGATTGCCGAGCACAGGCATCAGCTTGTGCAGCTCCGGCATGCCGTTGGCGGCCGGGCCGTTGTGGCGCACCACGATAACGGCATCCTGATTGAGACTGCCAGCCTTGTAGGCCGCCTCCACAGCATGCTGGGAGGAGAAAACCCGGGCGGGCGCTTCGATGACTCTATACTCGGGAGCCACGGCGGAGACCTTGACCACGGCGCGGCCCAGATTGCCCGCCAGCAGCTTGGTACCACCGGTCGCCTGGAATACGGAACCGGTCGGCGACAACACGCTCCCGTCGCTGCTTTCACCCACCGGCTGCCATACCAGCTTGCCATCCACCAGTGCCGGACGGCTGAGGTAATCCTGCATCTCGCCAAACACAGGGGTGGCATCCATGTGGATCAGCCCCTCTTGCGCCAGACGGCGCATCAGGCCGGGCACCCCGCCCGCCTGTTCGAAGGCGTTGACGTCGGCCGGGCCGTTCGGGTACATGCGCACCAACAGCGGCACCACGTCCGAGAGGTCGCTGATGTCATCCCAGGTCAGGTGCAGGCCGGCGGCCCGCGCCAGCGCCACCATGTGGATGCTGTGATTGGTGCTGCCGCCGGAGGCAAGCAGGGCCACCAGACCATTGACCAGGGAGCGCTCGTCCAGCACCTCGCTCAGGGGGCGGTAGGCCGGGGAGCCCGGGATCATGGCGCTGATGCGGCGGGCGGCCTCTTCGGTGAGGGCGTGGCGCAACTCGCTGTGGGGATGGACGAAGGCGGAGCCCGGCAGCATCAGGCCCATGGCCTCGAACACCAGTTGGTTGGTGTTGGCTGTGCCGTAGAAGGTGCAGGTGCCCGGCGCATGATAGGCGCCGCACTCCATCTCCAGCAGGGCGTCGCGGCCCAGTTCACCGGCGGCGTACTGCTGGCGCACCTTCACCTTGTCATCGTTGCTGATGCCGCTGGCCATGGGGCCGGCCGGCACGAAGGCGGTGGGCAGGTGCGCGTGGGAGAGCGCACCCATGATCTGGCCCGGGGCTATCTTGTCGCAGATGCCGAGCAACAGGGTGGCGTCGAAGGTGTTGTGAGAGAGGGAGAGCGCGGTCGCCTGGGCGATCAGATCGCGGGAAAACAGGGACATGTCCATCCCGGGCTGGCCCTGAGTCACGCCATCGCACATGGCCGGTACGCCACCCGCCACCTGGGCGCTGTGGCCCAGTTCGGCCAGCGCGGCCTTGATGATGTCCGGGTAGCCCTGATAGGGCTGATGGGCGCTCAGCATGTCGTTGTAGGCGGTGACTATGCCGACGTTGGCGCGGGTCATGTCAAGGATGCGCCCCTTCTCGTCACTGCTGCAGGCGGCCACGGCGTGCGCCAGGTTGCCGCAGGCCAGGGCGGCGCGGGTCTTGCCCTGCTCGGCCTGGCGCTGAATGCGGGCCAGAAAAGTCTGGCGACGGGCGGCACTGCGCTCGCGAATGCGGGCAGTGACGCTGGAAATAACCTGATGGATCATTGGGCTTGCTCCAATGCTGTGACGGCCCGATCAACCACCTGTTCGAAGGTGCCGTCTATATCGATGTGAAATACACCGGCCTCGCCATCCGGGCGCTCCAGGGTATCGAACTGACTTTGTACCATGGTTTCCCGCATGAAATGGCCCTTGCGTGCCCGCATCCGTTCGAGGATCAGCGGCTGATCACCGTCCAGAAACAGGAAATGCACCGAGTCATTGCCCTCGCGGATCTGGTCGCGGTACTGCTTCTTGAGGGCCGAGCAGACGATGACGCCCACCTCGTTCTTCTGTTCCAGGCTGTAGGCCGCATCGCGGATCCGCTCCAGCCAGGGGGCGCGATCCTCGTCGTTGAGCGGGTTGCCACCGGCCATCTTCTGGATATTGGCCCTGGGGTGCAGATCATCGCCATCGATGAACTTGGCCCCCAGCGCCTGGGCCACCTTGAGGCCGACGCTGGACTTGCCGCTACCACACACACCCATCACGATAATGCTCTTGCCCGCCATTGTTTGACCTCTATCCCATTTTTCAAAAATCGTGCTGCCGATGGGTTCTAACTTAGCACGTTACCGGTAACATGTTACCGGTAACAACAAGAAATGTGAAGTCTGCCACAGACTGAGCGAACTCACAGTCACCTGGGCAAGCGAGCTAGAGCCCTGGCCATAAATCTAAATAAATCATAAAGATATGGCCTGCCAATGGATCGGCAGGGTGTCGATACTGAATCTGGAACAAGGAACGCACAACAATGTCTGACCTCTCCCTGATCATGACGGCCGCCGGCTCCATAGTGCTGCTGCTCTTTCTGGTGATGAAGGCCCGCCTGCACGCGGTCGTCTCCCTCATCCTGGTCTCCATGGTGGCCGGCCTTGCCGCTGGCATGAACCCGGCCGAGATCGCCAACACCATCCAGAAAGGGATGGGCGGCACCCTGGGCTTCGTGGCCGTGGTGGTGGCGCTGGGCGCCATGTTCGGCAAGGTGATGGAGGTCACCGGCGCCCTCGACCGGGTGGCTCATACCCTGCTCGGTACCTTCGGCGTCAAGCGCGCCAACTGGGCCATGTCACTGACCGGCTTCATCTGCGCACTGCCGCTCTTCTTCGACGTGGCCGTGGTGCTGCTGATCGGGGTGGCCTTTGCCATCGTCCGTCGCGGCGGCGGCAGCGTGGTGAAGATCGGCATAGCACTGCTGGCGGGCATCGCCACCTGCCAGGCGTTCCTGATCCCGGCGCCGGGTCCCATTCTGGTGGCGTCCCAGCTGGGGGCCGATTTTGGCTACATGATACTGTTCGGCCTGATCGCCGCCGTGCCGGCCCTGATCCTGGCGGGCCCGCTGTTCGGGGAGCTGATCAGCAAGGTGGTGGATGTGCCGCTGCCCGCCGATGCCCAGAGCAGCGCCCACGACGACAGCAAGACCCTGCCCTCGTTCGGGCTGGCCATGGGTCTGATCGGTCTGCCGCTGCTGATGATAGGTCTCAAGACCATAGTCGGCCGCTTCGTCGAGGCGGGATCCACCCTGCACAACTGGCTGGAGTTCGTCGGTCACCCCTTCACCGCCATCATGGTCGCCTGTCTGGCCGCCTTCTACCTGCTGGGGGTGCGTCGCGGCATGTCCCGTGACGAGGTGATGAGCGTCTGCAACAGCGCTATCCAGCCGGCCGGCGTCATCATACTGGTGACCGGCGCCGGTGGTGTGTTCAAACAGATCCTGGTGGATTCCGGGGTGGGTGCCGCCCTTGGCAACATGCTGGCGGATTCCGGCCTGCCCATAGTCGCGCTGGCCTTCATACTGGCGGCCGCGGTGCGGGTGATTCAGGGTTCCGCCACCGTCGCCATGCTGACCGCCTGCGGTCTGCTGCTGCCCATGCTGGAACCGCTCGGCCTGAACGGTGCCCAGCTGGCCGCCGTGACCATCGCCATCGGGGGCGGGGCCATAGTGCTCTCCCACGTCAACGACTCCGGCTTCTGGCTGGCCAACCGCTATCTAGGCCTCTCCGAGAAGCAGACCCTGCAGACCTGGACAGTGATGGAGACCATCATAGGCACCACGGGCGGCGTCATGGCGATGATCATCTACAGCTTCCTTTGAACATAACCGCTGTCGAAAAGGCCTCCGATGTGAGGCCTTTTTCATCTTTATGACGATTCTTTCTTTGGCTAACAGGTCGAGGTTGCTAGAATCGCCTATCCATCGCTCCGAGTGGAACGCTTAACGCAGTGATTTCAGGTTTCTCTATGCATTCATCGGCACACTATCGACAGCTGTTGGCTCGTCTGCCCCAGATCGCCGTCGCCGCAGATCAGTTTCAGGTGCTCAACAGCGCCCGGGACTTCAAGAGCCGGATCCTTTCGCTCATCGCCAGCGCGACTCACCGCATCTATCTGGTGGCCCTCTACCTGCAGGATGACGAAGCGGGACGGGAGATACTGTCCGCCCTCTACTCCGCCAAGCAGCGCAACTCGGCCCTGGACATCAAGCTCTTCGTCGACTTCCACCGTGCCCAGCGCGGTCTGATCGGCAAGGGCAAGCAGGGGGGCAACCACCTGATGTATCAGGAAATGGCCGCCCGCCACGAACACCAGATCGCCATCTACGGCGTGCCGGTGAAGGGGCGCGAACTGCTCGGCGTGCTGCACCTCAAGGGCTTCATCTTCGATGACACCCTGCTCTACTCGGGTGCCAGCCTCAACGACATCTACCTGCATCAGCAGGATCGCTACCGTTTCGACCGTTATCACCAGATCACCAGCCCCGAGCTGACCCGCTGCATGGTCCACTATGTGGACGATCTCTTCCTCAAGAGCGAAGCGGTACAGCGGCTGGATCGCAGCGGCATCCCCACTGCCAAGCAGCTGAAGGGGCCGATCCGCCGCTTCAAGCACAGCCTGCGCCTGGGCCAGTACCGCTTCGAGAGCATGCCGGTCAACAGCCAGGAGATCGCCATCACTCCGATGACGGGGCTGGGCAAGCGGGGCAATCAGCTCAACAAGATGATCCGTACCCTGGTGCGCGCCACCGAGCGGGAGATCTTCATCTGCACCCCCTATTTCAACCCGCCCAAGGAGTTGAACAAGGACATCGAGGCCCTGCTCAAGCGCGGCTGCAAGGTGACCATAGTGGTGGGTGACAAGACGGCCAACGACTTCTTCATCCCGCCGGAGGAGAAATTCTCCACCATAGGCGGCCTGCCCTATCTGTACGAGACCAATCTGCGCAAGTTTGCCGAGCGCAACCAGCATCACATCGATGCCGGCCGTCTCAACCTGATGCTGTGGTGCTGCGAGCGCAACTCCTACCACCTCAAGGGGATCTTCGTGGATGACGAGTGGGCGCTGCTCACCGGCAACAACCTGAACCCCCGCGCCTGGGCGCTGGATCTGGAGAACGGTCTGCTGGTGTACGATCGTCGCCATCACCTGCGTGCCCAGTTCAACGGGGAGCGGGAGAACATACTCGCCAACACCAAGCGGATCAGCCACTTCGATCAGATTGAGCAGATCAAGGACTACCCGGAACAGGTGCGCAAGCTGCTGGCCCGGATCCACAGGGTCAGGGCTCATATCCTGCTCAAACGCATCATCTGACGCCGGGCGCATCGCGCCCACAGGCAGCTGCAACAAAGGCCTCCCGTTTTTCGGCAGGCCTTTGTCACATGTGGCCACCACCTTTTTTCAGCCGCCCGGCCGGCCCGGCTCACTGCAACGCGGCTTGCATCGAGCCATCAACAACCCCTATCATCTGGACATATTTACAGTGTTTTCGGGCATCTAATTGATGAAATTGGATAAAATCTCCCTCGACAGCCTCAAGGGCGTCGGCAGCAAGATGCAGGAGAAACTCGAGCGGCTGGGGCTGGCGACGGTACAGGATCTGCTGTTCCACCTCCCCCTGCGCTACGAGGACCGTACCCAGGTGTGGCCCATCGGCGATCTGCCGCCCGGGCTGCACGGCGCCGTCGAGGGCGAAATCCAGGACACTCAGCTGGTGATGGGCCGCCGCCGCATGCTGGTCTGTCGCATCAGCGACGGCACGGGCACCCTGACCCTGCGCTTCTTCAACTTCACTGCCGCCCAGAAGAACAGCCTGGGCCAGGGCCGCCTGATCCGCTGCTTCGGCGAGGTGCGCCCCGGCAAATACGGGCTGGAGATGGCCCACCCCGAGTACAAGCTGCTCGGCGAAGAACAGGCAGGCCAGACCGAAGAGGCGCTCACCCCCGTCTACCCCACCACGGAAGGGCTGCGCCAGCTCACCCTGCGCAGCCTCACCGATCAGGCGCTGGCCCAGCTCGACCTGTACGGAGTGGAGGAGCTGCTGCCCGCCGGCCTCTATCCCCAGCAGATCGAACTGGCCGCCGCCCTGCGCCTGCTTCATCGCCCGCCCCCCTCGGTAGCGCTGGCGCTGCTGGAGAGCGGCCAGCACCCGGCCCAGCAGCGACTGGTGCTGGAGGAACTGCTGGCCCACAACCTCTCGGTACTGAAAGTCCGTGCCCAGGCGCAAACCCAGCTGGCCCGAGTCCTCAAACCGGCGCCCGCGCTGGTCGAACAACTGCTCGGCGCCCTGCCATTCACTCCCACCGGTGCCCAGAACCGGGTGGTCGCGGAGATCGGCCAGGATCTGCAACGCAGCTACCCCATGATGCGGCTGGTGCAGGGCGACGTGGGCTCAGGCAAGACGCTGGTCGCGGCATTGGCAGCACTGCAAGCCATCGGCAACGGCTGCCAGGTGGGGCTGATGGCCCCGACCGAGCTGCTGGCCGAGCAACACGCCATCAACTTCGGCCACTGGCTGGCTCCGCTCGGCATCGGGGTCGGCTGGCTGGCGGGCAAGCAGAAGGGCAAGGCGCGGGAGGCTCAGCTCGCCGCCATCGCCGACGGCAGCGTCAAGATGGTGGTGGGCACCCACGCCATCTTCCAGGAGCAGGTGGTGTTCCAGCGCCTGGCGCTGGTGATCATCGACGAACAGCACAGATTCGGGGTGCACCAGCGCCTCGCCCTGCGCGAAAAAGGGGAGCGGGAGGGTGTCCATCCCCATCAGCTCATCATGACAGCCACCCCCATTCCCCGCACCCTGGCGATGACCGCCTATGCCGATCTCGACACCTCCATCATCGACGAGCTGCCGCCGGGCCGAACCCCCATCACCACGGTGGCGCTGCCGGACAGCCGTCGCCAGGATGTGATAGAGCGGGTCAAGCTGGCCTGTGAAGAGGGCAAGCAGGCCTACTGGGTCTGCACCCTGATCGAGGAGTCCGAGGTGCTGGAGTGCCAGGCCGCCGAGGATACCGCCGCCGAGCTGCAAAACCAGCTGCCCGGCCTGCATATCGGGCTGGTGCACGGCCGGATGCGCCCCATCGAGAAGCAGCGGGTGATGGAGGAGTTCAAGGCGGGCATATTGCAGCTGCTGGTCGCCACCACAGTCATCGAGGTCGGGGTGGACGTGCCCAACGCCAGCCTGATGATCATCGAAAACCCGGAGCGGCTCGGGCTTGCCCAACTGCACCAGTTGCGCGGCCGGGTCGGTCGCGGCTCTGTGGCCTCCCACTGCGTGCTGCTTTATCATGCTCCCCTGTCGAAGACGGCCCAGAGCCGGCTCGGAGTGTTGCGGGAGACCAACGACGGTTTCCTGATCGCCCAGCGCGATCTCGAGCTGCGCGGCCCGGGGGAACTGCTCGGTACCCGTCAGACCGGGCTGGCCGATCTCAAGATTGCCGACCTGGTACGCGATCAGTCGCTCATCCCGCAGGTGCAGAAGATGGCGCGCTTCCTCATGGACCGTCATCCAAACCATGTCGATCCCTTGATACGGCGCTGGCTCGGTTTACGGGATCACTATTCCAATGCCTGACCAAGGCAAATGCAGAAGATGGGCACATTGCCTGATGGACAGACACGGCTCCCACGTGGACCCCTTGATCCGCCGCTGGCGGGGTCTGCGAGATCACTACTCCAACGCCTGACAACCATCCCGAAACAGGAGGAAAGCACCCATGAATTCCTGGCTACGCGGCCTGCTCTATACATTCGCCTTCCTGCTGCTGTTTGTCTGGGTCGGCCTCGGCCTGTTCGATGCGGAGCGGGCCAAGGGCCCCATCGCCGGCTGGATCAGCCAGCAGACAGGGGTGCCCGTCACCATAGGGCGGCTGGTGTTCAACCCGCTCCACCCCTACACCCTGCTGGCCGAGCAGGTGAGCTATGGCGACGCAGTGACCCTCGACAAGCTCTATCTGGAGATAGAGAGCATCGACTGGCTGAACCGGGACGTGCGCATCGCCCACCTCGATCTCATTCGCCCCGTCATCAGGCTGCCGCTGCCCAACCAGCTGCCGAACCTGCCGGTGCACTCCCTCACCATCAGCGACAGCACCATAGATCGGCTCAGCCTGCAGAGTGACGAGCTGACCCTGAGCGGCCTCAACGCCACCCTCAACGACTGGCAGCTGCTCAATCCGGTGCGGCCACCCCAGGCCAACCTGAGCCTCAACATCAATCAGCTGACAACCCCCGCCTTTGCCCTCTCCCGCCTCAATCTCAAGGGTCGACTGGAAGGCCAGGTGCTGAGTACCGACAAGCTGACCACCAACCTGTTCGACGGCCTGCTGGAAACCGGCATGGAGCTGGACTGGCCGGCCCGCAGCCTGCGGCTGAGCAATCTGAAGGCGCAGGGCATGCGGGTCGAGTGGGGACAAACGGGACACCAGGCGCTGCCGCTGCGCCACATCAGCCTGGACGTGGGGCAGGTGCATGATGTGAGCATCAGCGCCATCGCACAGGAGATCTCCCTCAACAACTTCAACGGCCAGCTCACCGCCTTCAGCTGGCAGGCCGGCAGCACGCCGACCGGCTACTTCTCGGGGACCCTCGGCGATCTCGGCCGCGGCCTGTTCCAGCTGGAGGCCATCCAGGGCAAGGTCGCCTTCTCGCCCCAGCAGATTGACGCCGAGGTGCAGGGCAAGGCCTACGAAGGCGAATTCAATCTGGAGCTGGCGCTGGATACCCAGCAGCAGAAGCTGACCCTGAAAGACATGGCCCTGAGCGGCATGGACATCAGCCTGCCACAGGGGTGGTGGCAGGATTGGCAGAGCTGGCGGCCACAGCAGATCGACATCCGCAAGCTGGCATTCGACAAGCTCAAGGTGCTCTCGTTCGACGATGCCCTGCCGCTCTCGCTGACCGGCTGGCAGCTCTATCTGACCGATCTCGGCCTGCGGGGCCAGCAGCCCGCCCCCCTGCTCGGCCGGGCCAGGATAGAGAGCCAGTGGTTCGAGCTGGTGTGGGACGGCCTCAGCGCCCGCAACGGCGCGCTGGACGGCGAACTGACCCCCAGTGCCTGGCTGCTCAACAAGCTGACCAGCTCGCTACCCGACCAGGGCTCCCTCAGCCTGAGCGGCCAGTGGGGCAAGGAGCCGGGCCAGACCAGCCGGTTGCAGTTGAAAGGGGAAAAGCTGGATCTGGTGCAGTGGAGCAAGCTGCTGCACTCCCCCATCTCCTTCGCCGGCAAGGCCGATCTGAGCGCCGACCTGCAGGCCCTGCACGGCAAGACGCCGGGCGAGTGGCGCAGCACCCTGCAGGGGAGCTTTGCCCTCGATGCCAACGAGCCCTTCTGGGACAAGGTGCAGATAGATCCCCTGCTGGATCAGTGGTTCAAGGGCGCCACCCCGCCCACCCTCAGCCCGGATCAGCTGTGGCAGGCCATGCAGGCGGGGGACACCCCCTTCTACCGCATCAAGCTGCAGGGCAAGGTGGAGCAGGGCCAGTTGCAGATAGAGCAGGCTGGCGCCTCCACCATCACCCATCTGCTCGCCCTGCAGGGGGGCATGGATCTGGTCAACGAACAGTGGCAGCTGGATCTCGGTGCCCTGAATGGCCAGCGCTGCGCCGAGCTGCTGAGCCACTGGCGCGGCCCGCTTGATGCCCCCGTGCTGAGCTGGGAGTTCCCGGCCAAGCAGGCCTCCTGTGGCTGGGAGGTGGGGGTGAGCTACCCGGCCCAGGGGCGCAACAGCCCGCTCTGGCGACCGGCACAGCCCGCCAAAGCGCCCGCGCCGGCCAGCGAGCAGTAAAACGAACAAGGCCTCATCATGAGGCCTTGTTGCAATCTTGCGAGGTGAAAAGCGTCAGGCCTGCTGACCGGGCCGCTTGATGGGCTGCACCACGTACTGACCGAGGAACTCGGCCGCCAGCTTGTCACCACTGAACAGCTTGATCTTGAGGCTGAACTTGGCCGACTCTCCCGCCTTGAGCGGCGCCAGCACGGCGGGCATGCCCTCGCGGGCCACCCGCGCCTCCGGCTCCTCATTGACCGGGCGGTAATACTTGATGTTGCCCTCCGCCAGCACTGTATCCCCCACCAGACCCGCTTCTTTGAGCTGCAACCAGATCAGGCCCCAGCCCGCCAGCACGCACTGGCTGTAGATGCTGCCGGCAAACATGGTGTCGTGCACGTTGAGGTTGGCCGCCAGATTGGCCTTGAGATGGAAGGTCTGGCCGTCGTAGTGGGTGATGTGTACCCCCATCTTCTCGCTGATGGGGATGCCCCGCGACCAGCGGGTGGTCAGATCCTGACACCACTCGGGGCGATACTGGATGGTCTGCAAGGGGCTGAGGGACTTGATCATCTGGCGGTGCGGAATGCGGCCGAAGGAGACGGGGCCTTCCCCCACCTCGAGGAAGCCGCACTTGCGATAGAACTCCACCGCCTCCTGGCGGGCATTCATCACCAGCCGCTTCACCTTCTCGCTGCGGGCCAGCTGCTCGAGATCTTCCACCATGCGGACACCCAGCCCCTGACCGCGAAACTCGGGGCGCAACGCCATGAAGCGGATCTGGGCCTCATCGCCACCAACAAACAACCGGCCGACGGCGATGGGCGTGCCGTCAGGCGCCAGCATCAGGCGGTGGATGGCGACGGTATCGTATTCGTCCCGCTCGGAACCGACGGGCAGATTGAAGGGTTTACGCAGCAGCTCCCAGCGCAGCTGGTAGTAAGCATCCAGCTCGGCTGCCGTTTGAGGGGTGACTACCCGGTACATAAAGCGATCCTTGAGTGAGTGCCGACGGACAGATTGAAGCGCTTGCACACCAATGCCTCCCAACGCAGCGGGTAGTAAGCGTCCAGCTCGGCTGCCGTTTGAGGGGTGACTACCCGGTACATAAAGCGATCCTTGAGTGAGTGCCGACGGACAGATTGAAGCGCTTGCGCACCAATGCCTCCCAGCGCAGCAGGTAGTAAGCGTCCAGCTCGGCTGCCGTCTGGGGAGTGACCACCCGGTACATAGTTCCATCCTTGAGTTACACTGGTCGAAAGCCATCTTGCCGTGCAAATTCATGGACTTCAATCTGCAAGCGTACCAAGCCGACCACTTATTGCACCTGAGCGCCAAGCCGGAACGGCGCCTCTCCATACTGGAAAATGCCCATCACCGCTGGCTGGAGATAGACGGCGTGGTGCAGTCGGCCATGTCTCTCGCCCAACCGGCCAGCCTCTGCCTGCCCCATCAGCAGTGCATCGCCAGCCTGTTGCCGGTGACGGCTACCCGGGTGCTGGAGCTGGGGCTGGGCGGCGGCGATCTCACCCGTCACCTGGGGGAACGCTGGCCCGAGGCACGACACGACTGCGTGGATCTGGACGAAGAGGTACTGACCCTGTTTCAGGCGTTCTTCCGCCACCCGGCGGAGCCCGCTGATCGGGCGCTGCACCTGCACCACGCCGATGCCCTCGCCTTCCTGCTGTCCCGCGACGACACCTATGACTTCGCGCTGCTCGACCTGTTCAGCCAGGATGGCAACCCCCTGCTGCTGTTCCAGCATCACCTCTATCAGACCCTGGCCGCCCGGCTGCGCGGTCCCCTCATCATCAACCTGCTGCCGCGCACCCACAGGGAGCTGGAGCAGGCACTCATGCTGGCCGAGGAGTGGATTGGCCCCACCCAGGCGCATCCCGTGCCCGGCTACATCAACGTGATCCTGCACGCAATCCCGCGCCACCTCGCCTAGCCGCGATGCTCCCGGTTATTGCCACCGGCACTGCTGACGCATCCTCTCAGACCTGCAGCCAGAAGGTCACAGGACCATCGTTGAGCAGCGCCACCTTCATGTCGGCGGCAAAGCGGCCCGTCTCGGTCGGTATGCCGCTGGCGGTTGCCTGCGCCACGAAGTAGTCGTATAGCCGCTCGGCCTCGACCGGGTGGGCGCCGCCAGAGAAGCCGGGTCTCATGCCTTTCTTGGTATCCGCAGCTAGGGTGAACTGGGAGACGACCAGCAGACTGCCGCCAGCCTGACTCACGTTCAGATTCATCTTGCCCTCTTCATCGGAGAAGATGCGGTAGCCGCTCACCTTGTGCAGCAGCTTGTCGGCCCTGCTCTCGTCATCCCCCTGCTCCACCCCGAGCAGCACCAGCAGCCCCTGGCCTATGGCCCCGGTCACTTCCCCCTCTACCGTTACGCTGGCCTCGGAAACCCGCTGGATCAATGCAATCACATCCCTCTCCTCTTGAAACAAAATGACCGCCCCCATTTGCTGACAGGGGCGGTCGTCGATGCTAACAGCAAGAGGCCGGATCAGGCCAACTCATCAGCGCCCGGTCGCTCATATTCGCCGAGGCAGGCAGTGGTTTCCGCGCCAAGCAAGACCACCAACCAGCTCAGGTAAACCCAGACGAACAGGATCGGAATGGTCGCCAGGGCGCCATAGATGGCCTGATAGGAGGGGAAGTTGGTGATGTAGATGGCAAATCCACGCTTGGCCAGCTCGAACAGGGTAGCGGCCACCAGGGCGCCGATGAAGGCGTGTATCAGCCGCACCTTGCAGTTGGGCACCACCGTATAGACCAGCAGGAAGGTGAGCACGGAGAAGAGGAACGGCAAGCCACGCAGCAGCAGGTAGCCGATGCCGAACAGGCTCTCGGCCCCAAACAGCCGCAGCGAGAAAATGTAGGAGGAGATGGCAATGCTGGCACCGATAAGCACAGGGCCCAGGGTCAGTATCATCCAGTACATGGCAAACGCCTGCGCCAGCGGTCGGCCCTGGGTAGAGCGCCAGATGTAGTTGAGGTTCTTGTCGATGGCCGAGATCAGCATCAGCGCCACCACTATCAGGGCACCTATGCCGACGGCAGTGGTATTGGTGGCATTGGCCACGAAGCCATCTATGTACTCCTTGAGCATCTCACCCGCGGTGGGCACGAAGTTGTGATAGACGAACTGCTCCATCGCCTGTTTCAGGGTCTGGAATACGGGAAAGGCGGACATCATGCCGAACACCACGGCAATCATGGGCACCAGGGAGAGCAGGGTGACATAGGCCAGATAACCGGCGGTCACCGTCAGCCTGTCCTGCTGGAAACGACCCCAGACAAACTGGGCGAAGTGGCCACCATCGTGGCGTAAAAAGGAGAGGGCATGGCCGAGACGGCCACCGAATTTCTGCTGCATCGTGATTCCCAATGTCTTCATCATGCCGGCATTGTGTCAGATTGCATGGCCATTTGGCCACCCATGGGCCGGATCGATGCGACCTGTTCGGGCATGCTGGCCAGCGATACCCCGCCGAGCGACCATAAAAAAAGAGGCCCGAAGGCCTCTCTCTGTCTGTCGAGGAACAGATATCAAGCACGACCGGCGCGCTTGCGATCCATCTCGGTCAGCAGTTTCTTACGCACACGGATAGCCTTGGGCGTGATCTCTACCAGCTCATCGTTGTCGATGAACTCGAGAGCCTGTTCCAGAGTCATGCGGATCGGCGGAGTCAGCACCTGGGCTTCATCGGTACCGGAGGCACGCATGTTGGTCAGCTGCTTGCCCTTCAGGCAGTTCACTGTCAGGTCGTTGGAACGGGAGTGAATACCGATCACCTGGCCTTCGTACACTTCGGTTGCGTGACCGATGAACAGACGACCACGGTCTTGCAGACCGAACAGGGCGAAGGTCAGAGCCTTGCCGGTAGCGTTGGAGATCAGCACGCCGTTCTGACGCTCGCCGATGCTGCCACCCTTGTGCGGACCGTAATGGTCGAAGGTGTGGTACAGCAGACCGGTACCTGAGGTCATGGTCAGGAACTCGGTCTGGAAGCCGATCAGGCCACGACTCGGGATCATGAAGTCAAGACGGACACGACCCTTGCCATCCGGGGTCATGTTGGTCATCTCGCCCTTACGCAGGCCGAGTTGCTCCATCACGGAACCCTGGTGGATCTCTTCCACGTCGACAGTCACGGTTTCGAACGGTTCGTGCAAAACGCCGTCCACGGTGCGCAGGATAACTTCCGGACGGGATACCGCCAGCTCGTAGCCTTCGCGACGCATGTTTTCGATCAGGATGGAGAGGTGCAGTTCACCACGACCGGATACGCGGAACTTGTCCGGATCTTCGGTCTCTTCCACACGCAAGGCCACGTTGTGGACCAGCTCCTGGTTCAGACGCTCCAGGATGTTGCGGGAGGTCACGAACTTGCCTTCTTTGCCGGCGAACGGTGAGGTGTTGACCTGGAAGGTCATGTTCACGGTCGGCTCGTCAACGGAGAGCGGCGGCAGGGCTTGAACAGCGCCGTTGTCACAGATGGTGTCGGAGATCTTCAGCTCGCCCAGACCAGTGATGGCGATGATGTCGCCCGCTTGCGCGTCAACCACTTCGGTACGGGACAGACCCAGGTAGCCAAGCACCTGACCGACTTTGCCGGTACGGGTCTTGCCATCGGCACCGACGACGGTGACTTGCTGGTTGGTCTTGACGCGACCACGGCTGATGCGGCCGATACCGATAACACCCACGTAGGAGTTGTAGTCCAGCTGGGAGATTTGCATCTGGAAGGCACCGGCGGGGTCACCCTTCGGCTGCTCGACGTTGTCGACGATGGCCTGGAACAGGGGTTCCATGTTGTCGGACTCAACGCCCTGATCCAGGGTAGCCCAACCGTTCAGTGCAGAGGCGTAGACAACTTTGAAGTCCAGTTGCTCATCGGTGGCACCCAGGTTGTCGAACAGGTCGAATACCTGATCCATTACCCAGTCAGGACGAGCACCCGGACGGTCGATCTTGTTGATGACCACGATCGGCTTCAGACCCTGGGCGAAGGCTTTCTGGGTCACGAAACGAGTCTGCGGCATAGGGCCGTCAACAGCATCAACCAGCAGCAGCACGGAGTCGACCATGGACATGACGCGCTCTACTTCACCACCGAAGTCGGCGTGACCCGGGGTATCAACGATGTTGATGCGGTAGTCGTTCCAGCGGATCGCAGTGTTCTTGGCGAGAATGGTAATACCACGTTCCTTTTCCAGATCGTTGGAATCCATCAGACGCTCTTGACCATCAGTGGTACGGTCCAGGGTTCCAGACTGCTGCAGCAGCTTATCAACCAGGGTAGTTTTGCCGTGGTCTACGTGCGCAATAATCGCAATATTGCGTAAATTCTCTAACATTCTCGCCTCAATCACCGGGTAAAATTGGGCGCTAATTGTACTCTCGCCTTTGTGATCTGCCTAGCAGAATTGCAGTGCATTCACGCATAACAGGGGATCGGGATCATGGACCTTCCGTTCAAAGCCTGCTTAGATGGGGGCTGACCGTATACTGCGCACCATTTTAGTGCACCAAAACGATCCACTGTTGCACTACTTTGAGGCGTAACGCGCTGAGATGGCGGGTCTTGGGGCAGGCTTATAGTCGCAAATGCCCTGAAATCAAGCTGTCACAAACTTGGCACGATACTGGCTTATGTGAATGTGATGACGCATTCACCCTAAGAGTTTTAACACCGGAGGTTACTTAGCATGTCAGCCCAGAACGTTTTGGCCCTGATCCAGGAACACGAAGTCAAGTTTGTTGACCTGCGCTTTACCGACACCAAGGGTAAAGAGCAGCACGTATCCATCCCTTCCCACCAGGTCAACGAAGACTTCTTCGAAGACGGCAAGATGTTCGATGGCTCCTCCATCGGCGGCTGGAAGGGCATCAACGAGTCTGACATGGTGCTGATGCCGGATGCGGCCTCCGCCAAGCTGGATCCGTTCACCGAAGAGACCACCCTGAACATCGTCTGCGATGTGCTGGAACCGGCCACCATGCAAGGTTATGACCGCGATCCGCGCTCCATCTCCAAGCGTGCCGAAGATTTCCTGAAAGCCAGCGGCATCGCTGACACCGTGCTGTTCGGGCCGGAGCCGGAATTCTTCATGTTCGACAACATCACCTTCTCGAACACCATGGGCCACAGCTTCGTGAAAATCGAATCTGAAGAAGCCGCCTGGAACTCGGGTACCGAGTATGAGCACGGCAACAAGGGCCACCGTCCGTTCGTGAAAGGCGGTTACTTCCCGGTTGCACCGGTCGACTCCTCCCAGGACATCCGCGCCGCCATGTGTCTGGTGCTGGAAGAGATGGGCCAGGTCGTTGAAGCTCACCACCACGAAGTGGCGACCGCCGGTCAGAACGAGATCGCGACCCGTTTCAACACCCTCACCCTGAAAGCGGATGAAGTGCAGGTGCTGAAGTACGTGATCCACAACGTGGCCCACGCCTACAACAAGACTGTCACCTTCATGCCGAAACCCATGTTCGGTGACAACGGCTCCGGCATGCACTGCCACCAGTCCCTGGCCAAGAACGGCGTCAACCTGTTCGCCGGCGACCTGTACGGCGGCCTGTCCGAGATGGCGCTGCACTACATCGGCGGCATCATCAAGCACGCCAAGGCCATCAACGCCTTCGCCAACCCGACTACCAACTCCTACAAGCGTCTGGTGCCGGGTTATGAAGCACCTGTCATGCTGGCCTACTCCGCCCGCAACCGCTCTGCCTCCATCCGTATCCCGGTAGTGCCGAGCCCGAAAGCCCGTCGCATCGAAGTACGCTTCCCGGATCCGGCCGCCAACCCGTACCTGGCGTTCGCAGCCCAGCTGATGGCCGGTCTGGACGGCATCATCAACAAGATCCATCCGGGCGATGCCATGGACAAGAACTTGTATGACCTGCCGCCGGAAGAAGCCGCCGAAGTGCCGACCGTTGCCGGCTCTCTGGACGAAGCGCTGGCCGCACTGGACAGCGATCGCGAGTTCCTGACCCGCGGTGGCGTGTTCAGCGATGACTTCATCAACTCCTACCTGGAACTGAAACAGCAGGATGTTGACCGCGTGCGCATGACCCCGCACCCGCTGGAGTTTGAACTGTACTACTCCGTTTAATCCGGACCACAGCTCAGAACTTGACCAAACCCGCCAACAGGCGGGTTTTTTCTCTGATAGGATTAAGCAAAATCCCGTCAAGGAGAGATGGATGAGAAACACATACCCCGTATGGGCACTGAGTCTGCTGCTGGCGAGCATGGGGGCTCAGGCCGCCAAGGTGTACTCCTGGACAGACAGCAAGGGTGTCGTCCACTACACGGATGCCCCTCCCCCCGGCCAGCAGGCCAAAGAAGTGGATCTGCGGGTTGCCCCTCTCGTTGGCAGCTCGCCGCGTTCGGTACAGGTGGAGAACTTCAACAGCCTGACCGGCGTCGATGCCAAGAAGGAGAAGGAAGCGGCCAAGCTGGTAATCGAACTGCTCTCACCAGAACAGGGCAGCACGCTGCGCGACAACACGGGCAACGTGGTGTTCCAGGGCCAGATCAGCCCGAAAGCACCGACCCAGTACGACGTGCGCCTGACGCTGGATGGCAAGGCAGCCCCCATAGTCAACAATGGCCTAGCCATTCGGGTCGAGAACCTGGATCGCGGTGCGCACGAGGCCCAACTCGAGCTGCTGGCCAAAGACGGTACGATCCTTGCTAAATCCAGGGTAGTCACCTTCTACCTGCACCGAGCCAGCCTCAATCCGGCACCAAAAGTGACCCCGCTCCCCAACAAGGGGTGATCCTGTGCATCGATACGGGTAGACTAAATGCACCACATTGGTGCATTACTGGTGTATAGCACCGTTTTAGGGAGAAACCTGTGCCAACCCGCCCGGATCAAGCCAAGATACTGCTCGATAACTTGCTGACCGCCGTCATCCTGATGGATGAGCGGCTCTGCATCCAGTTCGTCAACCCGGCGGCCGAACAACTGCTCTCCCTCAGCCAGCGCCGGCTGATCGGGATCGAGCTGCCCCATCTGCTGGAACACATCTCCCTCGATCTGCAACGTCTCAAGCAGTGCCTCACCTCGGGGCAGGGCTTCACCGACAGCGAAGTGACCCTGGTGGTGGAAGGAGAACCCAGACTGGTGGAGATGAGCGTGAGCCCGCTCGCCGACCATGAACAACGCTTGATGGTGGTGGAGCTGCGCAAGATCGATCAGCAGAAGAAGATCAGCCAGGAGCTGCAACAACATGCCCAGCAGCAGGCTGCCAAGGAATTGGTGCGCGGTCTGGCCCACGAAATCAAGAACCCGCTGGGCGGCCTGCGCGGCGCGGCCCAACTGTTGCAAAAAGAGCTGCCGGATCCGGCCTTGCGTGAATACACCGGCATCATCATAGAGCAGGCCGACCGGCTGCGAGTGCTGGTCGATCGCCTGCTCGGTCCACAACGCCCGGGTCGTCACCAGATGCACAACGTGCACTCAGTGCTGGAACAGGTACGCCGCCTGGTGGAGCTGGAGCTGCCGCCGACGGTCCGCATAGAACGGGATTATGATCCCAGCATTCCGGAGTTCGAGATGGAGCCGGATCAGCTGCAGCAGGCCTTTCTCAACATAGTACGCAACGCCGCCGAGGCCATAGGCGAGCAAACCGGGCTCATCCGCATCAAGACCCGCACCGCCTTCCAGATCACCATCCACGGCCAGCGCTACCGACTGGCGGCCGAGATCAAGATCATCGACAACGGCCCCGGCATTCCCGATGCCATCCGCGATACCCTCTTCTACCCCATGATCACCGGCAAGGAGGGAGGCACCGGGCTCGGCCTCTCCATCGCCCAGAACCTGATCGATCAGCACAAGGGGCGCATCGACTGCATCAGCTGGCCAGGCCACACCGAATTCACCATCTTTCTACCGCTTCGCAAATAAGGGAACGTCATGACAGCAAAAGTGTGGATCGTCGATGACGACAGTTCTATCCGCTGGGTGCTGGAACGCACCCTCGGCAGCGAAGGCTTCGAGTGCGAGAGCTTCGCCGACGGCGAGGCCTTGCTGAGCTCGCTCGAGATGCGCTCGCCGGATGTGATCCTGTCCGATATCCGCATGCCCGGCATAGACGGCCTCAGCCTGCTGGAGCAGATCCACCGCCGCCAGGCCGATCTGCCCATCATTATAATGACGGCCCACTCGGATCTGGACAGCGCGGTCAACGCCTACCAGCGCGGCGCCTTCGAGTACCTGCCCAAGCCGTTCGACATCGACGAGGCTGTGACCCTGGTGCGCCGCGCCGAGAATCACCTGAAAGAGCAGCGCACCAAGCGCAAGTCTCGTCAGCAAGAAGCCACCGCCACACCCGAGATCATCGGCGAGGCGCCGGCGATGCAGGAGGTGTTCCGCGCCATAGGCCGGCTGTCGCGCTCCAGCATCTCTGTGCTGATCAACGGCCAGAGCGGCACCGGCAAGGAGCTGGTCGCCCACGCGCTGCACAAGCACAGCCCGCGCGCCCACAAAAACTTCATCGCCCTCAACATGGCGGCCATCCCGAAAGATCTCATCGAATCCGAGCTGTTTGGCCATGAGAAGGGCGCCTTCACCGGCGCCAACAACATACGTCACGGCCGCTTCGAACAGGCCGACGGTGGCACCCTGTTTCTCGACGAAATAGGCGACATGCCGCTGGATGTGCAGACCCGCTTGCTGCGGGTGCTGGCCGATGGCCAGTTCTACCGGGTCGGTGGCCATCAACCGGTGCAGGTAGACGTGCGGATCATCGCCGCCACTCACCAGAATCTGGAGAGGCGGGTCGCCGACGGCGAATTCCGGGAAGACCTGTTCCACCGCCTCAACGTCATCCGCATCCACATTCCGGCCCTCAAGGAGCGCCGTGAAGACATACCCCAGCTGGCCCAGCACTTTCTGCTGCGCGCCGCCAAGGAGCTGAACGTGGAGGCCAAGAGCCTGCATCCGGACACCCAGGCCTACATCAGCCGCCTGCCCTGGCCGGGCAACGTGCGCCAGCTGGAGAACGTCTGCCGCTGGCTGACCGTGATGGCCTCTGGCCAGGAGGTGCTGGTCGGGGATCTGCCCGCCGAGCTGCTGACCCCCATCACCAGCGCGGCGGAGCCGGGCCAGTCGGCCCTGACCGGTGGCTGGCAGCAGCAGTTGCAGGATTGGGTCGCCAGCAAGCTGGCGCTGGGGGAGACCGACATCCTGGCCGATGCCCTGCCCCAGTTCGAGCGGATCATGCTGGAGACGGCACTGGATCACACCCATGGCCACAAACAGGAGGCCGCCCGCCTGCTCGGCTGGGGTCGCAACACCCTGACTCGCAAGCTGAAGGAACTCGACCTCTCCTGAGTCCTCGGGAAAAACGATTCCCATCACGCCTTCGCAAATCACTGACCAATAAGACCCCGTTTGATTTCAAACGGGGTATCTTTTTTGAGAGCCCTGCCTAGAATGGCAGGCTTTCAAACCCGACTCGAAGAAGGCGTCACCATGATTGACAGATCTCTCCCCCTGACCGACCTGCACCGCCATCTGGACGGCAACATTCGTCCGCAGACCATCCTCGAGCTGGGACGTCAGCACAATATCCAGCTGCCCGCCGATGAACTGGAGGCGCTGCGCCCCCACGTGCAGATCGTCGAGAACGAACCGAGTCTGGTCGCCTTCCTGAAGAAACTGGACTGGGGCGTGGCCGTGCTGGCCGATTATGATGCCTGCCGCCGGGTCGCCTACGAAAACGTGGAAGATCTGCTGCGCGCCGGCATCGACTACGCCGAGCTGCGCTTCAGCCCGGCCTACATGGCCATGGCCCACAAGCTGCACCCGCAAGGTGTGGTGGAGGCCATCATAGACGGCGTGGCTGCCGGCAGCCGCGACTTTGGCATCAAGACCAACCTGATCGGCATCATGAGCCGCACCTTCGGCACCGAGCAGTGCCGCATCGAACTGGAGGCCTGTCTGGCCCACCGCGACAAGCTGGTTGCCGTCGATCTGGCCGGCGACGAGCTGGGCTTCCCGGGCGAGCTGTTCACCGAGCACTTTCGCAAGGTGCGCGATGCGGGCATGCGCGTGACCGTGCACGCAGGTGAAGCCGCCGGCCCCGAGAGCATGTGGCAAGCCATCCGCGATCTGGGCGCCGAGCGTATCGGCCACGGCGTCAAGGCGATCCAGGATCCCCGTCTGATGGCCTATCTGGCGGAGCACCGCATCGGCATCGAATCCTGCCTCACCTCCAACCTCCAGACCACCACTGTGGCGAGCCTGACCGAACATCCGATCCGCCAGTTCCTGGCCGCCGGCGTGCTGGCCTGTCTCAACACGGACGATCCTGCGGTCGAAGGCATAGACCTGCCCCACGAATACGAGGTGGCCGCCCCGGCCGCCGGCATGACGGCGAGCGAGATCCGCACCGCCCAGCAAAACGGCCTGACACTGGCCTTCCTGAGCGATGGCGAGAAAGCCGAGCTGAGTGCCCGCGCCGCCAGCCGCTGAGTCTTGAACCGCTTGCTTACCCAATAAAAAAACCGCCGAGAAGCGGTTTTTTTATCTTCAGCGCCGGCTGCCGGTTCAGATCACCCGGGAGAACTGCTGCTGGCGCGCCTTGTTGCGCAGATAGACATCGAAACACATGCAGATGTTGCGAATGAGCAGCTGGCCGGTGGAGACCACCTCCAGTCCCTCTTCGGTCATGCGCACCAGACCGTCGTCGACAAAGGTCTGCAACAGCTTGAGATCGTCGGCGAAGTACTCACTGAAGACCAGGCCGTGCGCCTGCTCGACGGCGGCGAAGTTCAGGCTGAAGTCACAGATGAGGCGCTTGATCACCTCGCGGCGGATCAGGTCGTCCTGGTTGAGGGAGCACCCCTTCCACTGGGCATGGCCCAGCGTTTCTACCTGAGCGTAATAGGCCTTGAGCTCTTTCTGGTTCTGGGAATAGGCGTCGCCGATCATGCTGATGGAGGAGACCCCCAGCCCCAGCAGATCACAATCCCCCTGGGTGGTGTAACCCTGGAAGTTGCGGTGCAGCTTGCCCTCGCGCTGGGCCACCGCCAGCTCGTCATCGGGCTTGGCGAAGTGATCCATGCCGATGAACTGGTAACCCTGACCGGTGAGGAAGGCGATGGTGTCCTGCAGCATGGCCAGCTTCTCCCGGGGGGCCGGCATGTCTTCCTCTTTCAGCTTGTGCTGGGCGGCGAAACGGCTCGGCAGATGGGCATAGTTGAAGATGGAGAGGCGGGCCGGATCCGTCTTGAGTACCTCTTCCAGGGTATGGTGGAAGCTGTCGCGATTCTGGTGCGGCAGGCCGTAGATGAGATCCAGGTTGGTGGAGCGAAAGCCCAGTTCGCGAGCACGCTCCAGCATGGCGCGGATGAAATCGTTATCCTGCTCGCGATTGACCGCGACCTGCACTGCCTTGTTGAAGTCCTGCACGCCGAGGCTGATGCGGTTGAACCCCACTTCACGCAGCACATCCAGCATGGTGAGCTCGATCTCCCGCGGATCCACTTCGATGCTGATCTCGCCTTCGTCCGCGAACTGGAAGTGCTCGCGCAACATGGCCATCAGACGGCGGGTCTGGGCTTCGTCAAGATAGGTGGGCGTGCCACCGCCCCAGTGCAGCTGGGTCACCAACCGGTGTTTGAACAGGGGGGCCTGGGCCTTGATCTCCTGCTCGAGATAGTCGAGGTACTGATCGGCCTTGTGCTGATGACGGGTGATCACCTTGTTGCAGCCGCAGTAGTAGCAGAGCTTGTGACAGAAAGGGATGTGCACGTAGAGAGACAGGTTGCGCGCCGGATACTGGCCTGCGGCGTGTACGAAGTCCGGATAGCCGAAGCGCTCGTTGAACTCCAGCGCAGTGGGATAGGAGGTGTAGCGCGGGCCGCTGTAGTTATATTTTTCGATCAGGGCCTGATCCCACACAATCTGTTCTGCTTGCACGCTTGCTTCCTCTTTTTTTGTTATCGGCTCACCGGCTTAACTGAAAATCCTTCAGTTGGGCCACATCCTTGAGGATCTGCGCCTCCAGCTCGGCCTCATAGCCACTGCGTTCGAGATCCATCTTCATTACTTCATTGCGCTTGAGGGCCCGTCTCGCCTCATGAGTCGGCATCTCTTTCACCTTCTCATAGAGACTGTACAAACCCGGAAATTCACTGGCAAAGGCCCGACCGCCCTGGATCTGCAAGGCATCCAGCAAATTGGTCAGCCGGATGGCGCCTTCGGAGTAGTCGCACTGACCGTCCCGCACCGCATGGGCAATCACCCGCACGCTGTCGAGGATACGCTCATTGCGGGCCGCAACGGCCTGCATCTGCATATCACGCTGGCGCTTGAGACGGGCCAGCAGGGTACCGGCATACCAGGCCAGCCCCAGCAAAATCAGGCCGCCCAACAGGGCGGCCAGCATCCATCCACTCATCACTTTTTCTTCGGCTCAGGCTTGGGCTCTGGCTGATAGTCAACCTGGGTGAAGCGATCCCACAGCTCCTCTTCGGAGGCGGGCTGGCTCGGCTCGTCATAGCCGGCATCGTCGAAGGAGCCATCGTCATCTTCGTCATCATCGTTGTCTATGATGCCAAGCTCATCCATCAGCTCCTGATAGCGATCGACACGCTGGTCAACCCAGGTCTGCTCGGCCGCTTCCAGGGTCTCGCCGGCATCGAGGCGATCCAGCAGATCGTTCAGGCGATCATCATTCTCGATGGCCGCCAGCTCCTGCTCGGGCGTCATCACCAGCTTTTTCTCTTTCACCGGCTTGGGCGCAACCGGCTTGCCGCTCTTCTCTTCCACGATCAGCGCGATGGGCTTGCGGGAACCGATACGCGGATCCTTGGCCTGCTTGCCATTCTTGTTGCTGGACTGTTCTGCCTGCTGGCGGGAGCCCGCCTTCAAGCCCTTACGCTTGGCGGCGCGTTTGCGCTCACGGCCTTCCAGGGCACTGGCATCTGATTCTTTGCGCTTACCGGTAGGCTTGCGGTTGGGTTGTTTAGCCGACATGAATGACTGACTCCGACAAATAACTGGATTGAAGCCGCACCCGGGATGAGACCATCCGGGGAGGATACTGACACGGGGGACAGTGGATCAGAAACAAGAGCGGGATCCTGCACCAACCCGACCATTTCTGGCCTCTGAACACCGCAGGATCGGTATCCTCTGGGCATGTTGCTGGTATTTTGACACAGAATGGCTAATCGGGTTAATGACCCAAAAGAAAAAAGGCAGCCGAAGCTGCCTCGATATGTTTATGCGAGTCCCATCCCTGGCTGCAAATCACCCTGTCCGTGGTGATACCTCTGCGCATCATATCTTTGTATATGGTCGTCCTGACCTTAATGGTCGTTCCTGAATGTGCGTGTGCTTGCTTGACCCATGGAGACGGCCTCCGGCCATCACTCTGGGGTGGTTGCATCCCGCAGCCCCGCTCTTCCTGAGCAGTCACCATCCTGGTATTTCAATCCCTTGCCTGTCACTTGCGTGGTCCTGTGGCATCCCGCCGCATCGACATCCTGTCTTCACAACATCCCGGTCGTGAATCGCCTCGTGGGCCACTCCATGCATCCACTGTATCAACTTAATAAAACAACTCAATCCACCAAGAATGTTTTCAAACGGATATAAATTGCTTATTGTCATTTAACATATTGAAATTAATGAATTACTAAAAATTTTTTGAAAAATGTTTAAGCCCTGACCAGGCCAATGAATGGGGGATCTCTTACAACAATGCGAGAAAAAATTGGCCAAATGGAGTTAAAGGCCAAAAAGAAACGAGGAGCCAGTGGCTCCTCGTTAATATCAATGGGGTACATCATAATGCGTTTTCAGTGCAAACCGGCCACGTATTTGGACAAGGCTTCTATATCCTGATCGGTCAGCTTCTTGGCAACGTCCCGCATCATGCTGTTCGGGTCATTCTCACGGGCAGCCGCACGAAACGCGGTGAGCTGGGCCTTGATATAAGCAGGATGCTGGCCGGACAGGCTCGGATATTTGGCCTGCTCGACACCCGAGCCCCGCGGACCGTGACAAGCGGTACACGCAGCCAGACCACGGCTCATGTCACCACCCATATAGAGCGCTTTACCCGCTGCTACAGCGTCATCAGGCACCGCAATCGGTGTTACCTTCTGGCTGGAGAAGTAGGCAGCAAGGTCTTCCATGTCCTGGTCGGACAGGGGAAGCGCCATAGGCCCCATGATGGGCGCAACACGACCAATTTGGCCAGAAGCTGCAGCCTTCAGTTCAACTAATTGCTTTTTGATATATGATGCGTGCTGACCAGCAATCTTGGGATACATATCGACAAGGCTGTTTCCGTCCGGTCCATGACAAGCCGCACACACGGCA
This sequence comes from Aeromonas sp. MR7, assembly GCF_963899385.1. NCBI lineage: Bacteria > Pseudomonadati > Pseudomonadota > Gammaproteobacteria > Aeromonadales > Aeromonadaceae > Aeromonas > Aeromonas sp. MR7. The sequence goes on from NZ_CAWQXH010000002.1 coordinate 72,469, forward strand.
GCCTTGGATTGTCCCGCAGCGGCATCGCCCTTGGCTTGTGCCATCCCCGTTACGCCAACCATCAGAGCAAGAGTAATGACTAGGTTCTTCATGGCGTTCCAACTTCTCGTTATTAGGCTTCCAGATCCCATGCCGCTGAAGGCATGTTAAAATAAACGCGTTTAAGCGACGCCATTTTACACGATTTCACAAAAAAGTAACTCTATAACCCTCTATCTCTATGGGGAATTTACGTTGGATACACAAACTCTGAATTTCAATAAGGTGCATTTTGTGACCAGCGCACCCGACATCCGTCACCTGCCAAATGATGGGGGTGTCGAGATTGCGTTTGCCGGCCGTTCCAATGCCGGTAAGTCATCTGCATTGAACACCTTAACCAAGCACAAGAACCTGGCTCGCACCAGTAAAACCCCGGGCCGCACCCAGCTGATCAACCTGTTTGAACTGGAACCGGGCAAGCGTCTGGTCGATCTGCCGGGCTATGGTTATGCACAAGTACCGCTGGAAATGAAGCTCAAGTGGCAAAAGTCACTGGCAGAATACCTGCAGCGTCGTGAGTCATTGAAAGGCCTGGTGATCCTGATGGACATCCGTCACCCGCTCAAAGATACCGACATGAACATGCTGGAGTGGAGCTCCCACCGTGAACTGCCGGTCATGCTGCTGCTGACCAAGGCGGACAAGCTGAGCCCGGGTCCCCGCAACAATCAGGTCATCAAGGTTCGTCAGGCCATTGCCGACCTGGGCCCTCAGATCCAGGTAGAAGCCTTCTCCTCCCTCAACAATATCGGGGTGGAAAAACTGGCCCAGACTCTGTCTGGCTGGTATCTGGCCGGGGCAGACGAGATCGCCGAAGGTGATGAGCAAGAGCAGATCGAGGAATAATGCATTCCTCCATCATACTGCTATCCCCTCCTTGCAATTGGCGGAGTTGACCCTCCGCTGATTGAAAGACTTTCAGTTTGATGACGTCCCGCCAACCCTCGATCCCCGCCTATACTCTTCCTCAAGAAAATTTGATAAAAGCCTTTTTTAACAATGGGATGAAAAGTTAATTACCATTTTTAATTAACTTTTCATCCCCATGGCAACGTTTTCAGATTTCTGCCATCGAATTGAAGGCACATCAGTCAATAAGTACGGAAATGAAATTTTATTACATGAAGGCGACAAGGAGGGACAAAAATGAGGCCGGTACCACTGGTGCAGTATCGGCCTGAAACAATCAGTTCAAAAATTGGGAAGAAGCTAAATCTTGAGAACAAAGACAACTGGTTTTCCTCAAGAAGCCCCTTCATTCTAACAAATACTTGGCCGAATTAAAGCATTTACTCTAAACGCCGCACATAAAAAAACACCCCGACGAATACTCATCGGGGCTGCTATTCAGCCACATTCAATTACGTGAAATAAAAGGTCTGAAAGATAGAACATCTTACCTCTGTACCCTACGTTGCTAACTGTATAGCAAAGCAGCAGAAAGTGAAAGTAATTTATGTAATTTAGTTTCACGAAAAATGAATTACATAAAACACTTTGCTTTTCATATAGATAAAAAAATCCCCAGTACGAATACCGGGGAGTTATAAAGGTGACTAGCTAGCACTTCCTCAACTATCTAGTTAGTCAGCGGCATTCCACACAAGTTCCGCTGCTTTGAGAAAAAACTAAAAAAATTCAGAGATAGATGGCACCATCTTCTGCAAACTCTTGTTCTTCAATGAGTTTCTCTGCCATGTCTTCGATGTCGAAGCGCACACTCTCGAAGGCGCGCAGTATGTCCTCCTCCCTGACGAGGGAAAGACCAGTCATCTTTTCCAGACGCCGGCGACTGATGTAACAATCGACCAGAGCCCCTCTCTGCTGGGCCGGGAAATGGATCCGCTGTTCATGCGCCTGCCAGTCCGCCAGCTCGGGAAACAATATGCCTTGGTTCATAGGGTCCCCAGATTTCGTTTCAGTTCTCTCAATACCTGTTTAGTCCCTGGCCGGATTCCGCGCCACACGGTAAAGGCCTCCGCCGCCTGCTCGACCAGCATGCCCAGCCCATCCATGATCTGGCGGGCTCCCTGTTGTCTGGCCCAGCCGATGAAGGGGGTATCCGAGGCACCATACATCATGTCGTAGATGGCAATATCGGCGTGGATCAGCGCAGGGGCGAGAGGCGGCAGCTCTCCTTGCAGGCTGGCGGAGGTGGAATTGATGATGAGATCGAACGCCCCCTCCAGCAGCTCATAGCGCTGGGCCGTGACGACCCCCAGATCGTGAAACTCGGCCGCCAGTTGCTCCGCCTTGGCGTGGGTGCGGTTGGCAATCACCAGTTCGGCCGGATGTTCGGCCAGCAAGGGCGCCAGGGCACCACGGGCAGCCCCTCCGGCGCCCAGCAGCAGGATCCGGCCGCCCGTCAGGGTCACGCTGTGGGCCTTGAGATCCGCCACCAGACCGGCACCATCGGTATTGTCCCCCAGCAGTACGCCGTCGTCGGTCAGCTTGATGGTATTGACGGCACCCGCTCGTTTAGCCCTCGGGCTCAGCGTATCGACCAGCGCGAAGGCCTGTTCCTTGAAAGGGACAGTGACATTGCACCCCTTGCCCCCTTGCGCAAAGAAGGCGCGCAGGGCCGTGGCAAACTCATCGATGGCGGGTTCGGCCAGACCATATTCCAGCTCTTGCTGGGTCTGCCTGGCAAACAGGGTGTGGATAAAGGGGGATTTGCTGTGGCGCACCGGGTGGCCAAAAACCAGATAACGATCCATCAAGGAGTTCCATCAGAGGGCAATATTCCGATTTAACGGGTTTTCTCGCGCGGGAACAAGCCGAATATCGGCCAGTAAAAAGGGGCCATCATGGCCCCTCTGGTCACAGCCACTCTCGTGGCGTGAGGTAGTCAGTGTAGAGCAAGGCCTCCGGACTGCCCGCTTCCGGCTGCCAGTCATACTCCCAGCGGGCCAGTGGTGGCATGGACATCAGGATCGACTCGGTACGTCCGCCGGTCTGCAGGCCGAACAGGGTGCCCCTGTCGTAGACCAGATTGAACTCCACATAACGACCACGGCGATAGAGCTGGAACTCCCGCTCCCGCTCGCCATAGGGCTGGGCCTTGCGCCGCTCGACAATCGGCAGGTAGGCATCGAGATAGCCCTTGCCGACCGCCTGCATGAAGGCAAAACAATCCGCAAACGGCCAGCGATTCAGGTCATCGAAGAAGAGGCCGCCCACACCGCGCGTCTCGTTGCGATGCTTGAGGAAGAAGTAGCGATCGCACCAGGACTTGAACTCGGGGTAGACCTGCTCGCCAAAGGGTTGGCAGAGGTCGTGCGATACCCGGTGCCAGTGCTGCACATCCTCGGCAAACGGGTAAAACGGGGTCAGGTCGAAACCGCCGCCGAACCACCAGATGGGCGCTTCGCCCTCTTTCTCGGCGATGAAGAAGCGGACGTTGGCGTGGCTGGTCGGCACATGGGGGTTGTGCGGGTGGATCACCAGCGACACCCCCATGGCCTCAAACTTGCGGCCCGCCAGCTCGGGCCTGTGGGCCGTCGCCGAGGCAGGCATGGCATCGCCATAGACGTGGGAGAAGTTGACGCCTCCCTGTTCGATCACGGCGCCATGGCGCAACACTCGGGTACGACCACCGCCGCCACCCTCGCGGCACCAGGCATCTTCCACAAAGTGCCCGGCACCATCGGCCTGCTCCAGGCCACGGCAGATCTCGTCCTGCAACTGCAACAGGAAGGCCTTGACCTGGGCCACGTCCGGTTTGCTCATCTTGTCTCCAGTCAGGCAGGATCTTGAACGCCCTGTCCATTTTATTGTGATGTCACACCCAGGGCTCAAGGCCCATGTGCATTGCGGTAAAAAAGGGTCAGCCCGCCCCACTCAGGAGGGGCGAATGATGGCGCCGGTTCTGGCGTCCTTGATCTCGGAAGGATTGGCCTGGCCCCCGACCTCGCCGGGCAGGACATAGGCCAGCTGGCTGGCCAGCGCCTCACCGATCTCGGCTAGCCGACGGGCAGGCTCCTCGCCGGTCAGGTTGGCACTGGTGGAGACCAGTGGCTTGCCGAAGGCGCGGCACAGGGCCTGCACCTGAGGATGGGCCGTCACCCGCACAGCCAGGGTGTCGAACTGACCGGTCAGCCAGGTCGGCGTCGCGGCTCGAGCGGGCATGATCCAGGTGAAGGGGCCGGGCCAGCTGGCCTCGACCCGGGCCAGCTGCTCGGCGCTGAGCTGGCTCACATCGATATATTCCTGCAGTTGCGCCAGATCGGCGGCGATCAGGATCAAGCCTTTCTCCACCGGACGCTGCTTGATGGCCAGCAGACGCTGCACCGCCAATTCTGAGTCGGGATCACAACCCAGACCAAACACGGCCTCGGTGGCATAGGCGATCACCCCTTCACTGTGGAGGGCGGCAACCGCTTGTTCAAATTCGTTGGGCATAGAAAAAATGCGGCAGCTAGGCTGCCGCCTCATCACTTATTTGGATTGAACCTGTTAGAGCGACAACCGCCGGTACACATCCGTGCGTCCTGTTATAAAGCGCGAACATGTCCGGCAGGTTGCCGCCTTATTGCTTATTTGAGCAGTTGAGCCTGCAGGGCGGCATCCTTGGCCATCACCTCTTCGGCATTCTTCTGGCGTTCGGCACGTACCTTGGCCGCCAGCTCATCATTTCCGACCGCCAGCATCTGAGCCGCCAGATAGCCCGCGTTCTTGGCGCCGGCCTTGCCGATCGCCACGGTTGCTACTGGCACGCCGCCCGGCATCTGCACGGTAGAGAGCAGCGCATCCAGTCCCTTGAGCGGGCCGCCATCGATGGGCACCCCGATCACGGGACGGGTGGTGATGCCGGCAACGGCACCGGCCAGGTGAGCCGCCAGACCGGCAGCACAGATAAAGACCTTGCAGCCACGGGCCTCGGCATCGGTCACATACTGATGAGTCGCAGCCGGGGTACGGTGCGCAGAGGTAACCTTGACTTCCACTGTGATATCAAACGACTTGAGGACTTCAAGGGTAGATTGCATCACGGGAAAATCAGAATCAGAGCCCATCAATACGGCAACAAAGGGTTTATTCATGGTGGGAATTTCCTTACTCCAAGTGGGGGGTTGAAGTTCGCCGAAAACGTTTCAATTTGGTTACGGCGGCGGGATTATACCTGCTCACTTTGATGGCCGCATTTCTTTTGCGGGCAGATCCACCTCAGATTTCCCCTCACTTTCTTCTCTACCATGATGCCCCAGCCACATTCGGGACAAGGCATAGGGATCGGCTTGTCGTTAACCACATATTTACAATGGGGATACCCATCGCAGGAGTAAAACTGCTTGCCATAGCGGGAGGTGCGACTCACCAGATGACCCTTGCCACACTCAGGACAGAGGATCTGGGTATCGTCGCTTTCCTGCAGGGATTCGATGTGCTGGCAGGCCGGATACTGGGTGCAACCCACAAACAGACCGTAACGCCCCTTCTTGATCGCCAGCGGCTGGCCGCAATCCGGGCAGGTCGAACCTTCGAGCACTTTCTCGATGTCGCGGCCGGATGGCGTCAGAGAACGGATATAGTCACAGGTGGGATAGGCGGAGCAGCCCAGAAAGGGGCCATGCTTGCCCTGTCGGATCACCAGCTCGGCACCACACTGCGGGCACGGCTCTCGCTCGAACGCCTGTTCGTGGGCAGAAAAGAGATGATGATCGATTTTTGACATGGGCCGCGCCTTGAAATCCAGATGGCCTGAATTCTACCAGCGCGGCACCGGACTGTCAGTGAATGACGCCGTCTGACTCATCAAACACCAGCTCTTCCATCTGCTGGTAGGCATTTTCACTGCCCGGTACGTTGAACAGCACCATCATGACGACCCACTTCAAATCGTCCAGCTCGATATCCGGCTTGTCCAGCTCGAGCAGACGCTCGATGCATATCTCGCGGGTTTCGGCATTCAGTACCTGAGCCTGTTCCAGGAACAACAGGAAGCCACGGCATTCGGTGCTGAGGCGAGCCAGCTCTTGCGGGGCATAGATACGCATCGAGCCTTGCGCGCTGGCGGTGACGTACACCTCCCGCTCGCTATCGTGCAGGTTGGCCAGTCGCTCCAGCCAGTCGAGCGCCTTCTCGATCTCGTCTTTATCGAAACCGGCCCGGCTCAGCTCGTCGGTGAGTTCATCCTGCTCGACCATTACATCTGCATCGCTGTGGATGTAGGTCTCGAAAAGGTACATCAATACATCAAACATGATTCGCCCTCCTCGCTCTGACGTATCCACCGGCTACCGCCATCACTGCACCGGAAAGCTCCAGCTCTACCAACCTGCCCAATGCCACTTCGACAGGAAGCTGGGCCCGTTCGGCGACGGTATCCACGCTCGTGGTCTCATAATCTACGTTATCCAACAAATCGGCATAAGGCAATTCGCTATTATGCCGTTGCTCAGGCAATCCATCCGGTTTCCGTGCCAGGCTGACCAATCCGGGAAGCTCTTCCACTATATCGGCCGCGCTCAATACAAGTTTGGCCCCCTGCTGGATTAATTTGTTGCAGCCCAGCGCCTGCACATTCTGCGGCGCACCGGGAACGGCAAATACCTCACGCCCCTGCTCCAGCGCGTAGCGGGCCGTGATGAGTGAGCCACTCTGTTCGGCCGCCTCCACCACCAGGGTTCCGAGCGCCAGTCCACTGATGATGCGATTGCGACGAGGGAAATGTTCGGCGAGCGGCCCCTTGTCCGGCGCCAGCTCGGAGATGAGCACGCCCGCATTCTCCAGGATCTGGCTAGCCAGCCCCTGATGACGCTTGGGGTAGAGGCAGTCGAGGCCGGAGCCCAGCACGGCGAGCGTGATACCGCCCGTCGCTAGGGCCTGCTGATGACAGACACCATCGATACCGAGCGCGAGTCCCGAGGTGATCGCCAGACCGCACGCCACCAGTTCCGCACACAGGCGTGCGGCATTGTCCTTGCCGGCATAGGTGGGGTGACGCGTACCGACCATCGCCAGCTGTGGAGCAGACAAGGCGGCAAGATTGCCACGACAGTAGAGCAGCAAGGGGGCGGCGGGGATCTCTTTCAACAGGTCAGGATAGGCGGGATCATCGGGGCAGAGCAGGTGATTGCCAGGCTCGGTGGCCCAGCTCAGCCCCTGCTCAACCGAAGGCAGTGGCCATCTTAGTTGACGGATCTGGGCCGAGTGCAGACCAAGCGCCCGCAAACGACCATCATCACTCTCAAACAGGGCGGCGATATCGCCACCGAAGTGGGCAAGCAGACGGGCGGCGGTGACGGGGCCGATACCGGTGACGGCATCCAGCGTCAGCCACAGCGAGACCCGCCCGAGTGGAGGTGGCACGTTAGAAGTTACTGACCTGATAGCCGGAGCTGACCATGTCCTGGCTCTGCATGATGAGGCCGTAGCTCAGCTTGTCGTACACCTTGAACAACATGACCCTGGCCACCGCCTCCGAGGGCAAGGGGGGCTTGCCGGCCGAGTAGAAGGCCTTGTTGTAGACGGAAGAGTACTCCTTGTACGATACCTTGCCGTTCTTGCTCACCAGCTTGGCACCGGGGCGCCGGATCTCCAGCACATCGCCGGGGGCAAGCTGATCCCGCAGCCCCCGGTTGATGAGCACGACATCAAACTTGCCACCACCACGGGCCTTGCTCGGCAGATCGACTATGTAGCCTGATGAGATCACGGGCGCCGCCTTCGGAGTGAACACGGCGGAGAGCGTTTCCTGCGGCGGGAAAGGCATCACCTTGTCCCCCTGATACACCTCTCGCTGATTGTGACTGAGGGTGACCCGGGTGCGATCATCCGGCAGCCGTTCCTCGGCTCTGGCCGTGCCGACAAAGACCGCCTCCTGCCCCAGCAGCTCGCCGGTTTGCTTGTCCTTGTAAACCATGCCCGGATGATAGATGCCGTAGTCCTGACCAGGCGTCAGCGATCCCTGCACATAGAGGGTGTCGCCCTCCAGCATACCGATGTGGGCCTCGTTGTTGCCGAGCACATAGGGCAGCTTTTTCGCTTGCTGGTTGTCGGCCAGAATGTGGTCGGTTTGCAGGAAGGGGCCTATTTCGCTGAGCGGTAGCGTCGGGACCGGATTGGCCTTGTTCTCGTAGCGGCTCTTGGGCGAGAGATGGACCACCGGCTTGCCCCCCTGTGTCGCCTTGCCGAGCCGAGGCTCGCCGTTGACCCAGCTCAGATGCAGCACGTCACCGGGGTAGATCCAGTGCGGATTGGCAATCTGGGGATTGATGTTCCACAGGCGGGGCCAGAGCCAGGGCTCTGCCAGATACTGGCCCGAAATATCCCAGAGGGTGTCGCCTTTTTGCACGACATAACGCTCGGGATAACCCGCTTTCAATTTCAACTGATCGGCCAAGGCACCCTGGCTCAGAGTGGCCAGCAGGCAGGCGAGGATGGTTTGCTTCAGATACATAACACTCCCTGTTACTTCTGCACGCAAAGTGTTGCTGTTTTTTGTCGGCGTAAATGACTAGAATTACGCCAATATTGACTGCATTTATACGAAACTAAAGAAAAAACTATGGCCATTCTAGATGTATTGCGTTTTCCCGATGAACGTCTGCGCACTGTCGCAGCCCCTGTCGAGACCTTTACACCCGAGTTACAACACATTGTAGATGATATGTTCGAAACCATGTATGCGGAGGAAGGCATAGGCCTTGCCGCCACTCAGGTCGACATTCATCAGCGCATCATAGTGATCGATGTCTCTGAAAACCGTGAAGATCCTCTGGTATTGATCAACCCCGAGATCCTCGAGCAATCCGGCAGCACCGGCATCGAAGAGGGTTGCCTCTCGGTGCCCGAGCACCGCGCTCTGGTGCCACGCGCCGAGTGGGTCAAGGTGCGCGCGCTGGATCGCAACGGCAAGCCATTCGAGCTGGAAACAGACGATCTGCTCGCCATCTGCATACAGCATGAGATGGATCATCTGGTCGGCAAGCTGTTTGTGGACTACTTGTCCCCGCTCAAGCGCCAGCGCATTCGCCAGAAGCTGGAAAAGATGGCCCGTGAAGATCGCAAAATCCTCTGAGGATCTGCCCCATTGAACAAGCTGAAACTGATTTTTGCCGGTACTCCCGACTTCGCCGCCCGTCACCTGGCGGCGTTGTTGTCTTCCGACCACGAGGTCGTTGCCGTTTACACCCAGCCAGACAAACCGGCCGGTCGTGGCCAGAAGCTCACCGCCAGCCCGGTCAAGGAGCTGGCCCTTGCCCATGAGCTGCCGATCTACCAGCCCGCCTCCCTGCGCAAGGAAGAGGCGCAGGCCGAACTGGCTGCCCTTGGCGCCGATCTCATGGTGGTAGTGGCCTACGGCCTGATCCTGCCCAAGGCGGTGCTCGATACCCCGCGCCTCGGCTGCATCAACGTGCACGGCTCCCTGCTGCCCCGCTGGCGCGGTGCCGCACCTATCCAACGCTCCATCTGGGCGGGTGATAGCGAAACCGGCGTCACCATAATGCAGATGGATGTGGGGCTGGATACCGGCGCCATGATCCGCAAGGTGAGCTGCCCTATCGCCGCCGATGAGACCTCCGCCAGCCTGTATGACAAGCTGGCCGAGCTGGGCCCGCAGGCACTGGTCGAGACCCTCGATGCCATGGCCGCCGGTGAAACCGCTGCCGAGGCGCAAGATGATGCGCTGGCCAACTACGCCGAGAAGCTCTCCAAGGAAGAAGCCCGCATCGACTGGGCCATGGAGGCCGTCGCCATCGAACGCTGCATCCGCTCGTTCAACCCCTGGCCCATCAGCTGGTTTGAAGTGGCTGACCAGACCATCAAGGTATGGCAAGCCACCGTCATCGACAGTGACCATGGCCAGAACGCCGGCACCCTGCTCAAGGCCGACAAGCAGGGGATCGACATCGCCACCGGCAAGGGCGTGCTGCGCCTGCTCACTCTGCAACCGCCCGGCAAGAAAGCCATGTCCGTCTCGGATCTGCTCAACTCTCGCCGCGACTGGTTTGAACCCGGCACGCAATTGAATTGAACCAAGCGGGGCCCAGGCCCCGACTTGCGCATCTAAGGTAACATTATGAAAACACGTGCACAGGCCGCTCTCGTTATTCAACAGGTGCTGGATCAGGGTCAATCCCTCTCCGCTGTTCTGCCTGCTGCCCAGGAGAAGGTTGCGCCCCGCGATCGCGCCCTCCTGCAAGAACTCTGCTACGGCACCCTGCGCTGGCTGCCCCGCCTCGATGCGGCAGTCAACGAGATGATGGACAAGCCGCTCAAGAACAAGAGCCGCATCTTCCATTATCTGATCCTGGTCGGTCTCTATCAGCTCATCTACACCCGCATTCCGGCCCACGCCGCCGTGGCCGAGACAGTCAACGCCGTCAAACTGCTCAAGGGCACCTCCTTGCGCGGCCTCATCAATGGCGTACTGCGCAACTTCCAGCGCAGCGCCGAAGTCATCTTGCTGCGCATCGACCGCGTTCCCAGCATTCGCCTCGGTCATCCTGAGTGGCTCACCAAACGCCTGCGCCAGGCCTATCCCGAAGATTGGGAATTCATCATGGAGGCCAACAACCAGCGCCCGCCCATGTGGATCCGCAACAACAGCCAGCGCCAGAGCCGCGAGCAGATGCTGGCCCGCATGGCCGAAGTGGGCATCAATGCGGTGGCCGGTGAGGAAGGGGAAGATTGCATCCTGCTGGAACGCCCTTGCGACGTGACCAAGCTGCCCGGCTTCGAGGCAGGCGACTGCTCGGTACAAGACGGTGCTGCCCAGCAAGCAGCCCGACTGTTAGACCCGCAACCGGGCGAATGGGTGCTGGATGCCTGCGCCGCCCCCGGTGGCAAGACGGCTCACCTGCTTGAGCGTCAGCCCAAGCTGGCCGGCGTGGTGGCCGTCGATGCCGACGAACATCGCCTCAAGCGAGTGCAGGAGAACCTGGATCGCATCGGCCTCAAGGCCGAGGTGATCCACGGTGATGCCAGCACCCCGGAACTCTGGTGGCCCAAGGGTCAGTTCGATCGCATCCTGCTGGATGCCCCCTGCTCCGCCACCGGCGTCATCCGCCGCCACCCCGACATCAAGTGGCTGCGCCGGGATCAGGACATCCGCGAGCTGGCAGAGCTGCAGCGCCGTATTCTGATCGCTCTCTGGTCGAAACTGAAAAGCGGCGGTACTCTGCTCTACGCCACCTGCTCAGTGCTGCCGGAAGAGAACCGCGAACAGATCCGCGCCTTCCTGGCTGCTACCCCGGATGCCACCCTGGTGCCGCTGCACGAACAGGACACGCCGGCGTGTCCGGGCCGCCAGTTCCTGCCGGGCGAAGCCGAGATGGATGGCTTCTACTATGCCAAGCTGATCAAGCGGTAAGCAGAGCAATGGCCATGAAGATGACGGGTGCCGCTTGACGGCACCCATGATTGCGCAACATCGAGCAAGCTTTCCCTATGAGAATCATCATGTTGACGACTGACCCTGACCAGATTGCCATCCGTTGCAACGCATCCTCGTTCCCTGAGGGGTCCCTATGAAGATCATCATTCTGGGCGCTGGCCAGGTCGGTGGCACCCTGGCAGAGAACCTGGCCGGCGAGAACAACGACATCACCATAGTTGATACCGACAGCGACCGGCTGCGGGAGCTGCAGGACAAGTTCGACCTGCGGGTGGTGAACGGCCACGGCGCCCACCCCAAGGTGCTGCGCGAAGCGGGCGCCCAGGATGCGGACATGCTGGTCGCGGTCACCAACAGCGACGAGACCAACATGATCGCCTGCCAGGTGGCCTACTCCCTGTTCAACACCCCGAACAAGGTGGCGCGCATTCGCTCCCCCGCCTATCTGGTGGAGCGGGATCGCCTGTTCCTGCCGGAATCCGTGCCGGTAGATCACCTGATCGCCCCCGAACAGCTGGTGACCGACTATGTGCGTCGGCTGATCGAGTATCCGGGTGCGCTGCAGGTGGTGGACTTTGCCGGTGGCAAGGTGGGTCTGGTGGCGGTCAAGGCCTACTACGGTGGCCCCCTGGTGGGCAATGCGCTCTCCACCCTGCGGGATCACATGCCCAACATAGAGACCCGGGTCGCCGCCATCTTCCGTCAGGGGCGCTCCATCCGCCCGCAAGGCACCACCATCATAGAGGCGGATGACGAGGTGTTCTTCGTGGCGGCGGCGGGCCATATCCGGGCCGTGATGTCGGAGCTGCAGCGCCTCGAGAGCCCCTACCGACGCATCATGATCGTCGGCGGCGGCAACATAGGCGCCGGCCTCGCCCGCCAGCTGGAGAAGCGCTACAGCGTCAAGCTTATCGAGCGCAACCAGAAGCGGGCGGAGCAGCTCTCCGAGGTGCTGGAGAACACCATAGTCTTCTGCGGCGACGCGGCGGATCAGGAACTGTTGGCCGAGGAGCACATAGACCAGATCGACGTCTTCATCGCCGTGACCAACGAGGACGAGGCCAACATAATGTCGGCCCTGCTCGCCAAGAAGATGGGCGCCAAGAAGACAATGGTGCTGATCCAGCGCAGCGCCTACGTGGACCTGGTGCAGGGCGGCTCCATCGACATCGCCATCTCACCCCAGCAGGCCACCATCTCGGCCCTGCTGACCCACGTGCGCCGGGCCGACATCGCCAACGTCTACAGCCTGCGCCGTGGTGCGGCCGAGGCCATCGAGGCCATAGCCCACGGTGACGAGAACACCTCCAAGGTGGTCGGCAAGACGGTCGGTGAACTCAAACTGCCGCCCGGCACCACAATCGGTGCCATAGTGCGTGGCGACGAGGTGCTGATCGCCCACGATCGCACCCGGATCCAGCAGGATGACCACGTGGTGATGTTCCTGGTGGACAAGAAGTACATACCGGAAGTGGAACGGCTGTTCCAGCCAAGTCCTTTCTTCCTGTAACCTGCCCATGCACCCAGGCAGCGCAAACCAGACCCGGCACAGCCTCCCAAGGGGATTGTCCGGGTCTTTTGTCAATCAACGACCAGGTTATCTTGCATGATCAAGCTGCGCCCCATCATCTTCACCCTAGGGCTGGTGCTCTCCAAGTTGGCACTCTTCATGTGGCTGCCCACCCTGCTGGCGCTGCTCACCGGCTCCGAGGGGTTCGTCGAGTTCTTGAAATCCGTGCTGATCACCCACGGCGCGGCCCTGCTCTGCCTTCATTACGGCCGCAAGGCGGTGTTCCACCTCGGCGTGCGGGAGATGTTCCTGCTCACCACCTCGGTCTGGGTGGTGGCCTGCATCTTCGGCGCCCTGCCCTTCTTCTTCATCAACCACATCGACTTCACCGATGCCTACTTCGAGACCATGTCAGGGGTCACCACCACAGGCTCCACAGTGCTGTCGGGGCTCGACGGCATGGCCCACAGCATCCTGCTGTGGCGCTCCATATTGCAGTGGCTGGGGGGGGTGGGCTTCATAGTGATGGCGGTGGCCGTGCTGCCCTACCTCAACGTGGGCGGCATGAAGCTGTTCCAGACCGAGAGCTCGGATTGGTCGGACAAGAGCGCGCCACGCGCCAAGACGGTGGCCAACAACATAGTGGTGGTCTATCTGGTGCTCTCCATGCTCTGCTTCCTCGCCTACTGGGTGAGCGGCATGACGCTGTTCGAGGCGGTCAACCACTCGATGACCACCCTCAGCACCGGCGGCTACTCCACCTCGGATCAGTCCATGTCCCACTTCTCCAACTCGGCACACTGGATCGGCACCCTCTTCATGTTCCTCGGCGGCCTGCCCTTCCTGCTCTATGTGCAAGCCCTCTCCCGCCGTGACAACAGCCTGCTCAAGGATGCCCAGGTCCAGGGCTTCTTCTGGCTGGTGATCTGGGTCACGGTCGTCGTCACCTTCTATCTGTGGATAAGGGACATCTACGGCTTCATGGATGCCTTGCGCATCAGCAGCTTCAACATAGTCTCAGTGCTCACCACCACAGGCTTCGGCCTCGGCGATTTCGGCACCTGGGGGCCGCTCACCAGCATCATCTTCATCATCTTGCTGGCGCTCGGCGCCTGTTCCGGCTCCACCGCCGGCGGGCTCAAGATCTTCCGGGTACAGGTGGCGTTCGCCCTGTTCAAGAAACAGATGCGCCAGCTGATGCACCCCTCCGCCGTCTTCCCGCAGAAGTACAACGGTCGTCCGGTCAACGACGCCATCATCCGCTCCATGATCTCGTTCGTGCTGGCCTACTTCGCCGTCATACTGCTGATCGCCGCCCTGCTCGCCGCCATCGGGCTGGATCCCCTGACCGCCATCTCGGGCTCCATCACCGCCGTGGCCAACGTGGGTCCCGGCATGGGCCCCGTCATAGGACCCAGCACCAACTTCGCCACCCTGCCGGACTCTGCCAAGTGGATACTGTCGTTCGGCATGCTGCTGGGGCGGCTCGAGATCCTGACCGTGGCCGTGCTCTTCTTCCCCTCCTTCTGGAAGCAGTGATCAAGTTGCACTCCGGAGTCCGCCGACAAACGAAAACAAGAAGGGCAGCCAATGGCTGCCCTTCTTCCTCTCATGCCGTGCATGACCATCCACCTCACTCGGCGGACTCTTCCCGCTCCAGCGCGCGGTTGACCAGCGGCTCGGGCAGCGTCTTGGTCACCTCGACCCCCAGCTCGCGGAAGCGCTCGGCCTGGGCGATCAGGTTGCCACGACCGTTGACCAGCCGCCCCATCGCCTTGTCGTAGCTCTCCTGCGCCTTGTGCAGGCTGCCCCCCATCTGCTGCATCTCCTCCACGAACAACCGCAGCTTCTCGTAGAGGCGACCGGCCCGCTCGGCGATCTGGCGGGCATTCTGATTCTGCCGCTCGTAGCGCCACAGGTTCTCTATGGTGCGCAGCGCCACCATCAGGTTGGTGGGGCTCACCAGCAGTATGTTGTTGTCGAGGCCGTAGCGCACCAGGGAGGGATCGGCCTCCACCGCGGTGAGGAAGGCGGGCTCCACCGCCACGAACATCAGCACATAGTCCAGGGTGCGCACCCCGGGCAGCTGCTGGTAATCCTTGCGGCCCAGCTCGCGGATGTGGTTGCGCACCGAGGCGACGTGCTCCTTGAGCGCCACCGCCTTCTCCAGCTCGTTATCGCTGTTGTACCAGCGCTCGTAGGCGGTCAGCGACACCTTGGCGTCTATGATGATGTCTTTTTCCTGGGGCAGGTGGACTATGACGTCGGGCTGGTAGCGCTTGCCCCTGTCCACCTCGATGTTGACCTGGGTATGGTACTCGTGGCCCTCGCGCAGACCGCATTCGCTCAAGATGCGGGCCAGCACCACCTCACCCCAGTTGCCCTGCTGCTTGCTGTCCCCCTTGAGGGCGCGGGTCAGGGCTGCCGCCTCTTCGGTCATGCGGGCATTGAGCTCGGCCAGACGCTCCAGCTCGAACTTGAGGCTGTGGCGCTGGGCCGTCTCCTGGGCGTGGGTCTCTCCCACCTGACGACGAAAGCCCTCGAGCTGCTCTTTGAGCGGAGTCAGCAGCAGATCCAGGCTGTTCTGGTTCAGTTCGCGGAAGTTGCCGGAGTTTTTCTCGAAGATACGGTTGGCGAGGTTTTCAAACTGCTGGCTGAGACGCTGCTCCGCCTCCTGCTGCAGTTGCAATTTCTCGGCGGCGGCCAGCCGCTCGCTGCGCAGGGTGGCTTCGGCATCCTTGAGGCGGGCGGTGAGCTTGATCAGCAGGGTCTGCTGCTGATCAAGCTTCTGCTGGCCCTGCATCCGCTCGTCCTGCAACTCGTCGAAGCGATCCTGCAGCGCCTGATGGCGCTCTTGTGCCAGCATCAGCTCCTGAGCCTGCGCCGTGGCGGCCCGACGCCCGAACAGCCAGCCAAGCCCGAGAGCCAGCACGGCGGCAGGCAACAAGATCCCCCAGAGCCCGGGCTCGATCATTTGCGGCTCCGCTGACGCAGGAAGAGCTCGAGGTAGCGGTTGAGCAACAGCCAGATCACCACATAGAGGAGGTAGGCGGCCAGCACCACCCACTTGTGACTGTTAACCCCGGTATCGAGCTCGGCGAACTCGATATCCTTGATGCGGCAGTAGCCCCACATCAGCAGGGGGAAGATATACAACAGAGACGCACGCCACAGAAATAACCACATGAGTTCATTCAATCCCGCAAAAAGACTCGCCTAGCTTACACAAGGGCAACCCGGCTTGCGATCCTGGCCGGCGCTATTCTCTGGCTTGCCAGCCGAAACTTGGATAAAATTAACCCCTAATAGGTATCAGGGGCGAGCATGACTCATTTTTTCTGTCGATGGCTGACGCACGCATTGGGGGGCTCCCGCAAACCGGACGTGGTTTGTCACGAGGCACGCCCGCCCTGGGCCATCGAAGAGTCCCAGTACCTCTCCCTCTGCACCCGCTGCGGTGAATGCTTCAAGGCCTGTCCCAACGGCCTGCTCAAGCCGGCAAGCCAGCCCGAATACGAGGGGACCGCCATCGCCGGCACCCCAGTGCTGGATCTCGCCTGCGGCCAGTGCAGCTACTGCGGCAGCTGCGCCAGGGCCTGTCCGACCGGCGCCCTCGACCTGCAGTGGGGGCGACAGGTGCAGACCCGGGTGCAGATAGAGGCGAGCTGTCAGGCCAAACAGGGCTTCTACTGCCTGCTGTGTGAAGATGCCTGCCCCCAGCAGGCGATCAAGGCCACCGCCGACGGCGTCAGCGTCAACATGGCGGCGTGCGATGGCTGTGGCGCCTGCGGCCTAGCCTGCTTCCATGGCGCCATCACCCTGATCCCCCAGCTCTGACCCGGGCCGCCACCCTAGTCTCAAATACCAGAAAGCAAAAAGGGGCCCGTGGGCCCCTTTGTCATGTCCGGCGCGGCGTTTATGCCATGGCCAGGATGGAATCCTGTTCGATGCCGAGCAGGTGGCAGAGCCGGGTCGGATCGCGCACCGCATCGGCCAGGGTGTATTCCCCCAGCACCTCGAGGAAGGCGTTCATGGCGCGGCGCAGTATGCCCTGGATGCGGCAGCCACCGGAGAGACGACAGTTCTCGCGCTTGCAATCCACCGGGCAGAGCACGTGTTCCATGTCCATCACCACATCGCGCAGGTTGATGGAGACGGCGGAGCGGCCGAGGCGGATGCCGCCATGCTTGCCACGTACCGTCTCTATGTACCCCTTGATGCCGAGCTGGTGCACTATCTTGACCACGTGGTTGCGGGAGATGGCAAAGGTATCGGCCACCTCAGTGATGGTCGACAGGCGATCTCCCGGCTGAACCGCCAAAAAAGTCAGGGTACGCAGGGCATAGTCGGTAAATCGTGTCAGTTGCATGGTCGCACTTGCCTCTTACTACAAGCCAGAAATCAGGACGACAACCTAAAGCTAAGAGGCGGGGCCGCGCTTGCGCTTGCACGGAGTACGCATCTTAATCTGAGTCGTGGAGTGACAAGGTTAAGAGCAGCTCAGGCGGGTGTCGATGAAGATGCACATAAATCGACACTTTCTTTGATTGATCGCAAACTTGCAGGCTTAGTCCAAGGTTTGGGGTGTTTTTGGCGGCTAAATTCGCCTGTCTTCCCCACACACCCGAGTGGATTAACCTGCTCCATACGAAACCATTTTTCAGGATTCAGTGAGGCTGCCTGAGCCAGTTTTTCAAGGCGCTGGAGGGAATCGAGCTCTCGGAGGCGACCGCGAAGGCCCCCCAATCCACAGCGCACTGCAGGGCATCCTGGATCGCCATGCCGCGGGCCAGCCCGTGAATGAGGCCGCCGGCGAACGCATCCCCCGCCCCCGTGGTGTCCACCACGGACACGGGCCGCGCCGCCACCCGGATCTGCTCCTCGCCGTGAATGGCCACGGCCCCTGCCTTGCCTTCGGTCAACACCAGCCACTCCAGCTGCTCTCCCGCCAGCTGGCGGGCATGCTGCCAGGGGTCGCTCACCTCGCCGAGATCGGAGCGGGAGGCCACCAACACGTGGCAGGGGCGGCGCGCCTGCCCGCCCTTGGGATACTGGGCCACCACGAAGCTCTTGCCGAGCATCTGTCGCATGTAGCCGATGATGGCGGTGCCGGGATAGTTCACGTAGAGGCAGTCCACCCCCTCCAGCGGCAAGTCGCCGGGCAGATCGGGGCGATGCGGTCGCCTGAGGATGGTGCGCTCGCCGGTGGAGTCCACCAGGATCAGCAGCTCGCCTGTCTCGCCGCCGAACCGCTCCACGTGGGAGCAGTCCAGCCCATAGCTCGCCGCCTGCTCCAGCAGCCAGTCGCCCGCCTCATCCAGCCCGATGCGGGAGGCTATGGTCACCTCGTGGCCGGCCCACACCAGCCCTATGCCGGTGTTGGCGGCGCCGCCCCCCAGCCGGCGGCCCTGATCCACATATTGCAGGCGGGCTCCGGCCACCAGGGGTTCGGAGAGGGAGAGCACATGATCACAGTTGAGATTGGCGAGCAGCAGAATACGGGACATGGAGAGACCTCACTGACAAGGGATCCCAGTATATGAGAAAGGGCCCTGACGGCCCTCCCTGAAATCGCGGGGTTTGTGAGCCCGCTCGACGTTTGCCGGCCAGCTTCACGCTGCAGTCAGCCCAGCACGGACTCGGCGCTGACGTACTCGTAGCCGAGCGCCTGGGCCACCGCCGCCTGGGTGATCTTGCCCTTGAACACGTTGAGACCGGCCCGCAGGTGCTTGTCATCCCTGAGCGCCTGGGCGTAGCCCTTGTCGGCCAGCGCCAGCACGAACGGCAGGGTGGCATTGGTCAGGGCGAAGGTGGAGGTACGCGCCACGCCGCCCGGCATGTTGGCCACGCAGTAGTGAATGATGCCGTCCACCACATAGGTGGGCTCCTCGTGGGTGGTCGGGTGGGAGGTCTCGAAACAGCCGCCCTGATCGATGGCCACGTCCACCAGCACCGAGCCCTTGCGCATCAGCTTGAGCATGTCGCGGGTCACCAGCCTGGGCGCCGCCGCCCCCGGGATCAGCACTGCGCCGATCACCAGATCCGCCTGGGCGATGCAGGCCTCGATATTGGTGCGAGTGGAGTAAAGCGTCTTGAGGGCCGGGCCATAGAGGCTGTCCAGCTCCCGCAGCCGCGGCAGGGAGCGATCCAGAATGGTGACATCGGCTCCCAGTCCCAGCGCCATGCGCGCCGAGTTGACGCCAACCACACCGCCCCCCAACACCACCACCTTGGCGGGCGCCACCGCGGGTACGCCACCGAGCAGGGTGCCATTGCCCCCCTGCGCCTTCTCCAGGCTGTGGGCCCCGGCCTGGATCGCCATCCGCCCCGCCACCTCTGACATGGGCGCCAGCAGCGGCAGACCGCCGCGCTCGTCAGTCACAGTCTCGTAGGCGATGGCCACAGCCCCCGAGTGCACCAGCAGCTGGGTCTGCACCGGATCCGGCGCCAGGTGCAGATAGGTGAACAGCAGTTGATCCGGCCTGAGCAGTTCACACTCCTCCGGCTGGGGCTCCTTCACCTTCACTATCATCTCGGACCGGGCGAAGATCTCCGCCGCGCTGGCCACCAGCTCGGCCCCGGCCGCCTGGTACTCGGCATCGGACAGTCCGATCGCCTCGCCTCCCTGCTGTTGCACCAGGACCTTGTGTCCCCGGGCCGCCAGCTCCTGCACTCCGGCGGGAGTCATGCCGACCCGGTATTCATGGTTTTTGATTTCCTTGGGTACGCCAATAATCATGCTCGCTCTCCTGCTGTGATCCCGCCGGTCGCTCCTTCGCCACCGGGCAGTATGCCCAAAAATTGCAACAGCCACTGCATCATGGTGGCCGAGTCCACTTCCCCCTCCAGCGAGGAGAGGCTGCGCTGATAGCGATCGTCGGACAGAAAGTCCCGCCGCCGCTCGATCAGCGCCCGGTTGTACTCCACCGAGAACTCCGGATGTCCCTGAATGGCGACTATGTGATCCCCCTGCAAGAACATGAAGTTGGGACAAAAATCGTTGCCCGCCAACCGGATCGCGCCCGGCGGCAGCTGCTCGACCTGATCCTGGTGACTGGCCAGGATCCGGATGGTGTCCAGCCCGGGCTGCATCCAGGCGCCGGTCGCCAGCATGGGATGAACTGAGACGCCGAGCCCCCAGCCCTTGGTGGATTTCACTACCTCGCCCCCCAGCGCCTGGGCGATCACCTGATGGCCGAAGCAGACTCCGGCCAGCTTGACGTCCGCATCGTGGGCCTGACGGATCCAGCCGCGCAGCGCCTGGATCCAGGGCAGATCGCTGTAGGCATCGTGGCGCGAACCCGTGATGAGCCAGGCATCGCACCCGTGCAGGTCGTCCGGCAGCTCGCCATCGAGCGCCGACCAGACCCGAAACTCCAGCCCGGGGGCCAGGGCCCGAAAGCCCTTGATAAACATCTCGGAGTAAACGGGGCCGAAATCACCCGCCAAATCGGGGTCCAGCCGGTCACAATCGAGAATTCCCAGTCGCATCTGTAACTCCTTTACAGAGATTGCCCCCGCAGAGCTATGGCCTGCGGGGGCAACAAGTTAGGCCATGGCAGCGTGCCTGCGCGTCACTTCATGGTCGGCATGGAGAACTCGGCGCCGGCGCGCAGGCTCTGTGGCCAGCGCGCCGTCACCGTCTTCATCCGGGTGTAGAAACGCACCCCATCCGGCCCGTGCATGTTGAGCGGCCCGAAGATGGACCGCTTCCAGCCACCGAAGCTGTGAAACGCCATGGGCACTGGGATGGGGACGTTCACCCCTACCATACCGACCTGAACCCTGGCGGTGAAGTCCCGCGCGGTATCGCCGTCGCAAGTAAAGATGGCGGTGCCGTTGCCGTACTCGTGTTCGTTGATGAGCCTGAGCGCCGTCTCGTAATCCGGGGCCCGCACTATGGCCAGTACGGGGCCGAAGATCTCCTCCCGGTAGATGCGCATTTCGGGGCTCACCCGGTCGAACAGGCTGCCACCGATAAAGTAACCTTCCCCGTGACTCACGCCGCGACCATCGACCCGCAACTGGGCCCCCTCGGCCACCCCCTGATCCACGTAAGCGCGCACCTTGGCCAGATGCTCGCGACTGATCAGGGGCCCCATCTCGTTCTCCGGGCTCTGACCCAGACCCGGCCCGACCCTGAGTTGCGCCACCAGTGGCGAAAGCTTGGCTACCAGCGCATCGGCTGTCTCATCCCCCACCACCACGGCCACCGAGATCGCCATGCAGCGCTCACCGGCGGCGCCATAGGCCGCCCCCATCAGGGCGGAAATTGCCTGATCGAGATCCGCATCCGGCATCACCAGCATGTGGTTCTTGGCCCCGCCCAGCGCCTGCACCCGCTTGCCGTGGGCCGAGGCGGTGGCATAGATGTACTGGGCTATGGGGGTGGAGCCGACAAACGACACGGCGCCGACCCGCGGGTCGGTCAGCAGCACGTCCACCACCTCCTTGTCGCCGTTGACCACGTTGAGTACACCGTCCGGCAGGCCGGCCTGCTTGAGCAGCTCGGCCATGCGCAGGGAGAGGGACGGATCCTTCTCGGACGGCTTGAGAATGAAGGTGTTGCCGCAGGCGATGGCCACCGGGAACATCCAGAGCGGCACCATGGCCGGGAAGTTGAACGGCGTGATGCCGGCGCACACCCCCACCGGCTGCATCATGGAGTGGCTGTCCACCCCGCGGCCCACGTTGAGGGAGTGCTCCCCCTTGAGCAGGTGGGGGATGCCGCAGGCAAACTCCACCACCTCCAGCCCGCGGGTCAGCTCCCCCTGGGCGTCGGAGAAGACCTTGCCGTGCTCGCGGCTGATGAGCCGGGCCAGATCATCCCTGTGCTGCTCCATCAGCTCCTTGAAGCGAAATAGCACCCTGGCCCGCACCAGCGGCGGGGTCTGCGACCAGTCGGCGAAGGCGCGCTCCGCCACGGCAATGGCCTCGCCGCATTCGGCGGCCGTGCTGAGCACCACCTGGCCCTGCTGCTGGCCGGTGGCCGGGTTGAAGATGGCACCGAAGCGCTCGCTGCGACTCTCTGTCGTCTCGCCGTTGATAAAGTTGCTGACCCTGTATGTCATAAATCCTCCGTGATGGTTAATCCGTCTCTCCCTGCGCCGTCTCGCGCGAGCCGGGCACAGGGAGATGGCGCCCGAATCCGGGGCGCCATGCAATGCAAGGTGAAAAGGGGCTACGCCTGTGTCTGCAACACGTCCTGCAGCAGGGTGAAGAGATCGTCTATCTGGCTGCGCTCCATGATGAGGGGCGGCGACAGGGCTATGATGTCGCCGGTGACCCGGATCAGGGCCCCCTTCTCGAAGCAGCGCACGAACACCTCGTAGGCACGCTTGCCCGGCGCATCCGGCAGGGATTCGAGCTCTATGCCCGCCACCAGTCCGTAGTTGCGCACGTCCTTCACATGCTTGCAGCCCTTGAGGGAATGGGCCGCCTCCTCCCAGTAGCCCGCCAGATCGGCGGCGCGGGTCAGCAGGTTCTCGTTGCGATAGATCTCGAGGGTCGCCAGCGCGGCGGCGGCGGCCACAGGGTGACCCGAGTAGGTGTAGCCGTGGAACAGCTCGATGGCGCCCTTGCCGGCGGCCATCATGTCGTCATAGATGCCGTTGCTCACCAGCACGGCCCCCATGGGGATGGCGCCGTTGGTGAGCCCCTTGGCACAGGTGATCATGTCGGGCATGACATCGAACTCCTGGGCGGCGAAGGGGGAACCGAGGCGACCGAAGCCGGTGATCACCTCGTCGAAGATCAGCAGAATGCCGTGTTTGGTACAGATCTCCCTCAGCCGCTTGAGATAGCCCTTGGGCGGCATGATGACACCCGTACTGCCGGCTATGGGTTCGACAATGACGGCCGCTATGTTGCTGGCATCGTGCAGGAAGACTAACTTCTCCAGCTCGTCGGCCAGGGTCAGATCTTCATCGGGCAGCCCCCTGGTGAAGGCATGCTTGGCGATGTTGAGGGTGTGGGGCAGATGATCCACCCCGGTCAGCAGGGAGCCGAACCACTTGCGGTTGCCAGGAATCCCCCCCACTGAGATGCCGCCGAAACCAACCCCGTGATAGCCGCGCTCGCGACCAATCAGCCGGGTGCGGGTGCCCTGCCCCCGCGCCCGCTGCCAGGCCAGCGCAATCTTGAGCGCCGTGTCCACGGCTTCCGAGCCCGAGTTGGTATAGAAGACATGGCCCAGCCCCTTGGGGGCTATCTCCACCAGCCGGTTGGCCAGCTCGAACGGCAGGGGGTGCCCCATCTGGAACGTCGGCGCAAAGTCGAGGTGAGAAATCTGCTGGGAGACAGCCTCTGCTATCTCGCGGCGACCATGGCCCGCGTTGCAACACCAGAGCCCGGCTGTGCCATCCAGTATCTTGCGGCCATCCTCTGAGTGATAATACATCCCCTCTGCCGACTTCAGGATGCGCGGCGCCGCCTTGAATTGCTGGTTGGCGGTAAACGGCATCCAGAAGGCGGACATGTCGGAGGGCGTATTGATGTCGCTGATCGGTTTCATGGTCACCTCATCCTTAAGGTGTTTAGTAACTATCGGCTTATGCCTATTAAATTAAACACCTGAATTCCTAAAAAGGGGCTCATTATCGCCCCATCTGGTGCCACCCCTAGCTGATACATGAGCAGGGTGGTATAAGATATTTAACACAATTTTAATAATAGTAAACAGTCAAGGAGTGTCTATTGATGGATATAGGTCACCGCCTCAAGGCGGTTCGCACCAAGGCGGCCCTCTCCCAGCGCGAGCTGGCGAAACGCTCCGGTGTGACCAACGGTTTTATCTCCCAGATCGAGAAAAATCAGGTGAGCCCCTCGGTCTCCTCACTGCGCAAGGTGCTGGAAGGTATCCCCATGTCCCTGGCCAGCTTCTTCACCGAAGAGACAGAGATGGGAACCGAGGTGATCTTCCGCGCCAGCGACATGCCGGATCTCGGCACCCATCCCATCAGCTACCGGCTGGTTGGCCACAGCCGCGCCAACCGTGCCATCGGCATGATGCAGGAGATACTGCCGCCGGGTGCCGACACGGGTGACGACATGCTGAGCCACGAGGGAGAAGAGTGCGGCATCATCATCCGGGGCACGGTCGAGGTCACAGTCGGCGAGCAGATCCACCAGCTGGCAGCGGGTGATGGCTACTACTTTGACAGCCGCACCCCGCACCGTTTTCGCAACGTGGGCGAGCAGGAGTGCGTGCTGATCTCCGCCAACACCCCGGCCAGTTTCTAAGGCCATTCAACGGCGTTCACGCCGATCGCTGACGCCTTGCCCCGGCCGGTTTCTCGCTCATGGCGAGTGACAAGGATGGCCGCCATTGCCGGGGACAAAGGGGCAAGTGTTTAATGAATTGTTACAGAATGGATTTACAAGCGGCAAGATGTTTAGCATATTGATACGCGGAGACCAATTCTTTGCCGGTTCAAGGAGTGAACATGAGTGACCTGACCCTGGCCCAGTGGCAACACAAGGCCGCCCATCTGACCCTGCCCTCGCAAGCCTTCATCGATGGCAGCTACCG
The DNA here is from genome assembly GCF_963899385.1 of Aeromonas sp. MR7. Lineage (NCBI taxonomy): Bacteria > Pseudomonadati > Pseudomonadota > Gammaproteobacteria > Aeromonadales > Aeromonadaceae > Aeromonas > Aeromonas sp. MR7. The sequence continues at coordinate 96,892 of NZ_CAWQXH010000002.1, forward strand.
GGATGCCATCAATGGCGCCACCTTCGACTGCATCAACCCGGCCAATGGCCAGCTGCTGACCAAGGTCGCCGCCTGCGACGCCGCCGATGCCGAGCTGGCGGTGCAAGCCGCCCGCGCCGCCTTCAGTGACAAACGCTGGAGCGGGCTGGCCCCGAAACAGCGCAAGCTGATCATGCAGCGCTTTGCCGAGCTGATGCGCCTCAACAAGGTGGAGCTGGCGCTGCTGGAGTCGCTGGACATGGGCAAGCCCATCGGCGATGCCATGGGATATGACGCCCCCGCCGCCGCCAACTGCATCGCCTGGAACGCCGAGGCCATCGACAAGATCTACGATCAGGTCGCCCCGGTGGAAGAGTCCGCGCTGGCGCTGGTGACCCGCGAGGCGCTCGGGGTGGTCGCCGCCATAGTGCCCTGGAACTTCCCGCTGGTGATGGCCTGCTGGAAGCTGGGCCCGGCGCTGGCCACCGGCAACTCCGTCATCCTCAAGCCCTCCGAGAAATCCCCCCTCACCGCCCTGCGCATCGCCGGGATCGCGAAAGAGGCGGGCATTCCGGATGGGGTATTCAACGTGCTGCCGGGCTTTGGCCATACGGTGGGCGAGGCGCTGGCCATGCACATGGACGTGGATTGCATCACCTTCACCGGCTCCACCCGCATCGGCAAACATCTGGTGGAGTGCTCCGGCAAGTCGAATCTCAAGCGCGCCTTTATGGAGTGTGGCGGCAAGAGCCCCAACATCATACTGGCGGACGCGCCGGATCTGGACGCCGCTGCCAAGAGTGCCGCTGGCGCCATCTTCTACAACCAGGGCGAGGTATGTACCGCCGCCTCCCGCCTGCTGGTGCAAAACAGCATCAAGCCGCAGTTCATGGAACGGCTGCTGGCCCATGCCCGCGAGTGGATCTCCGCCAACCCGCTCGATCCCGCCACCCGCATCGGCGCCATGGTCGATAGCGTCCAGATGGAGCAGGTGCTGCGCTATATCGAGATTGGCAAACAGGAAGGGGCCAAGCTGCTGCTGGGGGGCAAGCGCACCCATATCGAGAGCGGCGGCTTCTATGTCGAGCCCACGATTTTTGACGAGGTGACGCCCGAGATGCGCATCTTCCGAGAGGAGATCTTCGGCCCAGTGCTGGCGGTAACCGGCTTCGACACGCTGGAAGAAGCCATCGCCCTCGGCAACGACAGCGACTACGGTCTGGCCGCCGCGATCTGGACGGCGGATCTGAACAAGGCGATCAAGGGCTCCCGCGCCCTGCGCGCCGGAACCGTGTTCGTCAACAACTGGGATGGCGGCGACATGACAATGCCGTTCGGCGGTTTCAAGCAGTCCGGCAACGGCCGCGACAAGTCGCTGCACGCCCTGGAGAAGTACACCGAGCTGAAAAGCACCTGGATCCAGCTCGAATAGCATCAGAAATGACGCTCATCTAGCGAATTGGGGGAGAAATCCCCCTTTTTCATTTTTACCCTTTCATCGCCCGCCTCAATCGATATAATCATCAAATAGACAAGCCCTTAAATATAAAGATAAAAATGTTATTTTTTCTGGGAAGTGTAGTGTTTCTGGTGATAGGACTGCCGCTGCTGTTCTACATGCTGGGGCAAGGTGAGGCCTATGTGACCTGGGGTCCGTGGATCTCCGCCATCGCACTCATGCTGTGGTTGCTGCTGGACGTCGAGAAGATCCGTCGCGGCGGGGGCCGCTGAGCAGAGCAAACCGCCGTTAAAATCCGCTGATCACCATTTATTCACTTCTTTCCCTCCAAAAGGATCGCTACACTGATTTTTTGCGATGTTTTCCAGCATCCGACTCTCCAGTGAAGGTTATCCACATGCAGCAACAAGCTCAGCGTCAGGGCATCATCTATGCCTTGTGCGCCTATACCCTTTGGGGTCTGGCCCCCATCTACTTCAAGACCATCTCGGCCGTACCGGCCGCCGAAATCCTGACCCATCGCATGATCTGGTCCTGCGTCCTGCTGCTGGTGCTGACCCTGATCGGCCGTCAGTGGCACAAGGTGCAGGCGGTGCTGCGCCAGCCAAAAGTGCTGCTCACCCTGGCCTTCACCTCCATCACGGTCGGCGGCAACTGGCTGCTGTTCATCTGGGCCATCAACAACGGTCACATGCTGGATGCCAGCCTAGGCTATTACATCAATCCGCTGTTCAACGTGCTGCTCGGCATGCTGTTCCTGAGCGAGCAGCTGCGCCGCCTGCAGTGGTGGGCGGTGGGACTGGCGGTGATCGGGGTCGCCGTCCAGCTCATCGCCTTCGGCTCCCTGCCCTGGATAGCCCTGGTACTGGCGTCGAGCTTTGCCATCTATGGCCTGATCCGCAAGAAGCTGGCCCTCGATGCCCTCACGGGCCTGCTGATCGAGACCATGATCATGCTGCCGCCAGCCGCCATCTACCTGTGGGGATTTGCCGACAGTCCCACCAGCCATCTCACCGAAAATAACTGGCACCTCAACCTGCTGCTGATCGCCGCCGGTGCCGTCACCACGGCGCCCCTGCTCTGCTTCACCGCCGCCGCCACCCGGCTCAAGCTCTCCACCCTGGGTTTCTTCCAGTACATAGGCCCCAGCCTGATGTTCATACTGGCGGTCACCCTCTACGGGGAAGAGCTGGCGCTGGACAAGCTGATCACCTTCGGCTGCATCTGGAGTGCGCTTGTGCTGTTCAGCCTGGACGGACTGCGCAGCGGCAAGCGTCGCCGGGCTGCCAGTCAGGATTGACGGCATGACGCGTCGGCACTGCAATAATCTACAAGCCAATATTCGGGTTTCAGGTTATCAATAGTCGATGAGCGCTCCCCAATCCCGCATCCATTACTGGCAATCCCGGCTGCTGCCGGGGGTTGAACTCTCCCACTCCCACCACAGGGAGTTCAGCTATGGCCGCCACGTTCACCTGGACTATCACATAGGTCTGGTGCAGCAGGGCGGCCAGAAATTCATCCACAAGGGCAGCAGCCACAATCTGGTGCGCGGCGAGCTCTCCACCGTCAACCCGGACGAGATGCACGACGGCCTCAGCCTGCTGCCGGAAGGGTACGAGGTGCGGGTGTTCGCCATCGCCCCCGAGCAGCTGGCGCGCTGGCTACCGGACAGCCCCGAACCCTTCTTCGACAAGGGCTTGCAGAGCCGTCCCGACCTCTATCAGGGCTTCGCCCGGCTGCACATGTATCTGGACACCCCCCAGGCGGACGGCCTGCTGGCGGAGAGCCAGCTGCTGGGCCTGCTCGGCGAGCTGTTGCACATAGCGCCGGAGCGCCACGCCCTGGCGGATCCCCAGCTCAGATACCTGCGCGACTATCTGCTGGCCCGACTGGATGAGCGCCACAGCCTGGAGGATCTGGCCGCCCTGTTCGGGCTGGATCGCTTCGCCTTCCTGCGCCAGTTCAAGAAGAAGACCGGCATGACCCCCTACGCCTGGCTCAAGCGGTTGCGACTGGAGCAGGGCAAGCGCCTGCTCGGCAGCGGCCTGCCGGTGAGCGAGGTGGCGCTGGCGGTCGGCTTCTTCGATCAGAGCCACTTCCACCACGGTTTCCGGCAGGCCTTCGGGCTGACCCCCGCCGATTACCGCCAGCAGATGCAGTCTTTTACCAGCCAGCCCGGCTAGCCAGGGGCCATGACACGCCAGTCCGGCCGATAACCATCAACAGCTGCAATCTTTTACAATCGCCTCCCCGCCCTGATCCCCCATGCTGTCACCTCATACCGTCATCGAGGTTTTGCCATGTTCACCAGCCTGTTTCTGACCATAGGTCTCATCCATCTGATCGCCCTGGCGAGCCCTGGGCCGGACTTCGCGCTGATCCTGCGTACCAGCCTGCACAGGCCCACGGCCCTGGGGGCGGCGCTCGGCATAGCACTGGCCATCTTGCTGCACGCCACCCTCAGCCTGACCGGCATCAGCCTGCTGATCGCCGAACATCCCTGGCTCTTCATGGCGGTGAAGGTGGTCGGCGCCCTCTATCTGGGCTGGCTCGGCTGGGGGGCGCTCAAGGCCGCCTGGCACAGCTCGGCAACACTGGCGCTCAAGGCTGGCGGTGAGCAGCAAGGCTGGCGCAAGGGGATATGGAGCGGGCTTGCCACCAATCTGCTCAATCCCAAGGCGCTGCTGTTCTTCATGGGACTGCTGGCGGCCATGGTGACGCCGCAGGTGGACGGCCTGACGCGCGGCCTGCTGGTGCTGGAGCTGTTCCTGCTCTCTCTGGTCTGGTTCGGCGTGCTGGCCTGGAGCCTCTCCACCCCGCGGGCCCAACGCCTGCTTGGCCGGATCCAGCGTCCGCTCAATCTGGTCACGGGTCTGCTGTTCGGCGCCGTCAGCCTCTCCATCCTGACCGGCATGGCCGGCGAGGCCTATGCCCTGGTCCCGCACTGATCTCCTCCCGACCCCATGAAAAAGAGGGATGGCCTGAGCCATCCCTCTTTGCGTTCACACGGATAAAGGCCCGCATGACAGTCTGGTTCACACCGGGCACCACTGACTGTGGTGCCTGATGGCCAGGCTTATCCCGTCAGAACCACTGACCGTGGCGCTTGATGTAGATGGTCTTGATCGCCTGGGTCAGCCCCATGTAGGCCAGCATGGTGATCACCAGCCACATGAAGTACTTGGGCGCTTCCAATGTGATGAAGCCGAAGTGCTCCGCCAGCGGCGAGAACGGCAGGTAGCAGCCGATGGCGATGGCGATGGAGGTCGACAACAGCACCGGCAGGGTGGCCGTACTCTGCAGGAAGGGGATCTTGCGGGTTCGCAGCATGTGCACCACCAGAGTCTGGGAGACCAGCCCCTCGATGAACCAGCCCGAGTTCATGATGGCCTGGCCGTTGACCAGCGGATCCATGCTGCCGTTGGCGGTGGCATACATGGCGCCGGCTCCGAACACGAACCACATCAGGCAGAAGGTGCTGATGTCGAACACCGAGGAGGTCGGGCCGAGCCACAGCATGAAGCGCTTGATGTTGCTGGCTTCCCACTTGCGCGGACGCTTGAGGAACTCGGGATCCATCTTGTCCCAGGGCAGCAGCATCTGGGAGACGTCATACACCAGGTTCTGGATCAGCATCTGCATCGCCAGCATGGGCGCCCAGGGCAGCCAGGCGGAGGCGACCAACACCGAGAAGACGTTGCCGAAGTTGGAGCTGGCGGTCATGTTGAGGTACTTGAGGATGTTGCCGAAGGTCTCGCGTCCCTTGACCACCCCCTCTTCCAGCACCATCAGGCTCTTCTCCAGCAGGATGATGTCGGCCGTCTCCTTGGCGATGTCGGCGCCGCTGTCCACCGAGATCCCCACGTCCGCATCCCGCAGCGCCGGGGCGTCGTTGATGCCGTCACCGAGGAAACCGACCGTGTTGCCGTTGGCCTGCAACGCCTTCACCACCCGCGACTTCTGCAGCGGGGTGAGCTTGGCGAAGATGGTGGTGTGCTTGACGACTGTGCACAGGGCCACGTCGTCCATCACCTCTATGTCCTTGCCGAGCAGGGGCACCCCAGGGTTCAGCCCCACATCGCGACACACCTTGCTGGTGATGATGGGGTTGTCGCCGGTCAGCACCTTGACCGCCACGCCGTAGTCGTTCAGCGCACGTATGGCCGGAGCGGCCGAATCCTTGGGCGGATCGAAGAAGGTGAGGAAGCCGCGCACCACCAGCTTGACCTCGTCACTGGTGCGGTAGCTCTGCTTGCACTCAGTGGCCGGGATATCGCGGGTCGCCACTATCAGCACCCGATAACCGTCGGCGTTGTACTCCTCGCTGCGGCGCAGCAGGGCACGGCGCTCAATCTCATCCAGCTCGCGGATCTGCTTGCCGTCGTCGATGTGGCTGGAGACGGAGAGCATCTCCTCGACCGCCCCCTTGGAGACCATCAGCTGCTGGCCACTCTCATCCTGCACTATCACCGACAGGCGGCGGCGCACGAAGTCGAACGGCAGCTCATCCACCTTGCTGTAGCCAGCCGGCTTGCAGCCCGCCCCCAGCGCATCGGCGTGCTCGATCACGGCTATGTCCATCAGGTTCTTCATGCCGCTCTGGTGATGGCTGTTGAGCCAGGCCAGCTGCAGTATCCTGTCGTCCCGGCTGCCGCGCACGTCGTAGTGGTGCTCCAGGATGATCTTGTCCTGGGTCAGGGTGCCTGTCTTGTCGGTGCAGAGCACGTCCATGGCACCAAAGTTCTGCACCGAGTTGAGCCGCTTGACCACCACCTTGCGCTTGGCCATGGCCACGGCGCCCCGCGCCAGGTTGGCGGAGACTATCATGGGCAGCATCTCCGGGGTCAGCCCCACCGCCACCGCCAGCGCGAAGGTCAGCGCCGACATCCAGTCACCGCTGCTGACGCCGCTCAGCATGAAGACCACGGGCACCATCACCAGCATGAAGCGGATCAGCAGCCTGGTGACGCTGTTCACGCCGCGATCGAAGCTGGTTTCGATGCGCTTGTGGCTCACCACGTTGCGGGCCAGCGAACCGAAGTAGGTGTCACTGCCGGTTGCCACCACCACCGCCTTGGCGGTGCCGCTCACCACGTTGGTGCCCATGAAGCAGATGTTGGGCAGGTCGAGCAGGCCCACCTCCCCCGTGCTGCTGCCGTCCGCCGACTTCTCGGCCACGGCCCCCAGAGTGTCGTATTTCTCCACCGGCAGGGCCTCGCCGGTCAGCACCGCCTGACTGATGAAGAGATCGCGGGATTCGATCAGCTTGATGTCGGCCGGGATCATGTCCCCCGCCTGCAGGTGTACTATGTCACCGGCCACCAGATCGACCATCGCCACCTCCTTGCGCAGGGAGGGGGCTCCCGGCGAAGGGCGGCGCTGCACTGTGGCGGTGTTGCGCACCAGCGACTTGAGGGTTTCGGCCGCCTTGGCCGAGCGGTACTCCTGCCAGAAGCGGAGCAGGCCGCTCAGGCTGACCATGACGCCGAGGATGATCACCTTGACCCAATCCTCGTCACCCGGCTCGGCCATCAGCACGTCCATCACGTAGCTGACCAGTCCGAGCACGATCAGCACCATCACGAAGGGGTTCTTGAACGCCTGCATCAGCTGGATCAGCGGATGGGGCGGCTTGTCGTGGGTCACCTCGTTGGGGCCGAACTGGACCAGACGGTTGGCCGCCTCGGTCGAGGTCAGGCCATCGATATTGCCGCGCACGGCGGTGAGGGTGTACTCGAGAGACTTGTCGGCCTCGTCGAGCACCCGGGAGGAGAGCTTCTCATTGGCACGGCCCGGGGAAACGAATCCCTGCTGCTTGTGCCGGCTGGCGGTATGTTGTTGCTTCATAACTCTTTATCCTGATTTTCGCTTGCAGCAAGGCCCTGTCGCGGGCCAGGCCAGGCGTCAGTACTGATGTGAGACAGGCAATGGGCCCCCGGCTGGCGCAGGCGCGGCATGGCGCCGCCCGCAGGACATGCCGCCAGACGGCGTGTCTGTCGGGCAAGCTTGCCAGCAGGTAGGGGCTATCAGGGATCAGGACTCCGCATCCTGTTACCCGCAGGGGGATCAGGCGTGGGGAGGCGTGGACCCCGAGGGTCGAGGCTTGGGCTCTTCGGTCATACGATATCCTCCGAGTGGGGTGGGGAGAGTCGGGCGCGGCCACTGACAGCCAGATGCACTGTCGCTGGCGGGCATGACCCGCGGGTCTGCATTATCGGCGGATGAGTCCGGTGATCCCGCCACCAGGGCGGCATACACCCATAAAGGAAATAAGGGTAACGACAGCTTGAAATAACTGGATGCTGGGCAGGGAATAATATCAGTGATGCCGGGCGGGTGAAGATAACGGAGAAAACCGCACCCCATGGAAATATTACGGCGCAACCCTTGTCACGACCGGAATATATTGAGCAATCACGTTGATTATTTTATTTCGCAACCTGTCCTATCGAAAACGAACCCGTTTTCAATATGGTATTGTCCATCTTGTTATTTTACGCTCGATCACTTCCCGGCCACGGCACGGATCCGACGCTGTGGCGGCCCTGACGGGCAGCACCCGGGGCGCATGATGAAGCGTTCAATTGCAGGGGTCGCGAGGCGGCATGGCTCGCAGGTGAGCGGAACAATCCAGATTTACAACGGCAATCCCTGATGAAGGCCGGGATTAAGCGGTTGTGAGAGTCGAAGGTGACTCATATAGATGCTGCACTCTGAGCGATCAGAGTGAGGGGGAAGACAGGATATCAACCTCAGCTCTGGTAAGCCCACATCGCGATTTGCAATCGGCTACAACTGTCGCTTTCCATAATATCCTTCCATCTGTTGATAACACGCCGAGATTCTACCCAAAAGCATTCGATGGCGCAAAATTTAAATTCATCTTTTTCAATTTAATTAGTTTCACACTCGCCACATCATTATTTTCAGAGCCTGAAATAGATTCATCCTCATTTCGCCAGGGGTCCTTGCCAGGAATTGATCTGGATAGGGTTTTGCTTTCATTTTCCGCCACAGGCGCGGATCCGCGCTGGAATCGGACTCAATGTGGGAATAGGATGCACGGCTTCACTCACTCATGACGCACAGGAAACAACAACATGAATCGAAAATGGTCGCTCCCCATCGTGGCACTCGCGGGGGGAGCGTTACTCTGGCTCGGCAACACCTTTGGTATGAAATGGGCCCTGATGGCCCTGATCGGATTCGGCTTCGGCTTCACCCTCTCCTTCAGCCGCTTCGGCATCGTATTCGGTTGGCGCGAGATGCTGACCAAGCGCAACAGCTACTATGTGCGGGTTCACCTGCTCACCATCGCCATCGAAATCCTGCTGTTCACCTGCTTCCTCTCCTTTAGTCACGCCCTGTTTGGCGATGCCATGGTGGGCAACGTGATGGCCATCGGCATTCCCTTCATCGTCGGCGCCTTCCTGTTCGGCATCGGCATGCAGCTGGCGGGCGTCTGCGCCACCGGCACCCTCTACTGCTGCGGCGAGGGGCAACCCCGCTTCTGGCTGGTGCTGCTCTGCTACGGCATAGGCACCCTGATCAGCAACCAGTTCCGCCCCATGCTGGATGCCACCTTCTCCAGCCATGTGGTGCTGGCCAAGGATCTGACCGGCAATCTCTGGAGCGGCATGCTGCTCAACCTGGCGCTGGTCGCCGTGCTCTTCCTGCTGTTTCGCAAGAGCGAACTCAAGCGCACCGGCGAGCTCAAGCCCCTCTTCAGTGGTGGCAACCTGTTCTGGCGCGACGGCCGCTTCACCGTGCTGACCGGCGGCATCCTGATCGCCCTGCTCAACTCCAGCGTGGTGGCCCTGCACGGCTCGGCCTGGACCATCACGGGCGCCGTCTATGACATGGCGCTGCGTGGCGCCTCTTTGTTCGGCCTGTTCGAGGGGAACCCGAAACTGGCCCAGCCACTCTTCATCAACCCCATGGTCGGCATGTTCTGGCTCGGCATTTTGGGGGCCATGCTGGCGCGCTGCATCAGCGGTGGCGGCACCTTCGCCCCGATGCGGCTCGGCAACAGTCTGGCATCCATCCTAGGCGGCCTGCTGATGGGGATGGGCGCCATGTACAGCGCCTGCAACCTCGGTGGCTTCTTCGATGGCACTGCGTCGGGCAGCCTGCACGGCTGGGTCTGGATGCTGATGGCCCTGGCCGGCAGCCTGATCGGCATCCGCCTGCGGCCGCTGTTCAAGCTCTGACCTACTTTCCATTCATATCAACAACAACGGGGGCCTGGCCCCCGTTGTTGTTTTGGCAAACGCCCCATTCAAGGCAACCCCGGCATGGGACGTCAGGCTGGCACCATGCTCTCGATACGGTGGCGATGCAATCGCACCAGGGGACAACCAAAGTCCAGGTGATAGATGGAATGGCCCGCTTGCAGGGTCACTTCAGTAGCCTGACTGGCCTGAAAGTCTGGCGAGCGTTCGGCGAGCAGGGCCAGCCCCTGCTCGAAAAATTGCAGCATGGAGAGTCCCATACCGTGTTCCATGTTGCGAATGAAGTCACCATCAATGCTGGACTCATCGAACAGGACCAACTCGGCGTTGAAGCCCCGTGCCAGCATGGCTCGCGCCATGGCCAGTTTGGCCTCGGTGGGAGCGATGGGATCATGGATGGCGTGCACCATAAGACAGAAGGTGGCCGTCCCTCCTTGCTCCGCCATCTGATCGAGCTGGGAGGCACTGAAGGAGCGGATGATGAAGGCATCCACGTCAAACTCATGAGGGTGCCCGGCCACCATCCGCCAGGGAGAACACACGCACAATGCCAGTTCCACCCCGCCTTGCAGCGTGCACTGGTACTCCACCGCCCCTATATCCCGCCCCACCACATACGCCAGATTGGGTTCAGCCCAAGAGGAGTTGTCAAACAGCGCACGGGCGTAACCCGGGCGGAACTTGTTGACCAGCTGCGCCAGATAGCCGCCATAGGAGGATCCCACCAGTATCAGGTTGTCGCGATTGCCACTGTAGCGGCACATGGCATCTTCGATGGCGTTGAGAATATCGAGCGCCGCCATCACGCCAAAGTTCTGATAAGCACCGTCCGGTGGCGTGAGTAAACCCTGAAAACGCAGTGGCGCATCCGGCTGGAAACTATCCAGCGCACGCAATAGCGCGGTATCTGGCGTATCCAATGGCAACGCCAGCAGAGAGAGCGCACGCTCCCGCTCACCCGGCAGCAATGAAATGCCAGCCCCTACCGAAGGGCGCGATCGCATGCAGAAATAGTCGACGCACAGCGCCGCCATACCATGCTGCGTGGCGACTCTCTCGCAAAATACCTCGCTATAAGCACCCAGATCGCCACCAAATCCAGGGATATAGACCACCAGGCCGCTACCGGCCTGCTCGGCACAGTGGATCCGGTAGCGCACCAGGCGATCGCCGCATAGCCCCAATTCGACATCGGGATGACCGGCAACGCTGTGTTCGTAATAAGACATGATGTCGACCTTGTTGGAAGATGATGCAGCCTGCATCACCTCGACCATTCCAGTTGGGATCCTGGCTATCACGGCGCCATTCCCCGAAAGAACGGAGCATGCTGCATTGTCGGCGTCAATGGAATCTTATTTTCCTGGCTGTGCCTGAATTCACTGCGAGCGTCTCGATACCACGCTTACGCAAGACACGAGCGGGCCTCATCCCGCCAGAACCTCAACCCAGCGCCCTGATCAGCAGCAGGATCGCGAAGCCGGTGAACATCACGGCCGACATCCGGTTGATCCCCCTGGCGAAGCGCTCGCCATATCCCTGCATGCCCACCCAGCGAAACACCAGACAGTAGCCGCCGTGCACCACCAGCACCACGGCACTGAAGGTCAGCGCCAGCAGCATGCACTGGCCCAGCGCCCCCTGACGAAAATCGATGAACTGGGGAAACAGGCTGGTGAAGAAGATGATCGCCTTGGGATTGAGCAGGCTGATGAGCGCCCCCTTGGCGAAACTGCGGCCGCAATCCCGATCCGAACTGGCACCCACGACCGGGCTGACCGCGCGTTGACGCCAGGAGTTCACCCCCAGATAGAGCAGGTAGAGGGCGCCCCCCAGAGTGAGGATCTGCTGCCCCTCGGCCAGCCAGTGGGTAAACCAGAGCACCGCCAGCGAGGCCAGGGTCGCCACCATCAATATCCCCACCGCCACTCCGACAAAGCCGGCGATGGCGTGGCGGGTTCCCCGGGTCAGGGTGTTGCCTATGGTGTAGATCACCGCCGGGCCGGGACTGAGCACAGTCCCCACGGCGAGCAGCAGGTAGAGGGCGTAATATTCGAGGCTCATCACAGGGTATTCCATCGTCGTGCAAGTGCCGCCCAGTATATTGACAGCCTCTTCGCCAGCCAGACATAGTGGCGCTCGGCTTTATAAACCAGGAGTTTAGAGTGGATCGTCTGACCGCCATCGAGATCTTCGTCGAGGTCGCCCGCGCAGGCAGCTTCAGTGCCGTGGCGGAGCGATTCGAGATGACGCCGGCCATGATCGGCAAATACATCAAATGGCTGGAGGCCAGGGTGGGTTCCCGCCTGCTCAACCGCAACACCCGCTGCCAGAGCCTGACCGAGGCGGGCAGAGAGTACCTCGGCGGTTGCCAGAACCTGCTGCAACACTATCGGGAGCTGGAGCAGAACACCCGGGCCCACACGGGTCAGGCGGCAGGCAAGATCCGCATCAATGCCCCCATCACCTTCGGCAGCTATCGGCTGACCCCCTTGCTGTGTCGCTTCATGGCGCAGTACCCGCAGATCCGCATCGAACTGGATCTCTGCGATCGGCTGGTCGATGTGATCGGCGACGGCTTCGACCTCATCTTTCGGGTCGGCACTCCCAAGGATGCCGCCTACATAGCCCGCCCACTGACCAGTTCGGCCTCGGTCTTCTGTGCCTCGCCACACTACCTGCAACGCCACGGCACTCCGGTCGAACTTGCGGATCTGGCCCGTCACCGCTGCCTGGGTTTCACCCCCTGGCTGACGCAGTCGAGCCTGGCCGAGGAGTTTCCCCTCGAACATCTGCACCTGTGGGACAGCCAGTTCATCAGCAACCATGGCAGTGCCCTCAAGGTGGCGGCCCTGAATCATGCGGGCATAGTGCTGCAACCCAGGGCTCTGCTGAACCAGGAGCTGGCCAGCGGCGCCCTGCTGGAGATACTGCCGGATGCCCTGCCCGCCCCGCGCCCGGTCAACCTGCTCTATCCGGCCAGGGAGCCCATGCCGCTGCGCCTGCGGCTGCTGATCGACTACCTCAGCGACCACCGTCATGAGCTGGATCTGCCAGCCTGAGAGGCAGGCCAGACCGGGTTACTCCCCGCGCAGCGTCGCCTTGCGCAGATAGACATAGCCCTCGCCCGGGCTGCCCCAGCGCTGATGGGCCTCGTTGTCATAGGCCCGGTCCAGCAGCCTGACGCTGTCGGGGCCGATCCAGAGGTACTGCACCAGGGTACTGGCGCCGCCGAAATTGGTGGAGCAGCTGCCGACCTTGCTGTGGCCCGCGTACTCCCCCGAGGGTTGGCGGGTCAGCCAGATCTCGCAGCCCTGACGCAGGGAGAGCTGTTGCGGGGTGAGGGAGTTCAGCAGACTGGGGTCGCGCCAGGCCCCGGCGAAGTCGACGGCTCTGGGCATGGTCAATTCAGCCATCAGGATGCGGCCATCGGGGACGGGAGAGAAACGGTAGATACGCTGGCGAAACGGGCGCACCGCCCGCTCGGTCAGGAACTGCTCGGCATAGACCCAGCGAAAGCCCTTGTAGCCGGGCCAGATCTCCACCAGCCGCAGCTCGGCGCTGGTGAAACGGGTGTCATAACTGGCCTGCTCCCGGCTGGAGAACTCGCCGGTAAACCAGGAGAGCAGCGGTTCCATGCTGACCTGAGCCGTCGTCGCCCTGGCCGCTGACGGGCCGGTCGGGATGGCGACAAAGGGGGCGGGCGCCGCCCATACCAGGCAGGTGCAGAGCAGCCCGCACAGGGCCGCCATCAGCGTGACCATCGAATCCTTCCGAATCATTTTCATGGCGGCGATTATATGAGCGAATGGCCGCAATAACCGCAATCTTGATCAAATCCTTGCCGATCCATTGAAAAATCACAGTGTTAGCGAAAGGAAGTGACGGCAGCGCCGGGTTCCATGGCCCCGTCACCTGCCGGCGCAGGGGCAGGCCAGCTCACCCAGCCAGCGGCAAGCAAAGCCCCCTCCCCGATAACTTGGATGACGGCTGAACGGGCCACGGCCTCCTCTTGTGGGCGCTCTTTGAATCGGTTATTTCTCTTGCAACGCCTTGCGCATCGGATGCAAAGGTCATGCATATCAGGAGCAAAGATGAAGAGAGCCGTAATCGCAGGCATGGTGGCCATCCTGTTGGGTGGCTGCGCAGTGAAGAATCAGGTATCGCAGGGGTTGCAGGCGATCCCGCTGGCGGCCTTTCAACCAAGCGAAAGCAACGCCAACCAGCGCGTCTACAAGGAGCCCGGCGTGGATCTGCGCCAGTACCACCAGGTGCTGCTCGACCCGCTACAGTTCATCCGCCAGGAGAACGGCCACTGGTATCTGCTGACCGCCAACGAGCAGAACGACATCGGCCGCTACTACCACGCCACCTTCCAGCGCGAACTGGTCAGCCAGGGCGTGCAGATCGCCACCACCCCCGGCCCCGGCGTGATGCGGGTGCAGGCTGCCATCACCAACTTCGATCTGACCCGCCCCGACCCCAAACTGCGGGATCTGCTGCCCGCCAAGATCGCCATCAACGTCACCCGCGAAGTGATCGGCAAGGAGCCCTACCTGCTCAAGGTGGGCAGCATGGCCCAGTTGCTCGACTCCCAAAGCGGCAAGCTGCTGGTGCGGGTGATGGATGCCCGCGAGAGCCCGAACACGACTCACAAGGATTCGCCCATCACGGCCGACGAGATGGAGAAAATGATCGATCAGTGGGCCGCCAGCCGCGCCAAACAGCTGGCCGACAATCTGGGCCGCTAGTCCGGCTTGCCACATCCAGGCCCAGTGCGCCCAGCGGACGGGGCCGGTTATTTCCCCTTTCAGTGACAAGGAGTCGTCATGAACCGTCACCCCAGCATCAAACACTGGCGCGAGCTGCAAGAGCCGGAGCCGGGATCCTACCCAGGCAGTGAGGAGCGCATGTCGCGCGGCAGCGCTCTCGGCAGGCACTTTGGCTTCAGCCGCATCGGCATCCACCACGAGCTGGTCGAGCCCGGCCATCGCACCAGCTGGCCCCATGCCGAAGAGACTGAGGACGAGTTCGTCCACGTGCTGGAAGGGACGCCGGATGTCTGGCTCGATGGGGTGCTCCATCGGCTGCAACCGGGCGATTCGGTGGGTTTCAAGGCCGGTGACGGGCTGGCCCACACCTTTATCAACAACACGGATGAGCCGGTGCGGCTACTCTGCGTGGGGGACAGGGATCGCGCCGACAACCGCATCCACTACGCCCGGCACCCCGAGTACAACCGCCAGATCGGCAAGCGCCACTGGGACGAGGTGCCCGCCCGCGACATGGGCGATCACGACGGCCTGCCCGACCGGCTGCGCGAGAGTAACGGCCCCTTCTGATCCGGCGCTCATACCGGAATGACCCAGCGCTGGCGACTATCCTTGATGCGGATCTCAATCAGGAGGAGTTGACCATGACGACGGGAACAGTACGACTGCACAGGGTGCTCAAGGCGCCGCCGATGCGGGTCTATCGGGCCTTCATCGAGGCGGATGCGCTGGCCAAGTGGCTGCCGCCCCACGGCTTCACCTGCCGGGTGGCGCAGCTGGAGGCCAGGGTCGGCGGCCACTTCCGGATGGCGTTCACCAACTTCGGCACGGGCCACAGCCACGCCTTCGGCGGCGAGTACCTCGAGCTCGAACCCGGCAAGCACATTCGCTACACAGACAGCTTCGACGACCCCAACCTGCCGGGAGAGATGCGGGTGACCATCAGCCTGACCGGTGTGCTCTGCGGCACCGAGCTTGCCATAGAGCAGGCCGGGATCCCCGATATCATACCGGTGGAGATGTGCTATCTCGGCTGGCAGGAGTCCCTGACCCAGCTGGCCGCCCTGGTCGAACCCGAGATCCCGGGGGAGTAGCCGGGTACAGGCCCGAGCGGGTTGCGCGCGTCGGCCAGCCCAAAAAAGAGAGCCTGCCACCTAGCAGGCTCTCTTCATTCCGGCAACCCTGAGACTTATTGCAGGTTCAACCCGCCCAGATAGTCCCGCTTGCCGAGATCGACCCCGGCCCGGCGCAGCAGGGCGTAGGTCATGGTGAGGTGGAAATAGAAGTTGGGGATGGCGTACTCATGGACGCAGGTATGGCCATCCATCCCCTTGCCACCCGCCCAGTGGGGGACATAGCGACCGCTCTCGAACTGGCTGAAATCGGCATCCAGCTTGCTCTGCAAAAAGGCGATGGTCTTGGTGATATGGGCACGCAGATCCGCCATTGTCCTGGGCTCATCCCCCATCACGGGCTGCTCGCCATGGCTGGCGGTGGCGACACAGGCGCGGGCCGAATCGCAGCAGATCAGCACCTGTTTGCTGAGCGGCAGCATGTCGACGATCAGCCGATCGCCAAAGAAGTTCTCCACATTGAACTGCTTCGCCTCGGCATGGGCGGCAGCCTTGGCCAGGCACAGGTCGAGGTTGGTCAGCATCTTGATAAACTGGGCAGCAATATCACGGTTCATGGTGCATTCTCGGTTGGTTGAAGGCAGTTAAACGAGCCGCCCCACTATAGCGCATCCCCCCGCAGTATCACCCCCACCCCATAACCGCCGCGACAAGGTATGGCCATCGACAGGAAACTGCATATTGGGGCACCCATCTTTTACAAAGGCATATTGGGACACCCATCTTTCACTGATCACCAACTTGGCTACGGCTTACTCAGAAAGATGGGTGTCCTACACCATCTTGGGACACCCACCTTTTTGACAGCGCTTTACCTCTGTTCTTGACTGAAAGGGATATCGCAGGAGGTTGCCATGACCATTGCCCGTTCCCGTCAAA
The DNA here is from genome assembly GCF_963899385.1 of Aeromonas sp. MR7. Classification (NCBI taxonomy): domain Bacteria; kingdom Pseudomonadati; phylum Pseudomonadota; class Gammaproteobacteria; order Aeromonadales; family Aeromonadaceae; genus Aeromonas; species Aeromonas sp. MR7. The sequence goes on from NZ_CAWQXH010000002.1 coordinate 113,348, forward strand.
TCAGTCTGCAAGATACGCCTTACTACCATGTGGTCAGTCGCTGCGTTCGGCGGGCCTTCTTGTGTGGTGAAGATGCCCATTCCGGCCAGAGTTACGAACACAGACGCCAGTGGGTGGTCGACAAGCTGAGCCAGCTGTCGCGACTGTTTGCCATCGGCGTCTGCGCCTATGCGGTGATGAACAATCACTACCACCTGGTGCTCAAGGTTGAGCCTGATAAGGCCACCAACTGGAACGAGCGGGAGATAGCCGAGCGTTGGGCAGCTCTGTTTCAGTGGCCCCTGCTGGTGCGGCGCTGGTATCAGGGGGAATCCCTGATTGAACCGGAACTCATGGTCGTACAACAGCTGATAGCCCAATGGCGTGAGCGGCTGCATTCCATCAGCTGGTTTGTTCGGCTGCTCAATGAAAACCTGGCCCGCCAGGCCAATCGGGAAGATGGTTGCAAGGGCCATTTCTGGGAAGGGCGCTTCAAAAGTCAGGCATTGCTCACCGAGTCAGCCCTGCTGGCCTGCATGGCCTACGTTGACCTCAATCCGATACGGGCAGCGATTGCCGACAGACCGGAAGAGAGCGATTACACCAGCATCAAACAGCGGCTCGCTGACCAACAACCCACAGTGCCATTGCCACCTCTGTTGCTGCCGTTCTCCAGCAGAAATGTCTCAGATGGCCTGCCCTACCTCTTTACCGACTATCTGGCGTTGGTCGACTGGACAGGACGAGCCATCAGAACCGACAAACGGGGCCATATTTCGGCTAACTTTGCCCCCATCCTGCAACGACTTGGCCTTGATACTGCGCAATGGTTGCGACAAGTGACGATGTTCCGGCGGCAAGGCATCAGAGCCGTGGGTGACAGGGAACATTGCCAGCTGTTCGCGCAGCACTGCGGCCAACGGCGATGTCACCAGCCGCCTCTTTGAATCGCGAGTCCCGCTTCATATCACACCCCGGCATGTCATCCGATGCCGGGCATGACGCATGCCTGAACAAGAGGCTTTAAAGGCCAGAACCGTTACCTTGTCGCTCCCGCTCCGGCCACCGAGCCAATCATCCCATCACCAGCTTGGCTACGGCTTACTCAAAAAGGTGGGTGTCCCAGATTTTTCCATCGAGCCAACCATCCATCACCCCATCACCAGCCTGGCTACGGCTTACTCAGAAAGGTGGGTGTCCCAGATTTTCATCCGTGATTGGCTATATAGCGGCAAGGCTATGCTTGGCTTTATCAAAGGAAGCGAGGGGAAGGCATGGCCAATTGGCGGCGGGCATGGTGGCCCGGCGGAACCTGGTTCTTTACCGTCAACCTGCTGGAGCGGCGCAACAACCGGTTGCTGGTGGAGCAGATCGACCTGCTGCGCCATAGCGTTGCCAAGGTGCAACAGGCTCACCCCTTCGCCATTCATGCCTGGGTGGTACTACCCGACCATCTCCACTGCATTCTCTCTTTGCCGGAAGGGGAGCGGGGCATCTGGCAGCGCCATTATTGGGAACACCTGATCCGGGATGAGCAGGATTACCGCCGCCATATGGATTACGTCCATATCAACCCGCTCAAACATGGTCATGTCACGCGGGTGGCCGATTGGCCGTATTCCACCTTCCATCGTTATGTGACGAGCGGCATCTATCCGCAGGATTGGTGCGGGTCGGTGAATGGGGGGATTGGAGTAGACCTTTCAATGCTGTTTCTTAGTGAATGATCGAAGAGACGATTGTCCGAATCCTCGAACATCAGAGTAGGAGTTCGATTTCGCGAACGTCCGATTACGCTTCGCTAATCGAACCTACGGCCCTAGGCATCAGCTTGCAATGTTACCTGTGGCGCGTTCCAGCAGGTGACTGGCTTCATTCGGGCTGGTAACATTTCAAGATATCATTTACTAACAAAAATGGCTTCAGATATCTCTTTTCATATTTTCAGATAACAGGGGTTTTTATGTCAATTTTCAGGGACTTTAAGACGATAGACCAAAAATTTGCATGGTCTTTTATAGGGGTAATGTTAGCAATTATATCTGGCTCTATCACAGTCTATTTAGAGTTCATAAAAGATAACAAACCTAATCTAAACTATATAATTACGGCTAACTCAAGCGTTCTTGATATAAAAGAAAAAATTGGTAACCTTGATGTACTATATAGAGGGAGCAGTCTCAACCAGGAGAAGAAAGACCTTAGAATTATTACATTCAAGGTGATAAATATAGGTGACAGCTCTATACTCTCTAATTTTTACGATCCTAATGACCCGATCGGTTTTAATGTTTTAAATGGAGATATTGCCGACAAACCATCACTAATTAATGCAAGTAACAAATACCTAAAAGAAAAGCTTGTTATAAAGCAGCACAATAACACAATAGAGTTCTCTAATGTTATTTTAGAAAGTAATGAGTATTTTGAGGTAAAAGTTCTTATATTGCATTCTATAGAAGAACATCCTGAGATTCAAAGTATTGGGAAAATTGCAGGTGTTAACAGCATAAACGTAACCATTAACGAACACCCAGCCGACGAACGTTCATTTCTAAATACTACATTTGGAGGCGGCTTAATGCATTCTGCGTTAAGAACGTTAGTGTATGGCTTTTTATTCCTTATTCTTATCATGTCAACATTGTTCATGATATTTAGCGCCGGAGAGTTTAAAAATAAACAGAAACGAAAGAAAATTGTAAACACATTTAAGGATTACGATAGTGTACAAATAAAAGAAGGTGATGATTACATATTTAATTTATATATCAAAGAAAATCAAAACGAACTAAGCACCATTTATAGCATAATGAAAAGCCCAAGTGTTTATTCAGACGTGGAATTAAGTAAAGTGTTTGTTCATGGCCGTATACAGAGGAAGACAATTCAAGAGTTAATAAACACCCTGATTGATCGAGAATTTCTTACACAAGATGGTACAGTATTAACTCCATCTCCAGAAAGATTACTTGTATTAGATACATTCATTAGCTATTTGAAGCGAAAAGGCGAATTTACGGAAATTCGTTACAGTCACGGCAGACCTAGAAGTAAAAACCTAAAACGGGTTGAAAGAAAAAGGCATAGTGGAGAGGTTAGTCAAGGGGACTCCCACCCTAAAGTGAGCGAACTGGGAGAATAACTGCTGCCACCATTACACAACCCCATAACACTATGGCAGCCTGTATCGATCGAGGTTGCCATCTAGCGTCGTCGACTAAATCTGCCCCGGCTCTGCTGACTGAGCTTGGTGCCGCAGGTATTTAAGGTCGCTCACACCTCGATCTGAAAGCTGGCGAACAAGATGCTCTCAGCTCAAAGGTGGGCACCACCATATTTCCTCCTCCAATCCGCCGAGGGCCCAGCCCTCGCGTCCTGCACGGCGCCAGCCGTGCAACCAACAGCCAGGCACACCATATACCCATGACGCGAATGTCCGATTAGGCTTCGCTAATCGAACCTACCGTCCTGACCCAAAAGGAGCCAACGGCTCCTTTTTCTATTGATGGCGGGTGCGCTGCGCCTTACAGCGCCTCAAGGCGGGCATACGCCGTCACCAGCCACTTGGCGCCGACGTCGTCGAACTGGATCTGCACCCGACTCTGCTGGCCGACCCCTTCGAAGTTGAGCACGATGCCTTCGCCGAATTTTGGATGGAGCACCCGCTGGCCGAGCTTGATGCCGCTGGCGTCAAAGCTTTGCTGCACCTCGTTCTGGCTGAAACGGCCGTACTGGGTGGGGCGGCTGACCTGGGTGCGCAGCCGGATCTCTTCCAGACACTCGGCGGGCATCTCGCGGATAAAACGGCTCGGCTTGTGGAACATCTCGCGGCCGTAGATGCGGCGGCTCTCGGCATAACAGATGTAGAGCTTCTCCATGGCGCGGGTCATGCCGACGTAACAGAGGCGCCGCTCCTCCTCGAGGCGGCCCGACTCCTCGGTGGATTGCTGGCTCGGGAACATACCTTCCTCGACGCCGACCAGCAGCACCAGCGGGAACTCCAGCCCCTTGGCGCTGTGCAAGGTCATCAGTTGCACCGCGTCGGCATATTCGTCCGCCTGATTCTCGCCGGATTCCAGCGCCGCGTGGGCGAGGAAGGCGGAGAGATCGCTCATGTCTTCCAGCTCGTCCGGACGCTGATACTGGCGGCAGGCGGTGACCAGTTCGTCCAGGTTCTCCACCCGCGCCTGGGATTTCTCGCCTTTTTCCGCCAGATACATCGCCTTGAGGCCGGAATTCTGGATGGCGATATCCGCCTGCTGGTGCAATGGCAGCAGGGAGACCTGCTCTTCCAGCGCGTCGATGAGATCCACAAAGCCGCGCACCGCGTTGCCGGCGCGACCGGTCAGCACCTTGTCATTGAGCAGTGCCTTGGCCGATTGCCACAGGTTCTGACCCTGATCGCGGGCGTTATTGCGCAGGATCTCCAGGGTGCGATCGCCAATGCCACGGGTCGGGGTGTTGACCACCCGCTCGAAGCTGGCGTCGTCGCCACGGTTGTTGATGAGCCGCAGGTAGGCCATGGCGTCTTTGATCTCCTGGCGCTCGAAGAAGCGCAGGCCGCCGTAGATGCGATAAGGCATGGCGTCCTGCATCAGCGCCTCTTCCAGCACCCGCGACTGGGCGTTGGAGCGATAGAGGATGGCGCAGTCGGCGAGCAAACCGCCCTTCTCTTTCCAGTCCTTGAGGCGGCCGACCACGAAGCGGGCCTCGTCCACCTCGTTGAAAGCGGCGTACAGCGAAATCGGCTCACCCTCGGCCCCCTCGGTCCACAGCTCCTTGCCAAGGCGCTCGGCGTTGTTGGCGATGACGCAGTTGGCCGCTTTCAGGATGTTGGCGGTGGAGCGGTAGTTCTGCTCGAGGCGGATGGTCTCGGCCCCCTGATAGTCGGTCAGGAAGCGCTGGATGTTCTCTATCTTGGCGCCGCGCCAGCCGTAGATGGACTGGTCATCGTCGCCGACTATCATCACCTTGCCGGAATCCCCTGCCAGCATCCGCAGCCAGGCGTACTGGATGCCATTGGTATCCTGGAACTCGTCCACCAGTATGTTCTGGAAGCGGTCGCGGTAGTGCTCGAGGATGTGCGGCTTGTTGAGCCACAGCTCGTGGGCGCGCAGCAAGAGCTCTGCAAAGTCCACCAGCCCGGAGCGATCGCAGGTCTCCTGATAGGTCTGGTAGATCTGCTGATAGGTGCGGGTGACGGGGTCGCCGTAGAGGTCGATGTCGCCGGGGCGCAAGCCCTCGTCCTTCTTGCCGTTGATGTAGCCCATCACGGCGCGCGGGGCCCAGTGCTTCTCGTCCAGGTTGAGCGCCTTGATGACGCGGCGGATGAGACGGTACTGGTCGTCTGAATCGAGGATCTGGAAATCCTGCGGCAGACCGGCATCCAGATGGTGGGCCCGCAGCAGACGGTGGGCGATACCGTGGAAGGTGCCTATCCACATGCCGCGTTGCATGCTGCCCAACACCTTCTCGACCCGGCCGCGCATCTCGGCGGCAGCCTTGTTGGTGAAAGTCACGGCTATGATGGAGAAGGGTGAGCAACGCTCCACCTGCATCAGCCAGGCAATACGGTGCACCAGTACCCGGGTCTTGCCCGAGCCGGCGCCGGCCAGCACCAGCAGGTTGCTGCGGGGCGCCGCAACGGCATCTCTTTGCTTGTCGTTGAGCCCGTCGAGCAGGGTTGAAACGTCCATCACCACTCCTGTTTATTTATACAGGCGGGGATTATACGACCTGTGGCGCCACAGACCAAATCGGCGTGAACGACCGGCGCCATCGGGTATGTCGGGCCTGGGTCGGGAGAGGCCAAAACGGGCGTAGAACATAAACAGGCACCAATAGAAACCACTTTTTAGCCAGCCGGGCGAAAACGCTTGCTTATAACCATATGAATATAAACAAAAATGTCATTTGAAACCCGGTTTTTGCAGAATTTAAATCTGAAAACAGGCATCAAAACAACCACTTATAAATTGATTTGCTTATATTTCAAACCGTTACCGCAAACGTTTTTCCTTTATGATCTCCTTGACCCGCACCGTGGCTCACTTACAGTTAGCCAGCGTGCTTTATGGCCTGCTCCGGCAGGTTGTGGACCCTCACATAACAATCAAGGATACGATCGTGACTAAAGTGCTCAAGCTGGCCACCGTTGCCACCCTCACTCTCGCTGCCCTTTCTGCTCAGGCAGCTTCCCAGCCCGCCGTCATCTATGACACCGCCGGCAAATTCGACAAGTCATTCAACGAAGCCGTGTTCCGTAACGGCGTCGAAGTCTACAACAAGGACAAAGGCGTCAAGGTCAAGGAGTTCGAACCCCAGAACGAAGCCCAGCGTGAGCAGGGCCTGCGTCGTCTGGCCAGCCGTGGCAACGGCCCGATCGTCGCCGTCGGCTTCAACATGGGCTCGGCCGTCGAGAAAGTCGCGACCGAATTCCCGAAAACCCAGTTCACCATCATCGACATGGTGGTCGACAAGCCGAACGTGCAGTCCCTCATCTTCAAGGAGCATGAAGGCTCCTTCCTGGTAGGTGCGCTGGCAGCCATCGCCTCCAAGACCGGCAAGGTCGGCTTCGTGGGCGGCATGGATATCCCGCTGATCCGCAAGTTCGAGTGCGGCTACGAGCAGGGTGCCAAGTACGTCAATCCGAAGATCGAAGTGTTCCAGAACATGACAGGCTCCACCCCGGCGGCGTTTGCTGACCCGGCCAAGGGTGCAGAGCTGGCCAAGTCCCAGTTCGCCAAGGGCGTCGACGTGGTTTATGCCGCGGCCGGCGGTACCGGTATCGGTGTTTACCAGGCAGCCAAGGACGAAGGCAAGTTCGCCATCGGCGTGGATTCCAACCAGAACCACCTGCAACCTGGCACCATGCTGACCTCCATGGTCAAATCCGTGGGTCTGGCCGCTTATCAGACCTGGGATGACGCCGCCAAGGGCACCTGGAAACCGGGTATCAAGAACCTGGGCCTGGCCGAGGGCGGTGTGGATTGGGCACTCGACAAAGACAACGAGAAGCTGATCAGCGCAGACATGAAAGCCAAGGTTGACGTCATCAAGGCCGACATCATCTCCGGCAAGGTCAAAGTTCATGACTATATGAGCGACAACAGCTGCAAATACTGAGTAACCGCTACTACTCTCAACCCAACGACCGGCCCGTACGGGCCGGTTTTTAGTCTCTCTTCATGACCCGCAAGGACTGCATCATGGACCAGACAGATCGCTATGCCATCGAATTAAGGGGTATCGATAAGCGGTTCGGCGAAGTGTACGCCAACAAGCAGATCGACCTTAAGGTTCAAAAAGGCAGTATTCACGGTATCGTCGGCGAAAATGGCGCCGGCAAGTCGACTCTGATGAGCATCATCTACGGTTTCTACCACGCCGACAGAGGCGAGATGTTCATCGACGGCAACCCTTTCAAACCCCATGGCTCACAAGATGCGATCGCCGCAGGCGTGGGCATGGTGCACCAGCACTTCATGCTGGTTAACAATTTCACCGTGCTGGAGAACGTCATCCTCGGCGCGGAAAACGGCTGGCACCTGGGCCAGAGCCTGGCTGCGGCCGAGAAGCTGCTCGGCGAGCTGGCGCGGGACTATGGTCTCGACGTGCCGCTGCACGAGAAGGTCGAGGATCTGCCGGTGGGCCTGCAACAGCGGGTCGAGATCCTCAAGGCGCTCTATCGCGGTGCCCGCATCCTGATCCTCGACGAGCCGACCGGGGTGCTGACCCCGCAAGAGGCGGATCACCTGTTCGAGGTGCTGAAAAAGCTGCGGGATCAGGGCGCGACCATCATCCTCATCACCCACAAGCTGCGGGAGATCCTGGCCATCACGGATCAGGTCTCCATCATGCGCCGTGGCGAGATGGTGGCCCACGTCGCCACCAAGGATACCGACAAGGAGCATCTGGCCGAACTCATGGTGGGCCGCAAGGTGCGCCTCAAGGTCGACAAGGGCCCGACCCAGCCGGGCGAGGCCAAGCTCAGGGTCAACGGGCTCAGTTACTTCGACGATGCCAAGGTGGAGCGGGTCAAATCCGTCAGCTTCGAGGTGCGAGCCGGTGAAGTGGTCGGCATCGCCGGCGTCTCCGGCAACGGCCAGTCCGAGCTGCTCAGCCTGCTCGGCGGCATCATCAAGCCCAGCAAGGGCAGCTTCACCATCACAGGCAATGGTCAGGCGCACGAGGTGAGCGTGGCGCATCCGGCCGATCCCGAGCGGGTGCGCAACTATGGCCTCGGTCATGTGCCGGAAGACAGGCACAAGATGGGGCTGATCAACCGCTTCGAGGCGCAAGAGGCCTTCATCCTGGGTTATCACCGCCGCCCCCAGTACAACAAGGGCTGGCTGCAGAACAAGGAGGCGATCCTGCAGGATTGCCAGGCCAAGATGGACAAGTGGGACGTGCGCCCGCCCCATCCCGACCACAAGACCGCCAACTTCTCCGGTGGCAACCAGCAGAAGCTGGTGATCGCCCGCGAAGTGGAACAGAACCCGGATGTGCTGCTGATCGGCCAGCCGACCCGCGGGGTTGATATCGGCGCCATCGAGTACATCCACCAGCAGATCATCGCCATGCGCGACAAGGGCAAGGCCGTGTTGCTGGTGTCGGTGGAGCTTGACGAGATCATGAGCCTGTCTGACCGGATCCTGGTCATCGCCGACGGTCGCATCGTCGGTGAGCTGGACGGCGCCAAGGCGGATGAGCGCACCATAGGGCTGATGATGGCGAACATAGTTCCCGACGAGGTGGCGGCAAGCCAATCGCAAGGAGCCACATCATGAAGGTCACAGCCACTTGTAACGGATTCGGCCTGATGATGGTCAACACACCAGTCCCCGACGAGATTGCCAAGGAGGCTCGCTCATGAGCCAAGCACGTATCCCTGCCTGGATCTCCGTGGGCGTGCTGCCCGCGGTCAACATATTGCTGGCCTTCCTGGTGTCGGCCATCCTGTTCTACTACCTCGACATCAACCCGGTCGATGCCGCCAAGATCATGTGGTACGGCGCCTTCGGCACCGGCGAAGGGGTCGGTTTCACCCTCTACTACGCGACCGGTTTCATCTTCACCGGCCTGTCGGTGGCGGTGGCCTTCCATGCCGGCCTGTTCAACATAGGCGGTGAAGGCCAGGCCTATATCGGCGGCCTCGGCGTCGGCCTGGTCTGTCTGCTGCTCGGCGACTCCCTGCCGTTCGCCCTGCTGCTACCGCTGGCCATCATAGCCGGCGGCCTGTTCGGTGCGGCCTGGGCCTTCATCCCGGCCTGGCTGCAAGCCAAACGCGGCAGCCACATCGTCATCACCACCATAATGTTCAACTTCATCGCCGCCTCTCTGATGGCCTACCTGCTGGTCGAGGTGTTCAAGCCGGCGGGCTCCATGGCGACCGAGAGCAAGGTGTTTGCCGAGGCGAGCTGGTTGCCCAAGGTCAGCGAGCTGGCGAGCGGTTTCGGCATGGAGATGCCCAACAGCCCGCTCAACATCAGCTTCTTCTGGGCGCTGATCTGTGCGGCCCTGGTCTGGGTCTTCATCTGGCATACCCGCTGGGGCTACGAGATCCGCTCGGTCGGCGCCAGCCAGAGCGCCTCCGCCTATGCGGGCATCTCCTATCCCAAGGTGGTGATCCTGGCGATGGTCATCTCCGGCATGCTGTCGGGCTTCTTCGCCCTCAACGTGCTGCAGGGTGAACTGCACCAGATCAAGCTCAACTTCGTGGAAGGCTTCGGCTTCACCGGTATCGCGGTGGCCCTGATGGGACGCAACCACCCGGTCGGCGTCATCATCGCCAGCCTGCTGTTCGGCTTCCTCTATCAGGGGGGCGCCGAGCTCAGCTTCGAATTCGGGGTGGACCGCAACATAGTGGTGGTGCTGCAGGGTCTGGTGATCCTGTTCTGTGGCGCCCTTGAGCACATGATGCGTCCGCGCATCGAGCAGCTCTATCTGGCGTTTGCCAACCGCTCATCCGCGCAAGCCAAGGGAGTCTGATCATGTTCGAAACTCTGATCCTGATGCTGGATGCCACCATACGGACAGCACCGCCGCTGATCCTGGCCGCCATGGCGGGCATGTTTTGTGAACGCTCCGGTGTGGTCAACATAGCGCTGGAAGGCAAGTTGCTGGCGGCGGCGTTCGCCAGCGGCGCGGCGGCGGCCGTCTCCGGCTCTGCCTGGATTGGTCTGGGTGCGGGTGTGGGCGTCTCCATACTGTTTGCCCTGATGCACGGCTTTGCCACCATCACCCACAGGGGCGATCAGGTGGTGAGCGGCATGGCCATCAACATACTGGCGGCCGGTCTGACCGTCACCCTGGGCCGTTACTGGTTCGATCAGGGTGGCCAGACCCCGGCGCTGTCCGGTGCGGCTCGCTTCGCCCCCATAGATCTGCCCTACGCCAAGGAGCTGTATGACGTGCCCGTCATAGGCCAGCTCTACAGTGAGCTGCTGAGCGGCCACTCCCTGCTGGAGTACGTGGCGTTTGCCGCCGTGCCGCTGGCTTGGTGGGTGTTGTTCCGCACCCGCTTCGGCCTGCGTCTGCGCGCCGTGGGCGAGGCGCCGGCGGCGGTCGACACCGCCGGCATCTCCGTGGTGCGGATGCGTTATACCGCGCTCATCATAGGCGGCCTGCTGGCCGGTATAGGTGGCACCTATCTGGCGGTAGCCCAGACGGCCCAGTTCATCCCCAACATGAGCGCGGGCAAGGGCTTCATGGCGCTGGCGGCGCTGGTGTTCGGCAAGTGGCGCCCCTGGAATGCCATGGCGGCCTGCCTGCTGTTCGGCTTCCTCGATGCGGTCGCCATCCGGCTGCAAGGGGTCAGCATAGGTGGCTTCGCCATTCCGGTGCAGGCCATAGAGGCGCTGCCCTACATACTGACGGTGTTCCTGCTTGCCGGTTTCATCGGCAAGGCGGTGGCCCCCAAGGCGCTCGGCACCCCCTACGTCAAGGAACGGGAATAGCCCTCTCCTTCATGCCATGCAAACAGGCCCGCGCAAGCGGGCTTTTTTATGTCCATTTTCATGCCGCTCGCTCAGCCCACCGGTCGCACCAGCGCGGGCTGATGGGGATCGCTGAGCCGCTCGGCCAGGTAGTCCACCAGCAGCCGGACCTTGGGGGAGAGATGGCGGTTGTGGGGATAGAGGGCCCAGATCCCCTCCTCCGGAGCCCGCAGCTCGGGCAGCAGCTCGACAAGCTCGCCCCGGGCCAGATGGTCGCTCACGTAGTAGTCCGGCAGCTGGATGATGCCGATCCCCTTGAGCGCCGCATCCAGCAGGGCATGGCCGCTGTTGCACTGCAGCAGACCGTGCACCCGCACGCTGTGGGGGCGAGCATCCAGGGTGAAGTACCAGTCGTCACTGTTGCCTACCAGACAGCGGTGGCGGGTCAGCTCGGAGAGGCTGTTGGGGATGCCGTGACGGGCCGTGTAGGCCGGCGAGGCGCACACATAGGGCACCCGCTGCGCCAGCTTGCGCGCCACCAGCGTCGAATCCTTGAGGTGGCCGAGCCGGATCGCCAGATCGTAGCCTTCGTGCACCAGATCCAGCAGCTGGTTGGTGAGGTTGAGGGTCACCTCCAGCTGGGGGAAACGCACCATGAAGTCGTTCACCAGGGGGGCTATGCGGCTCTCGCCATAGGAGACGGGCGCCGTGATCCGCAAAGACCCTTGCGGCACCGCCTGATGGCGTCCCACCGCCAGCTCCGCCTCGTAGAGGTTGTCCAGCAGCTGGCGGCAGTGGCGATAGTAGATTTCGCCAAGCTCGGTGAGCCGCACCTGGCGGGTGGTGCGCAGCAGCAGCTTGGCCTGCAGCCTGTCTTCCAGCTGCGCCACCTGCCGGCTGACCTGAGCCACCGACACTCCCAGCTTGCGCGCCGCCGGGGTAAAGCCCCCCTGCTCCGCCACGCTGACAAATTCACAGATCCCTTCCCAGCCGAGCATTATTACCTGTGTGTAAAAGTGATTTGATATTTAGCCTTATTATCACCAAATCGAAGGGAAACTACACTGCATACCTGAGTTCATCTCTGTTCACCTACCGCAACAAGAAGGATGTCATTCATGGCACAGGTTCAAAGCATCAAGTGTAAAGCCGCCATCGCCTGGGGACCGGGCCAGCCCCTCTCCATCGAAGAGGTAGAGGTCATGCCACCCCAGGCCGGTGAAGTGCGGGTACGCATAGTCGCCACCGGCGTCTGCCACACAGATGCCTTCACCCTGTCCGGTGAGGATCCGGAAGGGGTCTTCCCCTGCATCCTGGGCCATGAGGGCGGCGGCATAGTCGAGTCCGTCGGCGCCGGCGTCACCAGCGTCAAGGTGGGGGATCACGTGATCCCGCTCTACACCCCCGAATGTGGCGAGTGCAAGTTCTGCAAGTCCGGCAAGACCAACCTGTGCCAGAAGATCCGCGCCACCCAGGGCAAGGGGCTGATGCCGGACGGCACCACCCGCTTCTCCAAGGACGGCCAGCCCATCTATCACTACATGGGCACCTCCACCTTCAGCGAATACACGGTACTGCCCGAGATCTCCATCGCCAAGGTGGACCCGGCCGCCCCGCTGGAAGAGGTCTGCCTGTTGGGTTGCGGCGTCACCACCGGCATAGGCGCCGTGATGAACACCGCCAAGGTCAAAGAGGGTGAGAGTGTCGCCATCTTCGGGCTGGGTGGCATTGGTCTCTCCGCCGTGATCGGTGCCCGTCTGGCCAAGGCCGGCCGCATCATCGCCATCGACATCAACGAGAGCAAGTTCGAACTGGCCCGCAAGCTGGGCGCCACCGACTGCATCAACCCGAACGACTATGACAAGCCCATCCAGGAAGTGATCGTCGAGTTGACCGACGGCGGCGTCGACTTCTCCTTCGAGTGCATCGGCAACGTCAAGGTGATGCGCGCTGCGCTGGAGTGCTGCCACAAGGGCTGGGGCGAGTCTGTCATCATAGGCGTTGCCGGCGCCGGCCAAGAGATCAGCACACGTCCGTTCCAGCTGGTCACAGGCCGGGTCTGGCGCGGCAGCGCCTTCGGCGGGGTGCGCGGTCGCAGCGAACTGCCGAGTTACGTGCAGCGCTACATGCAGGGTGAGTTCCGTCTCGATGACTTCATCACCCACACCATGCCGCTGGAGCAGATCAACGAGGCGTTCGAGCTGATGCACGAAGGCAAGAGCATCCGTACCGTCATCCACTACTGAGCATGATCACCCCGCCGCCGCGGGCGGGGTGCAGGAGTTCCTCGATGAATCTGGACATTATCAGCAGCAACAAGAGCTTCGATGGCTGGCACAAGCGCTACAGCCACAACTCCAGCCTGCTCGGCTGCGAGATGCGCTTCGCCATCTATCTGCCGCCTCAGGCCCTCACCGGCCAGAAGGTGCCCGTGCTCTACTGGCTCTCCGGCCTCACCTGCACCGATGAAAACTTCATGCAGAAGGCGGGGGCACAGCGCATCGCCGCCGAGCTCGGCATAGCCCTGGTGGCACCGGACACCAGCCCGCGCGGCGAAGACGTGGCGGACGACCCCGCTTACGATCTCGGCATGGGGGCCGGCTTCTACGTCAATGCCACCCAGCATCCCTGGCGCGATCACTACCAGATGTATGACTACGTCACCCGCGAGCTGCCCGAGCTCATCGAGACCCACTTCCCGGTCTCGACCCGCCGCGCCATCAGCGGCCACTCCATGGGCGGCCACGGGGCCCTGATCGCCGCCTTGCGCGAGCCCGGTCGCTACCGCTCTGTGTCGGCCTTCAGCCCCATCAGTCACCCGAGTCGCTGCCCCTGGGGCCAGAAGGCGCTCGGCGCCTACCTCGGCAACAATCCGCTGCTGTGGCAGGAGTGGGATGCCTGCCAGCTGCTGCGCCACCATGAGGTGACGCCGCTGCCGACTCTGGTGGATGTAGGGCTGGACGACCCCTTCCTCGCTGAGCAGCTGCACATAGATGCCCTGGCCGATGCGGCCGCCAGCAAGGCCTGGCCGTTGGAGCTCAACCGCCATGCCGGCTATGACCACAGCTACTACTTTGTGGCGAGCTTCATCGAAGCACACCTGCGCTTCCACGCCCGCCACCTCTGATCGAAACAGGCCCGTCACGGGCCTGTCTCTTTTCTGCTTTCGATTGGCGGCTTGAGGCCAGCGGCATCAGCTGCCCTGGCGGGTCACGTCACCCGAGCCCGCGATCTTGCTCTCCAGCTTGGGATCACCCCAGTAGCTGACCGAACCGGATCCGGCGATGCCGACCTTGAGCCGATCCCGGGCCCGCACCTCCACATCCCCGCTGCCAGCGATATTGATCTCGACCTGCTCGCTTCTGAGACCCGCTCCCAGCACATCGCCGGCGCCGGCTATGTTCAGCTCCACGGCTTTGGCCGAGCCTTCACCCAGATCCAGACTGCCCGAGCCGGCTATGTTGCCCTCCAGCCGGTTCAGATCCAGCTTGCTGGCGACTATGTCGCCCGTGCCGGCCACCGACAGCACCAGCTGGTCACCCTTGAAGCCATGCAGATCGCCGCTGCCCGTGCCCGCCAGCGCCAGCTCATGGAGCTCCGGCAGTGTGATGGTGAGCTCCAGCGGCTCTGTGGGATCGAGCCGATAGCCATCCTTCACCTCTATCTCCAGCTTGTCTCCCTTCTCGGTCAGCACCAGATAGGGCAAGAGGTTCTCCTGCCCCTTGATATGAATACCGCTCGCCTCACCCGCGACCAGATGGATACTGGCGGGCACACCGGCCAGTATCCTGGTCACCTGCCGACCCATGGCGTGCTGCTGCTCGATCACGGCCCCCGCCCCACTCACCCGGGTATCATCCAGCCAGCTGCAACCACTGAGCCCCACGACCAGCATAATGCCCATCATCCATTTCATCGCCACTCTCCTCGTTGTGTTCTGGCCGTCTTCAGACCGTTTGGTCCTCATAGATGGCAAACCCCATGCCAAATCATCAACCGCATGATTTTCATCATTATTTAACTTTCCCATGTCAGCATCACCACTATACAGAGAGTCATTCAGACCATAATTTGGTAAAAATGACCATCCCAAAACGGGGAGATCCCGGTCGGTTGGCAGCCCTCCCGCAGGGTCGCTATGCTGACAAACCGTGGAAGTTTTTTGTTGTGGCGCCAGTCCGTTGAGCCAATAGTGATACCTTGTGCGTATAGAGCTCTCCATCGATGCATTTACCACTGTCTTGTCAGTCTTCACTGCAACAAGGAGTCAGAGCGTGACCCAAGTCAGCACCTCGTTTTACACCGCCGTCGGCCTGCCTGAGCCGACCCGCACCCCGCTGCTGACCGGCAGCGATCCCGAGCAGAAGCGCCGTGAACTGCTGGCCTACTTCTGCCAGACCTTCGATCTCTACGACTCGCTGTTCGATTGTCTGGCCGATGAGCGCGCCTGGTTCAACAAGGCGATCCCGCTGCGCCACCCGCTGATCTTCTACTACGGCCACACGGCCGCCTTCTTCATCAACAAGCTGCTGGCGGCCCGCCTCATCGACAGCCGGCTCGACGCCCGCATCGAGGCCATGGTGGCCATCGGGGTGGACGAGATGAGCTGGGACGATCTCGACGAGACCCACTACGACTGGCCCGCCGTCGCCGAGCTGCGCGACTACCGCGCACAGGTGCGCGCCCTGATGGTCGACTTCATCGAGCGGATGCCGCTGACCCTACCCATCGACTGGCAGAGCCCGGCCTGGGTCATATTGATGGGGATAGAGCATGAGCGCATCCACCTCGAGACCTCCAGCGTGCTGCTCCGCCAGCTGCCACTGGCCTGGGTACGGCCCCGCCCCTATTGGCCCGCCTGCCCCCAGGTACGCCATCAGATGGCGGACGTGCCTGCCAACAGCCTGCTGCCGGTGGCAGGGGGCCGTGTGCGCCTCGGCAAGCAGGATGCCACCTATGGCTGGGACAACGAATATGGCGAGCGCCACATCGACGTCACCCCCTTTCAGGCCAGCCGCATGCTGGTCAGCAATGCCGAGTATTTCGCCTTCGTGCAGGCGGGGGGGTATGACCGGCAGCAGTGGTGGGATGAGGAGGGTTGGGGCTGGTGCCAGTATGCCAGGGCGCGCATGCCCAGCTTCTGGGTCGGCGATCCCAGCGAACCCGAGCAACTGCAACTGCGGCTGATGACGGAGCGGGTGGCCATGCCCTGGGATTGGCCCGCCGAGGTCAATCAGCTGGAGGCCGCCGCCTTCTGCCGCTGGAAAGCGGCCCAGACCGGGCTGCCCATCCAGCTGCCGAGCGAGGGGGAGTGGGCGCTGCTGCGCGATCAGCTGGCGGGGGATCAGCCGGACTGGGTTGAGGCACCCGGCAACCTCAATCTGGCCCGCTTCGCCTCCTCCTGCCCGGTGGACGCCTTCCCCCAGGGCAGCTTTTTCGATCTGGTGGGCAACGTCTGGCAGTGGACCAGCTCCGCCATCGACGGCTTCGAGGGGTTCAAGGTACACCCGCTCTACGATGACTTCTCCACCCCGACCTTCGATGGCAAGCACACCCTCATCAAGGGCGGCAGCTGGGCAAGCACGGGCAACGAGGCCCTCAAGTCATCCCGTTACGCCTTTCGCCGCCACTTCTTCCAGCATGCGGGCTTCCGCTATCTGGTCTCCCGCTATCAGGAACCCGTTATCGTGAATCCTTATGAAACCGACACGCTCGTCGCACAATACCTCGACTTCCAGTACGGTCCGGCCCACTTCGGCGTGGCCAACTACGCCAAGACCCTGGCAGACCTGGCCAGCGAGCTGTGCGGCAACCACCAGCGCGCACTGGACATAGGCTGCGCCACAGGTCGCGCCAGCTTCGAACTGGCCCGTCACTTCCAGCATGTGGACGGAGTGGACTACTCGGCCCGCTTCATCGACGTGGCGCTGGCACTGGCGAGTCAGGACAGCTTCCGCTACGCGGTACCGGTGGAAGGTGATCTGGTGGAGTATTGCGAGGCGCGGCTGTCGAGCCAGGATCTCGGCCGCCAGCAGAGCGAGCGGGTCCACTTCAGCCAGGGGGATGCCTGCAACCTCAAGCCCAAGTACGGCGACTACGATCTGGTGCTCGCCGCCAACCTGATCGACCGGCTGCGCGAACCGGCCCGCTTCCTGCGGGACATGGCGCCGCGCCTGCGCAGCGGTGGCCTGCTGGTGCTCACCAGCCCCTACACCTGGTTGACCGACTACACCCCCAAGGCCAACTGGCTCGGTGGCATCCGGGAGAACGGCGAGGCCCTCAGCACCTATCAGGCGCTGCAACGGCTGCTGGCGGAGGAGTTCGAGGAGCACTGCCCGTCCAGGGACGTGCCCTTCGTGATCCGCGAAACCGCCCGCAAGTATCAGCACACCCTGGCCCAGCTCACCGTCTGGCGTAAGCGCTAGAGAGCGGCGACGGCACGGGCCGTGAAAATAAAAAAGGAGGCCTGTCGGCCTCCTTTTTTTCATTGTGGCGTGCACCCGGCTGGGCTCAGGCCCCCTGCTCGTGATAGCGGCGGGCCAGCACGGCACAGACCATCAGCTGGATCTGGTGGAAGATCATCAGCGGCAGCACCATGACACCGACGCTGGCGGCCGGGAACATGACGTTGGCCATGGGCACCCCGTTGGCCAGACTCTTCTTGGAGCCGCAGAAGACTATGGTGATCTCGTCCGCCCTGTTGAAGCCGAGGCGACGGCTGATCCAGACGTTCCAGCCCAGCACCAGCGCCAGCAGCACGCAGCTGAGCAGCACTATGCTGGCCAGATCGTACCAGCCTACTTGATGCCAGATCCCCTGCACCACGGCCTCGCTGAAGGCCACATAGACCACCAGCAGAATGGAGCTCTGATCCAGCTTGCCGATCAGCGGCCTATGGCTGTCGACCCAGCGGCCGATCAAGGGCCGCGACAGATGACCCACCACGAAGGGCAGCATCAGCTGCACCATGATGGCCTGGATGGAGTGCCAGGTATCGACCCCCTCCCCTTGTACATTGATCATCAGCCCCACCAGCACGGGGGAGAGGAAGATACCGAGGATGCTGGAGGCAGAGGCGCTGCACACGGCCGCCGATACATTGCCCCCCGCCATGGAAGTGAAGGCGATGGCCGACTGCACTGTGGCGGGCAAGGCGCACAGATAGAGGAAACCGAGATAGATGGCCGGGCTCAGCCATTGCGGCACCAGCGGGGTAAGCAGCAGTCCCAGCAGCGGGAACAGCAGGAAGGTGCTGGCCATCACCACCAGATGCAGCCGCCAGTGACCCAGCCCCGCCAGCAGGTTCTGGCGCGACAGCTTGGCGCCATGCATGAAGAACAAGAGTGCCACCGCCAGCTTGGTCAGCAACGCGAACCAGACGGCAACCTGCCCCTCGCAGGGAAAGAGGGAGGCCAGGGTGACCACCAGAATAAGCACACAGGTAAAGGGATCCAGACGCACGAGCGGTCTCCATCGGAAGCAGATCCCGCCCTCGTCAAAGAGGCCGGGTTCAGGGACGACAAGAAACACAACAGGAGGTGTCTGGCACCTCCCGTTGAAACGAATCCCCAGCTTACCCCTATATGCGGGAGCCGCAAAGTTGAGCGGCCCCTCGCAGCGTGCAGGAAATTAAGCAACCCGGGCTGGCGGCCAGCCCTGTGATTCAGCGCTGCTTGGCCAGCTTGGTGCCGTCTGCCAGCGTGCCGTTGCCGGTTTTCTTGTCATTACCACCAAGCTTGCGGGCCTGGCGCTTCTCGAAGCGGGAGATCCACCAGTAGGCCAGCGCCGAGAAGACCGCCGTCATGAAGACGTTGATGAAGAAGGCGCGTACCAGATCCACCCCGCTCGGGAAGGCGGAGGCGCTCATGCTCACCACGAAGATGAGGATGAGCACGGACACCACGGCCATGCCGAAGGTGCGAGATCCCATGCGGAACTCCCGCGGGGTGTCGTCGTGTTTCCAGCGGAACACGAAGTAAGCCACCATGATGAAGATGGGCGGCAGCATGGCGGTACCGGCGGTGAGGTTGATGGCGGTGTTCATCATCTGCTGCACCGACTCGGAGCCGAAACCGTTCACCACCAGCATCACGAACACGAACGCAAATTGCCACCAGGCGGCGCGCACCGGCACCCCGTGCTCATTGAGCTGGGTGGTCTTCTCCCCATAGACGCCCTGGGGGATCTCGGAGAAGTGGATCTTCACCGGGGCCGAGGTCCACATCATCATGGAGCCGAACATGGCGATGAAGAGCACAACCCCGACCGCACGGCCGACCAGCGCCTCGGACAGATGGAAGTACTGGGCCATGCCGGTGAAGATCTCCACCATGCCGCCGGCATAGGTGAGGCTTTCCCGCGGCACGAACACGTTAACCAGCAGGGAACCCAGCGCATACATGGCCCCTATGACGATACCGGCCGTGATGATCACCCTGATGAAGGACTTTTGACCACCTTTCACGTCATTGAGATAGGCCGCCGCCGTCTCGGCGCCACCGGCCGCCTGGAAGATCCAGCACATGATGCCCAGGGTCGCCCAGTTGACTGTGGGGGTCATGGCTTCCAGCGTGATGGGCTGGGCCGCCACATGATCTCCACTCAGTGCCATCAGGGCACCCAGCACATAGATGGCGAACAGCGCGAACACCCCGTAGGCCACCAGTTCGGCAATCTTGCCGAGCCAGGTCGCCCCCTTGGTGGATATGTGGGTTGCCGCCGCGAACAGCGCTATGGAGATGATCGAGGTCACCATGGGGGAGAAGCTGTATTCATACCCCAGCATGGCGTAGGAGGCGTAGGCGATGACGTTGGGCAACAGGGAGACGAACCAGAACAGGTTCACGAACCAGTAGAGGAAGGAGCCCAGATAGGCCATTCGGGTGCCGAGCGGCTTCTTGAGCCAGTCATACATGCCCGATTCGGAGTTCTTGTTGGCCGAGACGAACTCGGAAATGATGAACACGAAGGGGATGAAATAGACGAGCGTGGCCAGCAGGAAAATGGGCGCCGAGCTGAGCCCAAGTTCTATGTTGTTGTTGACTATGTTGCGCACGTTGAACACGGCGGCAAAGGTCATCGACAACAGGGCAAACTTGCCTATGGTGCCGCGTACGGAATCAGACATATGTCCTCCAATGGAATAACGCCGCTTCACCAGCTGACGCTTTGACTCTGAATGTGTTCGGCACAGGCCTAATGGCCCGGCCAGAGATTTTCTTGTTATGGTCGGGCCGCTCAAGCGACCTCGCTGGCAAACCGCTGCGGCCCAACCGCACCGGCACTCAATCAGGGATCGCTCAGACGATCGGGGTACCCGGCGCCATGGGCACGCGAGGCTGCAGCAGCACGCTCTGGCTCTCGTCCGGGGTCTCGGCGCAGAGCAACATGCACTCGGAACGCTCGCCGCGCATCCTGGTCGGCTTGAGGTTGATCAGCACCACCACCTGGCTGCCCATCAGCTCATCTTCGCTGTAGTGGGGCACCAGACTGGTGACGGTCTGCAGCGGCCGCTCACCACCCACGTCGATCTGCACTATGTAGAGCTTGTCGGCCCCTGGATGGCGCACCACCTCCAGTACCTTGCCCACCTTCATCTCGACCCGTTTGAACTCGGCAAACTCGATTGTCTCGCTCATTCCATTCTCCTTCTGTTCTGTGGTTCAACCGGTCACGGGTGGCCGCCGCCACCCGCTTGTTCTCTCTTGGCCACTCGGGCCGGCTTGCTCTGGGGATCAGGAGGCCTGGATGGACACCTGAGCGGCCGGTAGGGCCTCTTTCGCGCGCGCTTCTTCACTCAGGGAGGCTTCGTATCTGTTGTATTTCCACCAGGCGAAGCCGAGGAAGATCACTATCCCGCCGACGTTGTAGAAGACGATGGTCATGATGTCGGCACCGGTCGGGAAGGTGGAGGCCAAGAAGCCAACCGAGAAGATGGCGATCAGCACCGAGACCACGGCGATCCCCGTGGTGCGCGAGCCCATCTTGAAATCCCGTGGCAGGTGATCCAGCTTCAGGCGCAGATTGAGGTAGGCCAGCATGATGAACAGCGGCGGCAGCATGGAGGCGGCAGCGGTCATGTTGATGACGGTATTCATCAGCTCTTGCGCGGTGTTGGAGCCCAGGGTCGGGATCACCATCAGCGGAAATACGATCAGGTACTGGATCCAGGCTGCACGGGCAGGTACGCCGTTCTCGTTCAGCTCGACGGTCTTCTTGCCGAAGATGCCGGCCGGGATTTCGGAGAAGAAGATCTTCACCGGGGTCGCGGTCCACATCAGCAGGGAGCCGAACATGGCAGTGAAGGAGACCAGACCCACGAAGCGGTTCATAAACACAGCGGGCAGACCAAAATGGGCAGCCAACCCCTCGAACACCTGTACCGAGCCGCCAGTGAAATGCAGGGTATCGCTCGGAACAAAGACGTTGATCAGCAGGGAGGCGATGGAGTAGAGCACCCCGATAAAGAGCCCGGCGATGATGATCACCTTCACGAAGGACTTGGAGCCGCCTTTCACGTCATTGACGTAGACAGCCACCGACTCGGCGCCACCGGCCGCCATAAAGATCCAGGTGGTGATGCCGAGGAAGGCCCAGCTGAAATCGGGGATCATGGCCTCTACCGTGATGGGGTCGGCCGGTTGTACACCACCGATTAACGCAACACCCGCCAGCAGAATGTAGGAGAGAGTCAGCAGCAGCATCAGGGACGAGGTCACCGAGGTGATGGGGCCGAGCATCTTGGCGCCGTTGGTGGAGACATAGGTGGCCAAGGCGAACAGCACCATGCTTAAGAAAGTGGTCGCCAGCGGGGTGAAAATGTATTCGTAGCCGAGGAAGGCATAGGAGGCGTAGGCGATGACCCGCGGCAGCAGCGAGGTGAAGAAAAACAGGTTCACGAACCAGTAGGTGTAGGCGGAGATAAAGGCCCAGCGCCCGCCGAGGGAGCTCTTCACCCAGGCATACACCCCCGCTTCGGAGTTCTTGTTCAGTGACACAAATTCCGCAATGATCAGGCAGAACGGAATGAAGTAAAAAATGGTGGCCAGAAAGAACATCGGGGCCGAGGCCAGACCGAGCTCGATGTTGTTGTTGATGACGTTGTTGAAGCTGAATACCGCCGCGAAGGTGAGCGACAGCAGACCAAACTTGCCTATCGTATTGCGTTTGGCATCTGACATTTTCCATCTCCAGACCTGTAGTTATATTTCTGCGAAAGGGCGGGGCTTGGATGTAGGGTGAGCCCCGCCCTTCCGGCTTTATCAGTGCAAAAACAGCGGCTTGTTATTTGTTTTTGAAGTAGCCGCCTTCGACCGTGACCTTGATGATCAGCTTGCGCACCGGGCTGTCGCCTGCGAAGCGGTAGGCCTCGTCATTCTCGAAGATCACCACCTGCCCGTTGCCCACCTGCTGGCGCTCACGCACCTCGCCGGCCAGCCACTCGCGATCCGTGGTGTCGTCATAGCCTTGCTCGACTCCCAGCTCGCGCTTGGCAGCCCACTCCACCGTCTCTTCCCCTTCCAGGTAGTAGTGGACGTCGAAGTAACGGCGCTGCCCCTCGAACAGTGAGGTGGCCGGGCTGGCCCCCTCCTGCAAGCGGTAGGTGAGAGAGTCACCGATGGAGTGGCAGATGCCGGGCGTGAGGTTTGGCAGGTTGTTGATGGCCTCCACGCAGCGGCCCCACTTCTTGCCCTCCCGGTAGATGTTTTTGAACAGGGTCAGGTTGTCCAGGGTGATCATGCGAGGTTCCTCCCGCCGTTGATGGTGAGATCGATCCCGGCCAGCGCAGCCGGATTGAGGTTGCCGCGGGCAATGGACAGCAGGGTCAGGCCGAAACTGAACGGCTCGAAGCGCACCCGCCAGGAGTCCAGCACCTCGGAGCCCCAGGAGTTGGAGCCCAGCCCCAGCACCTTGTAGTCCAGATTGAGGGTCAGATAGCCGCTCGGCTCCAGCTCGTTGATGTGCTGCGCCCCGTGGATATGCTCCCAGCTGTAGGGCCAGACGCTCAGGTTGATGGGAGCATCGGGTCGCACGTAGAGACCGGCGCCGTGACGGTTGGTCAGGGTCGCCCAGCGCACCTGCTGGCGGTTGCCGTTGTCCTGCGGGAAGGGGTAGTGCTCCCACATCTCGCCCACAGTGCTGTTGAAGCTGTCGATCCAGTTGCTCTGGCGGCTGTCCTGATAGTTCTCGCCCGGACCCATGCCAAGGTAGTGCACCCGGTCGAGATCCTGACGAATACCCAGCTCGAAGCCGATCTTGGGAATGATGTCGTCATAGCCGCCGTAGGGCTGACCGGAGAGGGCAACGTGCAGCTGGCCGTTCGGGCTCAGGGTGTAGACGTAGCGGCAACGCATGCCGAAGTCGAACACGGGGGGCGCGATCAGGCTCTCCACCGTCACCTCGACCGAGTCACCCAGCTGGCGCCAGCTCAGGGTACGGAAGTGCTCCTGCATGATCTGCAGGTGGTTCGGGTGCCACAGGCTCTCGTACTCCTGCTTGTGGTTGTCAATCATCGGCTTGAAGAAGGTGAGGCGCGGCGCCCGCTCAATGAGCTCATTGCCGTCCTGCTGCCAGCTCACCAGCTTGCCGTCGAGGCGCGAGAAGCGCAGGGCGAAGCCGCTGCCGCTCAAGGTCAGCGCAAGCCGCTCATCGGCAATCTGCAACGGGGTGGCGTTGGGATTGGCAAAGGGCTGCAGCTGACGAGTCGACTCTTTGAGCTGGAACTGGTACTGGCCCAGCTCGTGCTCCGCCGCGCTGTAGCGAGTGGCGGTGGCCTTGATGACCCGCAGCTGGACGAAGGTTTCCCGCCCATCGAGGGATGGCAGTTCGAGCAGCAGATCTGTGATGGCACCGGGGGCAACCCCTTCCAGCCGGATTTGCTGGCTGGCCAGCAGCTCGCCCTCGGCCTTCACCTCGACCAGCAGGCGAATGTCGTCGAGATTGGAGAACCAGTAGCGGTTTTCCAGCTCAAGCCGGCCGCTGGCAAGATCCAGCGCCCGCACCTTGACCGGGCAGATCACCTGCTTGTATTCGCGCAGGCCCGGCCCAGGAGTCTGATCCGGATAGATGAGGCCATCCATGCAGAAGTTGTAGTTGTTGGGGTAGTCGCCGTAATCGCCGCCGTATTTGTAAACGGGGCGGCCCTGCTCGTCCTGATCCAGAATGCCATGATCGCACCACTCCCAGATGTAGTGGCCCTGAATGTGGGGATGGCGGTCGAACACCTGCTGGTATTCGCTCAGGCCACCCGGGCCGTTGCCCATGGCGTGGGCGTATTCGCAGAGGATGCGCGGCTTGGCCATAGGGAACTCGCCGAAGCAGTTCATCTGGGAGACGCGGGAGTACATGGTGCTGACCAAATCCACCACCTCGGCATCGCGATCCTCTTCGTAGTGCACCAGCCGGGTCGGGTCGATCGCCTTGCAGCGCTGGTACATGGCTCTGATGTTGCAGCCGTAGCCGGACTCGTTCCCCAGCGACCAGATGATGATGGAGGGGTGGTTCTTCTGGGCGTGCACGTGGCGCTCGATACGATCCACGAACACCGGCTCCCAGAAGGGATCGTCGGTGATGCGGCTGAGATCGCCGACGTTGGCAAAGCCGTGGGTCTCCACGTCGGTCTCCGCCATCACGAACAGGCCGTACTGGTCGCACAGCTCGTAGAAGCGCGGGTCATTCGGGTAGTGGGCGGTGCGCACCGAGTTGAGGTTGTGCTGCTTCATCAGCACGATATCGCGTTCAACACGGTCCATGCCGACCGCACGGCTCTTGAGGTGGTCGTTGTCGTGACGGTTCACCCCGTGCAGCTTGAGGTAGTGGCCGTTGACATGGAAGAGGCCATCCTTGACCTTGATTTCACGTACCCCGACCCGCTGCGGGATCACTTCCAGCAGCTCGCCCTGACCGTTGTAGAGGGAGAGTTGCAGCTGATAGAGGTAAGGATCTTCGGCGCTCCACAGATGGGGGTTGGCCAGATCCAGCGTGAAACGGCAGTCACGCTTGCCGTCGATGGCGAGATTGTCGAGCGAACCGCTGGCGATCTCGCTGCCCTGATCCAGCAGCGACCAGACCAGACGGTGATCACGGGCAGCCGCCCCCAGATTTTCCAGCTGGATATCGCAGCTCAGGGTAGCGCTCTGGTTGTCATCGGCCAGCGCGGTGCGGATGAAGAAGTCCTGCACATGGACGGCCGGTTTGCCCACCAGATAGACATCGCGGAAGATCCCCGCCATCCACCACATGTCCTGATCTTCGATATAGGTGGAATCCGCCCACTGCATCACCCGCACCGACAGCAGGTTCTCGCCGATGTTGGCGTAGGCACTGATATCGAACTCGGCGGTGAGGCGGCTCCCTTTGCTGAAACCGACATAGTAGCCGTTCACATAGACCTCGAAGTAGGTCTCCACCCCGTCAAACTTGATGATCACCTGCTCGCCATCCCAGGCCGGGCTCAGCACGAAGCTGCGCTGATAGGCGCCGGTGGGGTTGTTGCTCGGCACAAAGGGCACGTCTATGGGGAAGGGAAAGCCTTCATCGGTGTACTGCAGATTGCCATGCCCTTCCATCTGCCACATGTTGGGCACTGTGATCTGGCCCCACTCACTCATGGGGCTGTGATAGAAGGCCTCCGGCACCTGCAGGGGGTGCGCAAAATAGTTGAACTGCCACTGACCGCTCAAGGAGAGAAAGCGGCGGCTCAGCTCGCGCTGCATGATGGCCGCCAGCGCGTGGTCGGCATAAGAGAAGAAGTAGGCGCGCGGGGCCAGCCTGTTTTCACCAACGAATTGAACGTTTTCCCAGTTATTCACATGTCCTCCCGGAACAAGGCAACTTTGACTGGGTAAACTTTAGATAAATATTTACTAAATATCAGTTTTGGATCGGTAAAGTTTTAACCTGATCACAATGGCTGGATGGTTTTGTGAGCGAGATCAGAAGCCGGAACTAAAGGAGGGGTTTGTCTGCCCGAATGGCATGGATGTTGATTTTCATAAGAAAATAAATAACAATATCGTTATATAACAATATATTAAGTATTTATTTCGAGTGGAAATATCTATCAGGGATGAAGAGAGTCGCCACACCATGCCAGGATGGTGCGGCTAAAAAACAATTAATTTTACTAAAATTACCGAGTGGTGCCACGCAGAGTCAGTCGGCTGGGGACCAGTACCCGCAACGGGATCTCACGTTCGTCGCGAAGTCGCTCTACCAGCAGATTGACCCCCTGGGAGCCCATCAACTCGGAGTGGATCCGTACGGTGGAGAGCGGCGGGAAGGTAAACTTGGCAGTCGGAATATCGTTGACGCTGATCAGCTCGATCTGCTGGGGAATGGCCAACCCCTTCTCGTGGATGGCCCTCAGCACACCGATGGCGATGGAGTCGGAGGCGACAAACAAGGCCTTGGGCCAATCCCCCGCCAGCATCTCTTTGGCCAGCCGGTAGCCGGAGGCACTGGAGAAGTCCCCGCGATAGAGATCATTCTCCTGCACCACTCCCAGCCGCTGACCGTAGTCGAGGAAGGCCAGCTCACGCAGATCCGGCGCCTCATCCTGGCCACCTATGTAACCGATGCGGCCGTGTCCCTGGGCAATGAAGAAATCCACCACCTGCTGGCTGATCAGCGCCAGATCCACGTCCACCGAGTCGAACTCCCCCTGGGAGCGACAGTCCACGAACACCAGCTGGGCAGAGAGGGAATAGAGTGCCGCAAGCCGCTCAGGTGGCAGATGGCCGATAACCAGAATACCGTCGACGGCGGAGAGCTCACGCCCCTCGGCACCGTTGTAAAAATGGGTAAGCTCGATATTGAGGCGGGCACACTGGGTCTCGATGCCATAGCGAATGGCGAGATAGTAGGGATCGTTGACCTCGGTGCTCTGCGGGTAGGCATAGACAGCCAGGAAGTGCAGCTTGCTCTTGTGCACCCCTTTGCGAGCCGTGCTGGTCTTGTATTCCAGCCGCTCGGCGATCTCGAAGATCTTCTGCCTGGTCTCTTCCTTGACGCTCAGCGTCGGGTCTTCATTGAGCACCCGTGACACAGTCGCCTGGGAAACCCCCGCCTCCTGCGCAATTTCCTTCAACGTGGCCATGCATACTCCTCTGGCGATGACTCCCGACAATACCAGACCAAGAGTAACGGGCAACGTGCTGACATCCCAGCATTTTTACTAAAAGAAACCCAGGGTGAGAGGAAAAATTCCAAAGCAAAAAGGCCTCCCGAATGGGAGGCCTCTTCTAAATAGGAGCCTGACAGTGTCCTACTCTCGCATGGCGAATGCCACACTACCATCGGCGCTACCGCGTTTCACTTCTGAGTTCGGCATGGGATCAGGTGGTTCCACGGCGCTATTGCCGTCAGGCAAAAAGCGTTAAAACTAACTTAAAACTGGTGCTGATACCCAGAGTCGAACTGGGGACCTCATCCTTACCAAGGATGCGCTCTACCAACTGAGCCATATCAGCACACTAACCGGTAAAGACCGCACTGCGTGCGTTATCTAAATCTTCTGTCCAACACAACCTGACGTTGTATCGCGACCAACCACATCGCTGTAGTTGCTTAATTGAAGCCTGGCAGTGTCCTACTCTCGCATGGCGAATGCCACACTACCATCGGCGCTACCGCGTTTCACTTCTGAGTTCGGCATGGGATCAGGTGGTTCCACGGCGCTATGGCCGCCAGGCAAAATCTTAAT
>NZ_CAWQXH010000003.1:0-134512 GCF_963899385.1 Aeromonas sp. MR7
GTGTTGCTGCGGGAGTGGAATTCTACTCAACCGCCTTCTCGAGTCAAGCCTTATTTTCAAAGGCTTTTCGAGGCACCGACTGGGGTGTTTGCGTTGCCGCTTGCCCTGTCGATGTGGCGCATTATAGGGATCTGGATCACGCTGGCAAGAGATGTTTCGAATTAAATTCGAATTATTAGCTCAACCGCTCATCAATCCACCAAAAAGCCTATTTATCCCGCAATAAGACGCTCATTTGACGACATAGAGCTGTCTTCAGTGATGCCTTGCCGGTTACAGATCAAGGTTGTGGTGATTTGGTGTCACCACATCTATATGCATGGTGATCGAGGTCACGCCTTCGGGTAACATAGCGCCCCTTTGCGATTCACACACTCTTGGGCTTTGGAGAGTTTAATGCCTTTTGCACTTGGCCAGCGTTGGATTAGTGATACAGAGACGGATCTGGGGTTGGGGACTGTCGTTGCTGTTGAAGGACGCATGGTGACCCTGTTGTTTCCGGCTACCGGTGAAAACCGCATGTATGCCAAAGAAGAAGCGCCGGTCACCCGGGTCAGCTTCAATGTGGGCGATCAGATAGCCAGTCATGAAGACTGGACCATGACGGTCGAAGAAGTGCAGGAGAAAAACGGTCTGCTTATATATGTAGGTGTACGCACCGACAACGATGAGCCCGTTGCCCTCAAGGAAGTGTTTCTCAACAACTTCATCAAGTTCAACAAGCCGCAGGATCGCCTGTTCGCCGGTCAGATTGACCGTATGTCCCGTTTTACCCTGCGCTACGAAGCCCTGATCAACCAGCACCAGCGGCGGCGCAATCCGACCCGAGGTCTGGCCGGCGGCCGGGTCAGCCTGATCCCGCACCAGCTTTATATCGCCCATGAAGTGGGCCACCGCTACGCTCCGCGCGTGTTGCTGGCTGATGAAGTGGGCCTGGGCAAGACCATAGAAGCGGGCATGATCATCCATCAACAGCTGCTCTCGGGGCGTGCCCATCGCGTGCTCATCCTGCTGCCCGAGACTCTCCAGCACCAGTGGCTGGTCGAGATGCTGCGCCGCTTCAACCTGCACTTCTCCCTGTTTGACGAGGAGCGCTGCATCGAGGCGTTCGCCGATGCGGAGAACCCCTTCGAAACCGAACAGCTGGTGATCTGCAGCCTCGACTTCCTGCGCAAGAAGCGTCGTCGCTTCGAACAGGTGCTGGAAGCCGAGTGGGATCTGCTGGTTGTCGACGAGGCGCACCACCTGGAGTGGAGCGAGGAGGCCCCGAGCCGCGCCTACGAGATGGTGGAAGCGTTGGCCGAACAGGTGCCTGGCGTACTGCTGCTGACCGCGACCCCGGATCAGCTGGGCCACCAGAGCCACTTTGCCCGTCTGCGCCTGCTCGATCCCGAGCGCTTCTACGACTACGACGCCTTCCTCACCGAGGAGCAGGCCTATGGCCAGGTCGCCAGCGCCGCCCAGGAGCTGCTGGATGGCGAGAGCCTGAGCGACGAAGCGAAGCAGATCCTCGCCAGCCAGCTGGAAGGGCTGGATCTGAGCGATGCCGCCGCCCGCCAGCAGGCCGTCGCCACGTTGCTGGATCAGCACGGCACAGGCCGGGTGCTGTTTCGCAACAGCCGCGCCAATATTCAGGGCTTCCCGGAGCGTCACCTCAACGTCTACCCCATGCCGCTGCCGGAGCAGTACAAGACCGCCATCAAGGTGATGGGCATGATGGGCGGCAACGGCGGTGAGCTGCAGACTCGCGCCCTGCGCTACCTCTATCCGGAGAAGATCTTCCAGCAATTTGAAGGCGAGAACGCAACCTGGACCCAGTTTGATCCCCGCGTTGACTGGCTGCTGGAGCTGCTGCTCTCGGCCCGCCAACAGAAGGTACTGGTGATCTGCTCGGAAGCGGCTACCGCCATCGCGCTGGAAGAGGCGCTGCGTACCCGTGAAGGGATCCGCGGCACAGTATTCCACGAAGGAATGTCCATTCTGGAGCGGGACAAGGCCTCGGCCTATTTCGCCCAGCAAGAGAGCGGTGCTCAGGTGTTGCTCTGTTCCGAGATAGGTTCAGAGGGTCGCAACTTCCAGTTTGCCAGCCATCTGGTGCTGTTCGATCTGCCCCTCAACCCGGATCTGCTGGAACAGCGCATCGGCCGCCTGGATCGCATCGGTCAGCAAAATACCGTCGAGATCCACGTTCCCTATCTGGAAGGGACTGCCCAGCGTGCCTTGCAGCTCTGGTACCACGATGGACTGGATGCGTTCGAGCAGACCTGTCCGACCGCCCGCCCGGTATTCGAAGCCGTGCGTGAGGAATTGTTTGAACTGCTTGCCGCCAACACGGGTGATCAAGCCGCTCTGGATGCCCTTCTGGCAAGGACACGGGAGATCCACGAGCCGCTCAAATCCCGCATGGAGCAGGGGCGCGATCGCCTGCTGGAGATCCACTCCAGCGGTGGCGTGGCTGCGCAGCAACTGGTCGACAAGCTGACTGCCGAAGACGATGACACCGGCATGATCTCCTTCGCCCTCAAGATGTTCGACGAGATCGGCGTCAATCAGGATGACCGTGGCGAGAATGCTCTGGTGCTGACGCCGGGGGATCACATGCTGGTCTCCAGCTTCCCGGGTCTGCCCCAGGATGGCATGACCATCACCTTCGATCGTCCGACCGCCCTGTCGCGAGATGACATGGCGCTACTCTCCTGGGATCACCCCATGATGCGCGGTGGCATCGACCTCATCCTGGGCTCCGAGATCGGTGCCACTTCGGTGGCCCTGCTCAAGAACAAGGCGCTGCCGGTCGGCTCCATCCTGCTTGAGCTCATCTTCGTGGCCGAGTCTGCGGCTCATCCCCAGCTCTACCGCTTCATGCCGCCGACGCCAATTCGCCTGCTGATGGACAAGAACGGCCAGAACCTGGGTGAGAAGGTGGCGTTCGATGCCTTCAACCGCCAGCTGACCCCGGTCAACCGCCACCTTGGCAGCAAGCTGGTGACCGCTTCCCAGCCGGTGATCCACGGCCTGATTGGCAAGGGCCAGCCGATTGCCGAAGAGCTGAAAGCCGGGATTGTCGACAAGGCGCGCGCCCAGATGGCGCAGACCCTGCAGCAGGACCTGGATCGTCTCGAAGCACTCAAGGCGGTCAACCCGAACGTGCGCGACAGCGAACTGGATTATCTGCGCAATCTGCAGGCAGAATTGCACCACCTGATCGATCAGACCCAACTCAAGCTGGATGCCATCCGCTTTATCGTGGTCACCCATAACTGACGCGATACTGAAGAGACATGACCGGCTCACGCGGGATCCCATGCCCTTTATGATTGTGGTTACCCATAACCGATGGGGGCTTGCTCCCACCTTCTGATGCGAGACATTTATGTTTGAATACTCACCGCCTCTGGAACCCTGGCTCGATATCCTGTTCAAGGACAAGGACATCATGGTGGTCAACAAGCCCACTGGCCTGCTGAGCGTCCCCGGGCGCGGCCCCGAGAATGAAGACAGCGTCCTGCATCGGGTGAAGCAGCAGCACCCCAAGGCGGCGGCAGCCCATCGCCTCGACATGTCTACCACAGGCGTCATTGTCATCCCTCTTACTCCCAATGCCCATCGGGAGCTGAGCCGGCAATTTCGCGAGCGGGAGACCGAGAAGCACTACCTCGCCTGGGTGTGGGGCGAGCCGGAAGCGGACTCGGGTCAGGTCGACCTGCCACTCTGTGTCGACTGGCCCAACCGTCCGAAACAGAAGGTGGACTTTGAGGAGGGGCGCCACGCCCTGACCCTATGGGAAAAGCTGAAGGTGGAGAACGGCAACAGCCTGATCAAGCTGACCCCCATCACGGGCCGTTCACACCAGTTGCGCGTCCATATGCTGGAGCTGGGGCACCCCATACTGGGTGACAACCTCTATGCTCATCCAGACGCACTGGCGGCGGCCCCCCATCTCTACCTGCATGCGGCCATGCTGACCATCAGCCACCCGCGCAGCGGCGAGCGGATGACCTTTGAAGCTCCCGCACCTTTTTCGCTATAGGCCAGATCGTGGACATAAAAAAAGCCCCCATCAACTGATGAGGGCTTTTTCATTATGATCAGACGCGAATATCGATTTTACTCCCCAGTGTGGAGCTGGCCGATGTCGCTGCGGTCGGGGCTGATTGAGCAGCCGTCTGGAGCAGTTTCAAAGCGGCTTCACCATCCTGGGTTTGCTGTTTCTTGGCCAGACTGGCTGTCAGCAAAGCAGAACCAAATGACGTTGATGCAGAACTAGATATATCCATGGTGTACCTCCTGCCCTAAGACTATCGGCCATCCTGTGCCAGACATGAATCATTTTGGCTAGATTAAATACGTCTTGTTGGGTTGACGCCGCTCCAGCCACTGCTCTTCCATCTCCAGCAAGGTCTGATAGACCTTCTCTGCCTGCTCGGGGCGACTGAACAGATAGCCTTGTCCGTAAAGATGAATGTCGGTGAGGGTGCGCAGCACATCGAGCTGGGCCTGGGTTTCGATTCCCTCACACACCAGACTCTTGCCCAGCATGGAGCCCATGCGGCAAATGTTGGCGACCAGCTCCGAGGCTTCTACCGAGGTATCGATCCCCTGAATGAAGGAGCGATCTATCTTCACCTTGCTGACCGGCAGTTTCTGCAGATAGCTGAGGGAGGAGTAGCCGGTCCCGAAGTCATCCAGTGCCAGCTGTACCCCCTGCTGATTGAGATCCTGCATCAGCTGCAAGGAATTTTTCACCTCACGCATGGTGGTGTCTTCCGTCACTTCCAGTACCAGGCTGGCAGCCGGGATATGGTGCTCCATCAAGGCCTTGGCCACCAGCTTCAACAAGTTGCGCTGGTACATGCCAGGCGAGATGTTCACGCACATCTGCAAGTCAACCAGCCCGAGCTGCTGCCACTGATAGAGCTGTTCACAGGCGGTATTCAGCACCCAGCTGCCCAGTTTCTCGGCCAGCTGGAACTCTTCCGCCACCTGGATCACCTCATTGGGCGGAATGAAGCCCAATTCGGGGTGGCGCCAGCGCAGCAACGCTTCGACCGCCTCGCAGCGGCCACTTTCGAGATTGACGATGGGCTGGTAATAGAGCTCGAGTGCGTTGTGCTCCAGCGCCATTATCATGTCGCTGGCCAGATGCTTGCGACGCGCCGTCTCATTGAGCAGCGAATTGTCATAGATGACATAAGGGACATGGGTCTTGCGACTGTGGAACAGCGCCTGCTCGGCCCGACTGAGCAGCTCCTGCGTCAGCTTGCTGTCCATCGGGAAGAAAGCGATACCAATCCCCACTTCCAGCCGGAACGGATAATTGTCGATGATGATGTCCTGCTTGAGCGCATGGAGCAGGCGGGCCACCAGCTCCCTTACCTGCCGCAGGTCACTGCTCTCGCGCTGGATCATGGCAAACTGATCGCCCCCCAGGCGCGCGACCCACTCGCCATTTTCACACAGACTGCGGATCCGCTTTGCCAGCTCCTGCAGCAGGAAGTCACCTGTGTTGTAGCCGAACTTGCTGTTGATATCGCGAAAATCATTGATATCCACCAGCACCAGGCCAAATGGCGTTTCCTTGGTCGCGTAGGACTCCATCTTCTCCAGCAACGCCAGCCGGTTGGCTAGCCCGGTCAGGGGATCGACCCGTGCCGCACGGAAGTGCCGGCGAGCCTCGCGGATCAGCAGGCCACTGAGCAGCATCACCGACAGCACTAGGCCGGATACCATGAACAGCAGGGCATTGCGCAGCTGACCGAAACGCTTGTCATTGCCCGAATAGACGTTGATGTTCTTCTGCATGACAGACGCAAGGGAGTAAGAGAGGGGTTCCTGCAAGGGGGCCAGTCGCATCATTATTTGCTGATAGTCCGGCGTACCAGACTTCAGCTGGGTGATGTTGGGCTCCATCTCGCGGATATTGCTTTCGATCAGCTGCACCAGCCGTAGCGTCTTCTGCTTGTCCTTCATGCTCTGGCGCAGCTGGCCACTGAGCAGAATGGGCGTGCGGCTCCAGAGGATGTCGTAACGCAGCATCAGGGTGTCGTGATCGATACCGCCATAATGATAGATCTCGACGGAGTTGAGGAAGCGCCCCAACTCCAGCTGCAGTTGCATCAGGGCCCAGGAGACATCATAGGTATATTTCTCCATCACCCGGGTCGCATTCTGTATCTGCGCGAGGCAATACAGGGTACTTCCCGTGAACAACAGGATGGATAGATAAAGCACCACAAGTAAAGGCCACGCCTTGGTCTTTGCTTTCACCCGCACTCCCGCAAACCATTCTATCAATGCTGGATATCAACCGAACTCAGTTGCCAGATCATCATGTCGGTAAATTCTGACCGTTTCAGCTCAGGATACTGATCCAGCGGTAGGATAAACCAAAGCGGCCCCTTATTCCGTACCCGCATGGTAACCCCGTCATCCTGCCAGGCCAGAATAGGATCATATTGTTTGACCTTATCCCAGTTGATCCTGATCTGGAAACTGTTCAATGCGGTCAGAGTAATGGCCTTGCCATCCGCCCCGACGGCAGTCAGCACATCTGCCAGTTTGGGCCCCACATACTTGTGCGGTTTGTCGACCCAGGGGTTGCTCGTCACTATCTCGTGCTGTGGCAGCGCCTTGAGCATGGCCAGATCGAAGGCAACGACCCCCTCGGTCGCCTCGGCGGGCATCACATTGCCGGTCACCTTCAAGATGACGGGTCCCTGCGGCGCCTCCAGGGCCATGGCTGGCATTGCCAGAGAAAACAGTAATGTAATCAAACCCAGTACACGCATATTCACCTCAGATAAAGTTGCCAACGATAGACTCAGTTTAGTCGCCATAAAAAAAAACGGCTCGCAAAAGCGAGCCGTTTGGTAACCATGGCCGAATTACATCATGCCCATGCCACCCATGCCGCCCATGTCAGGCATGGCAGGGGTATCTTTCTTCGGCAGCTCGGTGATCATGCACTCTGTGGTGATCATCAGGCCGGCGATGGAAGAGGCGAACTGCAGCGCAGAACGGGTCACCTTGGTCGGATCCAGGATACCCATGGCCAGCATGTCACCGTACTGTTCGGTGTAAGCGTTGTAACCGAAGTTGCCTTCACCATTCTTCACGGCGTTGGCAATGACGGAGGCTTCTTCGCCGGCGTTGATGACGATCTGACGCAGCGGAGCTTCCATGGCGCGCAAGGCAACCTTGATACCCACGTTCTGGTCTTCGTTGTCACCGCGCAGATTGGCCAGCTTGGCAGCGACGCGCACCAGCGCGACACCACCACCGGCAACCACGCCTTCTTCTACGGCGGCGCGAGTTGCGTGCAGGGCATCGTCAACGCGGGCTTTCTTCTCTTTCATCTCGACTTCGGTAGCGGCGCCGACCTTGATCACGGCAACGCCGCCAGCCAGCTTGGCTACGCGCTCTTGCAGCTTCTCACGGTCGTAATCGGAAGAGGTATCTTCGATCTGCTGACGGATCTGGGCCACACGGCTCTCGATCAGGGCTGCATCACCTACGCCATCGATGATGGTGGTGTTTTCTTTGGTGATGACGATGCGCTTGGCACGGCCCAGGTCTTCCAGGGTCGCTTTTTCCAGCTCCATGCCCACTTCTTCGGAGATCACGGTACCACCGGTCAGCATGGCGATATCCTGCAGCATGGCCTTGCGACGGTCACCGAAACCGGGTGCCTTGACGGCAGCCACTTTCACTATGCCGCGCATGGTGTTGACCACCAGGGTCGCCAGCGCTTCGCCTTCCACGTCTTCGGCAACGATCAGCAACGGCTTGCCTGCTTTGGCAACGCCTTCCAGCACCGGCAGCATCTCGCGGATGTTGGACACTTTCTTGTCAACCAGCAGGATGAAGGGATCATCCAGCTCGACGGAACCGGTTTCCGGCTTGTTGACGAAGTAGGGGGAGAGATAGCCGCGATCGAACTGCATGCCTTCTACTACAGCCAGCTCGTCGTCCAGGCCCTGACCGTCTTCAACCGTGATGACGCCATCACGACCGACTTTATCCATGGCTTCGGCAATCAGCTTGCCCACTTTCTCATCGGAGTTGGCGGAGATGGTACCCACCTGAGCGATGGCATTGTTGTCGGCACACGGCTGGGACAGCACTTGCAGCTCGGCAACGGCAGCGATGACGGCCTTGTCGATGCCGCGCTTCAGATCCATCGGGTTCATGCCGGCGGCAACGGCCTTCAGGCCTTCGTTGACGATGGCCTGAGCCAGTACGGTCGCCGTGGTGGTACCGTCACCGGCAGCATCGTTGGCCTTGGAAGCAACTTCCTTGACCATCTGGGCACCCATGTTCATGAACTTGTCTTCCAGCTCGATTTCGCGAGCAACGGAGACGCCATCCTTGGTGATGGTCGGGGCACCGAAGGACTTGTCCAGTACCACGTTGCGGCCTTTCGGGCCCAGGGTGACCTTGACGGCATCGGCCAGGATGTTGACGCCTTCGAGCATCTTGATGCGGGCTTCGTTGCCAAACTTGACTTCTTTAGCTGCCATTTTCTTCAATCCTTATATCAATTCGGGGAAAAGGGTGAATTACGCTTCGACAATCGCCAGGATGTCGGTCTCGGACAGGATCAGCACATCCTGACCATCCAGCTTCTCGGTCTTCACACCGTAGCCTTCGTTGAAGATCACCTTGTCACCCACCTTGACGGCGAGGGCTTTGACGTCGCCATTGTCCAGAATTCGGCCAGTCCCCACGGCAAGTACTTCACCACGGGTGGACTTCTGGGCCGCAGTACCAGTCAAGACAATGCCGCCAGCGGATTTGGCTTCAGCTTCGATGCGCTTGATGATGACGCGGTCGTGCAGTGGACGAATTTTCATCGATAACTCTCCCAAAATGAGTCTCTGTGTTGCTTTGAGGAATGGCCATTCCTGGCCAAATTAGATATGCCTCTGATGTGGGGCGTTTTTGTTAACCCTTCAAGGGCAAATACAAAAAAAATATTTTCACGTACTATGAATATCTTCGATGGATCGCCCGTGTCCCGGTCAGGAAACCGGATTTGCGCTGCTTGCAGCCAGAACGCACTTCGCCAGATGCAAGAGACGAGCCCGTGACCCGACCCAATCCCATGCTGACCGCCCCCATGACCTCCGTGTTGTTGCGCATGACGGGCCCCATGATACTCGGCATAGTCGCCATACTGGCGTTCAACCTGGTCGACACCTTCTTCATCGGCATGCTGGGCACCCAGGCGCTGGCGGCCATCAGTTTTACCTTCCCGGTCACTTTCGTGGTGACCTCGCTGGCGATGGGGCTGGGGGCCGGGCTCTCGGCCGTGATTGGTCACGCGCTCGGCCAGGGCCGGCATGACGAAGCCGCCCGCATCACCACCGACAGCCTGTTTCTGGCCGTTGTGCTGGTCACCCTGCTCTCCGTACTGGGCGCCCTGACGATAGTTCCCCTCTTCACCCTGCTCGGGGCTAGCCGTGAGCTCATCTCGCTGATCCACGACTACATGCTGATCTGGTACCTCACTGTGCCTCTGCTGGCGCTGCCCATGGTGGGCAATGCCGCCATCCGGGCCACCGGGGATACCAAGACCCCGAGCCTAGTGATGGGGGTGGCGGGACTGGTCAACGGTATGCTGGATCCCCTGCTCATCTTCGGCATAGGTCCTTTTCCCGAGTGGGGGATCCGCGGGGCTGCCATTGCCACCTCGATCTCCTGGTTGATGGCCATGCTGGTCAGCCTCTATATATTGCGCCATCGGGAAGGCTTGCTGCGCTGGCGCCTATCCCCGCGCCCGCAGTTGCTGGTTCACTGGCGCGCCCTGCTGCACGTGGCGGTACCGGCCTCCTTTACCAACATACTCAACCCGCTGGCCAATGCCGTGTTGATGACCATCTTCGCCGGATTGGGCACCGAGGTGGTGGCCGCCTATGGCGCCGCATCGAGAGTGGAAGCCTTGCTGCTGATCGTGATGATGGCGCTCTCTTCCGTGCTGGCCCCCTTCATTTCTCAAAACTGCGGAGCGGGCAACCCGGCTCGCGCCAAGGCGGCACTGCAGTTCTGCATGCGCTTTGCCCTGCTGTTCCAGCTCGGCGTCTACGCCCTGACCTGGCTGCTGGCACCGCTCATCGCCAACCTGTTCAGCGATCACCCGCAGGTGGTGCGTCTCATCATCCTTTATCTGCATCTGGTGCCCATAGGTTACGGCTTCCAGGGCATGGTGATGCTGCTGGCCTCGGCGCTCAACGGTGTCAGGGCCTCGAGCGTCTCGTTTCTGTTCAACGGGTTGCGACTGTTTGTCTTCTTGCTGCCAGGAGCCTGGCTGGGGGCGGAACTGGGTGGGGAACAGGGGGTCTATCTGGGGATACTGCTGGCCAATCTGGCGGCGGGCATACTGGCCTGGTGGTATGCCCGTCACCGCTTCGAACGGCTGTGCCATCAGGGCAGGCCCTGACAGGCACAGTCTCAATACTGAGGTTTATTCTTTACGTTCAAATTCGCCTTCTATGGTGGTCCCGCCACGATTGGCCTCACCCGGTTGTTCCTCACCAGGACGCGCCTCGAACGTAGGCTGCTGCGCCTGAAAACCGCCCATCTGCATCCTGAACTGGCCGCTGCCCACCAGCTTGTCGGCCAACCTGTTGCGCAGCCAGGGCTGCAACAGCAAGATACCGAAGATATCGGTCACAAACCCCGGAATGATCAGCAGCAAGCCGGCCAGCGCCAGCATCATGCCCCCTATCACCTCGCGGCCCGGCATCTCGCCCTGCTGCATCTTTTGCTGCGCATTGAGCAGGGTCTTGATGCCTTCACTGCGCACCAGCGATGACCCGATCACGGCGGTCAGCACCAGCAAGCCGACGGTTGGCAAGGCGCCAATCACTGAACCCACCTCGATCATCACGGTTAGCTCGAGCAGCACCAGACCGACCAACAACAGAAATAACTTGCCCATAACAACCTCAGTGCGGGTGAATTTGAATGAATCTCAGGTCGGTGGCAGCCACCGAAATAATCTTGCTGCCAACCCACCATGATATAGGTCCTTGATAATTAAAATGGGGGTACCCCCTCGTTTTTCAAGTCTGAAGGGTGATAGCACGCCGGATATTCAGAAAAAACGGCCTGCTGGACTGTGATTGAAGTCCTTGTTCTGTCAAAGTAAATCGTTCGATTGCAATATCTGTTTAATGACCACAAGTTATTTGAGGTTGTCTCAAATTTAGTGATCCAGGTCTAATATCAGATACCTCAATTGAGGTAATATCGACGCCAGTAATTAAGGGAGCAAAAAAGCCCCCAACTGCCCCACTCGATGTGTGGTGCTTCAGGATGAGCCGTGCGTAAGGAACTCGCGACCACTCGGTGAGGATCGTTTCCATTTATCTGATTTCTGAGGCATTACAATGAGCGACATCAAGAACGTCCGCATTGAAGAAGACCTGCTGGGCACCAAAGAAGTTTCCAATAATTTCTACTACGGTGTGCACACCCTGCGCGCTGTCGAGAACTTCAAGATCAGCTCTCAGAAGATTTCTGACGTTCCGGAATTCGTCCGCGGCATGGTACTGACCAAGAAGGCCGCCGCCATGGCGAACGGCGAACTGGGCACCATCCGTCCTGAGATTGCTGACAAGATCGTAGAAGCCTGCGACCTGATGCTGAACACCGGTAAATGCTTCGACCAGTTCCCGGTCGACGTTTATCAGGGTGGTGCCGGCACCTCCGTCAACATGAACACCAACGAAGTACTGGCCAACATAGCCCTCGAGATCATGGGTCTGGCGAAAGGCCGTTACGACGTCATCAACCCGAACGACCACGTCAACAAGTGCCAATCCACCAACGACGCCTATCCTACCGGTTTCCGCGTTGCCGTGGTGAACAGCACTGACACCACGCTGCATGCGCTGGAAGCGTTGATCGCCGCCTTCGATGCCAAGGCCGCCGAATTCAAGAGCATTCTGAAGATGGGTCGTACCCAGCTGCAGGACGCGGTTCCCATGACTCTGGGCCAGGAATTCCACGCCTTCGCCGTCACCCTGCGTGAAGAGATCAAGTCCATCAAGCGTTGCCAGGAGCTGCTGCTGGAAGTGAACCTGGGCGCGACCGCCATCGGTACCGGCCTGAACACCCCGCCCGAGTACTCAGCCCTGGCCATCAAGCGCCTGGCCGAGATCACCGGTCGTGCCTACGTACCGGCTGAAGATCTGATCGAAGCGACCTCCGACTGCGGCGCCTACGTGATGCTGCACGGCGCCATCAAGCGTCTGGCCATGAAAATGTCCAAGATCTGTAACGACCTGCGTCTGCTCTCCTCCGGCCCGCGCACCGCACTCAAAGAGATCAACCTGCCGGAAATGCAGGCGGGTTCCTCCATCATGCCGGCCAAGGTCAACCCGGTTATCCCGGAAGTGGTCAACCAGAGCTGCTTCAAGGTATTCGGTAACGACGTCACCATCACCTTCGCCGCCGAAGCCGGTCAGCTGCAGCTGAACGTCATGGAGCCCGTGATTGGTCAGGCCATGTTCGAATCCCTGAGCCTGATGGAAAAAGCCTGTATCTCCCTGCGCGAGAAGTGCGTCGAAGGCATCACTGCCAACCCGGAAATCTGCATGAACCACGTGCTGAACTCCATCGGTATCGTGACCTACCTGAACCCCTTCATCGGCCACCACGAAGGGGACATAGTCGGCAAGATCTGCGCCCAGACCGGCAAGAACGTCCGTGAAGTCGTGCTGGAACGCGGCCTGCTGACCGCAGAGCAGCTGGATGAAATTCTCTCCATCGAGAACCTGATGAACCCGCAATACAAAGCCAAGCGCTACACCCGCGAAGCCACCGTATAAGCGAGCAAATGGGCCGGGTTTATCCCGGCCCATAAAGTCAGTTCCCGATCGGTCTCACCCAGCCCCATCGGGAATTGGCTTTTCTGCCAAATAAAACCTAAAAAAACTGGAAAATGGAGTGTTCACTATGATTGTTATCGAGTTACTTGTCGTGCTCGCCGCTATCTATCTGGGAGCCCGGATAGGCAGTATCGGTATCGGCTTTGCCGGTGGTCTGGGTGTGCTGGTACTGACCTGGGGCCTGGGGGTACAAATTCCGAGCGACCAGCTGGTCACCTTCATCCCCTGGGACGTGATCATGATCATCGCGTCCGTCATCTGTGCCATTGCCTGTATGCAACTGGCCGGTGGCATGGACTACCTGGTGTCGCTGGCAGAAAAAGCCTTGCGCAAGAATCCCAAGTACATCACCTTCGCCGCCCCCATAGTCACCTATCTGATGACCATGCTGGCCGGTACAGGTCACACCGCCTTCTCCACCCTGCCGGTGATCGCCGAAGTGGCCAAGGAGCAGGGCATTCGTCCTTCCCGTCCGCTCTCCATCGCGGTTGTCGCCTCCCAGATCGCCATCACGGCTTCCCCGATCTCCGCGGCCGTGGTTGCCTTCTCCGGCATGCTGGAGCCGTTCGGTGTCGACTACCTGACCCTGCTGGCCATCTGCATTCCGTCCACCTTCCTCGCCTGTATTCTGGGCGCCTTCATTGCCAACATGATGGGCAAACCGCTGGAGCTGGATGAAGTCTATCTGGAGCGTAAAGCCAAGGGGCTGATCAAGCTGCGTGGCACCACCAAGCTGGAGCTGAAGCCTTACGCCAAGGTTTCTGTCTGGATCTTCATCGCCGCCATCGTGGCCGTCATGGCCTATGCCACCGCCATCTCGGGTAAAGTGGGCCTGATCGCCAATCCGCCGATCCCCCGTGACGGTGCCATCATGGGCATCATGCTGGCTGCTGCCACCATCATGACCCTGGTCTGCAAACTGGACGCCACTCAAGTGACCAACATGCCGACCTTCAAGTCCGGTATGTCCGCCTGTATCTGCGTACTGGGTGTGGCCTGGCTGGGCAACGTCTTCGTGAAAGGCAACATGGACACCATACAGCTGATCGCCGGCGACCTGCTGAACCAGTACTCCTGGCTGCTGGCCGTGGTGCTGTTCTTCGCCGCCATGCTGCTCTACTCACAAGGCGCCACCACCAAGGCCCTGATGCCGGCCGCACTGGCACTGGGTGTCAGCCCGCTGACCGCCATCGCCTCGTTCGCAGCCGTGAGCGCCCTGTTCGTACTGCCGACCTACCCGACCCTGCTGGCCGCGGTCGAGATGGACGACACCGGCTCGACCCGCATCGGCAAGGCCGTGTTCAACCACCCCTTCTTCATCCCCGGCACAGCGACCATCGCTTTCGCCGTGGCACTGGGCTTCTTCTTCGGCGGTCTGATACTCTGATCAGCATTTCATGCCATAAACCTTCAAACGGCCCGCTCTGGGCCGTTTTTTATGCCTCGTTTTTACGTCAAATCATTAATTAATCCTCATGCGCTTCAGTTTCTATCAAGGTTCGCAGATCTACTCTGGGGTATCGGAACAGAGACCGATCAACAGGGCCGAGCACAGGTCCGACAGTGTTTACACCAGAGGAATGAACAATGAAAAAGACCGCATTTACTATGGCCATCTCCAGCGTGCTGCTGGCCGGTGGTGCGCAAGCCGCTACCG
Source organism: Aeromonas sp. MR7 (assembly GCF_963899385.1). Taxonomy (NCBI): domain Bacteria; kingdom Pseudomonadati; phylum Pseudomonadota; class Gammaproteobacteria; order Aeromonadales; family Aeromonadaceae; genus Aeromonas; species Aeromonas sp. MR7. The sequence continues at coordinate 14,551 of NZ_CAWQXH010000003.1, forward strand.
TCTATGACCAGAACGGCACCAAACTCGAGATCGGTGGCCGTGCTCAAGGCATGTACTACGGTACCGATGACAACGGCGCCGAAGGTGATCAGAGCTACTTCCGTCTGCACGTTGGCGGCGAAACCAAGATCGACAACGAGCTGACCGCGTTCGGCTTCGCTGAATACAACCTGCCTGTCTCCGGCTCAGACAACGATGAGCTGCGTTTGGCTTACGCCGGCATCAAGCACGATCGTTTCGGTGCCTTCAGCTATGGCCGTCAGGATGGTCTGTTCACCAAAGCCGTGAACGACTACACAGACGTGCTGCCTGAGTGGGGCGGTGACGGCCTGGGTAAAGACACCGAAGTGTTCGGCACCGGCCGTACCAACGGCCTGGCCCAGTACATCTACACCTATCAGGGTCTGACCCTGGGTGCCCAGTTCACCGGCAACAACGATCCGCAGAACGCCGACCGTTCCGTGATGCACGGCCCGAACAGCAACTGGAATTCTGAAGGGTCTGCTGAAGGCTTCGCCCTGTCCGCCAACTATGACTTCGACATGGGTCTGAGTCTGGGTGCCGCCTATAACCAGGCTGGCAAGACCGACGAGCAGGCTGACAACGCCGCCTTCGGTGGCGACCGCGATGCCAAGCTGTACGGCGTGGGCGCCAAGTACGAAGCCGGCGATCTCTACCTAGCCGCGACCTACTCCCACGGTGAAGACCACCTGTTCGTCAACAACGGCTACGCCGAGAAGATGGATGGCTACGAAGCCGTGGCCCAGTACACAGTTGGCAAGTTCAAGCCGTCCCTGGCCTACCTGCGCACCGACGTGAAGGACAACGCTCGCGGTATCGATGACACCGCCACCGAATACGTATCCATCGGTGCTTGGTACAACTTCACCGACAACTTCAACGCCTATGTTGATTACAAGATCAACCTGCTGGACAACGTCAACGGTACCCACACCAACTCGCTGGGCAAGAACACCGACGACGTGGTCGCCGTGGCCCTGCAGTACAACTTCTAAGTAATTGGAAGTCAGTTATACCCTGTGATACCAATGTCTACTGTTTGAATTACTTCCGGCCGCCCTGCGGCCGGTTTTTTATTGCCCGTCAGATGTTGACCCGAGCGAGACTCGGCTCGCGGTGAAAGCAGTTCACCAGCAGCAGCAAGGTCGTCACGCCGACCGTCCCCAGCACCAGCCAGGGTAACCAGGGCTGCCCCTGGGCATGGGCGTAATCATGCAGGGCACCGCCCCCCACGTATCCCGTCATGCCACCCAGCGCCAGCCCCAGCCGGCTGAAGCCCATGTAACTGCCACGCGCGCCCGGCTGCGCCAGCTTGGTCATGAGGGTCTCCCGCGCCGGCTCGGCGATGACGATCCCCAGATAGAAACAGGCAAGCAGCATGAAGACGGCGGGCAACGTGGTCGCAAACGCCACCAGCCCGATACCGGCCGTCATCAGCAACACGCCCGCCATCAGCCGGCTCTCCAGCTTGAAGTGCTTCTCGCCATAACGGGCGAGAGGGTAGAGCAGCGCCAGCGAGATGGCGGTCTCCAGGGTATACATCCAGCCCACCGCAGTGGTGCTGCCCGCCATCTGTTTCACCAGGATGGGGAAGATCAGCATCACCTGCACCCAGAGCGCGTAGTAGCCGCTCAGGATCAGCACCAGCCGGCAGAAGGCCTTGTCCGCCAGCACCTGGCCGAGACCGGCCCGGATCGGAGTCGGCCGCTGCGAGAGCTTGTAGGGCGGCAGGATCAGCAGGTTGCACAGGGCCGCACAGACAAACAGACCGGCCCCCAGCAGGCAGACATACTCGAAGTCGAAGTTGAGCAGCCAGCTGCCGAGCAGGGCCCCCACCACGGCGCCCGCGCTCTCCAGCATCATCAGCAGGGAGATGTAGCGACCCCGCTGGCGCGGACGGGTGAACTTGATCACCAGGGCGGCGCGGGGTGGGTCGAACAGACAGCCCCCCAGCCCCGAGATGATGCAGGAGAGGATCAGCTCAAGCCCGCTCTGGGCATAGGCCAGACTGGCAAAGCCCGCGGCCCGCAACAGCATGCCGCCCACTATGAGTGGCCGGGCGCCAAACTTGTCCGCCAGCGATCCCCCCAGCACCCCCAACCCCTGCTGGGTCAGCTGACGCAGCCCCAGCGCCAGACCGACCACCCCGGCCGCCCAGCCAAGCTGATCCACGAAGCGCAGGCTGATCATGGGCATCACCACGAAAAAACCCAGGATCACCAAGAGGGAATCCAACGCCAAAAACCACCGCCCCAACCGCCTCGCCCGCTCTACCATGACTGCCTGACCCCTGCTTCGCTAATGACATCCAACTCGCTCGTCTCATCGCCCGGATGACGCCGTCGCCAAACCGGGTCAAGGGTGACTGCAACCCTCTGACCCGGCATGGCAATATGCCAATGCACAACGATTGATACTGCTATTCTGGAAGGCCGCCAGATATAGTGGTAGCCGACAACTGGCTATATTTCATATTGGATTACGTTATGGCTATGACCCTGGATGACTTGCAATTACTACTGGATGTGGTCAATCGCGGCAGCTTCAGCAAGGCGGCGGCCATTCGCGGCTGGTCACAACCCATGGTCAGCCAGCGGATCGCCGTGCTGGAACAGGCGCTGGGACAACCCCTGTTTCGCCGCCACAGACGCGGCGCCACGCCCACCCCAGCCTGTGAGCAGTTTCTGCCTGCGGCGGCGGCAGCCCTGAGTGCACTGGAAGGGGGACGCCTGGCGATGCAGGGGGCGCCTGCCCTGCCCCGCATCAAGCTCTCCTGCCTGCCCTCCCTGACGACCGTGGTGTTTGGCCCCCTGCTGCTGGCGCTGGTGGATGAAGCGTTCGAGATCCGCTGCAACACGGATCACTCCGGCATCATAATGCAGGAGCTGCTGACCGGTGAGACAGACGTCGGCTTCATCCTCAAGTGCCCGGCCATCGCCGGCATCCAGCTCGAACTGCTCTACCGCTCCCCCATCATAGCGGTGGCCTGCGCCACCCATCCGCTGGCCGGGCGGCAGGGGCTGACCCTGCAGGACATAGCCAACGAACGGCTGGCCCCTCAGCAGTGGGGCACAGGCTGCGACGAGCTGATCCTGCAACTGCGACTGCTGCGCCAGGTGGCGAGCCCGCTGCACGCCATCCAGCCCGCCAGCGCGGCGCGGGAACTGGCGCTGGAGCACGGCTTCATCACCCTGATGCCGGCGCTCGCCATCAGCCGGGACCTGGAGTTTGGCCGCCTGGTCCAGCTGGATGTGGTTGATCTGCCGCAGGATCACTGGGATGTCATGATGGCCTGGCGCAGCGGCAAGCGGCCCAACCCCGCCAAGGAGCGGGTACTGGAAGCCGCTCGCACCCTGGCCCGGCGCTGGTCTGGCAAACCCGCATAAAAAAGCGCCGGACAAGTCCGGCGCCAAACGCTAGGTCACATCAAGCAGGGATCAGTAAGTCGCCTTGAGGGTCACACCGGAGAAGGCGCTGAAGCCGCTCAGCTGCACATACCAGGTACCCGCCTTGGGCGAATTCAGGGTGCAGGTCTCGGTGTTGCCACTCTTGTAGGGGCGGCAGTCATAGCTGGTGCCGGTCGGCAGCGCCCCGAACTTCACGTAGAGATCCGCATCGCCTGTGCCGCCACTGCTGGCGACCACCAGCTGGCTCTTGCCGGCCGGCACGTCGATGGTGAAGTTCACCTTGCCACCCTTGGCGGCGGAGAGCCCGCTCACCGGGACCCCGTTTTGCAGCACGCTGCCGGGTGGTGGCGGTGTGGTACCGCAGGAGGCGTTGACGCCGACCGTGGTGAAGGCCGCCGCCACGTCGGTCAGGCTGTAGCCCAGATCGGTGGCCGCCTTGGTCACGCCGCAGGCGCCCTGATCGTAGGTGGTGTTGGCGCCCCAGTAGAGGCGGTTGGCCAGCACGAACACTTCGAAGGCCTTGCGGGTATTCCAGCCACTGGTGTTGGCCAGCAGGTAGAAGGCACGGTTGTAGACACCCGAGCTGTGGTGCACGTCGATGCCGTCATAGTAATCACTGGCATGACCGATGGAGCTGCCGTCCCGGGTCGGATCCTCGAAGTAGCGCAGCGAGCCGTTGCCCTTGAAGATCTGGGCCCCGACCAGCCAGTCGTTGCTGCCCTTCATGTAATTTTCAGCCGCTTCCCCCGCCATGTCGGAGAAGGCCTCGTTGATGCCGCCCGATTGGCCCGAGTAGACCAGCCCCGAGTTCTGCTCGGTGAAGCCGTGGCTCACCTCGTGGGCGGCCACGTCCAGACTCACCAGCGGGTAGAAGGTGGTGGCGCCGTCGCCGAAGGTCATCTGGCTGCCGTCCCAGAAGGCATTCTCGTAGTTGCGGCTGTAGTGCACCCGCATCTTCAGCTTGAAGCTGAGCGGCGCCGTGTTGTACCAGTTGCGGTACATGTCGAACACCACGTTGCCGAAGTAGTGGGCATCGTTGAGCGGCGAGTAGGCACCGTTGATCTCCTTGACCGTGTTCTCCGGGCAGGTGAACTGGTGTACGGCACCACCCGTGGTGGCGTGATTCATGTTGACCGTGTCCACGTTCGGGCTGGTCATGCGGCAGCTGTCGTCCACCAGCAGGGGGCCGAAGTCGGAGCCGTAGAAGTATTTGCCGGTCTTGACGTTGCCACCCGGGCCTGTGGCGTCCTTGTGGTTGATCCCCTCCCAGCGCTTGAGCTCGGCCCCGCTCTGGGCATCGATCACCACGAAGGGACGGCTCGGCTGCTCGCTTGCCGCCAGCCAGGAGACCAGATAGACCAGACGGGCCTGACCAGCCTCATCCTGCATCACGAACAGCTTGACCCGCTCGTTGCTGCCCTTGGCCCCGGCACGGGCCTTGCCAGCGGCATCGGCCGGTGACAGGGCCGCGGTCGGGCTGGCCACGTCGGCATCGATCTGGCGCAGGATCTGGCCGGAGACCTGGCTTATCTGACCACCGAGGGACTGTTCGGCCACCAGCACCTGGCCCCAGACCGGGATGCCGTGCCAGGTCTGCTCATAGCGCACCCGCTGCTGGCCATTGGGCAGCTTGACCGCCCTCACCTGACGAAACTCGCCATCCCCGGCCAGCGCGCTCACCCCCGCGGCACCGCTCGGTGCCCCCTGAATGCCCGCCACCTGATGTACGTCAACCTGTTCTGCAGCCAAGGCTGCGCTTCCCCAGCAGGCCAATACCACGGCCAAATAGACTTTGTTCATCTCGTCTTTCCTTAAGTCGATGAAGATTGCACGCCGGGTCCGTTGCCCGGCGTTCCTACACTAGTTGGCACGATCGAAATTGCTGCCTGTCATATGTGACAGCGCAGCACGAACCGGTAGCAGGATCTGCTGTTTCATATGTTTGGTAGCGAAAACATAACCAAAGGCAGTGAATGACGCTAAAAAAGGGTGGAGAATGACAAGGCCTCGTACAGCCCCCAAGACAGGCCCCTCCATATGGGGATAGCGAACGCAGGCGAGAGACTGAAAGTCCTTGGCGCACAAGGGGTTGATTGGCTACATTGGCTGTTTGGCGGCCCGCACCGGGCCAAGACGCGGCAGGGAGGTAAGGATGTTTTCATGGCAACTGGACGATGAGTTGGCGCTGCTGTTCCTGCAGCCCGACATGGCCAGCGAACTCTTCGGCCTGTGCCGGGAGAACCGCGACTACCTGACCCAATGGCTGCCCTGGCCCCCCTACATACAGCAACCGGCCGACAGCGCCACCTTCATCCGTCACGCCATCGAGAAGTTTGCCCGCGGCGAGGGGCTGACCACCGCCATCGAGTATCAGGGCGAGGTGGTCGGCGTCATCGGCTACAACCAGATCGATCAGGCGCTGGCCAAGGTCACCATAGGCTACTGGCTGGCGGAACGCTGGCAGGGCAACGGCATCATCACCCGCGCCTGTCAGGCCCTGATCCACCACGCTTTCGAGGAGATGGGGATGGAGAAGGTCGAGATCAGCGCGGCGGTGGAGAACGAGCCCAGCCGGGCTGTGTGCGAGCGACTCGGCATGCAGCAGGAGGGGATCAGCCGGCGGGCCGAACGGCTGGCGGACAGGGTGGTGGATCACGTCCATTACGGCCTGCTGCGCGATGAGTGGTTAAGGCAACGAGATCACTGATGGCCGAGGCCGCCCTGGCCGGCACCATGCCTATGAATCCACAGAGGGAACCTTGATGGCACTACCGCACCTCAGCACGGCCCGTACCCGACTCACCGTATTGCCGCCCGAGCGGGCCGACCTGATGCTGGATTTCTATCTGCGCAATCGCGCTCACCTCACCCCCTGGGAACCCAGCCGGGACGAGAGCTTCTATACCCTGAGCCATTGGCATGGCCGCCTGCGCGACAGCTATGGCCAGTTCTTCAACGGCAGCGCCGTTCATCTGGTGGCGCTCGACCCCCAGGGCGAGCAGGTGATCGCCACCTGCAACTTCACCCACATACTGATGGGCATGTTCAAGGCCTGCCATCTTGGCTATGCCATCGATCAGGCCCATGAAGGCCAGGGTCTGATGCAGGAGGTGGTCGAGGCCGGCATCGAGTACCTGTTTCGGGAGCACGGCCTGCACCGCGTCATGGCAAGCTATATGCCCACCAATCTGCGCAGCGGTGCCCTGCTCGAGCGCCTCGGCTTCGAGCGGGAGGGCCTGGCCCGGGACTATCTGATGATCAACGGCCGCTGGGAGGATCATGTGCTCACCGCCCGGCTCAACCCGGCGGTCTAACGCCATCAGGCCAGCCATATGCCAGTCCATCACACTGCGCAGCGCCGCCCTGCTCGAGCGCCTCGGCTTCGAGCGGGAGGGCCTGGCCCGTGACTATCTGATGATCAACGGCCGCTGGGAGGATCATGTGCTCACCGCCCGACTCAACCCGGCGGTCTAGGCAAGAAGGGGCTGGCCAACCGCGGGGACCTTGCCCGTCAGGCATAAAAAAACGGGTCCGGAGCTTGGCTCCGGACCCGTCTTCAGCAGAGGTGCAGGCTTAGTTGGCCTTGGCATCGCTCACTGCGGCTTCAACCTTGGAGGCAGCTTTCTCGACGGTTGCAGTCGCTTCGGAAGCAGCCTTCTCTACGGTAGAGGTGGCTTCGCTAGCGGCTTTCTCAACAGTTGCAGCAACGTCGGCGGCCGGAGTAGCAGCCGGAGCGGCGGCTTCTTCTTTCTGACCACAAGCGGTCAACATCAGACCCAGGATACCGGCTACCAGTACTTTGTTCATGTGCATACCCTCAAAAAAATATGGAGAGATGGTTCGTTCAACCATCACAGTGCGTCCTTTCACCCGGTTAGAAACCCATAGGCCGGGAGCCAAGAGGCGCGCGAAATATATCCCCATACGCGCCCAATGAAAACGAGTATCACAATGATATTTTCTCGTTGGCTGGATGAAAAGAACTGCTACAACGACAAACATTAATACAAAACACTCGCCATTCAGTCAACCTGTACAATAAAACACCGCAACTGGCGTGATTACTGGCGATAAACGGCGATTCTCCCCATTCGGGTGAGAAGCGAGGTATGCATCTCAGTCAGACAAGTTCTGACAAGCCAGCCGTTTCCCTTGCTGGTGGCTGTCACGGGCCAGATCCAGCAGCGCCATCACCGCCAGTGCCTCGCTGGCCGGCACCGGATTCTCTCCCTCCCCCCTGATGGCGGCGCAGACGCCGCGATAGTAGGCGCCGTAATTCCCCGCCTCACCGACCACAGTCTGCTGCTGGAGCTGACCATCCCGAATGCGGCTGAGCTGGCCGGGTTCGCTGTCGAGGCCCCAGTCCGCCGCCGGTGGCCGCTTGCCGAGCTTGAGCTGATCTTCCTGCACATCCATGCCGAACTTGATAAACGAGCCTTCACTGCCGTGGATGACGAAACGGGGCATGGTGGCCGACACCAGACAGCTGCCGTGCAATATCACTCTCAACTCGCCATAGCCCAGCACCAGGTGGAAGTAGTCATCCGCCAGAGCGCCTGGGCGCTGCTGCGCCAAATCCGCCTGCAGCCAGTCCGGTTGGCCGAACAGTTGCAATGCCTGATCTAGGATATGGGGACCGAGATCGAACCACAGACCCGAGCCCGGGCCGCCTGCCTCGCGCCAGCGCTGGCGCACTTGTGGACGATAGCGATCGAAGTGGGATTCGAACTGGGCGACCTGCCCCAGGGCACCTTCTACCAGCAGGCGGCGTACGGTGAGAAAGTCTCCGTCCCAGCGCCGGTTGTGAAAGATGCTGAGCAGCCGCTGCTGCTTCCCGGCCAGCTCCACCAGGGCCTTCGCCTCGGCCAGATCCAGCGCGAACGGCTTGTCGATCACCACATGCTTGCCGGCCAGCAGCGCCTGACGGGCGATGGGGGCATGGGTATCGTTCGGCGTGGCGATCACCACCAGATCCACCGAAGGATCGGCCAGCACCTGCTCCAGCGAGCCGACCCGGCAACCGGGCAGTTCGGCCTGCACCTTGGCGGCGTCCCGGCTCACCACCCAACCGAGGGAGAGCCCCGGAGTGCTGGTCAGGAAGGGGGCGTGAAAGGTCTGGCCTGCGAAGCCATAGCCCACCAGGGCGGCGTTGAGAGTCTGGCTCATCCGGTTTTCTCCACGGGTCTGTCATTAGGGTCAGGCGAGGTATCGCCTGCAAAAAAGAAGGGGGCTCATGGCCCCCTGAGTGTGCCCATCAGAGCACAGGATTTATTGCAAACACAAGCGCCGGCCCTGCCGGGTCAACAGCAGCAACAGCGGCGGCAACAGCAGCCACATGTGCAACGCCAGCTGATTGAGCGGATCCGGCATCAACCAACCTGTGATCCCCACCAGGGCGCCAGAGCCGCTCATCTGGAACAGACCGAGCAGGGCCGCCGCCGTCCCGGCGCAGTGGCCGAAGGGGGCCAGTGCCATGCCGGCTGCCGCCCCCAGCACCATGGCAAAGCCGATGCTGGAGAAGAACACGGGCCCCATCATGGCCAGCGGATGCTCGACGTGCTGCACCAGGGTCAGTGCTATGGCCGACAGCGTGATCACCAGCAGGCCGATGCGCAGCGTGCGTCTCGGCCCCACTCTGGCGATGAAGCGGGGCGCCAGGAAGCAGGCCAGTATGTTCAGCGCCGCATTGGCGGTGAACCAGTAGCTGAAGCCGCTCATGTCCAGCCCCAGCTTCACCATCAGCTGCACTGGCGCAGCCGTGACATAGGCCAGGATCACCGCCATCGCCAACATGCAAAGAGAGGCGTTGAACAGGAAGCTCGGGGAGCGCAGCACAGGGCTGTAGCGGGACCAGCTGATGAGCGGGCCGCTGCTACTGGTCTCGTCCGGGCGGGTCTCCGGCATGCGCCACAGCAGCCAGCTGCCGACGACGACCGCATAACCGGCCATGAACCAGAAGTTGGCAGACCAGCCAGCCTTGGCGGTGAGCCAGCCGCCGAGCAGCGGCGCCAGCGCAGGAATGAAGCAGATGGCGCCGTTCAGGTAGGAGATCATCTGGCCGCTCTTCTTGGGGCCATAGCTGTCACGCACCACAGAGAAGGCGGCGACCGAGGTGGCACAGGCACCGAAGCCTTGCAGCACCCGCGCCAGCATCAGCTCACCCAGGCTGGCGGCAAAACCGGCCGCCAGTGCGCTCAGGCCGTAGAGCAGCACGCCGCCCAGAGCGATGGGCTTGCGGCCATAACGGTCGGCGAGCGGCCCTACCAGCAGCTGACCCAGTCCCATGCTGAACAGGAACCAGGTGATGGTGCCCTGCATCAGGGTCACTTCGGCACCGAGCTGCTCGGCCATCTGCGGGATGGCGGGCAGGTAGATGTCGATGGCCAACGGACTGAACAGCACCAGCAGGACAAGCAGAAGAATCAATGGCATCAGTCACCTCAAGCCGTAAGGGAAAATCGATTGGGGCGCGAGTCTACTGACTCACAGTAATGAATTGAAATGGTATTTAATCACTTTGGTTATTCCTATATGGAAACATGTATGTTGTTGGCATCTCCACCGGGGTCACAGGAGTGGCAAGCCAGGGCGGTATTGAGGGCAATTGGCGCTTTTACTCAAGGCGTGCCCCGCATAGAATGCGCAGATTATTTTTGCGGAGGTGCTCGATGAACAAGCTTGTCCTGGCAACAGGTAACCAGAAAAAGGTGAAGGAATTGGCCGCCATGCTGGCCGATATGAAGATCCAGGTGATCCCACAGAGCGAGTTCGCTGTGCCTGATGCCGAAGAGACAGGCACCACCTTCGTCGAGAATGCCATCATCAAGGCCCGCCACGCCGCTCGCATCACGGGTCTGCCCGCCGTCGCCGACGATTCGGGTCTGGAAGTGGATCTGCTGCACGGTCGCCCCGGCGTCTACTCAGCCCGCTTCGCCGGCGAGCATGCCAGCGACAAGGACAACATCGAGAAGCTGCTGGCCGAGCTCAAAGGCGCCCCCGATTACCTCAAGAGCGCCCGCTTCTGGTGCGTGCTGGTCTACATGCGCCACGCCGACGATCCCACCCCCATCATCTGCCAGGCGAGCTGGGAGGGGATGATCATCGACGAACCGCTCGGTCAGCACGGCTTTGGCTATGATCCCGTGTTCTTCGTGCCCGACCATGACTGCACCTCGGCCCAGATGCCGAGCGAGCTGAAAAACCAGCTCAGCCATCGCGGCCAGGCGCTGGCCAGGCTGAAAGCCGCGCTGGCGGCAACTCACTGAGTCCGGACCATACGCCGGCACGCATTTCATCTACAATGGGGGCCGTCAGCCCCCGTTTTTATGTTTGATTATTGGAAGCCCCATGCTGCAACTGCCGCCCCTCTCCCTCTATATCCATGTGCCCTGGTGCGTCCAGAAGTGCCCCTACTGCGACTTCAACTCCCACGCCCAGAAAGGGGAGCTGCCTCACCTCGAGTACGTGGCGGCCCTGCTGGAGGATCTGGATCAGGATCTGAAGTGGGCCCAGGGGCGTCCGCTCTCCTCCATCTTTATCGGTGGTGGCACCCCCAGCCTGTTGACGGTAGAGGCGATGCAAACCCTGCTGGATGGGGTGCGCGCCCGTATCGCGCTGACCCCGGATTGCGAGATCACCATGGAGGCCAACCCGGGCACGGTTGAGGCGGACAAGTTCGCCGGCTTCCAGCGGGCTGGCATCAACCGCATCTCCATCGGGGTGCAGAGCTTCCAGCAGGAGAAGTTGACCCGGCTCGGCCGCATCCACGGCCCCGAAGAGGCGCGCAAGGCCGCCGAACTGGCCCACGCCATCGCACTGCCCACCTTCAACTTGGATCTGATGCACGGTCTGCCGGATCAGAGCCTGGACGACGCCCTCTATGACCTGCAGAAGGCCATCGACTGCGCGCCGCCGCACCTCTCCTGGTATCAGCTCACCATAGAGCCGAACACGGCCTTTGCCTCCAAGCCGCCCACACTGCCGGAGGATGACACCCTGTGGGACATCTACGAGCAGGGTCACGCCATGCTCACCGCCCAGGGCTATCAGCAGTACGAGATCTCGGCCTATGCCAAGGCGGGCTATCAGTGCCGCCACAACCTCAACTACTGGCGCTTCGGCGATTATCTCGGGATCGGCTGCGGCGCCCACGGCAAGATGACGGATCTGGCCTCCGGCCAGATACTGCGCAGCGCCAAGGTGAAGCACCCGAAAGGCTATCTGGATCCCGCCCGTCCTTATCTGGACAAGCAGTGGCAGGTGAGCGAGGACGAACTGCCGCTGGAGTACTTCATGAACCGGTTCAGGTTGTTCGAGCCGGCCCCCAAGGCGGAGTTCGAAGCTTACACCGGCCTGGGCCTGGAGCGGGTGGAGACCATGCTGGCGATTGCCCAGACCAAGGAGCTGATCGAGGATCTCGGCGACAGCTGGCAGCTGACGTCCCTCGGCCATCGCTACCTGAATGTGCTGCTCGAGCTCTTTATGGATGAATGAGCACCAGCTCACTGTCTTGCTGCAAGACCGGGATCTCGTTTTGCAGACAGAGAAAAACAATCGGGGCGCCATTGGCGCCCCGATTGTGTTTACTTCCTGCCTTCGGCAGAAACCCGCTCAGCAGCAGACGCTCATCATCTGCTGTTGGCCGGGCTCCCACCGCTTGCCGTGCTTGGCCTTGCGCTGATAACTGCCCTTGCCCTTCTTGCTGGGCTCAACCCTTGCCTGGAACAGGGGGGAGGTCACCAATGCCTTGAGGTGATTGTCCTGGATGACCCCGCGCTGATGATCGTGAGCGGGCTCTGTGGTGGCGATGGCCACCTTCTGCTTGGCCATATCGGCTCCTTTGCGATGGCTGACTCTAATAAGCGATTGTTCAACGCCTGGCCGAAGTGGATCCCCAGGTGGCGAAAAACGCGCCGATTGTGCGCCTCCCCGAAGCCCAGTGCAAGCGGGGGTGGCGCAAGGATTCAGGCGGCGGGCGGCAAGGATCCCGGCCGGTAGGCGACCCGCACCAGACCACTCGGCAGCAGAGTGCTGGAGGCGGGGTTGAGGCCGCCGGGCAGGGCCCCGGCAAACAGCGGCACGCCGGCCCCCAGGGTGACCGGCACCCAGAACAGGGTCAGCTCGTCGACAAGCCCGGCTTGCAGGCCCTGGCGCACCAGATGACCACCGTCCAGATAGAGGTGGCGCGCCCCCTCCAGCCACAGCTCGCTCAGTACCTGCGCCAGGGCGCCTTGCCGGAAAGAGACGTTCACAGCCGGCTCGGCCGACCTGTGGGTCAGCACCATCACCGGCTTGTCACCGTAGGGCCACTCCGGGAAGGCGCGCACGACATCGAAGGTGTTGCGCCCCATCAGCAGTGCATCCGCGCTCGCCATCAGGGCGTTGTAGCCGGTCTCCTCCGGCGAGTCGCCGGAAAAGGGGGTCAGCCAGTCGAGACTGTCCCCCTCCCCGGCGATGAAGCCGTCGAGGGAGAGCGCCAGGAAGGCGGAGATCCGGGGGCGCGGCTTGGTGCTGATAGATTCAGTGCTCATGATCGTGATGCTCGTGGCGGGACGGGGCTCCGGACTCCAGGGTCTCGAGGATGGCGCAGTGCTCCGCCGAGCGCGGGCCGCCACAGCAGATATTGGAGAGCTCGCGCAGGTTCTCGCGAAAGCGGGTCAGCTCCATGATCTTCTGCTCCACCTGGGCCAGCTTGGTGTCGGCCACCGCCTTCACCTCCTGACAGGTGACTTTGGCCTTGTTGGTGTCCAGATCCAGCAGCTCACCTATGTCGGCAAGGGAGAAGCCCACCGACTTGGCACGTATGATGAACTCCAGTCGCCGCCTGTCCTGCTCGCCGTAGAGGCGGTAGCCGGACTCGTTGCGGATCCCGGGCGAGATGAGGCCGTTCTTCTCGTAAAAACGCAGGGTATCCGCCTTTACCCCGCACGCCTTGGCCAATTCCCCGATCCGATACATGCCCTCTCCCCCATTGGATTTGCCGTTCAAAAAACCGGAACCCACTATCGCCCCTTTGCCAATGGATTGCCAGCCAGAGGCAGAAAACGGGCAAGCAAAAGGTGCCGCGGTCACTTTTTTCCATCAAAACACTGAAAAGACAAACGTTTCACAAAAAACCGCCAGAAAACGTTTAACACCGCACCAGACAAGGCTTTGTCACCTTAAAAAATCCACCACGGCTCACATTTTTTGTGTAGAATACGCGCCCACAAGAGAGCGTCGCGTCAAGCGGGCATTTCCTAAAACACGTTTGCCAACAGCAGGTCTTTTTGGCGAGAGTGGTTTGCGAAATCCCCCACTTCCATTTATTTGGGGACTCTCTGTGTTGAGCCTCGTCTCCCATGGAACGGTCCCCGTTATGCTGAGGACGATAGTGTGATGGAACAAGCTCGACCCATTCGCCGTGCACTGCTGAGTGTGTCTGACAAGACTGGCATCCTGGAATTTGCCAAGGCACTCAACGAACGTGGCGTGGCCTTGCTCTCCACCGGCGGCACCGCCAAGCTGCTCGCCGACGCGGGTCTGCCGGTGACCGAGGTCTCCGACTACACGGGTTTCCCCGAGATGATGGATGGCCGGGTCAAGACCCTGCATCCCAAGGTCCACGGCGGCATTCTCGGTCGTCGCGATCAAGATGACGCCATCATGGCTCAGCACGCTATCTCCCCAATCGACATGGTTGTCGTCAACCTCTACCCCTTCGCCGCGACCGTGGCCAAAGCGGGCTGCACCCTGGCCGATGCGGTCGAGAACATCGACATCGGCGGCCCGACCATGGTTCGCTCCGCCGCCAAGAACCACAAAGACGTGGCCATCGTCGTCAAGGCAGCCGACTACGCGCGCGTGATCGCCGAGATGGATGCCAACGGCAACAGCCTGCAGCTTGCTACCCGTTTTGACCTTGCCATCGCCGCCTTCGAGCACACAGCCGCCTATGACGGCATGATCGCCAACTACTTCGGCACCATGGTGCCTAGCTATGGTGACAACAAGGAGGGCGATGCAGAGTCCCGCTTCCCGCGCACCTTCAACAGCCAGTTCATCAAGAAACAGGACATGCGCTACGGCGAAAACAGCCATCAGGCTGCCGCCTTCTATGCCGAAGAGCAGGCCGCACCGGGCTCAGTCGCAAGCAGCCAACAGCTGCAGGGCAAGGCGCTCTCCTACAACAACATCGCCGATACCGATGCGGCGCTGGAGTGCGTGAAGGAGTTCAACGAGCCGGCCTGCGTCATCGTCAAGCATGCCAACCCCTGTGGCGTGGCCATAGGTGACAACCTGCTGACTGCCTACGATCGCGCCTACCAGACCGATCCCACCTCGGCGTTTGGCGGCATCATCGCCTTCAACCGCGAACTGGATGGGGCCACCGCCGCCGCCATAGTCGCCCGCCAGTTCGTGGAAGTGATCATAGCCCCGAGCGTCAGCCAGGCAGCCCGTGACGCCGTTGCCAGCAAGCAGAACGTACGCCTGCTCGAATGCGGCCAGTGGACTGCGCCGGCCCAGGGCTTTGACCTCAAGCGGGTCAACGGCGGCCTGCTGGTGCAGGAGCGGGATCTTGGCATGGTGACCCAGGACGACCTGAAGGTGGTCAGCAAGCGCCAGCCGACCGAGGCCGAGCTGAAAGACCTGCTGTTCTGCTGGAAAGTGGCCAAGTTCGTCAAATCCAACGCCATCGTCTACGCCAAAGAGGGCCAGACCATAGGGGTCGGCGCCGGCCAGATGAGCCGGGTCTACTCCGCCAAGATCGCCGGCATCAAGGCCGAGGATGAAGGGCTGACGGTGGCGGGCTCCGTCATGGCCTCCGATGCCTTCTTCCCGTTCCGCGATGGCATAGATGCCGCCGCGGCCGCCGGCATCGCCTGCGTCATCCAGCCGGGTGGCTCGATGCGCGATCAGGAGGTGATCGACGCCGCCGACGAACACGGCATGACAATGGTGTTCACCAACATGCGCCATTTCCGTCACTGATGGGTCAGGGTCGCCGCTGGCGGCCCTTTTGTTGTCTCTTTTCCACTGACTATTTTCAACCGGCGACGCGCCATCTGCGGGCTGAGCCGGTTACCACGAATAGAAGCGAGCGATACGATGAAAGTACTGATCATTGGCAACGGCGGTCGTGAACACGCCCTGGCCTGGAAGGCCAAACACTCCCCACTGGTACACCACGTCTTCGTGGCACCGGGCAATGCGGGCACCCAGCTGGAGCCGGGCGTCGAGAACGTCGCCATCGAGGCGACCGACATCGAGGGGCTGCTGGCCTTCGCCAGGGAAAAACAGATAGGCCTCACCATAGTCGGGCCGGAAGCACCGCTGGTGAAAGGGGTGGTCGATGCCTTCCGCGCTGCCGGTCAGCCCATCTTCGGCCCGACCGCCGCCGCCGCCCAGCTGGAAGGCTCCAAGGCCTTCACCAAGGATTTCCTGGCCCGTCACGCCATTCCGACCGCCGACTACCAGAACTTCACCGAGGTGGAGCCGGCACTGGCCTACCTGCGTGAGAAGGGCGCCCCCATCGTCATCAAGGCCGATGGTCTGGCGGCGGGCAAGGGCGTGATCGTCGCCATGACCCTCGCCGAGGCGGAGGAAGCGGTGCGCGACATGCTCTCCGGCAATGCGTTCGGGGAAGCGGGTGCCCGGGTGGTGATCGAAGAGTTTCTGGACGGGGAAGAGGCGAGCTTCATCGTCATGGTGGATGGCGAGCACGTGCTGCCCATGGCCACCAGTCAGGATCACAAGCGAATCGGCGATGGCGACACAGGCCCCAACACAGGTGGCATGGGGGCTTATTCCCCGGCCCCTGTGGTGACGGCTGACGTGCACCAGAAGGTGATGGAGCAGGTGATCATGCCGACCGTGCGTGGCATGGCGGCCGAAGGTAATGTCTATACCGGCTTCCTCTACGCCGGCCTGATGATAGATGGCCAGGGCAACCCCAAGGTGATCGAGTTCAACTGCCGTTTCGGCGACCCGGAAACCCAGCCCATCATGCTGCGGATGCAATCCGATCTGGTGGAACTCTGCCTGGCCGCCTGCGCCGGCAAGCTGGATCAGAAGGAGGCCATCTATGACCCCCGCGCCGCCATCGGCGTGGTGCTGGCAGCGGGTGGTTATCCCGGCGACTACAGCAGCAATCGCCCCATCAGCGGGCTGCCGGTGGATGAAGTGGCCGGCGAGAAGGTATTCCATGCCGGCACCCGGCTGGAAGGGGATACCAGCCTGACCCAGGGTGGCCGCGTGCTGTGCGCCACCGCCCTCGGCCATACCGTCGCCGAAGCCCAGCAGCGGGCCTATCAGCTGGCGGCTCGCATCAAGTGGGACGGCCTCTTCTACCGCAAGGACATCGGCTGGCGTGCCATCGAGCGCGAGCAGCAGCAGTAATTTCCACCTGTGACACACAGATTATGATCGGGGCCTGCGGGCCCTTTTTCATATGGTGCGACCGGCTGGATTTGTTAACGGCTCTCACCCTTGCCCCAGGGGGATCCCTCGCCACCGCCCTCACATTTTCCCCTCTGGCGTTACCATTTGTGACAAAAAACAGCAATTTTCACAAACAGTTCACGGTGGCTCATGGCATCATGCCTGTCATGAACGCCAAATAAGGGTTCATAAGAAACCAATCTAAATTGATAAGCATGTCGTTAAATAAGGAAATCCCATGTTGAAAACTGTTCGCCCCCTGTTGCTGCCCCTGATGTTTGGCCTGATGACCCTGCCCGCCATGGCCGGCGAGCTGGAACAACCGATGAAGAAGATCGGCTTCAACTACAAGCAGGCCGTCAAGGCCGGCGACGCAGCCTCCATGGAGAAACACATCAACGAGATGAAGGCTCAGCTCGACGTCGCCAAGCAGAAGAACATGCCGGCCGCCAAGAAAGAGAAGTTTCTGGAAGGCATGAACGAAGTGCAGACCGAGCTGGATGCCAGCCTGGCAGCCCTCAAGGCGGGTGACGAAGCCAAGGCGCGCGAGCACCTGGCCAAGGTCAATGACCTGAAGAAGGAGTACCACAAATATGCCAAGCAAAAAGGCTGAGCCCTTTCACTGGGATAGTCTGGTCCGCCTCACCCACTGGGGTGTGGCGGCCGCCTGTATCGGCAACCTCTGGCTCAACGAGGCCGGGGAAGAGTGGCACGAATGGCTGGGGTATGCCGCCATGGCACTGATCAGCCTGCGCCTGGTGTGGGGGCTCTCTTTCGCCAGGGGCCATGCCCGGCTGCGAGCCCTGATCCCGAGCCGGGCAGATTTTCGCCAGCAGGCCGTGGAGTTGCGTGAACGCACCCCGGCGACCCCAGGCCATCACGGCAGCGGCAAGCTGGCGGCATGGGCGCTCTGGCTGACCGTACTGGCCACCGCCGGTAGCGGCTGGTTCCAGAACACAGAGCTGGGTTTCGAACTGGGAGCCGACGACTGGCACCTCTGGTGTACCTGGGCGCTGCAAGGGCTGATCGCGCTGCACCTGACGGCCCTCGCATTCACCTCCTGGCGCCAGCGCAGCAATCTGGTGGCACGCATGTTGCCTGCGGTGCGCGGCGCACGCCCGCAGCAAGCGCCGGCGCGTCAGGATCAGCACTCCTGACATGTCAGACAGACCAGCACCCCTGGCCGGGTCTGTCCCTTGTCGACTCACCATTGCCCTCTATTCCGCCGATCTGGATCTAGGCTGTTAAATAGCCAGAAACAAAAAGGCCGCTCATGATGAGCGGCCTTTTTACGGAATTTGGTGGCCCCTGCCCGACTTGAACGGGCGACCAATCGATTATGAGCGTGGGAAAAACGCATTTTACTGTATTTACGTACAGTATATGATGTTATATAAATCAATACCTTAGGCTTCATCGCTCATTTTATGACCTTCCCCACTCTTCCCCCATATTCTCCCTCTGACGTATCCTATACGTATCCTTTTTCGACCAATCGATTTCTAGGATACCCGGATCGATTGGTCGGCCAAGAGCAGGCTAGCCAGGGAAAGGAGCAGCAAACGCCACTCCCCCCCCCTTGGGCCAAAAAGGTCGCATAGGGTTTAAATATTGAGGTTACAGAGGTTACAAGGTTACAACCTCCTACAAGCCACGGTTTAACTGGGTTTGTTTGTAACCTCACCATAAATAGTCAGAGGTTACAGAGGTTACAAGACCTGTCTTGCCTGCCCTTCCTCTGGCTAGCCTGTTTTGTGGGAGGAAGATGAAAGCGTTCAAATTCACCAAGGCCACGATCGATGCACTGCCCCCCGCACCAGAGGGGAAGCAGGTCGAGTACTGTGATGCCATGGTGCAGGGGCTGAGGCTCCGGGTCGGGGCCACTGGGAGCAAGTCGTTTAGCGTGGCCAAGAGCAAAGAGGGACGCTTTATCAGGGCGACCTTGGGGCGCTACCCGGCACTGACCATCGACATGGCCCGCGCCAAGGCGTTGGAGATCCTGGGCGATGTGGCCATGACCGGCCAGAACCCTAACGTGATCCGGCGTGAGCAGGACAAGTTGAAGGTCACTCTGGGCGAAGCCATTGATGCCTACCTTGCCAGCCGGGGGGATCGGATCAGGTCGGAGACAGCCAAGCACTACCGCGCCGATCTCAACAACTACTCCGGCGACTGGATGACGATCTGCTTGCTCAAACTCACTAGGGAAAAGATCGAGGTACGGCACAAGGCCATCACCGAGGGCTTGCCCGGTTCTTGGCATGGCGCGGCCCGCGAGTTTCGCAAGGCGGGGACCGGCAAGGGCAGCAAGGCACAGGCCGACCGCTGGGCGCGTACCCTTCGGGCCGTGTGGCGCTTTGCCCGCGACCATTACCGGGACGCCAATGATCGGGTCATGCTGCCTGAGCCACCCACCGAAGTCTTGAGCAGCAAGCGCCTCTGGCACAATAGCCCCAGACGCAATGACCGGATCCGCACTCACGAACTCCGGCGCTGGCTGGATGCGGTGGAACAGGTCAGGCAACACGCCATCGACTGGCGAGACGACACCACCGCCACCGTCTGCGATGCCATCGACATGGCACTGTTTACCGGCTTGCGCCGCTCCGAAGTGTTCCAGCTCACCTGGGATCGCGTCAGTATGAGCGGCGGTTACTTCTGGATTGATAAGACCAAGAACGGCGACCCGCTGGAACTGCCGATCACCGAAACCCTGCTCACCATCTTCCGCCGCCGCTGGCACTGGAACCTCAAACAGAGCCTGTTCGTATTTCCTGGCCGTAACCCTGATCGTCCCATTCATGAGCCGCGCCGGGTCATTGCCAAGATCTGCGCCGCTACCGTGCCCCACCCGAACCCGGACGGCCTGCCGCCGCTCGAGTTCAAATGCCACGATGCCCGCCGCACCTTTGGCACCGTGGCCGAACTGGCCGAGGTCGGCCAGTACACCATCAAGCGGCTGATGAACCACCGCACTCTGCGCAGTGCTGACGTGACGCAAGGCTATATCCATTTCACAGCGGACGAGCTGCGTAAACCGGCGACCAGGATCGAGCGGGATATTTTGGAATATGCAGGCCGCCTGGATAGTACAAATAATGCCAATAGCAATCTAATGACTATTTTTGCAACGTTATCAGAGCAGGAGCAAAGACGCTTATTGCTAAGCCTGCATGAAGCCCCGAATAATAGAGGAGAGAACGGTGTTTAAAGCTGATTACATGGAAAATGAAGAGTTCAAACTCTCTCTAAAAAATGGTGTGATGCACACTAAAATAATCACTGCCTTTCAAAATGAAAAATATAAAAACATTAGTGAATTAACCACTCAAGAGGTAATTGAACAACTTCACTTGCGGGCTAATATCCATGACCTGTTAGTAAATAATGACCCAGCCGCAGGCCACTATATCGAGCCATGGCTGAAAATGTATCTATCCGACAGCCTTACTATTCATCGGCCAGATGACATACAAATAAATATATTCGACTTTATGAAAGAAAGGTTCGATGCAACAAAGATTAGAGAAATAATAAAATCGACTGGAATTTCAGAAATAACTACATTAAGAGAGATCCGGGCCAAGGCATACGAACTACAAGCTTTTATGAACGACATTATATTGGATGAGCCAAAGGTACTTTCATATCTGAACAGTGTGACACCACTATCCGTTGAAAAAGTCTATGAAATGGCACGGGTTGCAGAGTCTAAAGAACTAAGTCCTGTCGACTCGTTCAGTGCACATCATACCATTGAAGCCAATATTGATGTTTTTGCGCCAAAACTCCAATATTCTCCAGGTGAAAACATTGTGGTGGCAATCAACTTAAGTCACTACACAAACAAAGAAATCCTCGAGGATATAAGTCGTCTGCTGGACACATGGCGTCAGGAGTGCGCCATCGAATTAAGACAAGACAGCATGAAGGTAAGTAATAACTCACTGAGGAAAATCATTACCAACAAATACATTATGCTGCTAGATACGATGATCGCCAATCAGCTTTACCCTGGTGTTATTAGTGATGAGTTAATTCTTTCACTAGTATACCCACACTTAAATATAGAGCCTGAGTCATTGCGAAAAACATATAGGAAGAATGCACTGGCTTTTGCTGACGTACAATGTTTAAGGACCTGGGAAAGGACACTGACTCATGCTGGGGTATGGGATATGCCAATTCAGCAAGCAATAACAGAAGACTTCTAACAGCACAAGTAAAAAAACCAAGACCACTTTTATCCCTCCCGTTTTCATGGCACCCCAGAGAAAATCAGCTGCATTAAATCAATGCAGGGGGTGCCAATATGAAATCCGCAATTAACCAAAGTACGCCAGACCGTCTCACCCGCCGTGAGGCTGCCGCCTACCTTGGGTTGTCAGAGAAGACCCTCGGGGTGTGGGCCAGTAATGGCCGCTATGAACTCCCTTACTACAAACTAGGCAACCGCACCCTCTACGAACGCGCCGATCTGGATGCGTTCCTGGCAGCACGAAAAATGCTGCATTCCAGCAAACCAGCGAATCCCATCCAATAACCTTGGAGGTACTCACTATGCGTGTGATGTGCACCGAGTGCGGCCAGTTGGGCCGCATCACCAAAACCAACCGCATAACAGCGGGGGTCGCCAACCTCTATTGCCAATGCACAGATGTTAATTGCGGGCACTCCTGGGTATCCACCCTGGCCTATAGCCACACCCTAAGCCCATCCGCAAAAAGTGCCAGCGACATGGCTATCAGCCTGGTGCGTGGCCTGTCGCCGGAAGCACATGGCACCTTGAGCCAAAGCGTGACAGCGCACCAACAGCAATTAGATATGCAGGCTGCTCTGGAGCAGACCAATTCACTGACGAAACCACTTGTAACCCGGAGAGCCGCACAATGACGAGCCAAGTAAAAACCGGCTGGATTTGCATCGCCAGCACGGGGGCAACACTGGATGGCCGCACCATCACCCCCGAGTGTCTGCGCCAGTTGGCCGAGACGTACGACCCGAACTTTTACGTGGCCAACCTCTGGCCAGATGGGGTACGGGGTCGCCCGCTGGGGCACGTCCACGCCGTGAAGCTGCAAGAGCAAGGCGACCAGCTCAAGCTGCTGGCCGAGCTGTGCCCCACTCTGGAACTGATAGACCTCAACACCAGCGGCGCCCATGCCTTTTGCGCCATTGAGGCCAGTGAGAATTTCGCGGGCACTGGCAAGTGGTATCTGTCCGGTGTGACCGTCACTGACCAGCCGACCCTGACGGGGCTAACCCAGCTGCAATTTAGCGCCAAGCCGCCCAGCAGGCGTCCCCTGCTGGTGCCTGTCTCTGCGCCCACACCTGCAAAACCCGCTTTCCGGACATCAAAACCTGAGCAGATGTTTAGCCAGATAGAGGCCCTGTCAGCGGAGGTGACGGCCCTTTGCCGCAAGCTCGACAGCTTCACCCCGTATCGACCCAACCAGCCGAGCGCCCCCGCTGCTGACCGCAGTGACGACCCCACCCACGCCAACCATTACCGTGTTTACTAAGGAGCCCCATCCAATGAGCTTATCTGACCTGCTGCACGATGTGCGCCTGAGCTTTATCCCTGCGCCTCAACCCAGCTTTGGCAACCTCGACAACGCCGCCAGCCTTGCCCTGACAGCGGCCATGCTACAGGCCGCCCCATTTTTGTGGATGGTCTCTATCCAGGGCGTGGATGACCCCCATGCGCTGCGCTTTGACCCGCTCAAGCCAGCCCTGCGCAGTGGCCGCAAGGCACAAGGCCGCTTTCTGGTGCGGGCCGAGCCGAGCAAGCGCGAACACGAATACGAAGAGCTGGACAGCAGCGCCATCTGGACGTGGCAACAGCTGGCCCAGATGCTGGCAGGGCTCGACCAGAGCCAAGCTAACAACCTGCTCGAAGAGCTGGCGTTGGCCGCCTTTGCGGATGACCTGATACGGGTCGGCTTTCATGGCCAGACCGCCGCCGTCAACACCGACCCCGAGGCCAACCCGAACGGGGAAGACGTCATGATGGGCTGGCCTGCGCTGGCCAAGTCCGCCGACCCCGAGGGGCTGCGGGTGCTGCGCGATGCCGTGACGTTCGACCCCAGCGGCAAGGGCGATTTCACCGACTTGGACGCAATGGTATATGCCCTGATTGAGAAGCTGCCGCCAGCCTACCGCCAAGACCCGCGCTTGGTGGTGATGGTCGGCGGCGACCTGCTACGCGCCCACCAGAAAGCCCACCTCAAGCCAGGGCAGGTACGGGACAAGACCCAGCGTATGAAGATTGCCGACTTGGGCTTTGTCTCGCACCAGCACATGCCGAGCACCTATCTGACCATCACGCTGGTCGAGAACCTGCAAGTGCTCACCGTCAACCACACCCACCGCCTCAACGCAGGGGACATTGACGACCTCGCCAGCTGGGGCATTCGCTACAACCGCGCCCAGTCCTACGCCCTGGGCGAGCCCACCGCTTACGCCGCCTTTGATGCCATCACCCTTGCCACCGAGGAGTAACCCCATGCAACAACAGACTTTGCAGGCCGTGCCGACTATTCAGCTCCCTAATGCCCCAATGGGCACCCGCGCCAGCCGATTGGATGAACACGTGGCCCTGTTCCAAAGCGAGCACCAAAAGCTGATGGAGCTGGACAGCGAAATTCAGGTACTGCGTGCACAACGCAAAGCCTTACTAGCCCAAATCCCAGCAGCCAAGGATCGCCGCGAGGAGCTGCGCCAAGGGCGCATTAACCAACTGATGGGCGGGGAGGTGTCACTGGAAGCGGCGCGAGAATACCGCGAGCTGGGGGAACTGCTGGAGGATGCCAAGGCGGCGACCACCTTGTCGGAGTGTCAGGAAAAGCGCTTGGCCATGCCGCTCTATCAGGCCCAGCTGGCGGTCAACAGCGCCCAGAGCATGGTGGCCGGAGGCTATGAAAGCTACCTCGACCACAAGGTGATGCCGTCCATCCTCAACGGGCTCAAGGGGCGACTGGCCGAGCTGGCCGCCCTGACCCACGCCAAGGCCACCATCATGGGGCAGGAAGGGGCGCGCAAGTGGGCACAAAACGAGCTGGCCCACGCCCTCAAAGAGGCAATGAGCGGCGAGCAGGTGGCACTGGATGGCGACAAGCCCGCCGCCCGTGAAGTGTTGGTCACCTCGACCCGCCCGCAAGCGGCTGACCTGCTGGCGCTGTGCAATAGCCCAGGCAAGCGCCAGTGCTTGCAGCGGGAGCTTGGGGAGTAACACAAACCGGAAATACAAAAGGGAGCCTGCCAGGGCTCCCTATTTGCTTACCCCACCCCCAATTCCAGAGGAGCAAGCCCATGCACCATAGCAAAGCCCCTGATCCCCGGCAAGAGTTGCATCCATGGATCAATTCGGATAGCCTCACCCCTATCAAGGGCCTAGACACCCCTTGGTATGGCTGGCGGACTAGACACCCGCAGGTCGTGAATCAACTACGGACAATACGCACCTATCCCTTGATCTTGGGCTCCATGCCCCAGATCTATCCAGTTTTGGGGGCATGGGTCGGGAGCCAAAGAAAACGCCCCCACTGCGCTTTCCTAGTTGAGCGCGGTCTTGCGGCTACCCGATCCGCCATAGTGCTAAGCAACTATGGACCAATCCTCATGATCTTCACCTTCCTGATCGCCACTCGTGGCCGGGTCTCAGACCTGCACCGTATACGCACCATTTCTGCTGTCGCTGATACCGAAGCCCAAGCGCGCGCCAATCTTCCTGGCTTGCCACTCGTGTTTGTTGCCCGTATTCCCAATGCGAAAAGGGGGCAAGCATGAATCAACACCCTCACCCCTCAAAAGAACTTACTCGTGTCACTGCTGATCTCGATGTATCTGCCTGCGCCTTGAATACCCTTTCCCGGTTGCTAACTGCCAGCGTGGATTGGGAGCGTAAAGACCGTATCGAACACGAAGAGTTTACCTATGGCCTATCTGGCCTGTTGCGTGGACTCGCCAAAGAGGTAGAAACCAACTCTTGCCGGATCAGCGAACTGAATGACCGGTTACCGGGAGGTGAATCATGATCTCCCCTCGCATTGTCTCTGATGTCTCCCTAGCAGCCCGTGGTCAATGGCCAGCAATCCTGGCAGAGCTGGGGCTTTCTATTCCCAAACGTGGACAGCATGGCCCCTGCCCTGCCTGTGGTGGGAAAGACCGGTTTCGCCTGGATGACAAGGAAGGGCGAGGGACCTGGATTTGCACACAATGCGGGGCCGGTGATGGTCTAACCCTACTGGCCAAGGCCACCCACAAAAGCACCAAGGAGGCCGCCCAAGAGGTGGCCACCCTACTCGGGCTATCCGCATCGGGTCTTGATGAACAAGAGATAGCAGCCCGCCGTCAGAATGCGGAGCAGATAGCGGCCAAGGCTCGACAGGACGAGGAAAAAGCCAAGCGCAAAGCCTGCACCAGGGCGGCCTCTATCATGCGAGATTGCATCAAAGGACGTAGCCCCTATCTGGCCCTTAAACATTTGCCAGATTGGCTGGCAGACACCAATCAGACCTTGATCCGCGAGGCCCGGCACAACTTCCCCCAAGGCTCCCTGGTAATACCGCTCACAGATGAAAATGATCAGCTGGTCAACGTCCAGCTAATCGACGCACAAGGCGAGAAACGCTATTTGGCCGGCGGCCAGAAAGCAGGGGCATTTCATCGGTTAACCGGTGGCCTGCAAGTCGCCGTCTGTGAAGGCTACGCAACGGGCGTATCCGTCCACTTGGCAACAGGCGCAACCATCTATTGCGCCATGGATACGAGCAACCTGCTGGCAGTCGCAGAGATAGCCAAACGCCGCGAAGGAGCAGATCCGATCCTGATTGCGGGGGATAACGATGCCCAGATTGATGGCAACCCAGGCCAAGCCAAAGCCCAACAAGCCGCTGCAGTGGTAGGAGGGCTAGTTTGCCTTCCTCATGAGGCCGGTGATTGGAACGATTACCACCAAGCCCATGGGCTGCTCGATACCAAGAAGGCGATCATGACCGCTTACGCAAAGACTCAGACACCGGCAGAACAGCCCCCCAAGGCCCCAGAACTACCAGACAACTACAGCATGAGCAAAGAGCGGCTCTTTGCCATGGAGTGGCGCGGCAAGGGAGAGGAGGCGGAACGCGTGCCGGTGCCTATCTGCTCCCCCCTGCACGTCACCGCGATCACCCATACCGAGCAGGGCCAAGGCTTTGGCCGATTGCTGGAATGGCGGGATACCAACGGCAAGACCCGCCGCTGGGCAATGCCCATGCGAATGCTGGTTCACAAAGGCGGTGAGGAGGTGTTCGGCCAGCTGGCAGAAAGCGGGCTCAGTTACATCAACATGAGCAAAAAGAACCTACTGCGTGATTACCTCATGAGCTGCCAACCGCAAGCCCGGATCACCTGTGTTGATCGCACCGGCTGGCACAAGCAAGCCTATGTGCTGCCAAACGGCAACTTAGGGCCGGATGCCAACGAGGTGATCCTGCAAACCACTGGCTATGTGAACAACGACTTCACCACGTCCGGCACCTTGGCTGAATGGCAAGCCCAAGTGGCTGCCCTTGCGGTCGGTAACAGCCGGTTGGCCTTTTCTCTGTCCTGTGCCTTTGCCGCCCCCTTGCTAACGCTGATTGGGGTCGAGGGGGGCGGTTTCCACCTGAAAGGAGAGAGTACCGACGGCAAAACCACCGTCATGATGGCTGCCGCCAGCGTGTACGGCCCCGAGGCATTTGCTCACACATGGCGGGCCACTGGTAACGCCATAGAAGGGATCGCCAGTCGCCGCAACGATGCGCTGCTCTGCCTGGATGAAATCAAGGAGGTGGATGGCCGGGAGGCGGGTCTGGTGGCCTACATGCTGGCCAATGGCCAGGGCAAGGGGCGAAGCCGCCAAGATGGAGAACTACGTGAGCGCAAACAGTGGCGCTTGTTGTTCCTCTCAACTGGCGAGCTTTCCCTAGAAGACCATGCCGAGCAAGCAGGCCAGCGCACTTTTGCCGGTATGGAGATCCGTACAATCCAGATCCCGAGTGATACCGGCAAGCACGGCGCGTTTGAGGAGCTACACGGCATGGCCGATGGCCGCCAGTTCGCCGATACCCTGCGCGAGCGCCTGCAAGGCCAACACGGCACCGCCTTTCGGGCCTATGTCGAGGCATTCGCCAACGACTTGAACGAGCACAGCGCCTGGATGAAGGGCGAGATCCGCCGACTGATCACCACCATGACGCCAGAGGGCGCCGGTAATCAGGTAGGCCGAGCCATTAACCGCTTTGCCCTGGTAGCCGCAGCCGGTGAGCTGGCCACACGGTTAGGCATCACTGGATGGCAATCGGGAGAAGCCACCAAAGCCGCGAGAATGTGCCTTGATGCGTGGCTGGCCGACCGTGGCCACCTTGGCAACCAGGAAGACGCCGCAACCCTGCGCCAAATCCGCCAGTTCTTTACCGCTTACCAGTACAGCCGGTTTGCTGACTGGGATGATCCGAATCATCGACCGACACAGATGGTTGGTTATAGAAAGAATCCAAAAGTTGGAAGCAATGAGTTTGTTTTATTCTATGTCCTTCCTGAGGGCTGGAAAGAAATAAATAATGGAAGGGATTCAAAAAAAGCAGCTAAATTAGCAAATGAGCACGGGATATTACTGAAAACTCAAGATAATAAAACGCAAGCATTGATTAGATTACCAGGATTAAAACCAATGCGGGTTTATATTGTAGATGGTGGAGCCATTTTTGACACTGTCACATTAAAATACTGACAGCCACAATATGGCTCACACAATTTAAGTGGAAGCGTTACTTAACGATTCCACTTTTTTATCTCATTACATAGCTTAAGAAGATTTTCATATAAATCCAAACTTTCTTTTAGCATGTCCTCTGTCATGAATGGAATCAATTGACTAGCAAGAATTGTTTTTCTGCTTTCATATGACTTTCCTTTGCTTGGTAAATACCCCTCAAGATAATCAAAGAAGTTTTCATACTGCTCAACTTGGGCAACTTCATGACTTATACCAAAAGCATTTTTTATCGAACCAGTAGGAATATAGTTCTCAATTTCCTTTCCTTTAGTGAGCCAGCAGAATGCTTTTATGTCTTCAAACTCAGATATAATTCTTTTTTTTGTATCGTTAATTCTACTTGACTTGTTTCTTTTGTCACTATCTATCAGTATAGCGGCATTTCTATTGGCTTTTAAGATAGATACCCCATTGTCTTTATCTGCCTCGGAAATTGCTGAAAGGTGGGAAAGCAATCTTCCACCATAAAATACAACCTGATAATGTGTCCCTTCTCTCAACTCTCCATTGCTTACAATTTCGATCCATCTATTAATATAAATCCTGTCAGAAGGCCCCTCAACCCAGATAATACCATTCGCTTGGAGTATATCACTGGCCCTTACATCAAGGTCATCTAAAATACCATGGTTATCAAAGTATGTTCTTGCGACTGTACACGTGGATTCGCCATCTTTTTGGCTTACATGAATAATCTGCGCATTATCTTGTTTACTAAACTGATCAATTAAAATATTAGAATGTGTAGTAATAAAATAAACAAAGTCATTCTCAATCGATGCATTATATATGTAAGTATTTAGTCTCCGTAGTAGTGATGGATGAATATTATTCTCTAACTCTTCAAAGCCAAAGATAAAATCCTCTAAGGGTCGGCGCTCTAGATGAGGGATAAGAATAAGAAATGATAGCACACTGATTACAGTTTTTAATCCACTACCAGACTTTGATAACTGCACTCGTCCTTTATTCTTTTCCTCTAGATAGATCTCCCATTCTTTAGAGTCATTATGTAGCTGGCATACTATATCAACAAAGTGAGCATCATGAGAGAAAATTGCATTCAGGCCATCTAATAACTTACTCTCAACCAAATCACTGGGTAAGTCAGCTCTATTTATGAAGTTTTGAATAGTATTTGTCAAGCCTTGGCCATTCCCTGCAATAGCCAAGCCGTCTGTAGATGGCTCTGGCTTTATATCTCGCTCAGCAAACAGTCTCTTGAAAACTTTACCTTGAAATGGTCGACTAACATTTGTAACAAAAGAATCTCTATGACTCGGAAGGTCATTTAAATGCGGATGAATATCACCATCGTCAACATAAAGCAATGTTCTTTGCCTGCTTTTGGCAGTGTCACCTTCAGACCAAATTATTTTTCTACCTAAAAATCTCATACCATATTCAAAGTCATTTCTATGGTTTATCGCTATGGTCGACGATACATGATTATCATAAAATGTTTTCCTTATCGCCTCTTCGTCAATGGACCTCCCGATTATTAATTTGGTTTTCCCCCCTAGTCCATAAGAGGGTGACACCATAATTTCTATTATATCTAAAATAGATGATTTTCCACTATTATTTCTACCTATAATAACATTAACTCTTTTTATAGAGTCAAATCCAACTTGATTCTTAAAACACTTATAATCAGATATTTTTATTGATGTAGCGTCCATGTTCCCTTCTCACCTCAACCAAACACAATATTAACAACCCTACACTCCCAGAACATAATATCCAACAATACGCTAAAGAGCTAGTTATGAATTTTATAAATGCTATCAATTAAAGCAAACAAACCCATGGATAAATAACCAAGGAGGCGCACTATCACCACTGAGCTACAAAACGTGCATCAACTCCAACATACATATTACGAGTGTCCCGTGCGTTGCAAAGACCTGACGTAATAAGGAAATTACTTAAATACGCTAGATCGCAATAGAAAATAATTAATAACACCGATGTCATTCAATAGCCCATAGCAGGTAACTCCGTACATTCCCATATTAGCTACCTTATAGGTCCTCAAAATAGCCACAGACAAGGCTGCATCACGGAATCCGCGCTCTTCCGCTCCCGCCTGCGGGCCGCACCAAGAAAAATTTTTGCAAAACTGGATTACCGCAGTTTCCTAGCTCTAGGCCGCGCCGTGCTTGGGGCTTAGGTGCACAGATGAGATTTCACAAAGTGAAAAAAATTGCTGCTTTTTGCAAAAACAGGGTCCGGCTTCAGGCCAGACAAAAAATACAACATATTGATAAATATGATAAAAACCTATTTTCCGTGGCAATTTTTTATCATGGAGTGAATCTCTTTCCTGTCCCACGAAAGAAGGTTTTTTACTTAAAAAACATATGGTTATATACGTTTTCACCAACTTCAAGAAAGTGGGAAATTTCAGTTTTCAGCCGAAGAAAAGAGTAACAGGAAGACAGAATCAAAAGACTCCTGTGATGTTATTCACAGTCATATCATTATCGGCTCGATATGCTGTTCATGGAGCCATAAGGCTTCATAGACGACAACTAAAAGGCTGATGCAATGCGCTACTACGTAAACAAGAAAGCTCAACCAAACGGTGATCACGAAGTCCATACCGCAACGTGTACCCACGGCCCTGACTCGGCTAATGCCATGTACTTGGGAGACTTCGTAAGTTGCGGGCCTGCCGTTACTCAAGCAAAGAAGACATACAGCCAATCAAATGGTTGTTACTACTGCTGTAACCCTTGCCACACTAGTTGATCCTGTAGCAACTGCGATAAGGGGCCTCCGGGCCCCTTTGTCATAGAGTGGGTAACCAATCTGGGGAAACTACTGCTGCGAGTAAGCTAATACTGCAATCTGTAACCGCTCGGGGTTACAGGTTACACCGCCAAGCAGAATGACTGTAGCCCAAGCCAGACAAGGGCTACGAGCTTGTAACCTCACACCGTTTCCATAGCGTGTAACCTCTATCAGCTTTTCAGGCCACGATAGAGGTTACAGCGTCAAGCCGCGCCAGTACTGGGCTAGAGCCGAGTTGTAACCTCGTAACCCGTGTAACCCCGGTTTTTTCGACATATAGAGATAAAAAGGAAAATGCCTAGTTACGTGAAAGAGATCCAACAGTCAGCCTCAATGGTGTCTCTTCAAAGGGGCTGGAGCTATTTTTCTACCTGAGGGCGAAAATTTTTTTAGGAGGGATACGAGCTATTTTAGAGTGGATGCTCTACAGGCTGAAATATCCTATAGGTATCCTAGTGAAAAGAGGGTTGGCGAGTACTAACTCGCCAACCCTCTGGAATTGGTGGCCCCTGCCCGACTTGAACGGGCGACCAATCGATTATGAGTCGACTGCTCTAACCAACTGAGCTAAGGGGCCAGATTGTTGGTTTTGCGGCGTGGATTATAGGGGATGTAGAGAAGCCAGTCTATAGGTAGATCAACCACTTGGCGACATTTTGTCCACTTTCCTGCCAATATTCCTGCCAACCCGCTCATGTCCCATAAAGTCCGGATAAAACAAAGCCCCGCATGGCGGGGCTTTTGAGACGACGGCTCTGGGCACATCCCCGGGACTATTCGTCCAGGAAGCTGCGCAGCACTTCCGAGCGGCTCGGGTGGCGCAATTTGCGCAGTGCCTTGGCTTCGATCTGACGAATACGCTCACGGGTGACGTCGAACTGCTTGCCCACTTCCTCGAGGGTGTGGTCAGTGTTCATGTCGATACCGAAACGCATCCGCAGTACCTTGGCTTCGCGGGCGGTCAGGCCAGCCAGCACTTCGCGGGTCGCGTTGCGCAGGCTCTCGCTGGTCGCCGCATCCGCCGGCAAAGCCAGGGTGGTATCTTCGATGAAGTCGCCCAAGTGGGAGTCTTCATCATCACCAATGGGCGTCTCCATGGAGATGGGCTCCTTGGCGATCTTCAATACCTTGCGGATCTTGTCTTCCGGCATGCCCATGCGCATGGCCAGCTCTTCCGGGTTCGGTTCACGACCCATCTCCTGCAGCATCTGACGGGAGATACGGTTGAGCTTGTTGATGGTCTCGATCATGTGTACCGGGATACGGATGGTACGGGCCTGATCCGCAATGGAGCGGGTAATGGCCTGACGGATCCACCAGGTAGCGTAAGTCGAGAACTTGTAGCCACGACGGTATTCAAATTTGTCTACCGCCTTCATCAGACCTATGTTGCCCTCCTGGATCAGATCCAGGAATTGCAGGCCACGGTTGGTGTACTTCTTGGCGATAGAGATAACCAGACGCAAGTTGGCCTCAACCATCTCTTTCTTCGCACGGCGGGCCTTGGCCTCACCTATGCTCATGCGGCGGTTGATATCCTTGATCTGGGCAATGGAGAGACCAGTCTCTTCTTCGATCTGCTGCAACTTGCCGATGGAACGCAGCACTTCTTCGTCCATCTCGACCAGACGCGGAGACCAGGCTTTGCCAGCCTGTTTCTGGTATTCAAACCAGGCAGTTTCACACTCGTTGTTGGTGAAGGCCGCGACGAAGGTTTTCTTCGGCATCTTGGCCTGCTCAACGCAGAGTTTCATGATGATGCGTTCCTGTACGCGGACCCGCTCCATCATCTCGCGCATGTTGTTGACCAGGCGATCGAACTGCTTGGGCATCAGGCGGAATTGACGGAACACATCGGCCAGCAGGGCAATCGCAGCCTGGGTGTCTTCGTGAGCGCGGCCATTCTTCTGGATGGAGAGGCGCGTTACCTCATACTGGGCACGCAGCTCGCCAAACTTTTCGCGAGCGACTTCCGGATCCGGACCACCGTCACCGTCGTCGTCCGAGCTTTCGCCGTCTTCGTCTTCATCTTCGTCTTCATCTTCGTCTTCGTCGGCCAGATCGTCTTCGCCGAGTTCAGAACCGATGTGAGTCGCGGTCGGCGCGACGTCGTCGGTCTCGTTAGGATCGATGAAACCCGAGATGATGTCGGACAGACGAAGCTGTTCGGCTTCGTATTTATCATACTGCTCAAGCAGATAGGTAATCGCTTCCGGGTACTCGGCAACGGAGCTTTGTACCTGGTTGATACCGTCTTCGATCCGCTTGGCGATGTCGATTTCGCCTTCGCGGGTCAGCAGTTCGACGGTACCCATTTCCCGCATGTACATGCGGACGGGATCGGTCGTACGACCAATCTCAGATTCAACAGATGCCAGTGCCTGGGCAGCTGCTTCGGCAGCGTCCTCATCGGCGGTGCCACCTTCAGCCATGATAAGGTCATCGGCATCCGGGGCGTTTTCAACCACCTGAATACCCATATCGTTGATCATCTGGATGATGTCTTCGATCTGGTCAGAGTCGACAATGTCTTGCGGGAGGTGATCGTTCACCTCGGCATAGGTCAGGTAGCCCTGTTCTTTACCTTTGGCAACGAGGAGTTTAAGCTGAGACTGCGGGGTTTGCTCCATAGAACTCATCCGGTTGGTGTTGCTAGGTTGCGCGTACAGTGCGCTGCTGCGCAAATAGCCAATTCTAATAGAAAACCGCCAGACATGCTATGTCTGGTTGCGGCGTCGGTCATGAGAAACCCCTGCCCGCAGTATTGTCGGGGCCAGGCGGTTATAAAATTTTTGCTTTTAATCCCGTCGATTCGGGCAACGGTATTCATATTGGGACTAATCACTCAAATATCAAGCCCCACTCTCATTTCTTTTCTCAATCTGTACCTCTCTGATCAGCATCATCAGCTCCTGCGTTTCCTCAGAGCTTAGCCCTTCCTGAGCCACCTTGGCCTGCAGTTCTTCAATTCGTTGCTTCAGAAACTGGTTGATGAAACCGACAAAGGTATCCTGCAGCTCTCCCAGAATATCCGGCTCTTGGTCGAGCTTGATCTCTTCAAACAAGTCGTGCATCGCCAGCTGGGCGAGGATCTCGCCCTCTTTGGTGCCGCGCCAGTGCTCCAGCAAGATGCCAGTGGTGATCCCGGGCTGGGCTAGGATCTGCTGATGCAGCTGCAACAGGAACTTGATGCCTTGTACCCGCAGCCCGGCCAGCTCAGGCATGGCCGGCAGCTCGGCCGTCACCGCAGGATATTGCACCATCAGAGCCAGTGCCCGACGCAGCGGCGTCAGCTTGGCGGCCTTGGGTTTGGTGAGTTCGGCCTTGGGTTGGCTATTGCGGGCGAACAGTTCGGCAATTCGCTGCTTGTTCTCACCCCAGCGCATCATGCTGGAGAGACGGGTGATCAGCCCCTCGCGGGTAAACCCCTCCGGTACCCGACGGATCAGTTCGGCAGCCTTGTTGGCCACCTCGAACTTGCCCGCCTCACCGGACAGTGCAGCATCCCGCCCCAGACGCTCGAACATGAAGTCGGCGAAAGGCTGTGCCTGATCCAGCAGGGCCTCGAAACCCTCCCTGCCAATCTGGCGGACCAGCGAATCGGGATCCTCACCATCGGGCAGGAACACGAACTTGAGTTCACGCCCATCCTGCAGATGAGAGAGGGCATTATCCAGCGCCCGCCAGGCCGCCTCACGGCCGGCCTTGTCGCCGTCATAGCAGCAGACCACCTCAGCCGTGGTACGAAACAGGGTGTGAATATGGTCAGTGGTGGTGGCAGTACCCAGTGCAGCCACCGCATAATCGATGTCGTACTGACCGAGCGCCACCACGTCCATGTAGCCCTCCACCACCAGGATCCGGCGAGGATCCTTGTGGGCCTGCTTCACCTCGTAGAGGCCGAACAGCTCCCGCCCCTTGTGGAAGATGGGGGTTTCCGGCGAGTTGAGGTACTTGGGCGTACCCTCTCCCAGCACCCGGCCGCCAAAACCTATGACCCGGCCTCGCTTGTCCCGGATCGGGAACATGATGCGATCGCGAAAGCGATCATAGCTGCCGGGACCGCTGTCACGCGTGATCAGCATGCCGCCCGAGATGAGCAGTTGCTCGTGATCCCGGCTGGCGCCAAAGCGGCGTCTCACCTGATCCCAGTCTGCGGGGGCATAACCGATATTGAAACGCTTGACCACTTCACCAGTCAGGCCGCGCCCCTTCAAGTATTCCACCGCCTGGGGGGCGCTCTTGAGATTGCTCTCGTAGAATCGGGCGATCTGGTTCATCAGCTCATAAAGATCCTTGCTGACGGCCGGTTGACTATTGGTCGAGCCGCCAATGCTCTGCTCGCGAGGCACCTGCATGCCCTGCATGCTGGCGAGCTCTTCGATGGCATCGGGGAATTCGAGACCGTCGTACTCCATGACAAAGCCGATGGCGTTGCCGTGGGCGCCACAACCGAAGCAGTGATAGAACTGTTTCTCCTGGCTGACGGTAAAAGAAGGACTTTTTTCGTTATGAAAAGGGCAGCAAGCCTGGTAGTTCTTACCGGCTTTTTTCAGCCGCACTCGCGAGTCGATCAGCTCGACTATGTCTGTGCGTACGAGCAGATCATCGATAAAGGATTGTGGGATCCTGCCTGCCATAACCGTCCTGTTTCACTGCGTAGAAAATAAAAAAGCCGCGCATTCCCAGGGAAGCACGGCTTCTTCGACCAAACAAGAGAGTTGCCTGTTACGCCAAGCGGGTTTTCACCTGAGCACTGACGGCGCCGACATCGGCACGCCCCTGAATTTTCGGCTTCAAGACAGCCATGACCTTGCCCATATCAGCCATGACGGCAGCACCACTTTCAGCGATGGCTTGCTCAATCAGTGCGGCAATTTCGTCTGCGGTCAGCTGTTGTGGCAGGAATTCCTGCAGCACAACGATCTCTGCGGACTCTTTGTCGGCGAGATCCTGGCGACCGGCAGCTTCAAATTGGCTGATGGAATCGCGGCGCTGTTTGACCATTTTGGTCACGACAGCGAGGATATCCTCATCATTGAGCTCGATACGGGAATCAACTTCACGTTGCTTGATTTCTGCCATCAACAAACGGATCGCCCCCAAGCGAGCCTTATCTCTGGCAAGCATGGCAAGTTTTTGTTGATCCTTGAGTTGATCCTTCAGAGACACGGCATTATCTCCCGATTAGTACAGGCGGATACGACGTGCGTTTTCGCGAGACAGCTTCTTGGCGTGACGCTTTACAGCAGACGCTTTGGCGCGCTTACGAATGGTAGTCGGCTTCTCGTAGAACTCACGGCTACGAACTTCAGACAGGATACCGGCCTTTTCGCAAGAACGCTTGAAGCGACGCAGAGCAACGTCAAACGGCTCATTTTCACGGACTTTGATTACTGGCATGTGCCTTTCACCTCAGTGATATATTGTTAGCTGACCATCAGTCGATCAGCATGTCTTAAAATGGTGCGAAATTATACTCTGGACAGGGAATGAAAGTAAACCCGCAGAGATCGCTCTGGTTTAAAAAACCCGCGAAGGTTACCATAGCCGTCTCATTTTAGCAGTGAAATTTTTTAGCAATGCGTGTATTGGGTATAGAGACATCCTGTGACGAAACCGGGATCGCGATCTTCGACGATCAAAAAGGGATCCTTTCCCATCAGTTATACAGCCAGGTCAAGCTGCATGCGGACTACGGTGGCGTCGTCCCCGAACTCGCCAGCCGGGATCACGTTCGCAAGACGATCCCCTTGATCCAGGCCGCATTGCAAGAGGCGGGACTGGATAAAGATGACATAGACGGCATTGCCTATACCGCGGGTCCAGGGCTGGTTGGCGCCATCCTGGTAGGGGCCACCATAGGCCGCTCGCTGGCGATGGCATGGAACAAACCGGCCATCGCCGTGCATCATATGGAAGGCCACCTGCTGGCTCCCATGCTGGAAGAGAGGGCGCCCGAGTTCCCCTTCGTGGCGCTGCTGGTCTCCGGCGGTCACTCCATGCTGGTGCGGGTTGACGGTATCGGCAGCTATCAGCTGCTGGGCGAGTCGATCGATGATGCCGCCGGTGAGGCGTTTGACAAGACCGCCAAGCTGATGGGGCTGGACTACCCGGGTGGCCCCCTGCTCTCCCGGCTGGCCGAGAAGGGCGCCAGCGGTCGCTTCCACTTTCCCCGTCCCATGACCGACAGGCCCGGACTCGACATGAGCTTCTCCGGCCTCAAGACCTTTGCTGCCAACACCATAGCCGCCAACGGCGACGATGAGCAGACCCGTGCCGATATCGCCCGTGCGTTTGAAGATGCAGTGGTCGATACCCTGGCCATCAAGTGCCGTCGGGCCTTGAAAGAGACCGACCTCACGCGGCTGGTGGTCGCCGGTGGTGTCAGCGCCAACCGTCACCTGCGTGCCCAGCTGGCCGAGCTGATGGAGAGCCTCAAAGGCGAGGTGTTCTATCCGCGCACCGAATATTGCACCGATAACGGTGCCATGATCGCCTATGCGGGCATGCAGCGCCTCAAAGCCGGTGTATTCGAGCCGCTGGCGGTCAAGGCGGTGCCGCGCTGGCCGCTGGACACCCTGGATCCGGTGTGATCCTGCGGATCCGGTTGCAATGAAAAAGGGGCTCATGGCCCCTTTTTTGTTGTTGTCAGCAGCACCAATGCCCCCTGATTGGGACTCGCTAATTGGTACGAAACAGCGCCTCGATGGAGAGTCCCTGCCCCAGCAGGATCTCCCGCAGGCGGCGCAGTCCTTCCACCTGGATCTGGCGTACCCGCTCCCGGGTCAAGCCGATCTCGGACCCCACGTCTTCCAGCGTGGCCGGTTCATAACCGAGCAGACCGAAACGACGCGCCAGCACCTCACGCTGCTTGGGATTAAGCTCCTCCAGCCAGTGCACTATGCTGGCACGCATGTCGTCATCCTGCGACTCCAGCTCGGGCCCCATGCCACGTTCGTCAGAGAGCACATCCAGCAGCGCCTTGTCGCGATCGCCACCGATGGGAGTATCCACAGAGGTGATCTTCTCGTTGAGCTTGAGCATGCGATTCACGTCGTCTACAGAACGATCCAGCGCAAAGGCGATGTCTTCTGCGGTCGGTTCATGATCGAGACGGTGAGAGAGTTCACGAGCGGTACGCAGATAGACGTTCAGCTCTTTGACCACATGGATGGGCAGACGGATGGTGCGAGTCTGGTTCATGATGGCCCGCTCTATGGTCTGGCGGATCCACCAGGTGGCATAGGTCGAGAAACGGAAGCCGCGCTCGGGATCGAATTTTTCGACCGCACGGATGAGACCGAGGTTGCCCTCTTCGATGAGATCCAGCAGCACCAGGCCGCGGTTGTTGTAGCGACGGGCGATCTTGACCACCAGTCGCAGATTGGACTCAATCATGCGCTTGCGAGCGGCTTTATCGCCTCGCAAGGCACGACGAGCGTAATAGACTTCTTCTTCGGCGGTGAGCAGGGGGGAGAAACCTATCTCCCCCAGATAGAGCTGGGTGGCATCCATCACCTTGTTCAGTTCCGGTGCCATCAGTTCGTCGGAAATAGTCTCTTCGACCTCGGCCGCGACTTCCCGAACCTCTTCCTCCTCGTGGGTCTCCAGCTCCTCGTCGAACTCTAACTCTGCATCCTGCATAACCAGTTGTTCTTGGCTCATGGCGTGTCTCCCTGACCTGAACCAGAGTAAGACTTAACTCTCTGGGGTTAACGCTTTGGCAAATGGCTCATCGGGTTTATCGATTTGCCTCGATACCGGATTTCAAAGTGCAATCGCACATCCGGTGCGTCCGTGCTACCCATGTTGGCAATGACTGCTCCGCCCTTGACGCTGTCTCCTTCCCTGACCCGCAACTCATCGTTGTGAGCGTAGGCAGAGAGGTAGTCATCATCATGCTTGAGGATGATCAGCTTGCCATAACCCCTTAGTGCGCTACCCGCATAGACGACCTTGCCGCCACTCGCTGCGTAGACGGGTTGTCCCTTCTGACCAGCGATATCTATGCCCTTGTTTCCCTGTTCTGCAACGGAGAAACCCTCGACGATCCGGCCTTGTGTCGGCCAGTGCCAAGAAAGTCTCGACTGAGGCTTGTTGTCTGTTTTTTGTTCTTTGATCTGAGCGTATTCTTTTGAAGATGGCTGAGCAATCGTTTTCTGTTTGATAAATGGGGTGGTCGTACCTGATGGCGCTGTCGCCAGAGGTTTGGGGCCGGTACTTTGTGGCGTGACCGGACGGGTCGCGGCGACCATCTGGCTCTCTCCCGTGCTGGCAGACTGCACATTCAGCACCTGGCCGACGTGGAGTGCATAGGGAGCCTGCAGACTGTTGCTCTGTGCCAGCGTCTGATTCGACATGCCAAACTGACGGCCTATGCTGCTCAGGGTATCACCGCGCCGTACCTGGTAGGTGCCGGCACTGCGGGCAACAGTCTGACTGCCAGCGGATGAATCGAACCGGATCTGTTGCCCTGGATAGATGTTATAGGGAGGGCTGATGCCGTTGAGGCTGGCCAGAGACGGCACATCATTGCCCGAGTTGAAGGCGATGGAGTAGAGGGTATCCCCTTTTTTCACCGTGTAGCTGTTGCCCTGAATGGCCGGCTGAGCCGACCCCTGACGAGTCGGTACTGTGGAGACGAGGCGATCATTGCCCAATCCCTGTACCGGAGCAGCAGTCTTGCTGGAAGAGCAAGCGAGCAGCAGCCATGACAACACGACGATACTGCTTCCTTGCCAAACACGCGAACGCATAGTGGATCCTTAACGACTAAACCAGAAATAGGCCACAACGGCCAAACCAATACAGAGCCAGCCCAGCACATCCACATAGTGCATCAGCTTGCGCTCCATCTTCTCACCGCCCCAGCGCATCAGGCCTGCCACCAGGAAAAAGCGCATGCCACGACCGATCAACGAGGTCACGATGAAGGGCAACAGCGCCATTTGCAGCAGGCCTGCCGTGACGGTAAACACCTTGTAGGGGATCGGCGTGAAGCTGGCAATAAAAATCACCCAGATGCCCCACTGCTCGAACCACTGCCGGGCCAGGCTAATTTTTTCTTCATATCCCACCGAGGCAACCAGCGGCTGCACCACGGGCTCCCACAGGGCATAGCCGAGTGCATAGCCAAACAACGCCCCCAATACGGAGAAGGTTGTCGCCAACCCGGCGTAGTGCCACGCCTTATGCGGCCTGGCCAGCGCCATGGGCGCCAGCATGACGTCCACCGGGATCGGCCAGAACACCGACTCGACAAAGGCGGTGATCGCCAGATAATAAGGGGCGTACTTGTGGCGGGCCCACTGCATCACCAGCACGTACAGACGAGAAAACAAGGTCACTCAACATCTCCGTCGATCAGGGGAACAAACCGCACCGGCTCCAGGATCTTGCTGGTCAGCTGGGAGCCGGATCGCTCGATCAGCTGCAGCGTCTGCTGGCTGTCCCCCACCGGCAGCACCAGACGGCCACCATCGGCCAGTTGATCGGTAAGGGCTGTGGGCACCTCGCTGGCCGCAGCCGTCACCAGGATCGCATCAAACGGCCCCTTGTTGGGCCAGCCCAGCCAGCCGTTGCCGTGCTTGGCGGAGACATTGTGCAGATCGAGCTGCCGCAGCCGGCGTCTGGCCTGGAACT
Source organism: Aeromonas sp. MR7 (assembly GCF_963899385.1). Classification (NCBI taxonomy): domain Bacteria; kingdom Pseudomonadati; phylum Pseudomonadota; class Gammaproteobacteria; order Aeromonadales; family Aeromonadaceae; genus Aeromonas; species Aeromonas sp. MR7. Next base: position 54,637 of record NZ_CAWQXH010000003.1, read on the forward strand.
GCAGCGACTTGATCCGCTCCACCGTGTAGACATGCTCCACCAGGTGAGCCAGCACCGCCGTCTGATAACCGGAGCCGGTGCCGATCTCCAGCACGTGGGCCGGATCATTCTGGATCAGCAACTCTGTCATCCGCGCCACCATATAAGGCTGGGAGATGGTCTGACCGTGGCCTATGGGCAACGCCGTGTTGTCCCAGGCCTTGTGGGCCATGGCTTCATCCACAAACAGCTGGCGCGGCACTTTCGCAATCGCCGCGAGTACGCGGAAATCACGAATGTCCTGTGCGATCAGCTGGTTTAACAGGCGCTGTACTATCACACCTTCATCCCTGCAGGTCTAACCAAGCCCCCAGACCCGCCAGACTGCTGTAGGCAGTCATATCGATGGTCAGGGGGGTGATCGAGACGTAGCCCTGCTCGATGGCGGCGAAATCCGTGCCTTCTCCCGCATCCTGCTGGCTGCCGGGGGGGCCGATCCAGTAGATGGGCTGACCACGGGGATCCTCGCTGCAGATCACAGATTCCGCCCGATGACGGTTGCCAAGGCGAGTCACCCTGATCCCCTTGATCTGATCGAGGGGCAGGTCCGGCACGTTGACATTGAGGATCTGATCGGCAGGCAGTGGGTGCACCATCATGCCCTTCACCAGCAGAGCCGCATAATGGGCCGCGCTGGCGAAATGGGTCTTGCCTACCAGCGAGATGGCCAGCGAGGGAAAGCCGAGGTGACGCCCTTCGGTAGCCGCCGCGACCGTGCCCGAGTAGATGACATCATCCCCCAGGTTGGCACCGTGGTTGATACCAGCCACCACCATGTCGGGTTCAGGGCGCACCAGTTCGTTGACCGCCAGATGCACGCAGTCGGTCGGCGTCCCCTTCACCGCATAGCTCTCGATCCCATTAAAACCGGTTTCGCTGAGACGGGTAACCCGCAACGGCACCTCCAGCGTCAGGGAGTGACTCGCGCCGCTGCGGTTGCGATCCGGCGCCACCACTATGACTTCGCCACAGGCCGTCAGCGCAGTGCTGAGGGCTCGGATCCCCTCGGCATGCACGCCATCGTCATTACTGACCAGAATTCGCATCGGACTGATTCCTGAAACCATGATCGGCCTCTTCGGCCTGCATTAATTCGCGTACCACGCTGGTGGCAAAGGCACCGGCCGGCAGGAAGAACGACAGGGTCAAGGCCTCGCCGTCCAGCTGCCAGCTCATCTGTTCCGGCTTGAGCAGGAGCGGGCGGCGGTCCTGATCCAGCCCGGCCTTCTCCAGACCTGCGCACCATTCGGGGTAAGCGGCCAGCACTCCCTGCTCGAACTCAGCCGCCGCCCCCTGGCTCGCCAGCCGGCCACGGCCCCACTGGGGAGCGGTCAGCTGCACGTCACCGGAGGCGAGACGCGCCTCCAGCTCCGGGGTCAGCAACTCTTCGCTGAAGATGGAGTGGCTGCCCTTTAGCATCAGGCAATCACCGGCCAGCAGCTGGTGAGCCAGCCCCTGCTCGATACGGGCGCTGACGATGGCATTGAACAGCATGCTGCGGGCGGCTGAGAGGTAGAGGGAACGCTTGTTGCGATCATTGATCCGCTTGCCGGCAAACATCGCCTTGGCCGCTTCCAGATTGTTGCCACCCCGGCCAAAACGCTGCTCGCCGTAGTAGTTCGGCACCCCCTGACTGGCGATGGCCTGCAGGCGGGACGCCAGTCCTTCGGTCTGTTCCAGCCCGGTCAGACGCAGGGTGAAGTGGTTGCCCTTGAGATAGCCAACCCGCAGCTTCTTGTTGTGGCGCTTCACCTGCAGGATCTGGATGCTGTCACTCTCGATCACCGAAAGGTTCGGCTCTGCCTTGCCCGGCAGGTGAATGCCGAACCACTGCTCGGTCACGGCGTGGCGATCCTTGAGGCCAGCCCAGGTCACAGCGTTGCGATTAACCCCGGCCGCATCGGCCAGCAGGCCCGCCACCCAGGCGGTATTCTCGCCGGTTTTGCGTACCCGCACGAAAATGTGTTCGCCCTCACCGCAGGGCTCGAAGCCGAGATCCTCAACCACCACGAAATCACTGGCCTCGGCCTTGAGGATGCCACGGGCGGCGGGCGCTCCGTGCAGATAACTGAGTTGTTCCAACATTATTGTTTCACCAGTAAGACGACGGCTTCGGTGGCGATCCCTTCCTTGCGCCCCGTAAACCCGAGTTGTTCTGTGGTAGTCGCCTTGACATTCACCCGGTTCAAATCACACATCAGGTCGGCGGCCAGCACGGCGCACATGGCATCGATATGGGGCGCCATCTTGGGGGCCTGGGCTATGATGGTCACGTCCAGATTGCCGATGGCATAACCCGCCTTTTTTACTCGGGCAAACACGTCCCGCAGCAGGATCCGGCTGTCGATCCCCTTGAATTGCGCGGCGGTATCGGGAAAGTGGCGGCCTATGTCACCGGCGCCTATGGCGCCAAGCAGGGCATCGCTCACCGCGTGCAGTACCACATCACCGTCGGAATGGGCCAGCAGTCCCTGTTCATACGGCACGGCGACGCCACCCAGCATGCAGGGGCCAACCCCACCAAATTTGTGTACATCAAAACCATGTCCAATTCGTATCACGCCTGACATCCTCCAAACACGCAGGAAACTTCTCCGCCTAAACCTTGTTCACCTCAAGATCGGCCTGACATCCTCCAAACAGGCAGGAGACTCATCCACCCAAACCCTGAGCACCTCAACCGCACGTCCCATCCGGATCATGCTCGCTCCTTGTCTGGGTGTATCGACTTATGCCTGCTGGCTTAAAAACAGCCCCGCCAGAGAGAGATCCTCCGGCCGGGTCACCTTGATGTTGTCGGCACGCCCTTCCACCATGCGTACTGTGAAACCGGCACGCTCCATGGCGGAGGCCTCGTCGGTAATGGTGGCCCCCAAGGCCAGCCCCTCCTCCAGCGCCCGCAGCAGAGTGCGGGCGGGGAACATCTGCGGCGTCAGGGCATGCCAGAGCTGCTCGCGATCGACGGTGCCGAGTATGTTGCCCATGGCGTCTGAACGCTTCATAGTGTCGCGCACCCGGCTGCCGAGAATGGCGCCACCACACTGGATGGCGGTGGCGATGAGCCGGTCGAGATCTCCGTGGGTCAGACAGGGACGGGCGGCATCGTGCACAAGCACCCACTCCCCCTCTGCCACATGCAGCGCATTGAGAACGGAAAAGGCGCGCTCGGCGCCCCCCTCTACCCGCAGGACACGCGGGTCGGTCGCAACGGGCAGGGCATCAAACCAACGATCGTGGGGCGCCAGCGCCACTATCACCCGGGCGATGGCCGGGTGTGACAGCAGGGCGCCGAGGGTATGCTCGAGAATGGTCTGTCCCGCCAGCTGCAGATACTGTTTCGGACAATCGGCGCCCATCCGGCTGCCAATCCCGGCGGCGGGGACTATGGCGGTCAACCCGGTCTGGCGATCAGTCATCGTAGGCTGCGTCTCCCGAGCTGGAGCCCTTGTCCTTATCCTTGGGGATGATCCGGTAGAAGGTCTCGCCCTGCTTGATGTAGCCGAGATCGTTGCGCGACAGCTCCTCAATGGCCTCGAGGCCCGAGGTCAGATCGTCAATCTCTCGATAAATCAGGTTGTTGCGATCCTTGAGTACCAGATTGTCCTGCTGCTGCCGGGAGATGGCGTCGGACAATTCGTGATAATCGGACAGGCCATTCTTCCCCAGCCAGAGGTCATATTGAAGCCCTCCCAACAGGAAGAGCAGGATAAGAGTGAGTAGCCGCATGCACTGAGTCTCCTTCAAGCGGCCTAGTTTCCCATATTCGCAGGCAAGACAAAAGGAAGCCTGTGTCCCGGATGGGCTGGGCCGGAATAAAAAATGCAGAAACCGCACCCGGCGATGACGGAAACGAAAAAGCCCCGCCAGATTGGCGGGGCTTTGAGCAGATTAAGGGCGGGCTGGAATTAAGCCTGGTTTTTAACTTCTTTCAGACCGCGGAAAGGAGCTTTGGCACCCAGAGCTTCTTCGATACGGATCAGCTGGTTGTACTTGGCAACACGGTCAGAACGGCTCATGGAACCTGTCTTGATCTGGCCAGCAGCGGTACCAACAGCCAGGTCGGCGATGGTCGCGTCTTCGGTCTCACCGGAGCGGTGGGAGATGACGGCAGTGTAGCCAGCGTCTTTGGCCATCTTGATGGCAGCCAGAGTTTCGGTCAGGGAACCGATCTGGTTGAACTTGATCAGGATGGAGTTGGCAACGCCGTTGTCGATGCCGCGCTTCAGGATCTTGGTGTTGGTTACGAACAGGTCGTCACCCACGATCTGGATTTTCTTGCCCAGTTCAGCAGTCTGGTAAGCAAAACCGTCCCAGTCAGATTCGTCCAGGCCATCTTCGATGGAGACGATCGGGAACTTGGTGGTCAGGTCAGCCAGGTAGTCAGAGAAACCGTTGGAGGTGAAGATACGACCTTCGCCTTTCAGGTTGTACTCTTTCTTCTCTGCGTCATAGAACTCGGAAGCAGCACAGTCCATGGCCAGGGTGATGTCTTTACCCAGGACATAGCCAGCAGCAGCAACGGCTTCTGCGATCACTTCCAGCGCTTCGGCGTTGGATTTCAGGTTGGGAGCGAAACCACCTTCGTCACCAACAGCAGTGTTGTAGCCCTTGGACTTCAGCACTTTGGCCAGGTTGTGGAACACTTCGGCGCCCATGCGAACGGCTTCTTTCAGGGTCTTGGCGCCAACCGGCTGGATCATGAACTCCTGGATGTCGACGTTGTTGTCGGCGTGCTCACCACCGTTGATGATGTTCATCATCGGCAGCGGCATGGAGTAAACACCGGCAGTGCCGTTCAGCTCGGCGATGTGAGCGTACAGCGGCATGCCTTTGGCGGCAGCGGCGGCTTTGGCGTTGGCCAGGGAAACAGCCAGGATGGCGTTGGCGCCAAACTTGGATTTGTTCTCGGTGCCGTCGAGGTCGATCATGATCTGGTCGATAGCGGCCTGGTCCTTGGCATCTTTACCCAGCAGAGCTTGAGCGATCGGGCCGTTTACGGCTTCGAGGGCTTTCAGAACGCCTTTACCCAGGAAACGGCTCTTGTCGCCGTCACGCAGTTCCAGCGCTTCGCGGGAACCGGTGGACGCGCCAGACGGAGCGGCTGCCATACCAACAAAACCACCTTCCAGGTGAACTTCGGCCTCAACGGTCGGGTTACCACGGGAGTCGATGATTTCACGACCGATCACTTTAACGATCTTGGACATGTGTATTTCCTCAGGTTTCGTAAAAAAACAACAAAAATATGCCAAAAAAAGCGGCTGTGGCACAGAGCCTCAACCGCATTTATTTTCAATTACTTCAGATTACGCTTCTGATACTCGCCTGCCGCCTTCACAAAACCGGCGAACAGGGCGTGGCCATCACGGGGAGTCGAGGTGAACTCCGGGTGGAACTGCGCCGCCACGAACCAAGGGTGATCCGGGATCTCGATAATTTCCACCAATTTTTTGTCGGCGGAGAGACCGGTCACTTTCAGACCTGCCGCTTCAATCTGCGGCAGCAGCTTGTTGTTCACTTCGTAACGGTGACGGTGGCGCTCGTAAATGGTCGGGCTGCCGTACATCTGACGCACCTTGGAACCTTCGACCAGGTGGCAGAGCTGGGAACCCAGACGCATGGTGCCGCCCAGATCGGACTTCTCGGTACGGGTCTCGACGTTGCCTTCGTCATCCACCCACTCGGTGATGAGACCGACGACCGGATAGGCGCAATCTTTCTTGAATTCGGAGGAGTGAGCCCCTGTCATGCCCGCCACGTTGCGTGCAAATTCGATCATGGCAACCTGCATGCCGAGGCAGATACCCAGATAAGGGATCTTGTTCTCGCGGGCATACTGGGCAGCCTGGATCTTGCCTTCCACGCCGCGCTCACCGAAGCCACCCGGCACCAGGATCGCGTCCAGGCCTTCCAGCAGCTCGGAGCCACGGGTCTCGATGTCCTGGGAGTCGATGTACTTGATGGTGACGGAGAGACGGGTCTTGAGGCCACCGTGCTTGAGCGCCTCGTTGACGGACTTGTAGGCATCCGGCAGGGAGACATACTTGCCGACCATGCCGATGGTCACTTCCGCAGTCGGATTGGCCTCTTCGAAGACCACCTGTTCCCACTCGGACAGGTCGGCCTCTTTGCACTCCAGACCGAAACGCTCGGTGAAGTAGGAGTCCAGATTCTGGGACTTGAGCAGGGCCGGGATCTTGTAGATGGAGTCGACGTCTTTCATGGAGATGACGGCGCGCTCAGGCACGTTGCAGAACAGGGCAATCTTGGCACGCTCATTGGCCGGAATGGCACGGTCGGAGCGGCAGATCAGCACATCCGGCTGGATCCCGATGGAGAGCAGCTCTTTCACCGAGTGCTGGGTCGGCTTGGTCTTCACCTCGCCGGCGGCGGCCAGGTAAGGTACCAGGGTCAGGTGCATGAACATGGCGCTGTTGCGGCCCACTTCGGCAGCCAGCTGACGAATGGCCTCGAGGAACGGCAGGGACTCGATGTCGCCCACGGTACCGCCCACTTCGACGATGGCAACCTGATGGCCTTCGGCACCGGCAATCACCCGCTCCTTGATGGCGTTGGTGATGTGCGGGATGACCTGAATGGTGGCGCCCAGATAGTCGCCACGGCGCTCTTTGCGCAGCACGTCGGCGTAGATGCGGCCAGTGGTAAAGTTGTTGCGGCGAGTCATCTTGGTGCGGATGAAACGCTCGTAGTGGCCCAGATCCAGATCGGTTTCGGCCCCGTCCTCGGTTACGAACACTTCACCGTGCTGAGTCGGGCTCATGGTGCCCGGATCCACGTTGATATAGGGGTCCAGTTTCATGATGGTCACATCCAGACCACGGGCTTCCAGAATGGCTGCCAGAGAAGCTGCGGCAATGCCTTTGCCGAGGGATGAAACAACGCCACCAGTTACAAAAATATATTTTGTCGTCATGCTGAACCTGAAAGAAGTTTAGGGAATTTTAAGGGGTGCTTCGGGGATGAAGCAGGACGGGGAAACAGTATACCAAAACCCCCTCTCCCAAACAATGAACAAAAATCTATCAGGCTCACCGCCCCCTCATCTTGCGCCAAATCAACTTTGTTCGGTTTCCTTGGCCTTGTCCCAGGCTGCGTCCAGCTTTTCCAGCGAGCAATCGGTCATTTTCAGCCCTTCCGCGGCGATAAACTGCTCAACCTGACGAAAGCGACGTTCGAACTTGCTATTGGCCCCCCGCAGCACCTGCTCCGGATCCTTGCCAAGATGACGTACCAGATTGACGGTGGCAAACAAGAGGTCGCCGAGCTCATCGCTCACCCGCGCCTCGTCGACGTCGGCCATCAACGCCTCTTCCATCACCTCGTCGATCTCTTCGTGGATCTTGTCCACCACTGGGCCCAACGTCTTCCAGTCGAAGCCAACCGTGGCACAGCGCTTCTGGATCTTGGCCGAGCGGGTCAGGGCCGGCAGCGCGAGCGGTATGTCATCCAGCACGCTTTCCTTGTCGAGCGCGGCCCGCTCTTTGGCCTTCTCGGCCTCCCAGTTCACTTTCACCGCCTGCTCGTCACCGAGATCCGCATCGGAAAACACATGGGGATGGCGACGAATGAGCTTCTCGCTCACCGTATCCACGATATCGGCGAAATCGAACAGCCCCTGCTCCTTGCCCAGCTGGGCGTAGAACACCACCTGGAACAGCAAATCACCGAGCTCCCCCTTCAATCCCTGCCAATCGCGGGTTTCGATGGCATCGGCGACCTCATAGGCCTCTTCCAGGGTGTGCGGCACTATGGTCTGGAAGCTCTGCTTGAGATCCCAGGGGCAACCCTCTTGCGGGTCACGCAGGCGAGACATGATATCGAGCAATTGAGAGAGGTCGTAACGTTGGGACATGGGAGATCCGCTTTCAGGTTGTTCAAACAGGGGAAAAGCGACCGGCCACCCTGGGCCGGTCGTTAGGTATCAGAGGCGCTTGGCGCTGATCACGTCGTTGAGCTGGCTGAGCTTGGCCAACGCCCGGTTGAAGGCGTTGATGTTGTAAATCTCCAGCTCCATGTCGATCTCGGCGGTCTGCTCGCGCACGTTGGAGCGCGAACGCACCCCCATCACGTTGATCTTCTCGTTGGCCAGCACGGTAGTGATGTCCCGCAGCAGACCCGAGCGATCGTTGGAGAGGATGCGTATGGTGAGGCCATAACCACCCGAGTAGTTCTCCCCCCACACCGCATCGATCAGTCGCTCCGGGTTGCGACGGGAGAGCTCCTTGAGCTGCTCGCAATCATCCCTGTGGATGGACACCCCACGCCCCATGGTGATGAAGCCCTGAATGGTGTCGCCCGGAATGGGCTGGCAGCAGCGGGCGATGTGGGTCATCAGATTGCCGACCCCTTCCACCACTATGTGATCCTTGGGCTTGGGCCGGAACGGGGTATTGGCCTTCTGCTCCAGTTTTTCCAGCACACGGCGGTCTTCTTCCTCCGCCGTCGGCTTGTTGTAACGGGTGTCCAGGTAGTTGAGCAGCTGGTTGATGCGGATGTCGCCGCTGCCGATACCGGCCAGCAGGTCTTCCAGCTCCTCGGCGTGGAAACGCTCGAGCACCACCTTGTCCACCTTGGAGAGGGTCAGGTTGTGTCTGTCCAGCTCCTTCTCCAGCAGCTCCTTGCCGGCAGCTATGTTCTTGTCCCGATCCAGCTTTCTGAACCAGGTGGCCACCTTGGCCCGCGCCCGGCTGGAGCGCAGGAACCCGGAGTTGGGGTTCATCCAGTCGCGGCTCGGGTTCGGCTCCTTCTGGGTGATCACCTCCACCTGATCGCCGGTCTGCAGCGCATAGGTGAAGGGCACGATACGACCGTCAATCTTGGCGCCGATGCAGCGGTGGCCGATCATGCTGTGCACGTGATAGGCAAAGTCGAGCGGGGTGGCCCCCGCTGGCAAGTCGATGACATCCCCTTTCGGGGTGAACACATAGACCCTGTCCTCGAACACCTGACTCCGCAGATCCTCGAGCAGGGAGCCGCTCTCGGAGAGATCCTCCTGCCAGGCAAGCAGCTTGCGCAGCCACTCGATCTTGTCTTCGAAGTTGTTGGCCTTGTTGGCGGCCTGGGCCCCTTCCTTGTAACGCCAGTGAGCAGCCACCCCCAGCTCGGCATCCTGATGCATCTGGTCGGTACGGATCTGGATCTCCACCGTCTTGCCTTCGGGCCCCACCACCACTGTGTGGATCGACTGGTAGCCGTTGGGTTTGGGGTTGGCGACATAGTCGTCAAACTCGCGGGGAATATGGTGGAAATGGGTATGGACTATGCCGAGCGCCGCGTAGCAATCCTGCAGCCGCTTGGTCACCACCCGCACAGCGCGCACGTCGAACAGCTCGTTGAACTCGAGGTGCTTCTTCTGCATCTTGCGCCAGATGCTGTAGATGTGTTTCGGTCGGCCATAGACTTCGGCCTCCACATCCGCTTCCTTGAGGGCATCGCGCAGGGACTGCACGAACTCGCGGATGTAGCGCTCCCGGTCGAGCCGCTTCTCGTCCAGCTGCTTGGCGATCTGCTTGTAGGTATCCGGGTGCAGGTAACGGAAGGCGAGATCTTCCAGCTCCCATTTGAGCTGACCTATGCCGAGCCGGTTGGCCAGCGGGGCATAGATGTTGGTGATCTCCTGGGCCATCAGCACCCGGGTCTCTTCATCCGCCTTCTTCGCTTCCCGCAGGCAGGCGATCCGCTCCGCCAGCTTGATCACCACGGCACGCACATCCTCGACCATGGCGAGCAGCATGCGGCGCACGTTGTCGACCTGCTCCGGCGAGGTCTCGCTGCGGTGCAGGGTCTGCAGCGAGCGGATGGCTTCCATCTCCAGCACCCCTTCCACCAGCTTGGCGATCTTGGGACCGAAGTCTTCGTCCATCCGCTCCTGGCTGATGAGGCCGGCTTCGACAAAGGGGTAGATGATGGCGGCCTTGAGGGTGCCGAGATCCATGCTGAGCATCAGCAGAATGCCCGCCATCTCGACGCCACGCACCAGCAGGCGGTTGGTGAGCGCCTCGTCACCAAGCGTCAGACAATACTGGTAGACGGTTCGCAACTGATCCTTGTCACTGTCACTCAAGGAGAGCGAGCTGACCCACTCTTCCAGGGTGAAGTTGTCTTTCAAATGAATATCGCGAACCGCAACCATGGTATCAATCCTTTAAATTATTGGGCCGAAAGCTGCCGCTTCCTCCCCCTCACCTGATGAGACTGCCTCAGATGGGGATATCTGGAGAACTTTTCAAGGCATATTGTCAATAAAGACAATAGAGTTCTCCAACAGGCCCAGCCGATTTACGAGGGGCTAGATTACCCCAATCACTCCCGCTCAAACAGCCTGATGGACGCCAGATACACCAGAATAAAAGAACATATCCGCGCCCCACACACATCAGACTAAGGGGCTGGATTACTCCGTTCGCTCCCGCTCAAACAGCCTGATGGACGCCAGATACACCGGAATAAAAGAACATATTCGGCCCCCAAACACATCAGACCAAGGGGCTGGATTACTCAGTTCACTCCCGCTCAAACAGCCTGATGGACGCCAGATACACCGGGATAAAAGAACATATCCGGCCCCCAAACACATCAGACCAAGGGGCTGGATTACTCAGTTCACTCCCGCTCAAACAGCCCGATGAACGCCGGATACACCGGGATAAAAGAACATATCCGGCCCCCAAACACATAAGACCAAGGGGCTGAATTACTCCATTCATTACCGCTCAAACAGGGCCATGGACTCCAGATGGCCGGTGTGGGGGAACATGTCTAGCATCCCCAGCCGTACCAGTCGGTAGCCCCCTTTCACCAACACCTGACTGTCACGGGCCAGGGTGACCGGGTTACAGGAAACGTAGACCACTCGCTTGGGTGAAAGTTTCACGACGTGCCCCATCACCTCCAGCGCACCGGGGCGGGCCGGATCCAGCAGCACCAGATCGAACCCTTCCCGCGCCCAGGACATGCCGACTATGTCACCGCTCAAGTCCGCCTTGTAGAAACGGGCATTGTCGATGCCGTTGCGACGGGCGTTCTCCTCGGCGCGGGCCACCATGGCCAGCTCCCCTTCCACGCCCACCACTTCCCGGGCCTGACGGGCCAGTGGCAGGGTGAAGTTGCCTATGCCGCAGAACAGATCCAGCACCTTGTCATCCTTGCTCGCCCCGAGCCACGCCAGCGCCTGGGCCACCATGCTCTGGTTGATGGGGCCATTGACCTGAATGAAATCACCGGGAGCAAATGCAAGAGACAGGCCATCCAGTGAGTAGGATGGCTGGAATACCTGGTGCAACGACTCGATGCGCTCATCGGCAGCCTGCAGATAGAGGTCTATCCCCTGCGTCTGCGCAAACGCCACCAGCAGGGCGCGATCCGCCTCATTGGGACGACCCGTATGGCGCAGCAGCATCATGATCCCCTGCTCGGCCTGAATGAGTTCGGCATGGCCCAGCTCACGCTGGCTCTTGAGGCGATTGAGGCAGTCGCGCAGAGGATTAATGAGGGCAGAGAGCGGCTCGGCCAGCACGGGGCAGCCCTCGATCTCCACCAGGTCGTTGGATTGGCGACGACGAAAACCGACCCGGGTGCAGCGGCCATTCTTGTCAAACTTGATGGCCAGCCGGCAGACCCGGCGGTAGGCGCGAGACTCCCCTGTCAGCACGGGCTCCAGCGCTGGCGCCTTGATCTGCCCCAGCCGCTCGAACAGGCTGACCAGGCCAGCCTCTTTGGCGGCCTGCTGATCCGCCTCACCGAGATGCTGGGCATTGCAACCGCCGCACTCGCGGTAGTGGCTGCAGAAGGGGGCGATGCGATTGGCTGCCGGGGTCACCACCTGTTGCAAGGCGGCGTGGGCATACTGCTTCTTGTCTTCGAGGATGCGGGCCTTGACCTGCTCGCCGGGCAGCGCCCCTTCGATGAAGATCGCCTTGCCCTGATGACGGCCGATACCGACGCAGTGGTGATCCAGACTGTCTACCGTAAATTCAATACGTTGGGGCTGGGTGGATTTCTTTTGGGGCTTGAAAAACTGGGCCATAAAACTTGGTGCCTATAGGTGGCTATGTCATGATTGTGGAATCTGCAGCAGGCTATTGTCCCACAAGAATAATAGTATGACCAAATCCGGCCTGCGGGCCCGCCCACTGTCGTTTGCCCTCTTGCCAACCCTGCTCTTCGGGGGACTATCCGCATGACCCAATCCGGCCTGCGCGCTCATGCCGTGCCATTGACCATCTTGCCCACCCTGCTCATCGGGGGACCATTCGCATGACCAAGTACGGCCTGCGAGCCCGGGTGCTGGCCTTTACCATATTACCGACCCTGATCATTGGCGGCCTGATGGCCGGCTATTTCACCTTCCACCGCTACCAGCAGCTGGAAAACAACCTGATCGATCAGGGCATCAACATCATAGAGCCGCTGGCCATCGCCAGTGAATACGGCATGACCCAGCACAGCCGGGAGTCGCTCAAGCGGCTGATTGGCCTGACCCACCGCAAGAATTCGCCGCTCATCAAGTCCATCGCCGTCTTCACCCAGGACAACCAGCTGTTCGTGACGTCCAACTACCACAGGGACTTCACCCGGCTGCGGCTGCCCGATGGCAGCCAGATCCCCGAGCTGACCAGCGTCACCCTGTACGGTGACGACATCATATTGCGCACCCCGATCCAGGCCGAGACCAGCATGGATGGTTTCCCGCTGCCCAGCGATGTGGAGCCGCCCATGATCGGCTACATCTCCATGCAGATGACCACAGACAGGGCCATGATCCTGCAGTATCGAGACACCTTCTTCGCGGTGATCATGGTGCTCATCGGTCTGGCCGTCAGTACCCTGTTTGGCTTCAGGCTGGTCAAGAGCGTGACCCAGCCCATCACCGACATGGTGCAGGCGGTGCACAAGATCAGGGAGGGGCGACTCGACACCCGGGTCAGCGGCCAGCTCACCGGCGAGCTGGACATGCTGAAAAACGGCATCAACGCCATGGCCAAGGCGCTCTCGGAATATCACGAGGAGATGCAGCAGAACATCGATCAGGCCACCTCTGACTTGCGCGAGACGCTGGAGCAGATCGAGATCCAGAACGTCGAGCTCGACATGGCCAAGAAGCGGGCGCAGGAGGCGGCGCGGGTCAAATCCGAGTTCCTCGCCAACATGTCCCACGAGCTGCGCACCCCGCTCAACGGCGTCATCGGCTTCACCCGCCAGCTGCTCAAGACGGCGCTGACGCCGAGCCAGACCGACTACATGCAGACCATAGAGAAGTCGGCCCGCAACCTGCTCGGCATCATCAACGACATCCTCGACTTCTCCAAGCTGGAGGCGGGCAAGCTGCAACTGGAGCACATACCCTTCAGCCTGCGCGACACCCTCAACGAGACCATGCACCTGCTCGGCCCCAGCGCCCACGACAAGCAGCTCGAACTCTCCCTGCAGGTGGATGCCGAGGTGCCGGACTACCTCACCGGCGACCCCATGCGCCTGCAGCAGGTGCTGACCAACCTCACCGGCAACGCCATCAAGTTCACCGAGCGCGGCAACGTGGATGTGCGCATCGAGCAGACCGGGGGCAGCAACGGCAACAAGGTGCGGCTCAACGTGTTGATCCGCGATACCGGCATCGGCATCTCGGAAGAGCAGCAGCGCCAGCTGTTCCAGGCCTTCAACCAGGCCGACTCCTCCATCTCGCGCCGCTATGGCGGCACTGGCCTCGGCCTCGTCATCACCCAGAAGCTGGTGCAGCAGATGGGGGGCCAGATCCGTTTCGAATCCGAACTGGGCAAGGGCTCCATCTTCTCCTTCAGCCTAGACATGGACGTCTCTCCCCTGCCCCAGACCGACAAGCTGCCGCTGGATCGCATCCAGGGCAAACGAGTCTGGCTGCTGGAGCCGGATCCCTTCAGCCACTCCTCCCTCTGCGCCCTGCTGGCGGAGTGGCAGCTGGATGTGCAGTCGCTCGCCATCGACACCATCTGGCCCGAGATGAGCAACCAGGACATGGTGATCATCGGCAGCAGCACACTGCACACACCGCAGCAGGTGATCGCCCGCCTCGACGGGCTGGACGGCCAGCAGAACACCATAGTGCTGCTCAGCAGCCACGAGCCCGCGCTCTATGACGCCATGCTGGCCCACGGCGCCCAGCACTGTCTCTCCAAGCCCACCAACCACCGCAAGCTGCTGCACGCCCTGCTCTCCCCCGAGGCAGCCAAGAGCGCGCCGCTGCCCGCCCCGACCCAGCGCCAGGTGCAGCAAGTCAAGGTGCTGGCGGTGGACGACAATGCGGCCAACCTCAAGCTGATCGCCGCCATGCTCAAGGAGATGGTGAGCCAGGTGGTGGTGTGCAAGAACGGCAAGGAGGCGGTCAGACTGGCCCAGAGCCAGCCATTCGACATCATCTTCATGGATATACAGATGCCGATCATGGATGGCATCAGCGCCACCCAGGCGATCCGCAGCCAGTCCCTCAACACAGAGACGCCGATCGTGGCGGTGACCGCCCACGCCATTCCCGGCGAGCGGGAGCGGCTGATCCGGCAGGGGATGGATGACTATCTGGCCAAGCCCATCGACGAGAGCATGCTGGCCCAGCTGATCACCGACTTCGCCCACCGTCGCCACCAGAACCACGCGGATCAGCAGATAGACTGGTCTCTGGCGGTGCGTCAGGCCGCCGGCAAGCTGGATCTCGCCAAGGAGATGCTGACCATGTTGATGGCCAGTTTCGACGAGGTGGATCCCGTGCTGGAGGCGGCCCTCGCCGGTCAGGTGGAGGATGCCGAGGTGCTGGCCCAGCTGCACCGCCTCAACGGCGGCTGCGCCTATTCCGGGGTGCCCGGCCTGCAACGGCTGCTCTCCCAGCTGGAACAGCAGCTGCGCGACGGGGTGCCGGTCAGCGAGCTGGAACCCGAATTGCTGGAGTTGCAGGATGCGATGGAGCAGGTGCGTCAGGAGGCGCCACGCTACCTCGTCTGAATGAGCGGGATGCAGGGCTGCCCGCCATTGGCAGCAGTCCCTTGCCCCCTTTTCCTGACAGGGCCTGCCCCGCTTTTTCTGACGCGGGGCGCGCCAGATGGTAAAGTTGCGCCGTTTCTACAGGAGTCAACATGACCAACAACGATATTCTGCGCCGTCTGCGCTACGCCCTCACCATCAGCAATGACCAGATGGTCGAGATGTTTGCCAAGGGCAACCTGACGGTCACTCACGCCCAGCTGCACAGCTGGCTGATGAAAGAAGCCGCCGAAGGGGAAGAGCAGGAGGCTGGCTATGTCGCCTGCCCCGATGCGGCCCTGAGCCAGTTCCTCGACGGCTTCATCATAGCGCGCCGCGGTGTGCGGGAAGATGCCCCGGCCCAGGTGATCCCGAACCGGATCAACAACAACATGATACTGCGCAAGCTGCGCATCGGCCTGAACTACAAAGAAGAGGACATGCTCGGCACCCTCAAGCTCGCCGACTTCAACCTCTCCAAGTCCGAACTGAGTGCCCTGTTCCGCTCCAAGGATCACAAGCACTATCAGGATTGCGGGGATCAGATCCTGCGCAACTTCCTCATCGGCCTCACTGCCAAGTACCGCGCCTGAGTCATGGGCCAGCGTCTCCGCTCACTGTCAGCCCGCCTCTCGCTGGTCAGTGGGCGGCGCTGGCCGTTGCGCCTTCCCGCTCCGGGCGCGAACAGGGCCAGGTGGCTGCGATTATGGCCACTCTGCCTCATACTGCTGCTGAGCGCCTGCCAGCCAGCCCCCTATCAGCTCTCGTCCCGTTACCCCAGCGCCAACCAGAATGAACGCATCGCCTTCCTGATCCTGCACTACACGGATGAGGACGATGCCCACTCACTGCGCCTGCTGACCGAACCGGCCCACCAGGTGAGCGCCCACTACCTGATCCCCCGCGACACCGACCAGACGCCGCTCCCCGTCTACCAGCTGGTGCCCGACAGCCAGCGCGCCTGGCATGCGGGCCGCAGTCGCTGGCACCAGTATGCGGGGCTCAACGCCAGCTCCCTCGGCATCGAAATCGTCAACCTGGGCTATCCGCCGGAAGATGAGCTGCTACCCGCCCACCAGCGGCGCTGGCAGCCTTACACCCGGGCGCAGATCGCCGCTATCGGCGCCCTCACCCAGGAGCTGGTGCAGCGCTATCAAATACCGCCAACCCAGGTGCTGGCCCACAGCGATGTCGCCCCCGAGCGCAAGCAGGATCCCGGCCCCCACTTCCCCTGGCGCGAGCTCGCCCTGCACTACGGGGTCGGCGCCTGGCCCGACGAGGCCAGAGTCACGGCCCTGCGCCAACAACCGGCCCCCGCCTGGGATGCCCTCACCTGGCAACAGCAGCTCGCCCGTTACGGCTATGGGGTCGCCTCAAGCGGCACCTGGGATGAGCAGAGCCGGGCCGCCCTGCGCGCCTTCCAGCTCCATTTCCGCCCCGCCCTGGTCAGCGGCGAGCCCGATGAACAGAGCCAGGCCATACTCACCGCCCTGCTGGAGCGTTACTTCCCCGAGCCGGGCTGAGCACCTCTCCTGACAATGAAAGAGGGACGCCATGGCGTCCCTCTTTCTCAATCCCTTTTCGCGGCCCGGATCAGGCTGGCACCAGCAGCACCTCTATCCCCGCCTGGCGCAGCCCGGCCAGGGTCTCGGCCGCAATGGCGTCATCCGTGATCAGGGTGTGGATCCGCCGGGTGTCGACTATCTTGTGCAGGCTCAAGCGCCCAAACTTGCTGGAATCCGTCACCACTATGATGCGCTCGGCCACGTGGCACATGCAGCGGTTGAGGCGCGCCTCATCCTCATGATGGGTGCTGACGCCGCGCTCCAGATCGATGCCATCCACCCCGAGAAACAGCAGGTCGAAGTGGTAGTTCTGCAGGGACAGATCCGCCTGGGCGCCGTAGAAAGAGAGCGACTTGCGGCGCAGGTGTCCCCCCGTCATCAGCAGCTCCACCCCCTCAGCCTCCAGCAGGGCATTGGCCACGTTCATGCCGTTGGTCATCACCACTATCTCCTGATGCTCGCGCAGGTGACGCGCCACTTCCAGGGTGGTGGTTCCCGAGTCGAGAATGAGCCGACTCCCCGCCTGCACCAGGCTCGCCGCCATGGCACCGATACGCTGCTTGACCGGGGTATTGAGCACGCTCTTGTCGGCTATGGTGCGCTCGGGCACCGCCTGATTCGGTTCGCACAAGAGGGCGCCGCCATAGGCGCGTACCGCCACCCCCTGCTTCTCCAGAAACGCCAGATCGTTGCGAATGGTGACTGTGGATACCTGATAGTGACTGGCCAGCTCGTTGACCTGGACGCTGCCATTGCTGCGCAGTTGCTGAATGATGCGTTCCCGCCGCTCGCTGGTGCCGAGCACGCTTTTTTCGGTTGTTTGCATAGTCTCTCTGCCGGAGTGCTGTGGTGAAAACCTGGGCTTTCACTTCGTTACGTTTGCCTATTAACGCCCAGCCTTTATGCCAAATCAAGCTTTCATTGGTTTAAAAAGCCTCACAAGACTCTTCCGGAACGTCAAAAACCTTTCGATTCATTTCTTTTTGTGATCTCGCTCAAGATGCGAGCACGCTTTTATTTCGTTTCAGGGACGAGACGCCTAGGGTAAAGAAAGACATCGAAAGATAAAAATCGCATTCAGCCATGAGGAAGAGGGAAATGAAATCAATGCTGGCACTGATCGCACGACACAAGCAGGGGGAACCGGTCGGGATCCATGCCGTCTGCTCTGCCCACCCGCTGGTGCTGGAGGCCGCCCTGCGGCTGGCGGCACAAGGAGATGATCTGCTGCTGGTCGAGGCCACCTCCAATCAGGTGGATCAATTCGGCGGCTATACCGGCATGACGCCGGTGGATTTTCGCGATCGCCTGCACCGGCTCGCCGCCGAGTGCGACTTTCCCTTGCAGCGACTGGTATTGGGAGGCGATCACCTGGGCCCCAACCGCTGGCAGGGGGAGCCCGCCGAGCAGGCCATGGAACACGCCGAGGTGCTGATCGCCAGCTATGTCGCCGCCGGTTTCAAGAAGATCCACCTCGATTGCAGCATGTCCTGCCTGGGGGATCCTGTGCCGCTCCCCGATGAGCTGGTCGCCGAGCGGGCCGCCCGGCTGGCCCTGGTCGCCGAGCAGACCTGCCTGGCCGAGTTTGGCTGCTGCGATCTGGTCTATGTGATAGGCACAGAGGTGCCGGTACCGGGCGGTGCCCATGAGGAGCTGGCCGAGCTGGCCGTGACCACACCGGAAGCCGCCCGCCATACCTTGAACACCCACCAGCAGGCCTTCGCCAGGGTCGGGCTCGACGCCATCTGGCCCAGGGTGATCGGCCTGGTGGTGCAACCCGGGGTGGAGTTCGATCACACCCATGTCATCGACTACCGATCCGACAAGGCCGCCCCCCTCAGCCGGATGATCGAAGCCTATCCCCATCTGGTGTTCGAAGCCCACTCCACCGACTACCAGACCCCGGACGCCTACTGCCAGCTGGTACGCGACCACTTCGCCATCCTCAAGGTCGGCCCGGCCCTCACCTTCGCCCTGCGGGAGGCGCTGTTCGCCCTCGCCGCCATCGAGGAGGAGCTGGTGGTTGCCCGCGCCTGCTCGGGTCTGCGCCAGGTGCTGGAGGAGACAATGCTGGATCGTCCCGACTTCTGGCGCAGCCACTATCAGGGCAATGCCAACGAGTGCCGGCTGGCCCGCGGTTACAGCTATTCC
Organism: Aeromonas sp. MR7; assembly: GCF_963899385.1. Lineage (NCBI taxonomy): Bacteria > Pseudomonadati > Pseudomonadota > Gammaproteobacteria > Aeromonadales > Aeromonadaceae > Aeromonas > Aeromonas sp. MR7. The sequence continues at coordinate 73,398 of NZ_CAWQXH010000003.1, forward strand.
GACCGCATTCGCTACTACTGGCCCGACAGCCGGGTCGACGACTGCTACGCCCGGCTGATCGCCAACCTGGCCGCCGAGCCCATTCCCCTGCCGCTGCTCAGCCAGCATCTGCCGCTGCAATACCGCAAGGTACGCCAGGGCACGCTGTCGGCCAGGGCCCACGACCTCATTCTCGATCAGGTGCAGGAGGTGCTGCGCCAATACGCCAATGCCTGTGGCACCACCCCCGCCAGTCATTCCCGGCTCACCCCGGTTGCATAAGGAGTTGTAGAGATGATCCTCGGTTATCCAGAAGAGACACTGCGCAGGGCCAACGGCCTGGCCACCGCCCGCGAAATCTGCCAGCAACCCGCCGCCTGGCGGGAGACTCTCACCATGGTGGAGGAGTGCCGCGCCACCATAGAACGCTTCCTGCTGCCCCTGCTGTCCCGGGGCAACCTGCGGGTGATCCTGACCGGCGCCGGCACCTCCGCCTTTGCCGGCCGGGCCCTGGCACCCTACCTCTGCGCCAGGCTCAATGGCCGCTTCGAGGCGATCGCCACCACCGACATAGTCACAGACCCTGGCGAATACCTGGCGCAGGATTGCCCGACCCTGCTCATCTCCTTCGCCCGCTCCGGCAACAGCCCGGAGAGCGTGGCCGCGGTCGAGCTGGCCAGCCAGCTGCTGAGCGAGTGCCACCACCTGGTGCTCACCTGCAACGGCGAGGGGGAACTCTATCGTCGCTGCCAGAAGGATGCCCGCTCCCTGGCGCTGCTGATGCCGCCCCAGACCCACGACCGCAGCTTCGCCATGACCAGCAGCCTGACCAGCATGATGCTGAGTTGCCTGGCTGTGTTCCTGCCGCGCCAGTTCAATCCCGCCGCCAGCCAGCCGCTCATCGCCCTGGGGGAAGCCATTCTGCCCCAGGCCGAACTGAGCGTGCCCGAGTGGAATCAACCGTTGCCGGAGCGGGTCATCTACCTCGGCAGCGGCAGCCTGCAGGGGGTGGCCCAGGAGGCCGCGCTCAAGCTGCTTGAACTCACCTCGGGTCAGCTGATGGCCATGTACGACTCCCCCACAGGTTTTCGCCACGGGCCCAAGTCGGCCATCAACCGCCAGACCCTGATAGTGCTGATGATCTCCAACGATCCCTACACCCGCCAGTACGATCTGGATCTGCTCGGCGAGCTGCGCCAGGAGGGCCACGCCGCCCGGGTCGTCGCCCTGGCCGATCGGCACCATCCCGCCATCGAGGAAGGCGAACATATCTACCTGCCCATCCCCCTCAATGGCGACGATGCCGAACTGGCGTTCTGCTACCTGCTCTACGCCCAGTACTACGCCTTCCACACGGCGCTGGCGCTGGGCATCACCCCGGACAATCCCTGCCCGAGCGGCCGGGTCAACCGGGTCGTGCAGGGCGTCAACATCTATCCGTTCAACCAGCAAGGAGGCGTCTGATGCCCAACATAGTGCTGAGCCGTATCGACGAGCGCCTGATCCACGGTCAGGTCGGGGTGCAATGGGTCGGGTTTGCCGGCGCCAACCTGGTGCTGGTGGCCAATGACGAGGTAGCGGAAGACCCCATACAGCAGAACCTGATGGAAATGGTGCTGGCGGAGGGGATAGCGGTGCGCTTCTGGCCGCTGCAGAAGGTGATCGACAACATAGGCAAGGCCGCCGATCGCCAGAAGATATTGCTGGTGTGCAAGAACCCGACGGATTTTCGCACCCTGGTCGCGGGGGGCGTGCCCATCCCCCGCATCAACGTCGGCAACATGCACTACGCCGACGGCAAGCGTCAGATCCACAAGACGGTATCCGTGGATGAGACGGACATAGCGGCGTTTCGCGCCCTGCAGGACGCCCACGTCGAGTGCTTTGTCCAGGGAGTGCCGACCGAACCGGCACAGGACATTTTCAACCTGATCTGATTAAGGACAATTGTGATGGAAATCAGTTTATTGCAAGGGCTCTTGCTGGGCATTCTGGCGTTCTTCGCCGGACTTGACCTGTTCAACGGCCTGACTCACTTCCACAGGCCTGTGGTACTGGGTCCGCTGGTGGGCCTGATCCTCGGCGACCTGCCCACCGGCATACTGGTGGGCGGCACCCTGGAGCTGGTCTGGATGGGGCTGGCCCCGCTGGCGGGGGCACAACCACCCAACGTCATCATAGGCACCATAGTCGGCGCCACCTTCGCCATCACCACCGGGGTCAAGCCGGATGTGGCGGTCGGGGTCGCGGTGCCGTTCGCGGTGGCGGTCCAGATGGGGATCACCTTCCTCTTCTCGGTGATGTCGGGGGTCATGTCCCGCTGTGACCGGATGGCGGAAGCTGGCGATACCCGCGGCATAGAGAGGGTCAACTACCTGGCCCTGCTGGCGCTCGGCACCTTCTACTTCCTGTGCGCCTTCCTGCCCACCTACTTCGGGGCAGAACACGCCAAGACCGCCATCGACGTGCTGCCCGCCCGCCTCATCGACGGCCTCGGGGTCGCCGGCGGCATCATGCCCGCCATCGGCTTCGCCGTGCTGCTCAAGATCATGATGAAGAACGTCTACATCCCCTACTTCATCCTCGGCTTCGTCGCCGCCGCCTGGCTCAAGCTGCCAGTGCTGGCCATAGCCGCGGCCGCTCTGGCCATGGCCCTGATCGACTTCATGCGCAAGGACCCGGCGCCGCAAGCCCGCCCCACCCAGGAGGAAACTGAAGATGGTATCTAACAACACAGCCCGGCAGATCGCCCCGGCGGGCGAGCCGCAACCGACCCGCACCGTCTCCGACGACGTCTACGAAGATCAGCAACTGGGGGCCGAGCTGACCCGCCAGGACATCAATCGCTTCGCCTGGCGCTCCCTGCTGTTGCAGGCCTCCTTCAACTACGAGCGGATGCAGGCCTCCGGCTGGCTCTACGGCCTGCTGCCGGCGCTGCAGAAGATCCACACCAACCCCAAGGATCTCTCCCGGGCCATGAAGGGGCACATGGGCTTCTTCAACACCCACCCTTTCCTGGTCACTTTCGTGATGGGCATAGTGCTGGCGATGGAGCGCTCCAAGCAGAACGTCAACAGCATACAGAGCACCAAGATCGCGGTCGGTGCGCCGCTCGGCGGGATTGGTGATGCCATGTTCTGGCTCACCCTGCTGCCCATCTGCGGCGGGATCGGCGCCGATCTGGCGCTGCAGGGCTCCATCATGGGCGCCGTGTTCTTCTTCCTGCTGTTCAATGTGGTGCACTTCGGCCTGCGCTTCGGGCTGGCACACTACGCCTACCGCATGGGGGTCGCCGCCATTCCGCTCATCAAGGCCAACACCCGCAAGGTGGGCCATGCCGCCTCCATCGTCGGCATGACGGTGATCGGCGCCCTGGTCGCCACCTATGTGCGGCTCGGCACCACCCTGGAGATCACCGCCGGTGATGCCGTGGTGAAGCTGCAGGCGGACGTGCTCGACAAGCTGATGCCGGCCTTCCTGCCGCTGCTCTACACCCTGGCCATGTATGCGCTGATCCGCCGCGGCTGGAGCCCGCTGCGCCTCATCGTCATCACGGTCGCGCTCGGTATCGTCGGCAAGTTTGCAGGCTTCCTCTAATCCGGTGCCGGCGACAGGCCGGCCCCCCTTTGCTGTAAAGGAACACCTTATGTTGGGCATCATCATTTGCGGTCATGGCGGCTTCGCCAGCGGCATGGAACAGGCCATGAACCAGATCCTCGGCGAGCAGGAGGCGGTGGTCGCCATCGACTTTCCGGAATCCTCCACCACGGCCCTGCTGCAGGGCCAGTGCGAGGCGGCACTGGCGCGGGTCGACAGTGGCGACGGCGTGGTCTTTCTGACCGACCTGCTGGGCGGCACCCCGTTTCGGGTCGCCTCCACCCTGGCGCTGCGCCAGCCAGACCGGGAAGTCGTGACCGGCACCAATCTGCAGTTGCTGCTGGAGATGACCATGGATCGCGGCGAGCTGACCCCGTCCCAGTTTCGCGAGCAGGCCCTGTGCTGCGGCCATCGCGGCCTCACCAGCCTGGTGGACGAGCTGGCGCGCGAGCGGGCCGAATCGCGGGTCGAGGAGGGTATCTAGATGGCAACACGGATCCGGGCCCGTCGCCTGCTGACCGAGCAGGGTTGGCTGGAACATCAAATGCTTGCCCATGAGGACGGCATCATCACCGCCATCGCCCCCATCCCGGCCGGCGATCCGGTGCGGGAGGTCGAGTTGCTGGTGCCCGCCCTCATCGATGGCCACGTGCACGGCGGGGCCGGCGTCGACGTGATGGACGAGGAGACCGGCGTGCTGGCCCGGCTTTCCCTCGCCAAGGCGGCGGAAGGGGTCGGTGCCTTCCTCGCCACCACTGTCACGGCACCGCTACCCGCCATCACGCGCGCCCTGAGCCGGGTCGCCGATGCCATGGAGAGCGGCATGCCGGGCGCCCAGCTGCTCGGCAGCTATCTGGAGGGCCCCTACTTCACCCCCGACAACAAGGGCGCCCACGATCCTGCCCTGTTCCGGGAACTCGACCTGGCCGAGCTGGCGCAGTTGCAGCGCCAGGCGCGCGGCACCCTGAAGGTCGTCGCCCTCGCCCCCGAGAAGGCCAACGCCCTGGCGGCCATCTGCCACCTCAAGGCGGCCGGCATCCGGGTCATGCTGGGTCACTCCGCCGCCGGCCACGACACCACACAGGCGGCACTGACGGCCGGCGCAACCGGTCTGGTGCACTGTTTCAACGGCATGCGCGGACTGCACCACAGGGAGCCCGGCATGGTGGGAGCCGGCCTGGTGCATCCCACCGCCTGGCTGGAGCTCATTGCCGATGGCCATCATGTGCATCCGACAGTCCTCAAGCTGTGCCATCGCTGCGCCGGGGATCGCCTGCTGCTCATCACGGATGCCATGCGCGCCGCCGGCATGCCGGACGGCCATTACCTGCTCGGTGACTACCGGGTGGAGATGAAGGACGGGGTGGTGCGCACCGCCACCGGCGGCCTGGCGGGCAGCACCCTCACCCTGCTCGGGGCCGTGCGCAACATGGTGCATCTGGCCGGCGTGCCCCTTGCCGAAGCCATCCAGATGGCATCGCTGGCCCCCGCCCGCATGCTCGGCATCGACGGCCAGCTCGGCTCGCTGGCCGTCGGCAAACGGGCCAACCTGCTCGCCCTCACACCGGCCCTCTACCAGCAACATATCTGGGTCGCCGGCAGGGAGATAACTCCCGCCAGCGCCCCCGCCTCTTTCTCTGAACCCGACGCCACTCAAGGCGCCAAGGAGTCCTCATGTATCTGATCTCGTCCCACGAAATGCTCAAAGATGCCCAGCGCCGCGGCTACGCGGTACCGGCCTTCAACATCCACAACCTGGAAACCGTCGAGGTGGTGGCCCGCACCGCCGCCCAGCTGAGCTCCCCCGTCATCCTGGCCGCCACGCCGGGCACCTATCGCCATGCTGGGGTCGAATACCTGGTCTCCATCTGCGCCTCGGCGGCCCACCAGTACCGCATACCGCTGGTGCTGCATCTGGACCACCACGAGGATGAACAGGATATCCACTTCAAGGTCGAATCCGGCATCCACTCCGCCATGATCGACGCATCCCACCTGCCATTCGAGGAGAACGTCGCCAAGGTGCAACGGGTCGTCACCTTCTGCCACCGCATGGGGGCGAGCGTGGAGGCCGAGCTGGGCCAGCTCGGCGGACAGGAGGATGACCTGATAGTGGACGCCGCCAACGCCCATCTGACCGATCCGGACAAGGCTGCCGAGTTCGTGGCGCGCACCGGCATCGACTCCCTCGCCGTGGCCATCGGCACGGCCCACGGCCTCTACAAGGAGGAGCCGCGCCTCGACTTCGATCGCCTCGCCGCCATCCGGGACCGAGTCTCCATTCCGCTGGTGCTGCATGGCGCCTCCGGCATTCCAGACCGGGACGTACGCCGCTGCATCGAGCTCGGGGTGTGCAAGGTCAACGTGGCCACCGAGCTGAAGATCGCCTTCTCCGACGCCATGAAGGCCTTCCTCGCCACCCACCCGGATGCCAGCGATCCGCGCCAGTATCTGGTGCCCGCCATGGCCGCCATGGAGGAGGTGGTCGCCGCCAAGATCCGCATGTGCATGAGCGACGGCAAGCTGTAACCGGCCTGCGGGCTCGCCAGCCTGGTGAGCCCCCACCAGATCCCGCAAATCCGCCAGCCTCAGGAGGACGCCAAGCCCCATCACCCCAGTCACACCGCCATTCATCATCTATACGGAGATAAATATGAACGCACGTACCGCCATGACGCTGCTGGTCCTGCTGACCCTGCCCGCCCTCGCCCGGGCCGAGGTGATGTCGCTGCAGGGCAACCAGTACCAGATCAGCGTCAAAACGGATGCCGGAAAATTCCAGGAGATCACCTTCACCAACAGGGCGAACGGGGATGTCATCCGCTCGAATACCCTGTTCGATATCAAGGGGCTGGATGACAGGCTGACCTCGTCGGCCGACTTCACTGTAGATGCGTTTGCCAAAGAGCAGGACCACATTGACATCGCACTGAGCAACGCCGACTTCCTGATCAAGAGCGAGATCCGGCTGGCCAAAGACAAGCGCTACGCCAGCATCGACTTCTCCCTCGACACCCTCAAGAATGGCAAGCGGATCAACGGCTTCTCCATGCTGCCGTTCCACTCCCAGGCACCCTTTGTCTACGGCGCCATCAACAGCTCGCCCATCGTCAGCGACAGTTTCTTCATCACGCCGCAGAATCCGCTGGTCAACACCCGCGCCTACGAGGGGGGCGTCAGCCAGCTGATCCCGCTCACGCTGCCGCTGGAGCAGGGCAAGCCGCTCACCTATCGCACCTATGTCGGCACCTTCGACGAGGGTCAGCTCAGGCGTGACTTCAACGAGTTCATCAACGACGCCCGCGACAGACCCTACGCCCCCTATCTACACTACAACTCCTGGCTCGACATCGGCTTCTTCAACCCCTACACCGAAGCCGACGCCCTGACCCGCATCAAGCAGTTTGGCGAGGCACTGGTCACCCGGCGCGGCGTGACCATGAGCGGCTTCCTGTTCGACGATGGCTGGGACGATCGCAAGGGCAACTGGGGCTTCAGCAAGGACTTCCCGGACGGCTTTCGCAAGCTCAAAACCGCGGCCGAGCAGTATCACGCCCAGCTCGGCATCTGGTTCTCTCCCTGGGGTGGCTACAACAAGCCGAGGGATGAACGGGTCTCCCATGCCGCCGAATTCGGCTACGAGCTGAGCGATGGCAAGTTCGCCCTCTCGGGCCCCGTCTACTACAAAAATTTCCATCAGAAGGTGATGTCGCTCATCCAGGATCAGGGCGTCACCCACTTCAAGTTCGACGGCACAGGCAACGCCAACAAGCAGATCAAGGGCAGCCAGTTCACCAGCGACTTCGATGCCGCCATCCACCTGATCTCGGATGCCCGCACCGCCAACAAGGAGGTCTTCATCAACCTGACCACGGGCACCACGGCCTCCCCCTCCTGGCTCTTCTTCGCCGACTCCATCTGGCGCGGTGGCGATGACATCAACTTCTATGGCCCCGGCTCCAGGGTCCAGCAGTGGATCACCTACCGGGATGCTGAGACCTACCGCTCCATCGTCAAGCAAGGCCCGCTGTTTCCGCTCAACTCCCTGATGCTGCACGGGCTTGTCTATGCCAAGCAGGCCAAACATCTGGATCAGCAGTCGCCACAAGATTTTGCCGATCAGGCCTGGAGCTACTTTGCCACCGGCACCCAGCTGCAGGAGCTCTATATCACCCCGGAGCTGCTGAGCGGCGAGAACTGGGATCTGCTGGCCAAGGCGGCGCTCTGGTCGCAGCAGAACCAGGCCGTGCTGTTTGACAGCCACTGGATTGGCGGCGACCCCACCCTCCTGGCCGTCTATGGCTGGGCGGCGTGGAGCCCAGCAAAGTCCTTCATTACCCTGCGCAATCCTTCGAACCAGTCTCAACAGTTCTTCCTGGAACCGACTCTCCAGCTTGAAGTGCCAACCACAGAGGCGAAAGGCTTTAATATCAAGCCGCTATATGGCGACAACAAAACCGTGCCGACGTCAATCAGCGATGGGATGGTCATCAAGCTGGCGCCACTGGAGCTCATCACCCTGGAGCTGACGCCCATCAAATAAGCATGGATCCAATCAGCCGGTGGCTGATGCCATACAAAAGGGACGCCGCGGCGTCCCTTTTTCATCTCTCATCAACCCAGGTCGGTCAGATCCCCTGACGGGCTTCCTGCATCAGCAGGCGCATGTCGCTGACCGCCTTGGTCAGGCCGTCGAAGGCGGCGCGGCCTATGATGGCGTGGCCTATGTTGAGCTCATAGAGCTCGGGGATGGCGGCGATGGCCTTGACGTTGTGATAGTGCAGGCCGTGACCGGCATTGACCTTGAGCCCCTTGCCGGCGGCATAGGAGGCACCGGCGGCGATGCGCTTGAACTCGGCGTTGCGCTCGGCATCCGTGGTGGCATCGGCGTAACGGCCGGTGTGGATCTCGATGAAGGGGGCGCCACTCGCGGCAGCCGCGTCGATCTGCAGCGGATCAGCATCGATGAACAGCGACACCTGGGCGCCGACGGCGGCGAGGCGGGTCACCGCATCGGTGATCTTGTCGAGCTGACCGGCCACGTCCAGGCCACCCTCTGTGGTCACCTCGGTGCGCTTCTCCGGCACCAAGCAGACGAACTGGGGCTGGATGCGCTGCGCGATACCGATCATCTCCTCGGTCACCGCCATCTCCAGGTTCATTCTGGTCTGTATGGTCTGGCGCAGCACCTCGACATCGCGATCCGTGATGTGGCGACGGTCTTCCCGCAGGTGGATGGTAATGCCATCGGCACCGGCCTGCTCGGCCACGAAGGCAGCCTGCACCGGATCCGGATACTGGGTGCCACGGGCATTGCGCAGGGTGGCGATATGATCGATGTTCACACCCAGATAGATTTCGCTCATTGATGACTCCTTGAAACACTTCATCTGTTAACTGTGCGGCTGCCGCCTTGGCGCCAGCGCGGATATCCATATGTCACTGTGTGCTGGCTTTGCGCTTCAAGAACAGCTCCCTGCTCTTCAACTGGCGTTTTCCCAGATAGGGTTGCAGCGCCAGCCGGCTGAAACGCTTGGCCGCCTGCAGCAAGGGAGGGGTATCGAATCGCCCCTCGGCGAAGGCCAGCAGGTGGGCACCGAGGAACAGGGTACGGGGATCCGGCGCCCGCTCGCAAGCGACAAAGCCCAATTCGCGCTCGAAGCCGTAGAGCTGCTCGGGCTGGATCGCGGACTCGTCATCGGCGGCGTACTCGAAGTCCACCGCATAGCCAAGCGCCTGCAACAGCAGGAACTCGAAGCGGCGCAGCGGCAGCTCGGGCGTCTCGCCATCCGCCAGCGCCATCAGGGCACGGGCATAGGCGTCGAACACCTCGGGAAAGGGGGTATGGGCTTCCAGCAGGTAGTAGACCAGCTCGTTGAGGTAGAGGCCGTAGAAGAGGCGATCGCCCCCGAGTCGCAAGGAGTGATCCGGACATTCGACCTGGGCGAGATTCTTGAGGTCCCCCTTGCCGCGCCAGCTGATGGTGAGCAGGGAAAAAGGTTGAAGCAGCCCCTTCAGAGGGGAGCGTGGCCCGCGAGAACCGCGAGCCACCAGGGTAAATCGGCCACTATCCTGGGTAAACACCTCGACCAGCTGACTGGTCTCCCGATAGGGCCGACTGTGGATGACGAAGGCTGGACTCAGCAATCAGTCATCGCCATAGCCGAGACTGCGCAGGGCGCGCTCATCGTCGGCCCAGCCCGCCTTGACCTTGACCCACAGCTCAAGGAACACCTTGTTCTGGAACAGGCGTTCCATGTCGATGCGTGCCTCTGTGCCTATGGTCTTGATCTTCTCACCCTTGTTGCCGATGACCATCTTCTTCTGGCCATCGCGCTCCACCAGGATCAGGGCGTTGATGTGATAGATGCCGCTCTCTTCCACCTTGAAGCGCTCGATCTCCACGGTCACGGAGTAAGGCAGCTCCTCACCGGTGAAACGCATCAGCTTCTCGCGGATGATCTCGGAGGCCATGAAGCGGGAAGAGCGATCGGTCACGTAATCTTCCGGGAAGAAGAAGTTGTTCTCCGGCAGCAGATCCTTGGACCACTCACGGATCTTCTCCACGTTGGTGCCCTTCTCGGCACTGATGGGCAGGATATGGGAGAACTTCATCTGCTGGCCCAGCCACTCCAGGTGGGGCAGCAGATCTTCCTTGTCCTTGACGTTGTCGATCTTGTTGACCGCCAGCACCACGGGACAGGGCAGATGGCGCAACTTGCCGAGCACCATCTCGTCATCCTTGGTCCAGTGAGTGCCGTCGACCACGAACACCACCATGGCCACATCCCCCAGCGAACTGGTGGCGGCGCGGTTCATCAGGCGGTTGATGGCCCGCTTCTCTTCGATGTGCAGACCCGGGGTATCCACATAGATGGTCTGATGGTTCTCCTCGGTGTCGATCCCCAAAATCCGGTGACGGGTGGTCTGGGGTTTCTTCGAGGTGATGCTGACCTTCTGGCCGAGCAGCTTGTTGAGCAGGGTGGACTTGCCCACGTTGGGGCGGCCCACGATGGCGACAAAGCCGCAATAGGTGGTATCTGTATCTGTCATGACAGTTTTTCCAATGCCTGTTGTGTTGAAAGACCGCGGCCTCTTGCATCAATAGCAGTCATGACAGTCTTTCCAATGCTTGCTGCGCCGCCGCCTGTTCGGCCTTGCGACGACTGGTACCGACCCCGACCAGCGGACCATCCAGGCCTTCCACGTCGCACTGGACTGTGAATTCCTGGTTGTGGGCCTCGCCCTTGACGTTGGTCACTGTGTAGGTCGGCAGGGATTTGCGGCTTCCCTGCAAAATTTCTTGCAGGCGGGTCTTGGGATCCTTCTGCTCTATGCCTGGTTTGATTTCGTCCAGACGGCTGGCATACCAGCTCAGCAGCAGCACCCGCACCGCCTCAAGATCAGTATCCAGATAGACGGCACCGATCACCGCCTCGACCGTATCGGCCAGAATGGATTCGCGGCGGAAACCGCCGCTCTTGAGTTCGCCAGGCCCGAGGATCAGGTGATCCCCGAGGTCAAACTCCCGGCCCAGTTCGGCCAGGGTCTTCTCGCGCACCAGGGTGGCGCGCATCCGGCTGAGATCCCCTTCCGCCGCTTGCGGGAAGCGGTGGAACAGAGCATCGGCAATCACCAGACTCAAAATGGAGTCTCCCAAAAATTCCAGTCGCTCATTGTGACGGGAACCGGCGCTACGGTGAGTCAGCGCCCGGGTCAACAATTCCTGATCGCGAAAGACATGCCCGAGACGGGACTGCAGTCTGTTCATTTTGATATTCATTTACTTGATTCCGCCAATGCGGTTGAAGCGCACACCTGTCGGTACCCAACTTGGCAGCAGGGAGCCTTCTTCGCGCTCGAATTCAAAACTTATCCAGATGGCGACCGCCTTGCCGACCAGGTTCTGTTCGGGCACAAAGCCCCAGAAACGGCTGTCGGTACTGTTGTCACGGTTATCACCCATCACGAAGTACTGACCTTCCGGCACCACCCACTCGTCGGGGTAGGTGCCGGGCTGGCGATAATAACGGCCGACCATATCGGGCATCAGCGGGTTGCGAAGAGTCTCGTGAGACACCTCACCCAGCTGCTCGGTATAGCGGTCAAGCGGGATCCCCATCTGGGTAAATTCACCCCTTTGTTCAAACTTGACGTCGAGCTTCTGGAAGCCCGGGCACGTTTTCCCTTCCTGCTCCTCGCACTTGGGCCGGATCATCAGCTCCTTGTTGCGATAGATGACCCGATCACCCGGCATGCCGACCACCCGCTTGATGTAGTCCACCCGGGTATCCAGCGGATACTTGAACACCACCACATCGCCGCGCTTGGGTTCGCCAGTCTCGAGGAACTTGGTGTTGGTCACCGGATCCTTGAGTCCATAGGCAAACTTCTGCACCAGGATGAAATCGCCCACCAGCAGGGTGGGCATCATGGAGCCAGACGGGATCTGGAACGGTTCGAAGATGAACGAACGCAAGATCAGCACGAGCGTGATGACCGGGAAGACACCAGCGGTCTGTTCGATCCAGACCGGCATGGGGGCAACCTTGGCCAGGGTTTTCTCATCCAGATGGGCGCCGCCATGGGCACGGGCCACGGCAATCTTGGCGGCCCGCTGCTTGGACCAGATCATCTTGTCCAGACACCAGATAACACCGGTGATCGCGCAGACCACCACCAGGATCAGGGAAAACGTGCTTGCCATCGATTAATCCTTTCCTACATGGAGAATTGCGAGGAACGCTTCCTGCGGCACGTCGACACGGCCCAGGGACTTCATCCGCTTCTTGCCTTCTTTCTGCTTGTTCAGCAGCTTCTTCTTACGGCTCACGTCACCACCGTAGCACTTGGCGGTCACGTCCTTGCGCAGCGCCTTGACGGTGCTGCGGGCAATGATCTGGTTGCCGATAGAAGCCTGAATGGCGATATCAAACATCTGGCGCGGGATCAACTCACGCATCTTCTCCACCACCTGGCGACCGCGATACTGGGCGTTCTCCTTGTGGGTGATGATGGCCAGCGCATCGACGCGCTCACCGTTGATCATGATGTCCAGACGCACCATCTCGGAAGTTTCGAAGCGCTTGAAACCATAATCCAGCGAGGCGTAACCGCGACTGGTGGATTTGAGGCGATCGAAGAAGTCGAGCACCACTTCCGCCATCGGGATTTCATAGGTCAGTGCGACCTGGTTGCCGTGATAGACCATGTTGGTCTGCACACCACGCTTCTCGATGCAGAGGGTGATGACGTTGCCCATGTACTCCTGCGGCAACAGAATGTTGCACTCGGCGATAGGCTCACGCATCTCCTTGATGTTGTTGACCGGAGGCATGGCGGACGGGCTGTCGATGTGGATGGTGTCGCCATTGTTCAGCTCAATTTCATAGACCACGGTCGGCGCCGTGGTGATGAGATCCAGATCGTATTCCCGCTCCAGACGCTCCTGGATGATCTCCATGTGCAGCATGCCGAGGAAGCCACAACGGAAGCCGAAGCCCAGCGCGGTGGAACTCTCAGGTTCGAAGAACAGGGAAGCATCGTTCAGGGACAGTTTGTCGAGGGCATCACGGAACGACTCGTAGTCATCGCTGGAGATGGGGAACAGACCCGCATACACCTGCGGCTTCACCTTCTTGAAACCCGCCAGCGCTTTTTCGGCGCCGTTCTTGGCTTGCGTCAGGGTATCGCCCACAGGGGCGCCGTGGATGTCCTTGATGCCGCAGACGACCCAACCTACCTCGCCACAACCCAGGCCCTGAGTATCCACCTGCTTGGGCGTGAAGATACCGATACGATCGACACCCCACACCTGACCGGTGCTCATCACCTTGATCTTGTCGTTCTTCTTGAGCGAACCGTTCTTGATGCGCACCAGGGAGACGACGCCCAGATAGGAGTCGAACCAGGAGTCGATGATCAGCGCCTGCAGCGGTGCATCGGGATCACCGACCGGCGCCGGGATGCGAGCCACTATCTCTTCCAGCACGAGATCGACACCCAGGCCAGTCTTGGCGGAGCAGCGCACCGCGTCGATGGCGTCGATGCCGACTATGTCTTCGATCTCCTCGGCAACCCGCTCGGGTTCTGCGGCCGGCAGGTCAATCTTGTTCAGCACCGGCACCACTTCCAGCTCCATTTCCATGGCGGTGTAGCAGTTGGCCAGAGTCTGTGCCTCAACCCCCTGGCCGGCATCTACCACCAGCAGCGCCCCTTCACAGGCCGCCAATGAGCGGGAGACTTCGTAGGAGAAATCTACGTGGCCCGGGGTGTCGATAAAGTTCAGCTGGTAGGTGTTACCGTCTTGTGCCTGGTAGTTCAGGGTCACACTCTGTGCTTTGATGGTAATGCCGCGCTCGCGCTCCAGGTCCATGGAGTCAAGCACCTGAGCCTGCATCTCGCGGGAGGACAGGCCACCGCAAGTCTGGATCAGACGGTCCGACAGGGTCGATTTACCGTGGTCGATGTGCGCAATAATCGAAAAGTTACGAATGTGTTTCATCGAGCAAGAATCACTCAAAATTAAGTTAGGGTCGGATATGAGGGCAGGATTTTACTGGATAACCCGGTCGACGGCCAATCTTTAGTCGACGGGGGCCAGAAATAGCGCCTTGCCAATCACGCGTGCTGGCAGGCAGCGAGCGCCATGCCGAGCATGAAGGGGCCTGAAAACGGAGCAGGCCAGTCAGGAGAGGTGGCGGGTACTGAGCACCACACCGAGCATGCGAGGACCGTACTCTCCCTGCTCGAGCCGAGCCGAAAAGTAACGAACCAGTAAAAAACCCAGGGTGCCACCGAGCAGGCAACTGAGGATGGTCACCCCTTCCCCCGCCGACAGCAGTGGCGCCAGCCAGAGTTGACCCAGGATGGCTCCGAGCAGCAGACAGAACAGCGGCAGCACATACACCAGGGCCGCGCCGCGCAGTATGCTCGCCTGGGGAATGCCGAGCCTGATCTGCTGACCGACCATGACCTCGGCGGTAAGGGCAACCCGCAGCCGTTGCTGCTTTATCGGAAACGCCTTGGCAACCGTACCGGTACCGCAGTTGGACTGTTGATGACAACCGCTGCAGGCGGAGCGCCGTTCGCACTCCACCCAGGCATGTTGTCCATCAATGGCCACCACGGTCGCCAGCTCTTCGCTCATTTCACTCACAAGACGTTTCCACAATAACGAGGGACAGATTGACCCAATCTGAACATGACTGCCCCGCTTGAGCAAGCGGGAGTGCAAATACGACTACTGTACAGTCTCATTGCGGGCCAGAGGCTGCACCGACTCGGCGATGCGTTTTGCCGTTTCGGCCGGTACTTCGCCCACCACGGTGATCTCGACCCCCACGTCGTTGACGTAGCTCACCAGCGAGGTCGCCCCCTGGCGGATCAACTGCTGGCGCACCGCCTGCTTGGGATCGACCCTGGCCACATAGACGGAGAGATCCACCAGACCATCGGAGAGCATCATGTAATCCACCGGCAGGCTGGTGGTCACCAGCTGGTGCCTGTCCTGAGACAATACCTTGAAACCATCCGGCAACCAGGTGAGATGCCAGTTCAGCGTCTGCTGCGGCGCCGGGTAGGCATCCTCCAGCGCCAGCGCCTGGGGCAGCTTGCTGCCGGCCAATTTCACCAGCCAGGGCGCGGGGGCGCTCTGCCTGTCCAGATCCACGCCCAGCACCTGCTCGACCAGGTTGCCTTCCCGATCCACCATGTCCACCCGCAGCAACAGCTGGCTCTGCTCATCGACCCAGAGCACGAAGCCATACTTGTCCGCCTCTTTGGGCACCAGCCTGACCACCTGCGCCACCAGACCGGCTACCCGGCTGCGACCGGCCAGCACGGGATCATAGCTTTCCAGCACCCGGGGCAGCGGCATCTTCACCAGAGTGGCCCAGACACCGGGGAAACGGGCGCCCTTGAGGGTGTAGGGTTCGTGGGTATTTTCGAAGAAGGTGAACTCGTCCTGACGCTGCAGGTACTCTATGGTCTTGCCGTCCAGGTAACTCAGGTGAGCCACCTCCTTGCCATCGATCACCCCATGACTGAAACGCATGGGTTCGAGGCGCCCCTGACGGGCCTTGACCATGGATAATTCGAAATTCTGTTGCGAGACGGCACTCTGCATCTGCTGCAACAAGGCCTCGGCCGACTTATCGTCGGCCGAGGCCTTGGCACAAATCAGCAGGAGAGAGGCCAGCAAAATACGGCTGGACTGGCGCACGATCTGATCCCTAAAAATGCGTTATTCCTGAATCTGCTTGTCTTGCAGCAGACGCTGTTGCAACTGATGGTCACGCAGGAAGGCATTGATGCGCTCACGCTGCTCCTGCATCTGTTGCTCACTCAACCCTTGCTGGCGGGCGGTCGCCCGGTTGCCATCCTGCGGGTAGTGCACGCTCACCGGCGAGGCACTGCCACCGACAGGAATGGTGTTGAGCACAGGGTTGGTTGGTATACCGTCATGACCCTGATACTGCTGCACCCCGAAGATGACGGCGGCGGCGACCGACGCGGCGATGGCGTATTGCCCCACCTGTTGACCGACCCGACGAAACAGCGAAACTACCTTGGCGCCGGTATGAGCCTGCGGTGCAGCTGGCTTGCTCTCCACCGGCTTGGGCGCCAGTATGGTGGGCTCGTCTTCCAGCGCAGCCATTATGCTGTCACTGAGATCCAGCTGCAGATTGACCGGCAGGTCCCCCCGCATGGCATCACCGATCAGGTGGTAACGAGACCAGGTATCTTGCAGCGCCGGATCCATTCCCAGCTCGCTCAGAACCTCAACATCGCTCAAGTCACCATCCATCAGGGCCGAGAGTTGCTCTTTAGTTGCCATAAGTTAACCTGTCTTTCCCCAGTTAATTCTCGATCAGAGGTTTCAGCTTTTTATCGATTGCTTCCCTCGCCCGGAAAATACGGGATCTCACCGTACCCACAGGACAATCCATGATTTCGGCAATCTCTTCATAGCTCAGCCCTTCCAGTTCACGAAGGGTGATGGCTGTCCTCAAGTCTTCAGGCAAAGCTTCTATGGCGGAAAACACGGTGCGCTTGATCTCGTCGGTCAGCGCCAGGTTTTCCGGTGTTGCGACCTCTTGCAAGGCTTCGCCACCACCATAGTATTCTGCCTCGTCCGCCTCTACATCACTGCTGGGCGGCCTGCGCCCCTGAGAGGTCAGATAATTTTTGGCCGTATTCACGGCGATTCGGTACAACCAGGTGTAAAACGCGCTCTCGCCACGGAATGTCGGCAACGCCCGGTAGGCTTTGATAAATGCCTCCTGCGCCACATCCGGCACATCGCCCGGATTGTTGACATACCTAGCAACCAGGTTGACCACTTTATGCTGGTATTTTTTTACCAACAGGTTGAATGCATTTTTATCGCCACGCTGGACCCGTTCAACCAGCTGTTCGTCCAGTAGATTCTGGTCGCTCATCAGAGCCGTAAAACCCCCATCAGGTTATCGTTTTTCTTTTCCGGCCCTTCCTAAGCGCACAAGTTCAGACAGGAGGAATCAGGGAAAGTTCGGTTGCATTGAAAAAAATGTGACGCAGGCTGCATCACCGCCCTCGCTTGGGCTACCATGGTGCCAGTTCTTAATCCAGGCCAATGATACTTATGAAAGCAAGTGTTGAATACCTTTGCGATGTACTGATCATTGGCAGCGGTGCCGCTGGTCTGTCCCTCGCGTTGCGGTTGGCAGACCAGGCCAAAGTCCTGGTTCTGAGCAAGGGGCCCATCAGTGAGGGGGCCACTCTCTATGCGCAAGGAGGCATCGCTGCCGTTTTCGACGAAACCGACAGCATCGAATCCCACGTGAGCGACACGCTCAACGCCGGGGCCGGGTTGTGTGACCCGGCCGTGGTGGAGTTCACCGCCCGCAACGCCCGCGAATCCATCCAGTGGCTGATCCAGCAGGGGGTTCCCTTCGATCAGGAGGAGGACGCCGAGGGCGAATCCCACTATCACCTGACCCGCGAAGGGGGCCACAGCCATCGCCGCATCTTCCACGCGGCTGATGCTACCGGCAAGGCGGTGCAGCTCACCCTGATCGATCAGGTGCGCTCCCACCCCAATATCCAGCTGATGGAGCGCTTCAACGCGGTCGACCTCATCACCACCCGCAAGCTGAATCTGCCGGGCAACAAGGTGCTGGGCGCCTACGTCTGGAATCGCAACGCCGAGCAGGTCGAGGTGATCCGCGCCCGCTTCGTGGCGCTGGCCACCGGCGGTGCCTCCAAGGTGTATCAGTACACCTCCAACCCGGACGTGAGTTCGGGCGACGGCATCGCCATGGCATGGCGCGCCGGCTGCCGGGTGGCGAACCTGGAGTTCAACCAGTTCCACCCCACCAGCCTGTTCCACCCCGATGACCCCAACTTCCTGCTGACCGAAGCCCTGCGCGGGGAAGGTGCCTATCTGCGCCGTCCCGACGGCAGCCGCTTCATGCTGGAGTTCGACGAGCGGGCCGAGCTGGCCCCGCGGGACATAGTCGCCCGCGCCATCGACCACGAGATGAAACGCCTCGGTGCCGACTGCATGTATCTGGACATCAGCCACAAGCCGGCCGACTTCATCATCAAGCACTTCCCGACCATCCACGAGCGCTGCCTTGCGGTCGGCATCGACATCACCAAGGAGCCGATGCCCATAGTCCCGGCGGCCCACTACACTTGTGGCGGCGTGATGATAGACAACAACGGCCAGACCGACATACCCGGTCTCTACGCCATAGGTGAAGTGACCTATACGGGGCTGCACGGCGCCAACCGCATGGCCTCCAACTCCCTGCTCGAGTGCGTGGTCTATGCCCATCAGGCGGGAGCCGACATCATGGCCAAGCTGCCCATGAGCGTGGAACCGCCCCATCTGCCCGCCTGGGATGAGAGCAAGGTGGACGACTCGGACGAACAGGTCGTGATCCAGCACAACTGGCACGAGCTGCGGCTGATGATGTGGGACTATGTGGGGATAGTGCGTACCAACAAACGCCTGGCCCGCGCCAAGCGCCGCATCGATCTGCTCAAGCAGGAGGTGCAGGAGTACTACGCCCACTTCCGCGTCTCCAACAACCTGCTGGAGCTGCGCAACCTGCTGCAGGTGGCCGAGCTCATCGTCAACTGCGCACTGCAGCGCAAGGAGTCCCGCGGTCTGCACTACAACCTGGATTATCCGGACATGCAGCCGGACTCCAAGCCGACGGTACTGACCCCGGAGCGGGAGTGATCCTGCACCCCATATCCCGGACTACCCGGACATGCAGCCGGACTCCAAACCCAAGGTAGTGACCCCAGAGCGGGAGTAATGGCCCGCTAGCCGTCACCCAGATGACCTCGCCCCGGCGGGGTCATCTGTTATGAGGGAGAAGGGGAGAAACAGGCGACAGGATTAACGGGCGGGCGGGGCGAGCCGGATGGCACGGGCCAGTGCCCTGTAGTGTTCCGGCGCGAGCGCATCGGAGAAGAGCCAGAGACGAGCATAGAGCCCATCCCCTGTCACCAGTTGCAACCAGAGTGCCCCTGGCAGGATGCGGCTGCGCGCGCCTAGCTGGTAGCGATGGCCCTGCCATTCCAGCCATTGCCCATCCCACGCCAGCGAACCGGCACAGTGACGGGTGCTGCGCCAGGCCAGCCAGCCCCCTATCAGCCAGCAGGGCAACCACAGAGCCCACTGCCAGCCATGGATCAGACTGGCAACCGGCCACCACAACAGCAGAAACAGGATCAGCAGCAGGACGCGCTGCTGCCGGGAGGGAATGACGGGCATAACCACCCGCATCCGGGATCAGCTCAGGCTGTCGTGGCGCGCCTGATTGCGCTCCAGGATCAGCGGGATCATGGCGGCAAAAGCGGGGTCAGCCGGAACGCCGTGGCCCATGCACCACTTGAACAGGTCAGGGTCATCGCTCTCCAGCAAACGGATGAAGGTCTGCTGCTGCTCATCGCTCAGGCTGTCGAACTCGTGTTCAAAGAACGGCATAAAGATCACATCCAGCTCGAGCATGCCACGACGGCAGGCCCACTTCAGGCGGGATTTTTCAATTGGGCTCAACATGGAACTCTCCTTACAAAGACCCGGGGATGGTAACAGCTGGATTTTCCGGCTGACAAACATTCCTTACGTCTTTACCATGCAGGTCACATACTTTCTGTCTCTGGAATACCATCGTGAGCCTGCAAACGCCTGTTTTTCCTGCCGAGCCAACCCTTTTCTCCCTGACCGACCTGGCCATCACCAGCCTGACCGGTGCGGATCGCGTCAAGTATCTGCAAGGCCAGGTCACCTGTGACGTCACTGCCCTGCAGCCGGGTCAAAGCACGCTGGGCGGCCACTGCGATGCCAAGGGCAAGCTGTGGAGCGACTTCCGTCTGCTCTGCCTGAACGATCGCCTGCTGTTGCTGACCAAGCCCTCAGTGCTGACGCGTCAGTTGCCCGAGCTCAAGAAGTTTGCGGTATTTGCCAAGGTCGAGATAGGCGAGAACCATGGTCAGGCAGTCGGCGTGGCCGGTCAGGGGTCGGATGGCTGGATCGCCACCCGCTTCGGCCTGACCGAGAGCGGGCTCATCGAGGGGGGCATGGCGGTACGGGTCGAAGCGGATCGCTGGCTGCTGGTGAGCGAGCAACCGCTGGAGCTGGACCTGCCTGCCGGCAGCGAATCACTCTGGTGGGGGCTGGATATCAAGGCCGGCATCCCTCATCTGGAAGCCGTGCATCAGGGGGAGTACATACCCCAGATGTTGAACCTGCAGGCACTGGATGGCATCAGCTTCACCAAGGGCTGCTACATGGGGCAGGAGACAGTCGCCCGCGCCAAGTATCGCGGTGCCAACAATCGCGCCCTGTTCGTGCTGGCCGGCACCGCCAGCGAGCCCGTCGCCTGTGGCGATGCCCTGGAGATCCAGCTCGGTGACAACTGGCGGCGCAGCGGCATGGTGCTCAACGTCTGGCAACAGGCTGGTCAGGTGTGGATCACGGCCGTGCTGCCCAAGGATACAGAGGCCGATGCCCGTTTTCGTTTCAAGCAGGAGGAGGCCTCCAGCCTCGCTCTGCAAGCCCTGCCCTACCCTCTGAACGACTGACCAGAACGGCAACAAGAGGCACTAGCGAGGCACCCGCGCCAGCAGTGCCTCCTTGAGCCAGCGCCCCGCCTGCCCGAGCGGGCGGGCGCGATGCCACTGCAACTCCAGTTCCAGCTCCAGCGCGGCCTTGGTGATGAAATCCGGCTTGAGCACCACCACCTCCCCTCGCGCCAGCGGCCGATGCAGCAGAAAATCGGGGATCGCCGCCCACCCCAGTCCCAGCTTGACCAGCTCCAGAATGCCGAGATCCCCCTCGATCCACCATACCTGGGGCGAGAGGCGGAAGCGGTGGCGCTCCGTGCCCTCCCGCCGTCCCGTCACCATCAGCTGGCGGGCCCCTTGCAGATCGATCTCTCGCAGCGGCATCCTGTGGGCCAGCGGATGATCGGGGGAGACCACCAGCGGCATGCCGACGGAGCCCAGCGAACGAGAGGCTATCTCCCGCTCCGGCTGCTCCTTCTGGTAGCTGATGCCAAGCTGGGCCCGACCGCTCTTGAGCAGTTCGGTCACATCCTCCATCAGGGGAAACAGCAGCTCCAGTTCGACACCCGGGTAACGAGTGGCGAACTCCTCCAGCAAAGAGCCGAGCCAGGGCAGGTGGGAATCATCGTCGATGGCCAGGGTGAGCCGCGACTCTATGCCTGCGGCCAGCTCCCCGGCGATCGCCTGCAATCGCTCGCTTTGGGCCAGCAAGATGCAGGCTTCCTGGTGGATGCGGGTGCCCGCCTCCGTCAGCACGGGATAGCGGGCCGAGCGATCAAACAGCTCCAGCCCGAGATCTATCTCCAGGTTGGCGATGGCGGTGCTGACCACGGACTGCGCCTTGCCCAGCTTGCGGGCCGCCGCCGAGAAGGAGCCGGTCTCTGCCGCCGCCAGCAGCGCCTTGAGTTGTTCCAGTGAAGGGTTCATTCGATTGCTCCTGTCATGACCTGGCAGCACGCCAATCTATCTATTTTAGCGATAGATACCAACGTGAACCTATCAGAAATTCGCGGTAAATTGGCCGCCATAAACACTCAGACACAGATAGATAGAGAGAGACAGACCATGCGTAATACCCGTGACCGCCTGCGCCATGCCATTGGCTTCGAACTGATTGGCCTGCTGATCGCCGCCCCCCTGGCAAGCTGGATCACTGGCGTAGGACTCAACCATATGGGGCCGCTGGCGTTGTTCTTCTCGGTGCTCGCCACCGTCTGGAACTACGTCTACAACATCGGCGTGGACAAACTGCTGCTCAAGTATCAGGGCCACACCCACAAGACGATGTGGCAGCGGGTATGGCATGCCATGGGCTTTGAAGGGGGCCTGCTGTTTGTCGCCCTGCCGGTCATGGCCTGGTGGCTCGAAATCAGCATGCTGGAGGCACTGGTGCTGGATCTGGGCTTCGTGCTGTTCTACCTGGTCTACGCCTTCATCTACAACTGGAGCTATGACAAGGTGTTCCCGATACCGGGTCAGGTGCAGCAGAACGCTCTGGGTTAAACGACAGGAAAACAGGGCAGGAACAAGGAGGCACCATCATGCGACTGGCATGATGGTGCTGGAGGAGGGCAAGCCAGTCGGGCCTGCCGCAGCCTTCAGGCTTGCGCCTTCAGCTCTTCGGTCGGGGCATCCACCTCGGCCGACTCCTGGGTCAGCATGGCCTCAAGGTCGCTCTGGTACTGGTTCAGCAGACGCTGGGCCGCCACCATGTCACCCTTGTGCAGACGCTCGAACAGATGGTGTTGCACCACGCCGTTGAGATACTCCACCGTGACGGGTTGCTCCAGGGCAGCCAGCAGCTCCTCTTTTTCCAGTTCGGCATTGATTTCATCGGCACTGGTACGCAACAGACCGGCCAGTTGTACCAACATACGGCGCTCACCTTCGCGCAACAGGCTCAACATGCGGTTTCTCTGCTGCTCATTCTGTTGGGTCATACATTTCCTTACGTCGAATGGGAACAAGCCCGCTCATTCTGCCCTGTCCCTTTGACAGCGTCTATCTCATGCCCCCCACTTATTTTCATGTCGAGCCGATAAAGGCCGCCAGATGCTATTTGCCCCGTCGCTAGGTATAGTAGCCACTGGTTTACGGGCGCCTGGCCGCCCCGCACGGACGAGAAATTTCACCATGACAGATGCCATTCTGGTGCTCTGCACCTGCCCGGATGAGGCCAGTGCCGACCTCATCAGCGAACAACTGCTGAACCAGCGGCTGGCGGCCTGCATCAATCAAGTGCCCGGTCTCACCTCCGTCTATCGCTGGCAGGGGAAGATCGAGCGGGCGCGGGAGATCCAGCTCATCATCAAGACGCGGGCCTCCCTGTTCGAACTCTTGCGCCAATGCATCCTCAGCCATCACCCCTATGAGGTGCCGGAGATCCTGGCACTCCCGACAAGCCAGGGCCATCAGCCCTATCTCGACTGGTTAACACAGGAAACCTCATGACGCTGTCTCGCCTGCTCTCCCCCCTGCTTGTGCTCTCCGCCCTGCTGCTGTCCACCCTGAGTGCGACGCCGGTTCAGGCCGGCAGTGACAGTCTGCTGAGCGCTCTCGGCATCGAGGCCAACGCCCAGCCCAAGTTTCTGAAAGTCGACGACGCCTTCGTGCTCGAGAGTGAACAGCAGGGCAAGCAGCTGCTGCTGACCCTGCGCATCGCCGATGACTACTACCTCTACCGCCACAGCTTCCGTTTCAAGGGCGAGAACCTCGCCTTCAGCGAACCCGTCTTGCCCGCAGGTGACGAGCATCAGGATGACTTCTTCGGCAAGACCCGGGTCTACTACCGGGAGGTGCAGATCCCCGTCACCCTGACCGAGGCGGGCCAGCAGGCCAGCCTCACCGTCAGCTATCAGGGCTGTACCGACGGCCTCTGCTACCCGCCCACCGACAAGCAGATTGCGGTGCAGCCCATGGTGGCCAGCACCAGCGATGTCGCGCAGGCCAGCATGGATGAAGCCGCCGGTGCCCCGGCCAGCAGCCAGCAGGATCAGCTGGCCGCCGCCCTCGGCAGCCAGGGATTCTGGCTCAGCATAGCCGCCTTCTTCGCGCTGGGGCTCGGCCTCGCCTTCACCCCCTGCGTCTTCCCCATGTATCCCATACTGACCGGCATCATAGCCGGGGCGGGTCATAGCCTCTCCACCCGCCGCGCCTTCCTGCTCTCCTTCGTCTATGTGCAGGGGATGGCGGTCACCTATACCCTGCTCGGGCTGGTGGTGGCGTCGGCGGGCTTGAAATTCCAGGCGGCGCTGCAGCACCCCTATGTGCTGATCGGGCTCTCCGTCATGTTCGTGCTGCTGGCGCTCTCCATGTTCGGGCTCTACACCCTGCAACTGCCGAGCAGCCTGCAAACCCGGCTGTCCGGCCTCTCCAACCGCCAGCAGGGCGGCTCTGTGCTCGGAGTCGGCATCATGGGGATGATCTCCGGTCTGGTCTGCTCCCCCTGCACCACGGCCCCGCTCTCCGGCGCGCTGATCTACGTGGCCCAGAGCGGCGACCTCTGGCTCGGCGGCGCGGCCCTCTATGCCCTCTCCTTGGGGATGGGGCTGCCGCTGCTGCTGCTCGGCACCTCGGGCGGCAAGCTGCTGCCCAGGGCCGGCGCCTGGATGGATGTGATCAAGCAACTCTTTGGTTTTGCGCTGCTGGCGGTGCCCATACTGCTGCTGTCACGGCTGTGGAGCGATCAGATGGCCACCCTGGCCTGGCTGGGTTGGGGATTGGTGCTGTGCGGCTACCTCTACCATCACAACCAGCATCAGAGCCACTCGGTGGCTCGCAGCCTGCGCGGCTTCGTGCTGCTGCTGGCGATGATCAGCGCCGTTGTGGTGGGCAAGGATCTGCTGCTGCCAAACCAAGATGCCACCGCGAGCACTCAGCGCGAGTCGCCGCAGTTCATCCGCATCAAGACGCTGGATGATCTCAAGACCCAGCTGGCCGCCGCCCGCGGCAAGCCGGTGCTGCTGGACCTCTATGCCGACTGGTGCGTGGCCTGCAAGGAGTTCGAGCACAAGACCTTCAGCGACCCCGCCGTGCGCGAGCGCTTCGGCCAGATGGTGCTGCTGCAGGCGGACGTCACCGCCAACGACGATGCCGATGTGGAGCTGCTCAACGGCCTCAACGTGCTGGGGCTGCCGACCCTGATCTTCTTCGACCGCGCCGGCAACGAGGTGAGCGGCCAGCGGGTGACCGGCTTCATGGGCCCCGCCGAGTTTTTGGGGCAGCTCGACAAGTTGCGTTGAAGGCAGCAGGCCCGGTCTGACGCCTGGGCCCGTTAACCGCTGATTTTTCTGGCAATCCCTTGTATATGACAGGCGCCGTGGCAAAATTTGCCCTTTCCCGTCTCGTTCGTCCGGAGTTTTGATGAAAAAGTGGTTCATCCCCCTGCTGGCCCTCTGGCTATATGGCTGTTACGCAGGTCCCGGTGAAGAGGCGATCCAGACCCAGGTGACCGCCAAACTGCAGGCAGAGACAGATACCCATCTGTTCGAGATCAGCGACTTCACCCTTCTCGACAAGGAGGAGCGCATGGAGGGGGTCTATCTGATCAAGGTGAGCTACCAGCTCCATTTCAAGCAGGGGCTGGATCAGTTGCGGGTGCAGCACGACGAGGACCTGGTCTATGACAGGGTCGGCCCCTTCCAGCAGGAGATGGGGCTGATGGAGCTTGAGCGCAAATACGGCGAGTTCGAGGCGGGCCAGGTGCTGCCGCAACAGGCCGACGTCTGGATGATGAAAACCGAACAGGGCTGGCGCCTGGCCGAGCCCCCTCAGTAAACGCTTCCCCACTGGCCAAAGCCGCACCCCTTCGGCTGTTTTTCTCGCCCCTTACAGCAGATCCTTCATCCGGTGCCACAGCATGCCGAGCGCCAGCAAGGGCGAGCGCAGCGCCGGGCCACCGGGGAAGGTCATGTGTGGCACGCTGCTGAACAGATCGAAGCCGCGGCTCTCCCCCTTGATCGCCTCTGCCACCAGCTTGGCCGCCATGTGTGTGGCGTTGAGGCCGTGACCGGAATAGGCCTGGGCATAGAAGACGTTGGGATGATCCTGCAAGCGGCCAATCTGTGGCAGGCGGTTGGCCCCTATCCCTATCATGCCGCCCCACTGGAACTCGATGGCCACGTCCGCCAGCTCAGGAAACACCCGCTGCAGCTTGGGCTGCATAAAGGCCTTGATATCCCTCGGATCTCTTCCTGAATAGTTGCAGGCGCCGCCAAACAGCAGGCGTCCGTCGGCGGAGAGGCGGTAGTAGTCGAGCGCCACGTTCTGATCGCACACCGCCATGTTTTGTGGCAGTAGCCGCTGGCGCAGCCGCTTCTCCAGCACTTCGGTGGCGAGAATATAGGAGCCGGCCGGCAGCACCCTGCCCCCCAGTTCAGGATTGAGATCGTTGAGATAGGCGTTGCAGCCGATCACCAGATAATCGCTGCAGACCCGGCCGTGGGCCGTGGTGATCTGCACCCGCTCGCCATAATCGATATGCGCCACCCTGGAGTGTTCGAACAGGGCGACCCCCAGGCTGGCGGCGGCACGCGCCTCGCCGAGGGCCAGGTTGAGGGGATGCAGGTGGCCCGACCCCATGTCGATCATGCCGCCGATATAGCGATCAGACCCCACCACAGAGTGGATCTCCTCCCGTGGCACCAGCTTGATCTCGTGCTGATAGCCCAGGCTGGCCAGATGCGCCGCCTCCTCTTCAAACCCGGCCAGATGACGCTGGCGGGTCGCGAGATCGCAATAGCCCCAGGTGAGGTCGCAGTCGATGTTGAAGTGCTCGATGCGCTCTCGCACCAGCTGTACCGCCTCCAGCCCCATCAGATCCAGCTCGCGTACCCCCTGCTCGCCGATCCAGCGGGCAAACTGGCCTGTGTCGTGGCCTATGCCGCGAATGAGCTGGCCGCCGTTGCGGCCGGACGCCCCCCAGCCGATACGGTTCGCCTCCAGCAAGGCCACCTTGTAGCCCGCCTGTGCCAGGTTGATGGCGGTGTTGAGGCCGGTGAAACCGCCACCTATGATGCAGACGTCGGCATTGAGCTCACCGCTGAGCTCGGGCCACTGCTGATTGTCATTGCGGGTGGCCGCGTAATAGGAGGCCACGTGTTCCTGATGTCCGTTGTGCTTTCCTGCCTGCATACTCAGCGTCCTGCCTTGGTAGCCATGCGTTTACTAAAATAAACAACCTGTCATCGATAATACCCAGCCCCCCGCCACCAATCCAGCCTCCGTGGATCACAGAAATGCAAAAGGCGTCCCAAAGGACACCTTTTATTGTTTTTGTGGCTTGAGGCAGGCCATCGGCAGACCCATTTCCCCGGATACAGCAGGAGGTCTTTGCTGCGATCAGGGTCTGGCACTGGCCCCCACAAACACGAAAGGCGCCCCGAGGGGCGCCTTTGCAGCAATCAAGATACGGTAACGAATTACAGTACGTTGATGGCGTTCAGGTCGGAGAAGGCTTTCTCCAGACGGGCGATCATGGAAGTCTGACCGGCACGCAGCCATACGCGCGGATCGTAGAACTTCTTGTTCGGCTTGTCAGCACCTTCCGGGTTGCCCAGCTGACCCTGCAGGTAAGCTTCGTTGGTCTTGTAGAAGTGCAGCAGACCTTCCCAGGTAGCCCACTGGGTGTCGGTGTCGATGTTCATCTTCACGACGCCGTAGGAGATGGACTCGCGGATCTCTTCCAGAGTGGAACCTGAACCACCGTGGAACACGAAGTCCAGGGACTTGGCAGGCAGACCGAACTTCTCGGAAACGAACTTCTGGGAAGCGTCCAGGATGGACGGGGTCAGCTTGACGTTACCCGGCTTGTAAACACCGTGCACGTTGCCGAAGGAGGCAGCGATGGTGAAACGCGGGCTGATCTTGGACAGACGCTCGTAGGCGTAAGCCACGTCTTCCGGCTGGGTGTACAGGGCGGATTGGTCCATGTGGCTGTTGTCCACACCGTCTTCTTCGCCACCGGTGCAACCCAGTTCCAGCTCCAGAGTCATGTTCATCTTGGCCATGCGGGTCAGGTACTCGCAGCAGATGTCGATGTTCTCTTCCAGAGACTCTTCGGACAGATCCAGCATGTGGGAGGAGAACAGCGGCTTGCCGGTTTCAGCAAAGTGCTTCTCGCCCGCTTCCAGCAGACCGTCGATCCACGGCAGCAGCTTCTTGGCAGCGTGGTCGGTGTGCAGGATAACCGGGATGCCATAGGCTTCGGCAACGGCGTGAACGTGCTTGGCGCCGGAGATGGCACCCAGGATGGCGGCTTTCTGGCCTTCCAGCTTCAGACCCTTGCCAGCGGTGAATACGGCACCACCGTTGGAGAACTGAACGATAACCGGCGCTTTGACCTTGGCGGCAGCTTCCAGCACGGCGTTAACGGAGTCGGTACCAACACAGTTGACGGCCGGCAGAGCGAAGCCGTTCTCTTTGGCGATGGCGAATACTTTCTGAACGTCATCACCAGTGATCACGCCGGGTTTTACGAAGTCGAAAATTTTCTTAGACATGTTTAATCGTCCTGTTCTCGTATGCCGTTAATAAAAAATGGGGGGTTCATCATGAACCGGCACAGCGGCCACATGATAAACGAAACGGGAGGCTTTTGCCCCCCGTCTCGGGTCAATTAGGCTTTGGCGCGCTGTTCCAGCATCGCAACAGCCGGCAGTACCTTGCCTTCTACGAACTCCAGGAAGGCGCCGCCGCCGGTGGAGATGTAGGAGACTTTGTCGGCGATGCCGAACTTGTCGATGGCGGCCAGGGTGTCACCACCACCAGCGATGGAGAAGGCCGGGGAAGCAGCGATGGCTTCGGCGATCACCTTGGTGCCTGCGGAGAACTGGTCGAACTCGAACACGCCGACCGGGCCGTTCCACAGAATGGTCTTGGCGTTCATGATGATGTCGGCCAGGGCCTTGGCAGAGTCAGGGCCGATGTCGAAGATCATGTCGCCGTCGGTCACGTCGGAGACGGACTTGATGGTGGCCGGAGTGGACTCGGAGAACTCGGTGCCCACGACCACGTCTGTGGTGACCGGAATGTTGGTCTCGGCGGCCAGTTTCTTGGCGGTGTCGAGCAGGTCGTGTTCACACAGGGACTTGCCGACGTTGTGGCCAGCAGCCGCGATGAAGGTGTTGGCGATGCCACCACCGACCACCAGCTGGTCAGCGATCTTGGAGAGGGATTCCAGTACGGTCAGCTTGGTGGAGACCTTGGAACCGCCCACGATGGCAACCATGGGGCGCTCGGGCTTGAGCATGGCTTTGCCCAGGGCTTCCAGCTCACCGGCCAGCAGCGGGCCAGCACAGGCGATCGGGGCAAATTGAGCCACACCGTAGGTAGAACCTTCGGCGCGGTGAGCAGTACCGAATGCATCCATTACAAAGACGTCACACAGGGCGGCGTATTTTTTGGCCAGCTCTTCGGTGTTTTTCTTCTCGCCTTTGTTGAAACGGCAGTTTTCCAGCACAACCAGCTCACCGGCGGCGACATCTACGCCATCCAGGTAATCCTTGGCCAGGCGGACCGGGCAGGACAGAGCGTCTTTCAGATAGTTGACAACCGGAGCCAGGGAGAACTCTTCGTTGTATTCACCCTCGGTCGGGCGACCCAGGTGGGAGGTGATCATCAGCTTGGCGCCCTTTTCCAGAGCCAGCTTGATGGTCGGCAGCGTCGCCACGATACGTGCGTCGGAAGTGACCTTGCCGTCTTTTACCGGCACGTTCAGGTCAGCACGGATCAGTACGCGTTTACCCGCCAGATCCAGGTCGGTCATCTTGATAACAGACATATTCAGTCCTCTATATTTTCAGGTAATGTTAAAAACAGTAACCTTGCGCCCGGTGCAGGCTTTCAGCCTGCGGCCATCATGGCCCGGGTGGTATCCAGCATACGGTTGGCGAAGCCCCATTCGTTATCGCACCACATCAACATCTTGACGAGGTTGGCATCGCTGACCCGGGTCTGGGTACCATCAATGATGCAGGAGTGTGCATCATGATTAAAGTCTACGGAGACCAATGGCTCTTCCGTGTAATCCAGAATACCGCTTAATGTACCTCTGGATGCCCGTTGCAGGGCTTGATTTACGTCAGTAACCGTCACTTTTTTACGAACAGTAATACTGAGATCCATTGCGGTTACGTTGATGGTCGGCACCCGTACCGCGATCGCCTCGAACTTGCCGGCGAAGTGGGGGAGGATTCGCTCCAACCCCTTTGCCAGCTTGGTATCCACCGGGATGATGGACTGGCTGGCAGCACGGGTTCGACGCAAGTCACTGTGGTAGGCATCGATGACTTGCTGATCATGCATGGCCGAATGAATTGTCGTAATAGTACCACAATTTATCTCGAATTCTCGATGCAATGTTTCTATGACGGGCACCACGCAGTTGGTGGTACAGGAGGCGTTGGAGACGATCCGCTCCCTTCCCGTCAGCACCTGATGGTTCACCCCGTAGACTATGGTCGCATCCACGTCCGCATCCGCCGGATGGGAGAACAAGACCTTGCCCGCCCCCGCCCCCAGGTGGCGCTCGGCATCGGCCCGCGAGCCGAATACCCCGGTGCAGTCCAGCACCACATCCACCCCCAGCGCCCGCCACGGCAGGTTGGCGGGATCCCGTTCGGCGAACAGTGAGATGAGATCCTCCCCCACCAGCATGCTGCTGCCGGCCAGCTGCACCGGATACCGGAAGCGGCCGTGGCTGGTATCGAAACGGGTGAGGTGCACCATGGCCTCGGGCGCCGCCAGTTCGTTGATGGCAACTATCTTGATGGTCTGATCGCGCCCGCTTTCATAGAGGGCGCGCAACACGTTGCGGCCGATCCGCCCGTAACCATTGATGGCAATCTTGATCATGGAAAAAGTGTGTCCTTAGCGACGGCAAAGAGGGCAGATGGATGGCTCACGACAGCAGGGCATCCTGGAATACGCCACGGGCCAGCAGGGCGGCCCCGAACACCCCGGCGCTATCCCCCAGGGCTGGAGCAATAATGGGGGTCGCGAAGCGGGGATTAAAGAGGAAGGGTAAAATTGTCTGCCGCCCGGCGCTGTAGAGACTCTGCACATTGCCGACCCCGCCACCAATGACGATCACATCCGGATCCAGAATGTTGACCACATTGGCCAGCGCCTGACCAAACAGCAGGTGCAGTCTGTCTATGGTGAGCTTGGCCACGTGATCGTGGGCGCTGGCCGCCGCAATCTGGGCCAGCGACAGATGACGCTTGGCCTTGGCCTGATACCAGGTTTCCAGCGCGGGGCCGCTGATGAAGGTCTCGACGCAGCCGCGCTTGCCGCAGTAGCACTCGGGCCCGTCGGGGGAGAGCACGTTGTGGCCCCACTCCCCGGCGATGCCGTGGTGGCCGTTGAGGATCCTGCCATTGATGACGATGCCGGAGCCGACCCCGGTGCCCATTATGATGCCGAACACCACCTTGGCATCCGGATGCTGCTGACGCACAGCCCCCAGGTGGGTCTCCGCCAGGGCGAAGCAGTTGGCGTCGTTGGCGATCAGCACGGGTACGCCCAGCCTGCGCTCCAGATCTTCCTTGAACGGCTTGCCGTTGAGCTCGGTGGTGTTGCAGTTCTTCATCAGCCCGGTCTGGGGATCCCGCGCCCCCGGCGTGCCCATGCCCAGCACGGTCGGCCGCTGACCCAGCCTGGCGGCGCACTCGTCCACCAGTTTGGCGATCTGGCCGATCATGTGCTGATAGCCGCCCTGGCGCTCGGTGGGGATGCGATGGCGCAGCAGCACCTCGTCGCCATCGAGCACCACGCATTCACACTTGGTACCACCGAGATCTATGCCCCAATCCAGTGACTTCTTGCTCATCTTGCCTCCTGCCATGACCAAGGATGCTGCCGCGAGGACGCTACGTTTCCGCCTCAGCTGCGACCGCCCATCTTGCTCTTCATTTATCCGCGAGTGTGGCGCAGTGTAACCCGAGCCGGGGCCGGGATGCAGCCCCAAACCAGGGCCGGCCGGATAACAAAACGGGGCCCGCAGGCCCCGTTCTCACTGTGCTTTTCACCGGTCTCAGCGACCGTGGTACTGAGCCGACAGCTCGTGTACCGCGTTGACGAAGACGCCGGCATGCTCGGGGTCCACGTCCTGATGGATGCCGTGACCCAGGTTGAAGACGTGGCCGTTGCCGCTGCCAAAGCCCGCCAAAATGGTGGCGACCTCTTCGCGAATGCGCGCTGGCGCGGCGTAGAGCATGGAGGGATCCATGTTGCCCTGCAGTGCCACCTTGTCACCGACCCGGCGCTTGGCATCCGCTATGTCTATGGTCCAGTCCAGTCCCAGCGCATCACAACCTGTGGCGGCGATCTGCTCCAGCCACTGGCCGCCGTTCTTGGTGAACAGGGTGACCGGCACGCGGCGGCCTTCGTGTTCGCGGATCAGACCATCGACGATCTTGTGCATGTACTGCAGGGAGAAGTCGCGGTAATCCCGCGGGGTCAGCACGCCTCCCCAGGTGTCGAACACCATGACAGACTGGGCGCCGGCCTTGATCTGGGCGTTGAGATAGCTGATCACGCTGTCCGCCAGCTTGTCCAGCAGCAGGTGCAATGTCATGGGCTCTGCATACATCATCTGCTTGATCTTGGTGAAGGCCTTGGAGCTGCCGCCCTCCACCATGTAGGTGGCCAGGGTCCAGGGGCTGCCGGAGAAGCCGATCAGCGGCACCTCGCCCTTAAGCTCGCGGCGAATGGTGCGCACCGCGTTCATCACGTAACCCAGCTCGTCTTCCGGATCCGGGATGGGCAGCGCCTGCACGTCGGCCATGGATTTGATGGGGCGCTCGAAGCGCGGGCCTTCGCCGTGTTCGAAGTAGAGGCCCAGCCCCATGGCGTCGGGCACGGTCAGGATGTCGGAGAAGAGGATGGCGGCATCGAGGGGATAGCGGCGCAGCGGCTGCAGGGTGACTTCACAGGCCAGCTCGGCGTTGCGGCACAGGGACATGAAGTCCCCCGCGACGGCGCGGGTCGCCTTGTATTCCGGCAGGTAGCGGCCGGCCTGGCGCATCATCCATACCGGGGTCATGTCCACTTCCTGGCGCAGCAGGGCACGCAGGTATCGATCGTTCTTCAGCTCTTTCATCCCAGTTCCTGAGTTCATATCCAGCATAAAATGGCGGATATGATACCACTTTGTGCGCGGCGACGGGCGGCCCAAACGCGCCGCAGGGCTGCCGGAGTGCAAAGATGTGAAGGGGCGCAAACAAGCGCCCCGTTTTTTGCCAGGCTCAACCCGACCTCAGCCAGCCTCGTCCAGACTCTGCTCGATCAGGCGCCGCGCTATGGTGCCGTGGGGCGGCAGCCGCGGCAGCCGGTCAGCCTCGAAGAAGTCGGCGGCCACCAGCTCTTCATCCTGCACCCGGATCTCGCCGCTCTCGTAGTCGGCGGTGAAGCCCATCATCAGGCTGTGGGGGAAGGGCCAGGGCTGGCTCGCCACGTAGCGCACGTTGCGCACCCGGATGCCGCTCTCCTCGAACACCTCCCGCGCCACGCACTGCTCCAGATTCTCCCCCGCCTCCACGAAACCGGCAAGCACGGTATACATGGGATCCTCCGCCTGATAGTGACGGCGATGGGCCGCCAGCAAAATGGCCTGCCCCTTGCGCACCGCCACTATGATGCAGGGGGAGATGCGCGGGTAGACGACGTGACCCTGCCGGCACACCTGTGCCCACTCCCCGCTCTTGGGCGCCATGGGGGCGCCGCACTCGCCGCAGAAGCGATGGCTGCGACGAAAGGTCGCCAGTTGCCAGGCGCGGCCCGCAAGCCTGAACCCTTCCTCATCCCCCGCCACCATCAGCTGGCGCAGACCCGCCATGGCCTGGGTATCGGCTTCCTCCCCCAGATCCAGCAGGTAGCAGGGCTGGCCATCCCAGTCGTCGAAGCGCTCGAACGGGGCCTCTTGCAGCGGGGGTGGCAAGCAGGCGCGCGGGCCTAGTGGGATCTGCCCCTGGGCATCCAGCAGGACGAGGTGATCGCCCCCCAGCACGAACCAGCGGGCCTGTTCGGTTAATGGCATCAGATGAACACTCTTGTTGCGACGTCAGATGAGAATGGCTTGCCCGGCATGATGCACAGGACGCGGCCCGGTGAAAAGTGACGAGTCGCGACCATATTACGACCGCATGGGCCCGCTGGCGACCCCAAGATGGCAGCCCAAAGGGCAAGGTAGTACCAATAGAAAGGCCGCCCGCAGGCGGCCTTGGTTTTGAGAATCTCAATGCCGATCAGGCATCGCCCATCGCCAGCAGGGAGGCGTTGCCACCCACCGCAGTGGTGTTGATGGTGCGGGTCTTCTCGGTCACAAAGCGGCTCAGGTAATGGGGGCCGCCCGCCTTGGGGCCTGTGCCGGAGAGGCCCTGCCCGCCGAACGGCTGCACCCCGACCATGGCGCCTATCTGGTTGCGATTGATGTAGACGTTGCCCACGTTGATGCGGCTGGCCAGCTCCTCGGCATGGGATTCGTTGCGGCTGTGGATCCCCAGCGTCAGGCCGTAGCCGGTGCCGTTGATATCCGCGATCACAGTGTCCAGCTCCTTGGCGGCGTAGCGCACCACGTGCAGGATGGGGCCGAATTGCTCCTTCACCAGCTCGCGGATGGAGCCGATTTCCAGCGCGGTCGGCTGCACGAAGTGGCCCCCCAGGGTCACGGCCGGCATGGGTGCCTGGGCGATCAGGCGGGCACGCGGGATCATGTGCACCAGGTGCGCATCCAGCCCGGCCTTGGCCTCGGCATCGATGACCGGGCCCACGTCGGTGTTGTGTTCGGCCGGGTTGCCCACTTTCAGCTCCTGCAGCGCACCGGTCAGGATCTCCAGCACCCGCGGTGCTATCTCCTCCTGCAGGTAGAGCACCCGCAGGGCGGAGCAGCGCTGGCCGGCGCTCTGGAAGGCGGCACTCACCACGTCGCGTACCACCTGCTCCGGCAGGGCGGTGGAGTCGACTATCATGGCGTTCTGACCGCCGGTCTCGGCGATGAGCGGCAGTATGGCGCCATCGCGCTGGGCCAGGGTCATGTTGATGAGCTTTGCGGTCTCAGTGGAGCCGGTGAAGCAGACGCCGCCGATGCGGGCATCCGCCGTCAGTTTGGCACCCACTGTGGCGCCATCGCCCGGCAGCAGTTGCAGCACGTCACCGGGAATGCCGGCCTGATGGGCCAGGGTCACAGCCAGATGGGCGATGAGACCGGTCTGCTCGGCAGGCTTGGCGATGACTGTGTTGCCGGTGGCCAGCGCCGCTGCGATTTGACCGAGGAAGATGGCCAGCGGGAAGTTCCACGGGCTGATGCAGACAAAGACGCCACGCCCCTGCAGGAACAGCTCGTTCTGCTCACCGGTGTAGCCGGGCAGCAGGGTCGCCTGCCCCATCAGGCCACGGGCCTGCACCGCGTAGTAGCGGCAGAAGTCCACCGCCTCGCGCACCTCGTCGATGCCGTCCTGCAGCAGCTTGCCCGCCTCGCGGGTACACAAGGAGATGAACTGCTCGCGATTCGCTTCCAGCAGATCTGCCAGCTTCTCCAGCGCGGCGGCGCGCTCGCTCACCGGCGTCTCGCGCCAGCGCGGGAAGGCAGCATGGGCCGAGGCCAGCGCCTGCTCCACCGCCTGCTCGTCGGCCCAGTGGATCTTGCCCACTAGCTGGCTCACGTCCTGCGGGCTCAGCACGGTACGGGCCTCGCTGCGCTTGAGGGTCTCCCCATCGACAATGGGGCCCGCCAGCCACTGCTTGCTCTCCAGCTCCTTCAGCTTGGCGAAGAAGGGGCGCTGGATGGAGACTATGTTCATATTCACGCCGCTGGAGTTCTTGCGGTCGGTGAACAGGTTCACCGGCTGCGGAATGCGGTCATTGGCCAGGCTGCCATAGCGCTTCAGGGTGCGCAGCGGGTGCTCGGCCAAGCTGTCCACCGGGGTGTTGGGATCCACCAGCTTGTGAACGAAGGAGGTGTTTGCCCCGTTCTCCAGCAGGCGGCGCACCAGATAGGGCAGCAGATCCTTGTGGGCACCGACCGGCGCATAGATGCGGCAGTGCAGGCCGGGACATTCGCTGAGCACGGCGTTGTGCAGCTCCTCCCCCATGCCGTGCAGGCGCTGGAACTCGAACTGGCGATCGCCGGCCATCTCCAGGATGCTGACCACGGTATTGGCGTTGTGGGTGGCAAACTGGGGCGAGATGAAGCCGCGGGTCGGCTCGCTCAGCAGGTAGCGGGCACAGGCGAGGTAGGAGATGTCGGTACCCGCCTTGCGGGTAAACAGCGGATAGCCGGGCAGACCGGCCTGCTGGGCATATTTCAGCTCGCTGTCCCAGTAAGCTCCTTTCACCAGCCGCACCGGGATCAGATCCCCCTGCTCGCGGGCCAGCCCGGTCAACCAGCAGAGCACAGGCAGGGCACGCTTGGAGTAGGCCTGCACCACCATGCCGAGCTTGCCCCAGCCACGGTTGGCCTCGGAGCGGTAAAGCTGCTCGAACAGGTCCAAGGAGAGCTCGAGGCGGTCCATCTCCTCGGCATCTATGCTGATGGCCACGTCCTTGTCACGGGCCAGACGCACCAGCCCCACCAGTCGCTCGCTCATCTCGCCGAGCACCCGCTCGCGGTTCGCCACGTCATAGCGCGGATGCAGCGCCGACAGCTTGATGGAGATGGAGGGGGCCGGGCCGCCGTCGCTGATGCGCTCATTGCCGACCGCCTCGATGGCGCGCTGGTAGTCGCCGAAATACTTGTCCGCATCGGCCAGGGTCAGGGCGGACTCCCCCAGCATGTCATAGGTGTGGGTGTAACCCTTCTCCCGGGACTTGCGGCTCGCCTTCAGCGCCTCCTTCATGTCGCGCCCCAGCACGAACTGCTTGCCCATGATCTTCATGGCGGCGTACATGGCGGAGCGCACCACGGGCTCGCCCAGCTTGTTGACCATGCGACCCAGCATGTTGGCCGGATTGCCGTCCAGCTTCTTGTCCAGCTTGATGATCTTGCCGGTCAGCATCAGGCCCCAGGTGGAGGCGTTGACCAGGGTGGAGTCGCTCTTGCGAAAATGGGACGACCAGTTGGCGCCGGAGAGCTTGTCCTTGATCAGGGCGTCGGCGGTCTCGGCATCGGGAATGCGCAGCAGAGCCTCGGCCAGGCACATCAGTATGATCCCCTCCTGGGTGTCCAGACTGTACTCCTGCAGGAAGGCGTCTATGCCGTCGCCGGAGCCACTCTCCTTGCGTACCTTGGTCACCAGGGTACGGGCACGCTGGGTCACCCGCTCCAGCGAGGCGCCATCCCCCGGCAGCATGGCAGAGAGCTCCGCCAGATAGGCGTTTTCATCCACCACGTAATTCTGGGTGATGGCTTCGCGCAGGGCGGCCAGATCGGAGGGAAGGTAGTCAGCTGCAAGAACTTGAGTGGCTTTGAACATATGGGGTCTTCCTGTACGCCCGCAGGCTATATCGACGAAGGCGGCCGTGCCGCCGAAACGCCGACAATGTATACAATATCGCCTCATAGATGAAATGAAATTGTTGCCTGACATTAACAAATATCGCTAATTGGCTCATTTGGCGCGCATTAAAGCCGGGAGCTGGCGAGGTGGGCAATTTCATCGCCTTATTTTGTATACAATTTTATGCAAAGCAAAAAAGAAGGGTCGCTATTGCGACCCTTCTTCATCCGACCGACAGAAACGGTCCGTTTGTCCTGCATTCACCACGACCGCGACACAGGGGCAGAACCTGGATCAGTTCATCCAGCGCTCGCCGCGGCTGCGACGACGGGGCAGCATAGGGAGCAGGATACCGAGCAGGATACCGCCGCC
The DNA here is from genome assembly GCF_963899385.1 of Aeromonas sp. MR7. Classification (NCBI taxonomy): domain Bacteria; kingdom Pseudomonadati; phylum Pseudomonadota; class Gammaproteobacteria; order Aeromonadales; family Aeromonadaceae; genus Aeromonas; species Aeromonas sp. MR7. The sequence goes on from NZ_CAWQXH010000003.1 coordinate 110,846, forward strand.
CACCATGGCACCACCGCGGATGAACCAGTCCATCTGCATGTCGTGCTCCTGGTTGTCATAGCTCTGGGTCAGGGCGTCGTTCTGCTCCTTGAGGTTCCCCATCTCCTCGCTCTGGCTGGCAAGCTGGGCCTTCAGGCTGGCGATCTCCTTGCTCTGCTCGGCGATCTTGCCATCCTTCTCGGTGAAGCGTTTCTCGTTGTCACCGTTGAGGTTCTGCAGGCGAGCCTTGAGCTCCTCCAGCTCCTTCTGGACCTGGGGCAGCCGCTCGCGCAGGCTGATCTCGCCCTGCAGCTCGCTGTTCTTGATCCAGCCATCGCGGCCACGACCGTCCACCACCTGGGTGAAGCCGGCCTCGTTGTTCACCGCCTTTACTTCCAGCGGTTCACCAGCCTTGACGCTGCCGAGGATCCGGTACTGGGTACCCGGACCATTGTGGATAAAGGTAAAGATGTTGTCTGAGACATAACGGGTATCGGCCAGTGCCTGTTGGGCACACAAGCAGATCAGGATCCCGAGAAGGGCGCGCATGGTCGATCGATTCTCTTCATTTGGTTAGGTGACTGGCCGAATGTTAAGCCGCCAGCGGGTCAAAGGACAAGCAAAGAAAAGCGCCTCCCCCCGAGCTGAGAGCTGGCTCGCAACTTGTCCCCTCCCCCACGCGACCATTCCAGACGCCGCAGGCTACTTCTGTTTCAGCGCCTTCACCTCGGCACGCAGGGCTCGCAGCTCCTGCAGCAGCAGATCCTGCTGGGCACTCTGGTGATGCCGCCACTTCTCCAGTTCGCCATCCCCCCGCCCCGGCTGCAGAAACAGGCTGGCCATGAAGCCGCTGATGGCACCGAACAGACCGACCCCGAACAGGATCAGCAGGCTGGCGACGAAGCGCCCCTCCTCCGTCTTGGGCACCAGATCGCCGTAACCCACGGTCGACAGGGTCACCAGCGTCCACCAGAAGGCATCGTAAGGGGTCTGGATCTGGCTGCCGGGCTGGCCCGATTCGATCAGATACATGACGCCCGAGCCCACTCCCAGCAACAGGAAGAACAGGAACAGTATCCCCGAGAGGGTGGTCTCGTTGCGCTCGCGGCGGAACATGCCGAGCAGATCCGGCTGATCCCGCAGCAGCTGATAGACACGCCACAGCTGGATCAGGCGCGCCCAGCGCAGCTGTTCCACCATGGGCAGGCTGCCCGGCAGATAGAACCAGTTCGCCTTGAAGAAGGCACGCTTGTCGCGGGCGCGTACCCAGCCATAGGCGAAGTGGGCGAGGAAGAAGTAGCAGATCAGACTGTCGACGTCATAGAAGAGCTGCAGTGTCTGGGGGGTCCAGTCCGAGTGGCCCCACCAGCGGGCGCAGACCAGCGCAACGGAGATCACCGACAGAAACGCCATCAGCAGATCCATGGCGCGCAGGTGAGTTAAGTGATGTCGCATACATTTTCCTACTTTAGGCACGGTGCGAATTAATAAAAAAGAAGATAATGCCGATAGTCCTGAGGACAAAGGAAAACCGGCCATTAAAAGGAGAAATATTATGCAGTTAAACCCGCTGGAGCGGCGAATGAGCAATATCCGGCTGGTACCCAAAGTGGTACTGCTCATGGTGTTCAGTACTGTTTTGTTGCTGATCAAACTCTGGTTCGACGCCAGCAATCTGGAAACCACCCTGCTGAGCGAGGGCATAGATGCCGACAAGGCCAATGCCATTGCCGATCGCCTGCTCTGGACCGGGGTGATGGAAACCGCCGTGATGGGGGTCATCTTCGTGGTGCTGCTGCTGACCGGTTCCCGCCTCATGGTCAAGCAGGTGCATTACCTGGTGGGCCTGCTTGAACGCTTCGCCCGCAAGGATCTGAGCCACAAGGTGCTGCTCAAGTCCCGCGACGAGTTCGGCGACATCGCCAAGGCGGTGGCCCACTCCCAGGAGAATCTCAAGCAGGTGTTCGGCACCCAGCGCGTCGCCTGCAAGGAGCTCAACGACATCGCCTCCCAGGTCACCCTTTGCATGGAAGAGGCCAACGAGGCCATCAGCGAAGAGTTCACCCAGATAGAGCAGCTGGCCAGCGCCATGAGCCAGATGGTGGGCGCCATTCGCGAGGTGGCCGCCCATGCGGAGCAAGCCTCCCACGCCACAGCCGAAACCAGCCTGCTGGCCGAAGAGGGCAGCCGCTGCGTGGCGGCCACCGTCAACACCATAGATACCCTCTCCGGCAACATTCAGCGCTCCTCCACAGTGGTCAATCAGGTGGAACAGGGGGTCGAGCAGATTGGATCCGTCGTGGATACCATTCGCGGCATCTCGGAGCAGACCAACCTGCTGGCGCTGAACGCCGCCATCGAGGCCGCCCGCGCCGGTGAGGCCGGTCGCGGCTTTGCCGTGGTGGCGTCCGAGGTGCGCGAGCTGGCCAACCGGGCCCAGGCCGCCACAGTCGAGATCCAGAAGATGATCGAACAGTTGCAGGGCAATGCCCGCCAGGCCGCCGAACTGATGGCCAAGAGCGTGCAGCAGGCCGACAAGGGGGTGGAGCAGGTGACCCAGGCCGGTGATCAGCTCGCGACCATAGTGCAGCGGGTACAGGGGGTGGCCGACATGAACCGCCAGATCGCCGCCGCCTCCGAACAGCAGAGCTCGGTGGCCGAGGAGATGAGCGGCAACCTGGAGCAGGTCAAGCAGGTGGTGGAAGGATCCGTGGTCGTGCTGCGAGAGCTGCAGGAAGCCTCCGAGCTGGTGGAGCACCACAGCCAGACTCTTGATACCCATATCCAGGCTTTCAAACTGGCCTGACAGGCGTTACCTCGCAGACAGGACACAGGAGCGGATGGCGCACCACTGCCAGACCCTGGATAGCGTTCATCATCCAGGCTTTCAAGCTGGCCTGACGGGCGCTTACCTCGCAGACAGGACACAGGAGCGGATGGCGCACCACTGCCAGACCCTGGACAGCGTTCATCATCCAGGCTTTCAAGCTGGCCTGATGGGCGTCACCTCGCAGACAGGACACAGGAGCGGATGGCGCACCACAGCCAGACCCTGGACAGCGTTCATCATCCAGGCTTTCAAACTGGCCTGAGACCGTGATTTGAGTAAACTGGAAGGCCCCCGCGAGGGGCCTTTCTTATTCATGTCACGGCAAGGAGCCAGGATGCAGCACCCACAAGATCACTCCCAACTTGAGATAAGCGACGACAAGGGGCGGCTCGACGTGCCCTTGATCCACCGATTTTTGTCCGAGGAGGCCTACTGGTGCCTCGGCATTCCGCTGGCGACGGTACAGAGAGCCATCAACCACTCCCTCTGTTTCGGCGGCTATGTCGCCGGTCAGCAGGTGGCCTTCGCCCGGGTCATCACGGACAGAGCCACCTTCGGCTATCTGGCCGATGTGTTCGTGCTGCCCGCCCATCGCGGCCGGGGTCACAGCAAGGCGCTGGTGGCGGCTATCCTGGCTCATCCGCAGTTGCAGGGACTGCGCCGCCTCAGCCTGGCGACCTCGGATGCCCACGGCCTCTACGCCGACTTTGGTTTCGCGCCGCCGCGCAAACCGGCCAGCCTGATGGAAAAATACGATCCCGAGATCTATCTGCGCCCCTGAACAGGACCACGCAGCACTCGCCGGTTCATGCAGCTCGCCCCTGCGCTGTGGTGCAGGGGCGAGACTGAGCCTGATGAGAGTACCTGCGAGCGACTCGCCCGTCGCACTGTGCCGAGCCGCTCGACAGTGCTAGATTGGCTGCCAGCATTTTCATTCACCCTGCAGATCCGTTAACCACAAGGACGGCAACCGTGGCCCAGCATTCAGCTTCTCTCTCCCTCCCCTCCTCTCTTGTGCCCTTGCTGCAGGATCAGGCCCAACGCCAGTGGCAGCGGCTGGTCGAGCTGGCGCCCGACTATGATGCCCTGCCCGATGCGATTCACCAGACCCTGCTGACCCTGCTCGGCCTCTCCGACTTCGTCTCCGACTCGCTCATCAAGCAGCCCGAGCTGCTGGCGCAGATCCTCGCCTCGGGCGATCTCGAACAGTCCGAACGCTGGCCCGCCTATCAGCGCGATCTGACCGCATTGCTTGCCGAGGTGAGTGATGAAGAGGCGCTCAAGCGCACCCTGCGCCAATTCCGTCGTAGCCGCATGCTGGTGATCGCCTGGCGCGAGCTGCTGGGGCACGCCGCGGTAGAGGAGAGCTTTATCCACCTCACCAAGCTGGCGGATGCCCTCATCTGCTCCGCCCGCGACTGGCTCTACACCAAACAGTGCAGCGAGCTGGGCACCCCCATGGACGGGGATGGCAACCCGCAGCCGCTGCTCATCCTCGGCATGGGCAAGCTCGGCGGCGGCGAGCTCAACTTTTCCTCGGATATCGATCTCATCTTCACCTTCCCCGAGAACGGCTACACGGTCGGCGGACGGCGCGAGCTGGCCAACCAGCCCTTCTTCATCAAGCTGGGGCAGCGGCTGATCAACGCCCTCCACCAGCCCACCCAGGATGGTCAGGTGTTCCGGGTCGACATGCGGCTGCGCCCCTTCGGCGACGCGGGCCCGCTCGCCATCTCCTTTGCCGCCATGGAGGATTACTACCAGCACCACGGCCGCAACTGGGAGCGCTACGCCATGGTCAAGGCGCGGGTACTGGGGCCCCAGTGCGAGCACGCCGTTGAACTCGCCGAGATGCTGCGCCCCTTCGTGTTTCGCCGCTACATCGACTTCGGCGTCATCGACGGCCTGCGCCAGATGAAGGCGATGATAGCCGCCGAGGTGCGTCGCAAGGGGCTGGAGGGCAACATCAAGCTGGGGGCTGGCGGCATTCGCGAGGTGGAGTTTATCGCCCAGGCGCTGCAGCTGATTCGCGGCGGTCGCGAGCCCGCCCTGCGGGTACGCCACCTGCCGGAGGCGCTGGCCGCCATCGCCCAGTGCGGCGCCCTAGAATCCACCCATTGCGACCGCTTGCTGGATGCCTATCGCTTCCTGCGCCGGGTCGAGAATATTCTGCAGGAGATAGGCGATCAGCAGACCCAGACCCTGCCCACCGAAGAGCGGGATCGCCAGCGGTTGATCGCCTCCCTCGGTTTTGCCGACTGGGGCGCCTTTATGGCTCATCTGGATGAGGAGATGGCCGCCGTTCATCAGGAGTTTGCCGCCGTTGTGGGCGAAGAGAAGGAGGCCCCCGCCCATCTGGAGCAGCTCTGGCTCGATCTCTGGCGCACCGAGCTCGATGCCGCCGAGCTGGAGAAATTGCTCATAGCGCAGGGCGTCCAGGATCCGGTTCCGCTCTGCGGTGCCCTGCTGCGTTTCAAGGAGGAGTACAAACGCCGTCAGGTGGGCCCGCAGGGGCGCATCGCCCTGGACTGGCTGATGCCGGAGCTGCTGCGACTGGTGGTCGCCAGCGAGCAACCCGCCCGCCTGTTCGAGCGGGTGTGCGAGCTGCTGACCCGCATCTTCACCCGCAGCGCCTATCTGCAGCTGCTGGCGGAAAACCCCGCCGCCCTGCGCCAACTGGTGCGGCTGTGCGACGCCAGCCATCTGGTGAGCGAGCAGCTGGCCCGCTACCCGATTTTGCTGGACGAGCTGCTCGATCCCCAGCACCTCTACCACCCCACTCCGCTCGATCAGTACAAGCCCCAGCTGCGCCAGTTTCTGCTGCGCATCCCCGAGGAGGACGTGGAGCAGCAGATGGAGGCGCTGCGCCAGTTCAAGCAGGTGCAGCTCTTGCGTATCGTGGCGGCCGACATCGCCGGCGCCCTGCCGCTGATGAAGGTAAGCGACCACCTCACCTGGCTGGCGGAGGCGATCACCGAGGAGGTGGTCAATCAGGCCTGGGCCCAGATGAGCGAACGCTACGGGGTGCCGCCCGAAGTGGCGGTGAGCGGCCAGCGCGGCTTCGCCGTTGTGGCCTACGGCAAGCTCGGCGGCATAGAACTGGGCTACGGCTCGGATCTGGATCTCGTCTTCCTGCACGGCGGCGATCCCAACAGCTACACAGACGGGCGCAAACCCATCGACAGCCGCCAGTTCTACCTGCGCCTCGCCCAGCGGATCCTGCACCTGTTCAGCACCCGCACCCCATCCGGGATCCTCTATGAGATCGACATGCGGCTGCGCCCCTCCGGCGATTCCGGCCTGCTGGTCTCATCGCTGTCGGCCTATGAGCAGTATCAGCAGCACGAGGCCTGGACCTGGGAGCATCAGGCGCTGGTGCGGGCCCGCCCCATCTACGGGGATGAGGCGGTCATCGCCGAGTTTGCCCGCATCCGCCGTGCCGTGCTGGCCAAGGAGCGCGACCTGCCGACCCTGGCCCGCGAGGTGCGCGAGATGCGCCACAAGATGCGGGATCACCTGCTCAAGGCCGGTACTGGCGAGTTCGATCTCAAGCAGTCCCCCGGCGGCATGGTGGATATCGAATTCATCGCCCAGTATCTGGTGCTGGCCCATGCCAGCGGCGAGCCCGAGCCCCTCACCCGCTGGTCCGATAATGTGCGCATCTTCGATGAGTGCGTCATGGTGGGGGTGCTCACCCTGGAGCAGGCGGAGGGGCTGAAGCAGGCCTATCTGGAGATCCGTAACCGGGGCCATCGTCTCAACCTCTCGGAGATCTCCCGCAAGGTGGGCGACGACCAGTTGCAGCCCGAGCGCGGCCATGTGCTGGCAGTCTGGCAACTGCTGTTGGGAGAGTGAAACAAGGCTCGGCTGGAGCAATGAAAAGGGGCGCTGCGGCGCCCTTTTTCTTTCCAGTATGGTCGGTGGCATCTGGCCCTATCGCCCTCCGGCAAGGTCGATAAAGGTGCCGGTGGCGTAGGATGCTTCATCCGACAGCAGCCAGGCGATGGCGGCGGCCACCTCGGCCGGCTGACCGCCCCGTTGCAGCGGGATCTGGCTTTTTACCCTCTCCACCCGCTCGGCTTCACCGCCGTCGGCATGCATCTCAGTGTAGATAAAACCCGGACGCACCCCGTTGACCCGGATCCCCTGCGCCGCCACCTCCAGCGACAAGCCTCTGGTCAGCACGTCTATGGCTCCCTTGGAGGCGGCATAGTCCACGTATTCACCCGCCGCGCCGAGGCGAGCGGCGGCCGAGGAGACGTTGACTATGGCGCCGCCACGGGTCATGCGCCGCACCGCCTCCCGGCAGCAGAGAAAATAGCCGGTCACATTGGTGGTCAGGGTCTTGTTGATGCGCTCGGCGCTCATCTCCAGCACCTTCATCTGGGGCTGCAAGATGCCGGCGTTGTTGACCAGATGGGTGATCACCCCGAGCCGCGCGTCCATCTCCCCGAACAGGCGCACCACTTCGGCCTCGACGCTGATATCCGCCTGCACCGCTATGCAGTCGACCGGATGTTGCGCCCGGATCTCGGCCACCAGCGCCTCGGCAGCCTGCCGATCACGCCGATAGTTGATGCAGAGGTGATAACCCTGCTCCGCCAGATGGCGGGCTGTGGCGGCTCCAATCCCCCGGCTGCCACCCGTGATCAGCACATTCCTGTTCATTGAACCTCCTTGTTCTTCACCTTGGCTGCCGGTCAGGCAGTCAAGCCATGATCCATCACCCGCGTCACCAGCATCCGGTTGAACTGCTGGTACTCAGCGGGGTTGATGGGATTTGGGTAGCTCAGCACCCGCAGCCCGTGCCCCTGATAGTCGGGATGATAGGGCGGGTGCACATGGTCATGGTCGTTGAGGCAAAAGCCCAGCGACTGGTAGAAGCGCAGCCGCCGGATGGCAATCTCATCCTCTGGCGGGTCTATCTCCAGGATGACGGTGCGCCCCGCCGTCTCGCAGAAGGCGGCAAGCAGGCGGGAGCCATGGTTCTGGCCGCGCAGGGCCGGATTGATGGCCAGATGCTCGATATAGATCTGCTCGCCGCAGGCCCACCAGAAGATGAAGCCGAGCAGCACGTCGCCTTGATAAAAGAGCTGACAGTGAAAGTGAGGATCCGCCATCTTGACCTGCTGATGCTGCGGCTGGCGCTGCTCGTAGCGCGGGAAGCTGCTGCCATAGATCTGCCAGACCAGAGGCCAGTCCGGATGGGATATCTCTCTCACGACTTCACTTCGACTCATTCATCTACTCCTTGGTAAACCAACAGTGATATCACCTTTGAGCCAAGGCTACATCCCTATTTTTAACCAGAAGCAACCATGGAACTCTTGCTGCCAGCCCCATCCGACAGTGAGCAGCCAGGCCCAGACACATGGACGAGTGGCAGCAAAGAGCCCGCTCGGGGCGGGCTCTGAATGACAATGAAAGGGGGGGGATAGCTACTTGAACAGCCCCTTGAGCAGCTGATCCGCCACCCCCTTGACGCCTTCGCTGTCGGCCTTGTCCCCCAGCAATTTTTTCAGGCCACGCTCGGCCTCCTTGCGGGCCTTCTCCTCCAGCAGCTTGTTGTTGCCGAGCAAGGCTTTCACGTCGAGCCGGTAGCTGGGAGCCTGCCAGTGACCGCCGATGCGCACCGGTATGGTGATCTCTTTGAGCTCATCCACATCCTTGCCGCCCTGGCCCTTGCTGCTTTCGACGATGGAGGTGAGGAACAGGAAATCCAGGGTTTCCGGCACCAGGGCTGTCTGGCCCTCGCCTTTCACCCGCAGGGCCGGGGCAAACAGCTGGATGTCGTCGGTGCGGGCCACGCCGTTGGCAATCTGGAAGCTGGCGGTGAGGGCGCTGAAGTCGGTCTTGCGAGCCTCCTTGACCTGCTCGGCCCCCTTGCCGGTCAGGGTGGCCCGCGCCTCGCGGATCATCTCAGCCAGGTTGATGCCGTGCAGGGCACCATCGCTCAGCTTGAGGCTCACCTTGCCCTGTATCTGGCTGCGCAGCGCCTGCTCGGAGAGGCCACTACCTTGTACCTGCACCTCGAGATCCCCCTTGCCCTCCAGCAGATCGCTCTGGGCCAGGGTCTGCAGCAACGGGCGCACGTTCACCCCCTGCACCCGCTTGTGTACCTGGTAGCGGGCAGGTTGCTGACGGGCATCGAGCACGCCGTTCGCCGTCACCTGACCGCCGGCCACGCCGGCGCTGAACTGCTTGAGGCTGAGCTGGCCACCCGCCAGCGCCAGCTGCAGATCGACGGAGCTCAAGTCCAGTCCCTTCAGCCGCAGGCTGCCCAGTTGCAGCCGACCGGCCAGATCAAACGCCTTGAGGGCGCTCAGATCCGGCTCCACCGCCGAGAGTGCCTGGGCCACCTTGGGGGCGGCCCCCTTGTCCGTCGCCTTCGCGGGAGCCGAAGGCGCTGGCGCTGCGGCCTGGGTCGCTGCCGGTTTGCCGAGCCAGGCGTCGAGATCCAGCTTGTCGCCCTTGAGATCGAAGTCGACCCTGGGCACGGCGCCGAGCCGCACAACCCCCTCCCCGCTCAGCAGTGTCTTGTCGGCATCCAGCACCAGCTTGCTCAGGGTGATGGTCTGCTTGTCGAGCTCGGCGCGGGCAAAACCGGCCAGCTTGAGATCCAGTTGCGGGCGCGGCAAAGCCGAGCCTTGCAGCTTGGCGGCCAGCACCGCATCCGACACTTCCAGCAGTTGCTGCCCCTGATCGAGCCGCGCCTTGAGGGTCCCCTCCAGGGAGCCGGCCAGTGTCGGCTGGTCTGCCGATCCCTGAGCGCCCTGCAGACTGAGCGTGAGGCTGCTCCACTGCCCCAGTGCCAGCCGGTCGGCCTTGAGGGAGAAGGCATCGAGCCGCTGCGTCGGCGCACTCAGGCTGCCGCTCAGGCTGAGATCCTTGAGTTCGCTGGCGGTCTCCTCCCGGGCCAGCTTGAGCTGAGTCTGTCCCTTGATATCGAAGGCAAGATCCCCGCGCGCGCCCCTGGCGGCCAGGGTCACAGGCACCCACTGATCCACCACCAGCTGACCCAGGTTGAGGTCGAGCTGTTCGAGGCGGGAAATGGTGCCGTCGCGATCGTCCTGCAGCAGGGCGCTGGCCTGCTCCAGCACCACACCCTGCAAGCTGATCTGCCAGGTCTGGCCATTACCCGCAGGGGGCTGGCTCTGGCCACCTGGCGCGGGCTCGCTGCCCTTGGCAGCCTCGGACGCCTTGATGAGATCGCTCAGGTTGGAGCTGCCATCGGCCTTGGTCTGGATGAAGAGGTGTGCCCCGTTCAGCGTCACCTCGCCAATCTCCAGCCGGTGGGAGAGCAGCGGCAGCAGGGCCACCGAGGCCTGGCCCAGCTCGAAGCGCACCAGATCCGGCTCGGCAAAACCGGCCGGGTTGCGCAGCGCCACCTTCTCGAGGGAGAGACCCAGGCTTGGCCAGAAACGCCAGCCGATATCCCCTTGCATCACCAGTTCGCGGCCCGTGCTCTTGCGCACCTGCTCCACCAGCTGGGGCTTGAACTGATTGGGGTCGATCAGGCTCACCAGAGCGACTATGGATACCAGGGCGGCCAGCGCAAGCCCCAGCAGTATGTAGATGATCTTCTTCACGATGGACTCCTTGAATGCTGATCCTGTGACTGACTATACCACCGGGGGCGCGGCGGATGGTCCCCGCCGCCCGAAACCGGATCGCGGCGAGACAGGGATGGTCGCAGCCGGGGGCTGACAACAAAAAGGGCCCCGCAGGGCCCTGATCTCAGGGGCTGACCGGCAACTGCCGGTAACCCATCTCGTACAAGGTGAAGGCATAGATGTCCGCACTCTGCTCGATCAGCTTGGCCACCGGCGTGCCCGCCCCGTGCCCGGCATTGGTCTCGATGCGGATGAGCTGGGGATGGGGGCCTGCGTCGTCGGCCTGCAGGGTGGCGGCGAACTTGAAGGAGTGGGCCGGCACCACACGGTCGTCGTGATCCGCCGTGGTCACCAGGGTCGAGGGGTAGCTGACCCCGGCCCGGACGTTGTGCAGCGGCGAGTAGCCCTTCAGATAGTCGAGCATGGCCTCGCTGTCGGCGCTGGTGCCATAGTCGTAGGCCCAGCCAGCCCCGGCGGTGAAGGTGTGGTAGCGCAGCATGTCGAGCACCCCCACAGCCGGCAGGGCGACCCGCATCAGATCCGGCCGCTGGGTCATGACGGCTCCCACCAGCAGACCGCCGTTGGAGCCGCCTCTGATGGCCAGCCGGTCGGTGCAGGTGTAGCCCTCGGCCTTGAGATACTCGGCCGCGGCGATGAAGTCGTCGAACACGTTCTGCTTGTTCATCCTGGTGCCCGCCAGATGCCAGGCCTGGCCGTACTCGCCACCGCCACGCAGGTTGGCCACCGCATAGACGCCCCCCAGATCCAGCCAGTTGGCGACCGAGACGCTGAAACTCGGGGTCAGGCTCACGTCGAAGCCGCCATAGCCGTAGAGGATGGTCGGGTTGCTGCCATCGAGTTTCAGCCCCTTGCGGTAGCTGACGATGAGCGGCACCCGGGTGCCGTCCTTGCTCTGGTAGAAACGCTGCTCGGAGACATAATCCTCCGGTTTGAACGGGGCAGCCGAGGCGCGATAGAGGCTGATTTCCCCGCTGTTGGGCTCGAACTTGTAGAGAGTGGGCGGCTGGGCATAATTCTCGAAGCCGAAGTAGAGGGCGGGATCATCCTGCTTGCCGTTGAAGCCGCTCACGCTGCCGAGCCCCGGCAGCGCCACCTCGCGCACCCGCTTGCCGTCATGGTCGAACTGTTCGACCCGGGCGGTGGCGTCCACCATGTACTCGGCGAACAGGTAGCCGCTGCCGCTGTGCACCGTCAGCACCTGCTGACGCTCCGGGATGAGATCGCGCCACTGTTCGGGGCCAGGATTGTCCGCCTCCACAGTCACCAGCCGGCGGTTGGGGGCGTCCCGGTTGGTCAGCAGGTAAAGCCTGCTGCCCTTGTTGTCCACCAGGCTCACGTCCGCAGCCAGATCCCCCTGCACCGTCAGCAGCGGGGCCCCCTCCCGGGTCAGGTCCTTCACATAGAGGCGGTTGCCCGAGGTGGAGTCCGCCGCCGAGATGAGCAGGTAGCGATCATCCTCAGTCACGGTCGCCCCCACGTAGCGGTGTTGCTGGGCCGGGATGGCGCCGAACACCAGGCGGTCCTCCTCCTGCGCCGTGCCGAGCCGGTGGAAGTAGAGCTTGTGCTGATCTGTCCTGGCCGACAGCTCGCTGCCGTCCGGCTTGTCGTAGCTCGAGTAGAAGAAACCCTCGTTGCCAAGCCAGCTGATGCCGCTGAACTTCACGTCCCTGAGGGGGGTCTCCAGCGGCTGTTTGCTCTCCACGTCCATCAGGTGGATCTCGCGCCAGTCGCTGCCGGCCAGCGACAATGAGTAGGCCAGCGTTTTGCCGTCACGGGAGAAGCTCAGCTGATCCAGCGCCGTGGTGCCATCGGGGCTGAGCAGGTTGGGATCGAGGAACACCTCGGCCGGCTTGCCCGCCAGCTGGCGCCACAGCACGTTCTGGTTCTGCAGGCCGTCGTTCTTGAAGAAGTAGTGGTAGCGCCCCTCGCGAAACGGCGCCCCCTCCTTGGCGTAGTTCCAGGAGGCGGCCAGCTTGCCCTTGATGGCATCGCGAAACGGGATCTGCGCCAGGTAATCCTGGGTCACCCGGTTCTGGGCCCTGACCCAGGCTTCGGTCTCCGGGCTGCGATCATCCTCCAGCCAGCGGTAGGGATCGGCCACGGCCTGGCCGAAGTAGTGATCCACCTGCTCGCTCTGGCGGGTAACTGGGTAGTGAAGGCGCGCTTTCCCTGACATGGCATCCTCTTTGGTTGACTGGCCGCTGCAGGCACTCAGCAGTGACAGGGCCAGCAGGCTGACAATGGCTCGCATCGATGCGGCTCCCTGCGGTGTCGGTGAAACAGGCAGGGTAGCAAAGAGTGCCGGATGGCCCAACCCCCCACAGGCTTGGCTGGCGGATGCCACTTCCCCCTGAGCCGACACTGGCATGGCTGAACGGAGTCATATGAATTTTTTCGCTTAGGTTTGCCACTTTATTTTGTTTGTTATCCGGCACTTGGGTCACAGGATGGAATAAGCAACTGACTCAGACGACTCATTCAGGATAAAGCATGCCGTACAGCTACCTATCACATCTGCGTTGCAGCAAGACAGGCGAGATCCATGATGCCGACCAGCCCCAGCAACTGAGCCGGGCAGGGGCGCCTTTGCTGGCAAGCTACGATCTCGAGGCCCTGAAGCAGGCCTGGCGCCCGACTGACCTGTTGGGCCGCCCCGCCAGCCTGTGGCGCTATCACGAGCTGCTGCCGGTACGCGATCCCGCTCACGTCGTCACTCTGGGGGAAGGGCTCACCCCGCTCTTGCCCCTGCCCACCCTGGGCAAGCAGATCGGCATACCGGATCTCTGGATGAAGGATGAGAGCATCATACCCACAGGATCCTTCAAGGCCCGCGGCGCCGCGGTCGGCATCTCCCGTGCCCGCGAACTCGGCGTCACCCATTTCGCCATGCCCACCAACGGCAATGCCGGTGCGGCCTGGGCGCTCTACGGTGCCCGCGCCGGCCTGCGCAGCACCATAGTCATGCCACAGGCGGCCCCCGCCATCACCCGGCTGGAAACCTCATTGGCCGGTGCCCGCCTCTATCTGGTGGATGGCCTCATCAGCGACGCCGGTCGCCAGGTCGCCCAGGCGGTGGCGGAGCAGGGGTTGTTCGACGCCTCCACCCTGAAGGAGCCCTATCGCATCGAGGGCAAGAAGACCATGGGGTTGGAAATAGCCGAGCAGTTCGGCTGGACGCTGCCGGACGTGATCCTCTACCCCACGGGTGGCGGCGTCGGCCTCATCGGCATCTACAAGGCGCTGCTGGAGTTGCAGGAACTGGGCTGGATCAAGGGCGACCTGCCCCGGCTGGTGGCGGTACAGGCGAGCGGCTGCGCCCCCATAGTGCAGGCCTGGCAGCAGGGGGATCGCGAGTCGCGCTTCTGGCCCGACTCCCAGACCCTGGCCTTCGGCATCAATGTGCCCAAGGCGCTGGGGGATTTTCTGGTGCTGGACGCCCTCTATCGCACCGAGGGTTGCGCCATCGCCGTGGATGAGCGGGCAATTACCGCCGAGATCCGCCAGCTCGCCTCCCAGGAGGGCAGCTTCGTCTGCCCGGAGGGGGCGGCCGCCTTCGCCGCCGCCCGTCAGCTGCGCGAAGCGGGCTGGATCCGGGAGGGCGAGCGGGTGGTGGTGCTCAACACGGGGGCCGGCATCAAGTACCCGGACGCCATCACAGTGCTGCCCCAGCGGCTGCGCCGTGACGGGAGGATACCGGCATGAGCTTCGACTGGTCCTTTGTCCTCACCACACTGCCGGCGTTCGGCCAATCGATCTGGGTCACGCTGCAGCTCGGCGCCATAGTGATCCTCACCTCGCTCGCTGTGGCTTTGCTCAACGTGACCCTGCTGAGCCTGCACAGGCCCTGGCTGAACAGGGTGATCCGCGCCTATGTGGAGCTGGCCCGCAACACGCCGCTCTTGATCCAGCTGTTCTTTCTCTACTTCGGGCTGCCGGCCCTGGGGCTGTCGCTGTCAGGTTTTGCCACTGCGGTGATCGCCATGACCTTCCTCGGCGGTGGCTATCTGACAGAGGCGCTGCGGGCCGGGGTACAGGCCGTACCCACCAGCCAGCTGGAGGCGGGCCGGGCCATAGGTCTCTCCCGCTGGCAGTTGCTGCGCCACGTGCAGCTGCCCCAGGCCTGGCTCGCCAGCCTGCCGGCGCTGTTTGCCAACTTCATCTTTCTGCTCAAAGAGACGACAGTGGCCTCGGCGGTGGCCGTGCCGGAGCTGCTCTACACCACCAAGAACTACATAGCTCTCTACTACAAGACCTACGAGATGCTGGCTGTGCTGACCCTGATGTGCGTGCTGATCTTCCTGCCGCTGTCGCTCGCCCTGCGGGTCGTTGAAAGGAGGCTGCAACATGGTCAGTTCGGTCACTGAGTCGCTGGTACAGGCTTGGATCCTGATGAGAAAGCAGAGCACCCCATCATCGTCATCACTCGCCCTGCGTGGATTGGAAAGGAGGGTTCAATATGGCCGGTTCGGTTACTGAGTTGTTGACGCAGGCGCTGCCTCTGCTGGCCATTGGCGCAGGCCAGACCCTCGCCATTTCGCTGCTCGCCATCCTGTTCGCCACCCTGGGCGGCGTCGCTTACGGCGTGCTGGCGCAACAGGGAGGCCGGTTGGTGCGGGGGCTGCTGCGGGTTTATCTGGAGCTGTTTAGGGTGGTGCCCGTGCTGGTCTGGCTCTACCTCTTCTTCTTCGGGCTGCCTATCTTCTTCGGCCTCGATATTCCGGCCTTCTGGTGCGCCGTGCTGGTGCTCGCCCTCTGGGGCGCCAGCGAGGTGGGGGAAGTGGTGCGCGGCGGCCTGGGATCCCTGGCTCGTGGTCAACAGGAGGCCGGGCTGGCGCTCGGGCTCTCGACCTGGCAGCTCTATCGCCACGTGCTGCTGCCCCAGGCGTTGCAGCGGCTGACGCCGCCGACCATCAACATCTATACCCGCATCATCAAGACCAGCTCGCTGGCGGTGCTGATCGGGGTGGTGGAGGTGATCAAGGTGGGCCAGCAGATCATAGAGCGCACCTATGCCTCCGTGCTCATCTACGGCCTGCTGTTTCTGTTCTTCTTATCGGTCTGCTATCCGCTCTCGCTCGCCTCGCGCCGGCTGGAGCAAAAATGGGGTAATGCGGTATGACACCTCTGCTTGAACTCAATGCTGTCAGCAAACAATTCGGCCAAAACCGGGTTCTGGACGAGGTCAGCCTCACGGTGAACCCCGGGGAAGTGATCGTCATCCTGGGGCCGAGTGGCTGCGGCAAGAGCACCCTGCTGCGCACCCTCAACGGGCTCGAGCCGATTCAGGGGGGCGAGATCCGCTTCGACGGCGTGCTGCTGGATGGTGCCACCGACTGGCAACGGGTACGCCAGCGCATCGGCATGGTGTTCCAGAGCTATCACCTCTTCCCCAACCTGACTGTGCTGGAGAACGTGCTGCTCGGCCCCCTGCAGGTGCAAAAACGGGAGCGGCAGGAGGCCCTGCTGCAAGCGGAGCAGTTGCTGACCCGCATCGGCCTGTGGGAGCGGCGCCATGACTATCCGCTCCAGCTCTCCGGCGGCCAGCAGCAGCGCATCGCCATAGTGCGAGCCCTGTGCATGAACCCGCAGGTGATGCTGTTTGACGAGGTGACCGCCGCCCTGGATCCCGAAATGGTGCAGGAGGTGCTGGAGGTGATCCGGGATCTCGCGGGCAGCGGCATGACCCTGCTCATCGTCACCCACGAGCTGGCGTTCGCCCAGGCGGTGGCGGATCGCATCGTCTTCATGGACGGCGGCCACATTCTGGAGCAGGGCGCCCCCCACCAGTTCTTCGATAACCCGAGGAGCCAGCGTGCACGCCAGTTCCTCGCCAAGTTTTCTTATACAAATGTCATCAAACGAAAGGAGTCAGCATGAAAAAAATCACCTCGGTTCTGTTCAGTGCCCTGATCGGGCTGGGCCTTGCCAGCGGCGCCGCGCAGGCGGCGGACGGTTCCCTCGCCAAGATCAAGGCCCGCGACAAGCTCATCGTCGGCGTCTTCACCGACAAACCGCCGTTTGGCTACGTGGATGAGAAAGGGCACTACGTGGGCTTTGACACGGATCTCGGTCGCCGCTTCGCCAAGGATCTGCTGGGGGACGAGAACAAGATCGAATTCGTGGCGGTCGAGCCCGCCAGCCGCATCCCCTTCCTGCAGAGCGACAAGGTGGATCTGATCCTCGCCAACATGACGGTAACCCCGGAGCGGCGTCAGGTGGTGGACTTCACCAACCCGAACCTGCGAGTGGCGGTGCAGGTGCTGGTGCCGGAAGGGAGCCCGGCCAAAAAGCTCGATGATCTGGCCAGCAAGACCCTGATCGTCACCACGGGCACCACGGCCGACATCTGGCTGACCCGCAACCACCCGGACTGGAAGGTACTCAAGTTCGAGAAGAACACCGAATCCCTGCAGGCGCTGGCCCAGGGTCGTGGCGATGCCTACGCCCAGGACAACCTGGTGCTGTTCAGCTGGGCCAAGGAGAACCCGGGCTATCGCGTTCTGCCCCAGAAGCTGGGCTCGGAAGATCCGATCGCACCGGCGGTGAAGAAGGGCAATATCGAGCTGCGTGACTGGGTCAACGACCGTCTCGCCAAGCTGGGGGAAGAGAAATACCTGCTCAAGCTCTATGACCAGTATGTGCGTGAGAAACTGAGCGCCGATACCGATCCCAACGACGTGATAGTGGAAGGAGGCAAGTGGCAGGGCTGAGCCAGCCAGAAGTGCTGAGAGTGTGAAGTGTGAAGTCTTGGTTCCGTTGGTCCGCAAACCGCAAGGTTTGACCTTTCAGGCGTCCCCCTCGGGTGGCGCCTTTTTTCGCATGCGAAAAAGAACCGGGCCACGGGGCCCGGTTGAAAACCCGCGCAGAGCAGGCTGTGTCACGTCGATGACACTGTTCAGGCTGCCGGACTGGCACAGGGTGCCGTCTGGCCAATCCGCCCCGGGTGCCGAAGAGGGATGAACTCCCGCCCCCGCAGGCGAATGGGGTGGCGCGCCAAGGCGCCGAAGAGTGTGCTTACTCCCGCTCCAGCGCGTGGATAGGGTCCATCCGTGCCGCCCGCCGCGCAGGGAAGAAGCCGAACAACACGCCAATCAGGCTGGAGCAGAGGAAGGCCGCCAGCACGGCGCCCGGGGAGTAGCTCATGGCAAACTGGCTGCTGAAGTGCGCGAACAAGATGCCAACCAGCAGGGCGAGCAGCACCCCGGCCACCCCGCCCAGCAGGCAGACCAGCACGGCCTCGATCAGAAACTGCTGCATGATGTCGCCGGCCCTGGCCCCCACCGCCATCCGCACGCCGATCTCGCGGGTACGCTCGGTCACCGACACCAGCATGATGTTCATCACCCCTATGCCGCCCACCACCAGGGAGATGAGCGCTATCATGGCGATCAGCAGGGTCAGGGTGGCATTGGTGCTGGTGATGGTCTGGCGGATGCTGTCGGTATTGAGCACGAAGAAATCCTGAGTGCCGTGGCGCTGGCGCAGCAGCCGGGTGAGGCCGTCCTCGGCGGCGGCCAGCGCCACCTCATCCCGCACCCGCACGCTGATGCTGCGCAGATGGCTCTGGCCCAGCATCCGCTTCATGGCCGTGGTGTGGGGGATCCAGACGTTGAGGTTCTCATCGCTGCCAAACCCGCTCTGATTGCGGGCCACCACACCTATCACCCGGCACGGCAGCGTGCCCAGCAGGATCACCTGCCCGAGCGGCGACTCCCCCGCCGCGAACAGCCGATCCCGGCTGCTCGCGTCTATCACCACCTCCTGCGCCAGGCTGGCCACGCTGGCGGCATCGAACAACATGCCCTGCAGCAGCCGATAGCCGCGCACCTGGAAGAACTGCTCCCCCACCCCGTTTACCGTGCCTGAAACCGCCTGACTGCCCCGGCGCAAGGTAACGCTGGTGATCAGGCTGGGGGTCACGCTGTGCACGTAGTCGAGCCTGGTCAGGGCGTCGGCATCCTCGGCTCGCAGGGTCTGGATCGCCTCGGCCCGCCGATCACCGAAGCCGCTGCCGGGGAAGATCTCCAGGGTGCTGGTGCCCATGGCATTGATGTTGGCCAGCACCTGTTGCTGGGAGCCGCGCCCCAGCGCCACCACGGAAACCACGGAGGCGATGCCGATTATGATGCCGAGCATGGTGAGGAAGGTGCGCATCCGCTGGGCCTGCATGGCCAGCAGAGCCATCCTGAAGGCCGAGGTGAACCTGTCCAGCCAGCCCCGCCAGGCCGTCCGGCCAGTCCGCACCGTCTCCCGTACAGGCAGGGGTGTCGCCTGTCTCTGGCGGCGATCGGCCACCACGGCTCCGTCTTTGAGCTCTATGATGCGTTCGGCCTGCTCGGCGATCCCCATGTCATGGGTCACTATCACCAGGGTATGACCCTGACCATGCAGGGCCCGCAGTATGCCGAGCACCTCGGCCCCGCTCTGGCTGTCGAGGGCGCCGGTCGGCTCGTCCGCCAGTATCACCTGACCGCCGTTGATGAGGGCGCGGGCTATGCTGACTCGCTGCTGCTGACCGCCGGAGAGCTGACTCGGCTTGTAGTCGAGACGGGCACCCAACCCGAGCCGCTGCAGCAAGGCCTCGGCCCTGGCCTTTCGCGCATCGCCTGCCAGTCCGGCATAAATGGCCGGCAGCGCCACGTTGTCGCGGGCACTGAGATCCCCCAGCAGATGGTAGCGCTGGAAGATGAAGCCGAAATGCTCGCGGCGCAGGGCCGCCAGCGCATCCGCCGTCAGCTGGCCGGTCTCCTGCCCTGCGACCCGGTAGCGACCGCAGCTCGGCTGATCGAGGCAGCCCAGGATATTGAGTAGGGTCGACTTGCCGGAGCCGGAGGCGCCGACGATGGCCACCATCTCCCCCCGCGTTATGGTCAGATCGATCCCCTTGAGCACCTCGACTCGCCGATCCCCGTCGCCAAAATAGCGGCGGATCCCGTTCAGTTGCAGCAGTGGCTGGCTCATGCTCACATCCCCATGGGCGGGCCCATGCGCCCGCTCTGCTGACTCTGGGCCGTCGACTGGCTCACCACCACGGATTCCCCGGCCTCGAGGCCGCTCAGGATCTGGGCATCCACCTTGTTGTTGAGGCCCACCTTCACCTGCCGCCATTGGGGCTGGCCCGCACCATCCACCACCTGCACCCTGTCACCGCTCAGGGCGATGGCCGGGATCACCAGGGTGTCGCGCTCGGTCGCCAGCACTATGTGCACCTGAGCCGTCATGCCGATGCGCAGGGCCCCTTCGGGGTTCTCCACCTCAAACAGGCCGTTGTAGTAGACGGCCGTGCTGGTCGAGCTGCTGCTGGTCGTGTCGTCATTGATAGAGTCGGGGGCGGGCTCGATGGCGCGCAACCTCGCCTGGTAGCGCTGCTCCGGCGCCCCCAGCACGGTGAAGTAGATGGGCAGGCCGGCGCTGACCCGGATCACGTCCGCCTCCGAGATCTGCGCCTCCACCGTCATGGTGTCGAGCCGCGCCACCTTGACCATGGTAGGGGTGCTCTGCACCGCATTCACCGTCTGCCCCTGCTCCACCGGGATGGCCACTATGGTGCCCGCCATGGGGGAGACGATGCGGGTATAACCCAGATTGACCCGGGCCGTGTCCACCGCGATGCGGGCCTGCACGGATTGCGCCGTCAGCGCCCGGATGTCGGCACGGGTGGCGGTCAGGGTCGCCTCGGCGCTGTCGTAGTCAGCCTGGCTGCCGAGCCCCCGTGCCAGCACCTTGCGCTGACGCTCGAACACCAGCTGGTTGTTGCGCAGGGTCGCTCGGCGCGAGGCCAGCTGGGCCTGCACGTTGTCGAGGGCGGCTTCGGCATCCTTGAGGGCGTTCTGCTGGGTGAGATCATCGATCTCGACCAGCAGATCGCCCTGCTTCACCTGTTCCCCGAGCGCCACGTGCAACGCCTTGATCTGCCCCGACACCTGAGCCCCCACGCTCACCAGCTGCTGGGCCTGCAGGGTGCCGTCAGCCAGCACGCTCTGCTCCAGATCGCGCCGCTCGGCCGGGGTTGTGATGTAGGACGCTGCCGGCGCCGCATCGGACGGCGCAAACAGCCAGCCGGCCGCGAGCAGCAAGAGGGCTGGTGGCAGCAGGCGAACAACGAGGAGACGGGCAGGGACCATCACGGATATCCTTGGGTGTAACAAAGGGATGAAACAAGCCAGTGCAATCTACTCCAATGTCCGGTTAAGCCTCTTGCAGGGCAGTGTAAGGATTGCGTAAAAGCAGCTGTCAGCGGGCAGCGGACACGGGAAAATGGCGTCGACCCGAGATGGAGAAGAGTGATGAAGATCCTGCTGGTGGACGATGATCTGGAGCTTGGCACCATGCTGAGCGAATACCTGGGCGGCGAAGGCTTTGCCACCACCCATGTGCTGACCGGCAAGAGCGGCGTGCAACACGCCCTCTCCGGCAACTATGCCGCCGTGGTGCTCGACATCATGCTGCCCGACCTCAATGGCAGCGAGGTGCTGCGCCAGATCCGCCACGCCAGCCAGATCCCCGTCATCATGCTCACCGCCAAGGGGGACAACATAGATAGGGTGATCGGGCTGGAGATGGGGGCCGATGACTATGTGCCCAAGCCCTGCTACCCGAGGGAGCTGGTGGCCAGGCTGAGGGCCGTGCTGCGCCGGGTCGAGCCCGCGCCCGCCAAAACCGGCAAGGACAACAGCCTGCGCCTCGCCGGCCTGACCCTCTCCCCCGCCACCCGCCAATGTCACTGGCAAGCGTCGCCGCTGGAGCTGACCGCCACCGAGTTCAATCTGCTGGAACTGCTGCTGCGCTCACCGGAGCGGGTGGTCAGCAAGGATGAGCTCTCCCTGCACGGGCTAGGCCGCCCGCGCGAGCCCTATGATCGCAGCGTCGACGTGCACATCTGCAATATCCGCCAGAAGCTGCAGGCGCTGGCGGGCGAAGCCATCGGCATAGAGACAGTGCGCAGCATAGGATACCGGCTGGCATGATCCTCAAGGGGCGCCTGTTCTGGAAGATACTGTTCGGCTTCTGGTTCACCATCATAATGATGAGCCAGCTGCTGTGGGTGGCCTTCAGCCTCTATCGCCACGAGGGGCCACCGGAACAGCGGATGGCAAGGCAGCTGGCCGAACGCCAGCTGGACTCGGCCGCAGCTCTGCTGCAACGCCAGGGACCGACTGCTGTGGCGGCCCTGCAGGCCAGCTGGCCCATAGCGGAGCAAGGATTGCTGCGCCTTGAACCGGTCGAAACGGAGCAATCCACAATACAGAGCGGCCGTATCCTGTTGGGAGCCGATGGCCAGCACTACCGGCTCCACTACGACACCGCCGGCCTGCAACGGCAGCTGGCACCGCCCCAACCCCGCAGCGACTGGCTCAACATGCCGCCCCCCATGTGGTGGATCGGCGGACTCGGCGGCCTCTTCTTCAGCGCCCTGCTCGCCTGGCACCTGACCCGCCCCATGAACCGGTTCAGGCAGGGGTTCGAGCGCCTCGCCCAGGGGGATCTGGAGGTTCGCCTCTACCCTCTGATGCGGCGACGCCACGACGAGATCAGCGACGCGGCCCGCGACTTCGATGCCATGGCCGAACGGCTGCAACTGCTGGTGGAGAGCCGTGAACAACTGCTGCACGACGTCTCCCACGAGCTGCGTTCCCCCCTAGCCCGGCTGCAACTGGCCATAGGTCTGGCCCAGCAGGATCCAGCCAGGATCGAGGGATCCCTGGCGCGGATCCAGCTCGAGACCCAGCGCATGGACAAGATGATAGGCGAGCTGCTCACCCTCACCCGCGCCAGCCATGGCGAGCGGGACGGCGAGGAGTATTACGATCTGCAGGCGCTGGTCGAGGCTGTGGTGAGCGACACCCGCTATGAGGCGCAGCACCTGGGGGTCGAGATAAGGGAGCAGGCGGATGAGGAGGTCGAGTACACCATCTGCGGACAGGCGGAACTGATCCGCCGGGCCCTCGACAACGTGCTGCGCAACGCCCTGCGCTTCTCCCAGGCGGGGCAGATCATCACCCTGACCCTGCAGCGGCAGGGAGCAGAGTTTGTCATCGAGGTGGCGGATCAGGGCATGGGAGTGGATGAGAGCAAGCTCTCCAGCATCTTCGATCCCTTCGTCAGAATCGGTTCCCCCGTGGCAGGCAAGGGTTATGGTCTGGGTCTTGCCATCACCCGCAAGGCGATTCAGGCCCAGGGCGGGCGGGTCGAGGCCAGAAACGGTGAAGAGGGCGGCCTGATCGTCACCCTACATCTGCCGGGCTAGCCCCTTATTCCAGCTCAGCCATCTGGTCGCCTCGCTCGCAAGCTGTGAGGCAACTCATCCCCGCAATCTTTGCAGCTGGCCGATGGCTGCGCCCGTGGAACGGAAGGCAAACTCGGTGGGCGAAATCCCAGCCAGCTTGCGCCACTCGCAGGCGGCCACATCGTCGGCTGCAACGACGACAGGTTTGTGTGCCAGCTCCAGCAGGAAGACGGTATCGCAGGTGTGATAGACCACGTCATCATAGGGATAGACGTTGGCAAAGGAGCCGAGATAGCGAGGCGCCTCTCTCCCCAGATCCAGCCCCAGCTCCTCTTTCAGCTCCCTGACCAGTGCCTCCTCCAGCGACTCACCGGGATCGACAAAGCCGCCGGGCAGATCCAGCAAGCCCTTGCCAGGGTCTCTCCCTCGCACCGCAACCAGCACTTCATCCTGCCAGCACAAGGCCACCATCACGGCCGACGCCACATTCTGGAAAAAATGAAAACCACAGCCACAGGCAAACTCTTTCTCGCTGCGCTTTTGCAGCGATTTGACACCACAACGCGGGCAGAACATAGGGGCAAATCTCCCATTGGAAACCAGAGGGCATTGTATGCCGATGGCCTCGCCAAATGGAAAGGCTTGATGGGCCAAGTGCATAGCGCCCCTGGGCGATGAAACAAGAAGAAATGCAAAACGAAAAGAAGCCCAGTCTTTCGACTGGGCTTCTTTTTGGTGGCGGAGCGGACGGGGAGACGGACAGAGTCCGGCTCAAGCACAAGGAACAACAGACCGGGACCGAGTTGCCAGTGGCAAGTCGCAGCCCAGTTTGTTGTTCCTTGTTTCCTTATGCCGTTCGTCAAAACCAGATAGCAAAAAGGCCTTCCCGATAGGGAAGGCCTTTCAATTTACTGGCGGAGCGGACGGGACTCGAACCCGCGACCCCCGGCGTGACAGGCCGGTATTCTAACCGACTGAACTACCGCTCCGCTGTCTGG
>NZ_CAWQXH010000004.1:0-116695 GCF_963899385.1 Aeromonas sp. MR7
CTTGTTATTGCTAACAAGTCGTTTTGGTCACTTCACCAGACATTGAAAATCAACAAAATTGTTTGATGTTCGATGCTGTGAGTGCCCACACAGATTGCTTGATTCAAATTGTTAAAGAGCGTCACGCTTGTCGCGTTGAGGAGGCGCATATTACGCTCCTCACTTCGAAAGTCAAGCGATTGTTTTCGCTTTTCTTTCGGCGCCCACTTCGCTAGGAAGCTGGCTCATCAGGTTGGCGTGTTCCGCCGTGCTGGTAGGGGCGCATTATAGGGAGCCGCGCCGCGATGACAAGGCTTTTTTTGAAGAAAGTCACGGAAACTTCAAAATATCCAATTAGAAACAGCTTACTCAGTGTATATATACAGTGTTATCCACAAGCCGATGATTTCAGTCCTGTTTTATCATCATTTAAGTGGGTCTTCCCCCATTAAGGGATGCCATACTGGAACGGATAATGTGTCCCAAGTGGTCCATGGTAGCGCCCGGCTGGAAAGCTGGTTACCATGGAGGTGAATAGAGTGTTGCACCTTTTTTGCTTTCATTTACAAAAGGTCTTTAAAGATGAATTTATCCAAGTTTCCCGTTTATGTGCAGGCGGCCATCCTTGCCCTGGTATTGGCGCTGGTTGGTTATCTGGTTGCCCAGGCTCTGCAGTTTTCTTTGAAAGCCGAAGTGATTTTTGCTGTGGGTCTGGCCATTGGTGGTTTCATCGTGCCGCTGCTCCTTAAGCGGACACCTGCCGCCACGGCCGAGCTGGTCTCCGGCCAAGAGACTTGTACCTTATATGTAGGCAACCTGCCCTATCGCGCCAACGAGATTGCCGTACGCGAGCTGTTTGCAGAACAAGGCCAGGTGATCTCGGTCCGTTTGATGAAGGACAAGGCTACCGGCAAGCGCAGAGGATTTGGTTTTGTGGAGATGCCCGCCGCCGATGCAGCCAAGGCAATCACGGCGCTCAATGACAAGGAGTATCAGCAGCGCACCCTCAAGGTACGCGAAGCTAACGACAAGCGGGATAAAGATGAGAGGGAAGGAAGCGAGGTCGACGCCTGATCCCTTGGCGGTAACGAACTAGTACCGAACCTCTTCGAGTGATGACAGCCCCCAAGCTTGCAAGGGGGCTGTCAGTTTTTGGGCTTCTGCATCCAGTCGGGTGCAATAGGCCCTGGCCTGCACCATGGCCTGAGAAACCGGCTCAGCGATAGTCGTCAATAGATGTGCCACCCGTCTTGCCACCGCGTCCCCTGAATCCACCAGCTGACATCCTGGCATCAGTTGCCGGATCTCGTCATTGAACAACGGGAAATGGGTGCAGCCCAGCACCAGGGTATCCGGCCTTTCCTCTCCTTCCATCCAGTCCGCCAGTACCTCCTGCAGCAGCGCCATGTTTACCGGTCGTCCCGCCAGTTTGTGCTCGGCCTCGATGACCAGCTCGGTCGCGCCCTTGAGCAACACCCGCTTGCCCGGCGCAAACTGGGCAATGAGTTCGTGAGTATATTCACGACTGACGGTACCCGGGGTTGCCAGCAAGCCGATGCAACCATTGCGGGTCAGGGCGGCCGCGGGCTTGATGGCGGGAACCACGCCGACTACGGGTATGGTCAGGGCGTCACGCAAGGATGGCAGGGCTATGGTGCTGGCCGTGTTGCAGGCAATCACCACCAGATCGATGGCATGCTCGGCCACCATGTGGCTGACCAGTCGGGTACAGGCCGCGATGAGGGCCGCCTCACTCAGTTCACCATAGGGGAAATTGGCATTGTCGAAACAATAGAAGTAGTTGTGTGCCGGCAGCGCACGGCGGATCTCGCGATAGATGGTCAAGCCACCCATACCGGAGTCGAACACTAGAATATTGGCCACCTGACCTCCCCCTTTGGTGCAAGACGGCGATCATACTCCCGCCGACCGCCAATAGAAAAGGCCCTGCACATGGCAGGGCCTCGCTTTTTCTCTTCTATATAGTAGCGCTGGCGATCAGAGGCGGTAGTCCGCCGTCAGCTTGAACTCGGTACCCGCCGATGCGTAGCCATAGGCCGGGGCATAGTCGCGATCAAACAGATTGTCGATGCGGCCACCCAGCGTGAACTGAGGCGTCACCCCGTAGCTGGCCCCCAGATTGATCAGGGTGTAGGAACCCAGCTCTACCCGCTCAGCCGGGAAGCTGCTGAAGTTCTTGTCATCCCGCTTGCCCACATAGAGCAGTTCGGTTGAGAGATCGACCGGGCCCAGCTGTACCTGAGTCAGCCAGCTGGCCTTCTGCTTGGCACGACGCAGCAGTTGCTGGTCATCATCGTTCTTGTCTTCGGTCTTGGTGTAATCGAAGCTCAGATCATGATGGAGCGGTCCGGTTTCCAGACCCAACGCCACTTCCACGCCGCGGATCTCGGCATCCGTGTTGTCCGGCTTGCAGGTGGAGAAGGCACTCTGGCAGGCGATCAGGTTCTGGATCTGGTTGCGATACAGATTCAGCGACCAGTCCCAACCGGTATAACGGCCGGTGAAGCCCAGCTCCAGGTTCTTGCTCTCTTCCGGTTTCAGATCCGGATTCTCATAACCGGGATAGTAAAGGTCGAGGAAGGTCGGCGCCTTGAAGCCGGTGCCATAACTCAACCGCACATTGTGGTTGTCATCTATGTCCAGCCCGCTGGCGGCGGCCCAGGTGTTGTGACGGCCATACTGCTCGTTGTCATCGGTGCGACCCGAAAGCTCCCACAGCAGGGCCTGCCAGCGGTAGCTGCCCACCGCAAACAGACCCGTGTTGTCGCGATCGGGGGCATTGAACACCAAGCCAGAACTGCGCGAGTCGGATTTCAACTGCTCCTGCTGCCAGTCGGCGCCACCGGTCAGGTTGAGCCCCTCGACGCCACTCCAGCTGTTGATCCAGGAGAAACGGGTCAAGCCGGTGTGGATCGGCTGGGCGCTGGATTCTCCCTTGCTCTCCCACCAGCTCTTCAGCTTGTTCTCGCCATAACTGGCCTCCAGCCGGCTGGTCAGCGTCTCGCTCTGGAACTTGAGACCGCCATCATACTGGAAGGCCTGTACCCGACTCTGATCGGCCGACTGATAGGCATCATCCATCTCGGTCTGATTGTCATAACCCTGGGCGTTGAAGTCCGCACTCCAGGCATCATTGAAGGCATGGTTCAGCCCGATCTGGCCGTTCAGACTGTCGAAGCCATCCCGATCCGGCTGCTGGGCATTGGCCACCACATCGAAACCATCGGTGCGCTCGTAGCCGATCATCATATTCATGTCGGTCTGCTGACCCAGGGCCTGCACGGTACGCACCTGACCCTGGCCGTAACCATTGCTGCCCACGCCCCCCTTCAGGTGGGTCTCGCTGCCATTCTTGGCGGAGGTCTTGGTGATGAGGTTGATGACACCGCCGATGGCATCCGCGCCATAGACGGCCGCGCGTGGTCCCCGGATGTACTCGATGCGCTCGATATTGCCCAGCGGGATCTGGCTGAGGTCTGGCGTGCCGGCCACCATGGCGGCGATGGGGCGCCCGTTCATCAGCACCAGCGAATGGTTGGAGTTGGTACCGCGGATGAACAGGCTGCTCATGTGCCCTCGCCCACCCAGCGTGGTGATCTGCACACCCGGCAGCGTCTTCAACAGCGCTGGCAGGCTCTGTACCTGACGGGATTCGATCTCGGCGCGATCGATCACCACAACGGGAGCCAGAACTGTGCTGATGGGTTGTTCCACCCGGTTGGCGGTGATCACCAGGGTAGGATTGACGGGGATGGTCGTCTGGGCGAAGGCCGCCGTTGGCAACAGGGCAGCCACCAATAATTTCTTGGACATGAGAGATCCTTAAGTTCGCGTAAGCATCTACTTCGTGGCCGGTTTCTCTCGGCCCGAAATACGAACTTTGGCAGGTCTTCGGGCTGGGGGGCTGATGGCCTACGGCGACGGCTTCCCACCTGACGGCAGTGCCCTGATGTCGCTTCGTTCCCCCTTACCGCTGCGCGCCAGCTCCGGATTTTCACCGGATTCCCTATTAAGCATGATGCGCCAAAGCGGGGGGATTATAGGAAAGGGCGGCACAAGAGTATAGATATTTAGCCATCTATACGTCTTTTGATGAAAGAAAAACCTGAGCCCATCGGGCTCAGGTTTCATGTCGTCATCGAGCGAGGCGAACCCTCAATCGGTGCAGAGCGGCTTGGGAGCCGGCAGACGTATGGTGAGAGAGAGCACCAGGGCCACCACCATCAGCACCAGAATGAGGTTGAAGGTCGCCATGAAGCCGCCGAACAGGGAGGCCACTATGGAGCCTATGATGCTGCCCAGACCAAAGCCCAGATAGATGACGCCGTAGTTCTTGGTCAGGTTGTTGAGACCGAAGAAGTCGCTCACCAGCGAGGGATAGACTGTGATGGTGCCACCGAAGCTGAAGGCCACGCAGGCCACCGCCACGAAGAAGAGGTTGGCATTGAGCGGCACGAACAGCAGCAGTGCCATGCCACACAGGGTGATCAGCTGGGCTATGGTGATGACCCGGATGCGGGACATCTTGTCAGACAGTATGCCCAGCACCAGTCGACCACCCAGGTTGGCCATGGCGATGATGGCGACCGCATTGGCGGCAACCGCAGTCGACAGACCCACCATGTTCTCGCCTATGTCCTTGGCCACGCCGATGACGTAGAGGCCGCTCATGCAGGCGGTGAGGAACATCAGCGCCAGCATCCAGTACTGCGGCTTGCGCATCGCCTCGGCCAGGGTGAAGTCGCGGCTTTCGGTCTGCTGCACTGAGGCGGCCTGCTTGGGCGCATCCTTCATCAGCATGCCGCCCACCAGCACCATGGACATGGCGATCAGCCCCCACAGCTGGAAGGTCGCTTCCAGACCGTTGTTGGAGAGCAGCAGCAGGTTGATGTACTTGAAACCGAGACTGCCGAGGCCATAGGCACCGATGGAGCAGGCGGAGATGAGCCCCTTGCGCTCCGGGAACCACTTCACGCAGTTGGAGAGGGTCATCAGGTAACCGGTCCCGTCGGCGAAGCCCACCAGTATCCCCGCGCAGAGGTAGAGCATGGCCAGGTTGCTGGCGTGGGCGGTGAGGAAGAAGCCGATGCCGAGCAGCACGCCGGCCCCCAGAGTGACATTGCGCACCCCGAACCGCTCCTGCAGCTTGCCCGCCATGGAAGAGGCCACCGCCAGCGACAGGCTGAGCAGACCGAAGGCAAACGCCACCTGGCTGACCGGCTCGTCCAGCTTGTCGGAGAGCTGGGCGTTGAACAGGCTCCAGGTGTAGACGGAACCCAGCGCGAACTGGGTGATGATGGTACCTATCAGGGTCAGATAGCGGGTGCGATTCATCTCTTTGGTCATGATGCGTCTCGGTCGATGGCCTTAAGGAAATTGAGGCCACTATAGGCAAGACGCAGCTCGCGCCGACCGATTAAGGCATGAAATGCAGATCGGCGGGAATGAATGACAATCAGAGCCGCATCAGCTGACGGAACGCCTTGATGTTGCTGCGGCTGACCGGTACCTCGAACGGCAGGTCATGGAGCCGGATGAGATAGGTGCTGTTGAACCAAGGGACTATCTCGCGGATCTTGTTGATGTTGACGCAGTAGGAGCGATGGCAGCGGAAGAAGCCCTCCGCCGGCAGCCGGCTGACAAACTCGCTGATGGTCATGGTCATCACATAGCGATCGGTGCGGGTATAGACATAGGTCAGCTTCTCGTCCGCTTCCGCGTAGTAGATCTGCTCGCAGGGGGTGACTATGATGCGCTCCCCCTTCACCAGATTGACGGTGCGGTTCTGCGGGCTGATCACGTCGCCGCTCGCCTCCCCCGTGCCAGCTGGCTGCGACTTGCCCGCATGCTCGAGCTTTTGCAGCAGATTGATGATGCGCGGTTCGTTGTAGGGCTTCAGGATATAGTCGAACGCCTCCAGCTCGAACGCCTCCACCGCAAACTCCTTGTAGGCGGTGACGAAGACGATGTGAGGCGGATGGCTCGACTTGTGCAGGTTCTTGGCCAGCAGCAGGCCATCGATGGAGGGGATCTGGATATCCAGAAACACCACATCCACCTCGTGATCCTGCAGGTATTTGAAGGCCTCCAGCCCGTCCTCGAAGCTCGCCACTATCTCGATCTGGCTGTGCTGGCTCACCAGATAGATGAGTTCCTCACGGGCCAGGTATTCATCTTCGACAATAATGGCTTTCAGCATTGCGTTGCCCCTAGCTGGGAAGAAGAGCAGGCCAGCACCTCTCGCGTCAGAGGCTCGTCCTCAACAGTGATGTCTCTCAGCATGGCATGGCCTCCTGATCCGGCAGATAGAAACAGACTTCGGTACCCGGTTCCAGCCGCTTGAGCTGCAGGCCGTCACCGTACAACAGCTTGACCCGCTGATGAACGTTCATCAGGCCTATGCTGCGACTCTCCACCCGACCGGCGGCCACGCCATCGATCACCGCCTGACTGATGCCATAGCCGGTGTCGCGCACCGCCACCCGGATGCCACCTGCCAACTGCTTCACCTCGATGGTAACTCGGCCCGGCGCACTGCGGGGCTGGATGCCGTGCAGGATGGCGTTTTCCACCAGCGGCTGCAACAGCAGGCTCGGCACCTGGATGTGGACGTCGTCCACTTCGAACACCACCTCCAGCTTGTCACCGAAGCGGGCCTGCTCGATGGCCACGTAGTCGCGCACCTGCTGCAGCTCCTCCTGAATGTCGATCAACTCATCCCCCTTGTTGAGGTTGTAGCGCAGGTAGTCCGCCAGATTGGCAATGAGCTGGCGCGCCTGCTGGGGACGGATGCGGATCAGGGATGAGATGGCGTTGAGGGCATTGAACAGGAAGTGCGGGTTGATCTTGCTCTGCAGCGCGGTGAACTCCGCCTTGCGGGTCATCTCTTTCAACTGCTCGATGCGCGACACCTCCATCTGGGTGGAGATGAGCTGGGAGAGACCCACCGCCATCTCCCGCAGCGAGCTGGTAATGCTGTGGGTGCGGCGGTAATAAATCTTGAGAGTGCCGCTGACGGCGCCGTTTTCCCGCAGCGGAATGATGATGACAGAGTGAAAATCTGACAGGTGATACTGGCGCAGATCGTTGTTGATGATGATCTGGTCCAGCAGCACGGCCTGCTGGGTCATGCCACTGATGGCGTGGTGTTCGTCCAGCTCGTAGTAATCCTTGCCTACCCCCACATAGGCCAGCACGTCACGGGTATCTGTGATGGCCACCGCATCGGCATGGATCTCGTTGCAGATGACGCCGCACACCTGGCCGAGGGAGTGGCGATCGACCTTCTGGAAGAAGGGCAGCGTCTTGTTGGCGATATCCAGCGCCAGCTTGGCCTGCTTGGCGGCAATCAGCTCCTTCTCGTCATCCAGATCCTGCACCAGCTTGATGATGAGCCCGATGCAGAGCGCCCCGGCGATCATCGGATAGGCGATGTGGCTGACGATCTCCACCCCCACCTCATGAGGTTCGGTCAGCAGCCAGATCAGCAACATGGTCAGCCCCTCGCACAACATGCCCGCCAGTATGCCGTAGAGCCAGAGCCGCGACTTGCGACAACGCAGGTGCAACCAGGTGGCGAGCAGGCCGGCGATGATGCTGGCGATGAGACAGGGGATCGAGGTGTGGCCATCCATGTCGATGATATAGCGGTGCAGGCCCGAGATGACCCCGGCCGGGATGCCAACCCAGGGGCCGAACAGTATGCCGCCCGAGATGATGGCGATGATCCGCACGTTGATCAGCGCCCCTTCCACCGGAATGCCGGTGTAGGTACTGAAGACGGCGAACAGGCCGAAGATGGAGGCGACCAGCACCAGCTCGGCCGGGGTGTGATCCCGCTTCTGGAACAGCCGCTGGAACGGCCGGGTGCGGGTCAGGAAGAACAGGGTCATCAGCATCAACGCCGCCCGTTCGAATACCGCCAACAACATCATCTGATTTTCGAGCAAGACAGGGATCCCGTATCAATGAAGAAGATATGTACCAAGGCGCGGGATCATACCCCGTATTCCGTGTCAGCTCATTCCGAATCACGAGCGTCAAACTAAGCTTTCTGGCAGGTGAGTCGATAAACGGATGACCCCGACAACGGGGTAACCTCTAGATCCAGGAGATGACCATATGTCTCAGAAAGGAATGCTGGTGGCGTTACTGCTTGG
Organism: Aeromonas sp. MR7; assembly: GCF_963899385.1. Classification (NCBI taxonomy): domain Bacteria; kingdom Pseudomonadati; phylum Pseudomonadota; class Gammaproteobacteria; order Aeromonadales; family Aeromonadaceae; genus Aeromonas; species Aeromonas sp. MR7. The sequence continues at coordinate 8,160 of NZ_CAWQXH010000004.1, forward strand.
GTGCTGTGGTGCAACCGCCCAGGCCGACACCCTGACCCGTCAACTCAATTGGCCAGCCACCGCCAGTAAAGATACCAGGATGGAAATAGCGCTCACCCATCCCGGCCTCCAACCCGTCAATTCAAACCAGACGCAGTATCCCATTCACACCCTGGCGGCCAATATCAGCAGCCCGGACTTCAATACCACCTATCAACTGCAAGCCCGCAAACTGTATGGCACCCTGACGCAACAGGCCGGCACCCCCATCAGTCTCACGCTCAATGGTCAACGGATCCCCTCCACACATCCTCTGACCTTGGCACAAGCCACCCGCTATTACCTCAGCTATCAAGCCCCTTCGAGCCGACCCCACCAGACAGGTGAGGCTGCCTATGAGTTGATGGTGTATTGGCACGGTTGAGCAGTCATGAAGGCATGTCACCATGCCTTCATTCTCATCCAGGTTCTGCGCTCTGCAACCGCACTATGGCCAGCCTGGCAATGTGATAGACACGTTGCAGGCGCTGCAACGCCATGGGCAGGGTTTGTGCGTTCAGTTCCCCGGACTCTATCTCGCTGCAGGTGGCAACCAGCTGCATGGCCCCCATGATCCTGGCTCCGCCTTTCAGACGATGAACATAATCCAGAAAGCGGGCCAGCTCCCCGGCAGTCGCCGCCTGTTGCAACGCCTGCAGGTCGTCGTCACTGGCACGAACAAATTCGGCCAGCAGGGGCAACATCAGGGCTGGCTGGTGGCCGGTCAGCGGCCCGAGACACTGCCTGATCTCCTGCATGCAAGCGGCGACATCGGCTTGCTCCTCACGCTGCATATGCCGACGCAGGCAATGATCGAGCGCCTCCAGCCCTACCGGCTTGAACAGACAATCATCCATGCCAGCCGCATGACCCTCGTTCACCTGCTCCTGACGCGCATCGGCCGTCAGGCCCAGGATCACACAACGGTGCCTGCCATTGAGGTGTTCCCGCGCACGGCACTGCCGGGTCAGCTCGAACCCGTTCATGCCGGGCATGTTGAAGTCGGTGATGACGACATCGAAGGAGTATTCGGCGAAGAGCGCCAGCGCCTGCTCACCCGACTCGGCCGCCATGGCCTCATGCCCCAGATAGGCCAGTTGCTGACTGATAAGCAGCCGATTGGTGGGGTGATCATCCACTATCATCACTCGCAGCCTATCCCCGCGCGCCATCACTGAGTCGAGTTCGCCTGACAGGGGTTTCTCCACGGCCGTGGCAAGGGGCAGTTTCATCTCGACACACACCCGGGTGCCACGACCCAACTCGCTCTCCAGCACCAGGGATCCCCCCATTGACTCGCAGAGGGAGCGAGAGATCATCAGCCCCAGGCCGGTACCAGATCGCTGAATATGCTTGGGTTGACTGGCCTGACTGAAGGGCTGGAACAACTTTTCCTGCTCCATCGGGTCTATTCCTATCCCGGTATCTCTGACCGCCAGCTGCAAGGTGCACCAGCCATCGCTAACCCGTGACAATAACTCCACCCGTACCGATCCCTTATCCGTGTACTTGATGGCATTGCTGATCAGGTTGGACAAGATCTGCTTGTAGCAGAGTCCATCTATTTGCACCCAATGGGTCGCTCCGATGACCAGATCCAGTTGCAGACCCTTCTGTCTGGCCAGGGCGTTGAACACGGTAACGACAGACTCGGTCAAGGCCGCTATGTCATGGGGTTCGGGTACCAGCTCGAGCCGCCCCGACTCTATCTTGGAGATATCCAGGATATCGCCGATCAGGGTCAGCAGATCCGTCGCCGAGCCATGGGCGATGGAGAGCGAGGCTTTATCCTCCTCATGCAGACGATCTCGCCGCAGAGTCAGCTCCAGCAGGCCAATGATGGCATTCATGGGGGTACGAATTTCGTGGCTCATGGTGGCCAGAAACGTCGATTTGGCGCGATTGGCCTCTTGTGCCTCCTGGCTGACCACCGCCAGATCATCCAGCAGGCGCAGGCGCTCGCTCACATCGATCCAGCCGCCAATGCCCCCCTGCACCTTGCCATCCAGATCGTAATAGGGCTGGACCCAGTGATAGACATCCACAGCCCCGTTCACCATGACCAAACGATGATCCCCCTCCTGCGCCTGTCGCTCCTCGCGGGCAGCGGCAAGATCGGCAAACAGGGGAGCGAGAAAGGGCCAACGCTCACCATCAGCGGCCAGGCCTGCGCCCAGCAAGCCGGCTTTCGGTTCACCAAAGAAGGCCGCATAGCTGCTGTTGCAGAGGATAAGCCGCCCATCCTGGTCTCTGGCATAGATGGGATGGGGCGTGCCGTCCACCAGATCTTCAATGAACTTGAGCTGGGCACTCAGCGCCACTTCGGCAACCCGACGTTCGCGCATCTGTTTGCGCAGAGATAGGCCCCATAGGCTGACCCAGATGATCAACAGCAGGATCAGTGAAATAAAGATGCCAAACTCGTCCATGAATTCACGCCAAGAAATAGCCTCTTGCCGAGCATTAACTCTCCAGCGGTTGGACAGCCCTTCCAGCTCATCTGGCGGTATGGTTGCGATCACCTTGTCCAGTATATTAAGCAGATCAGTTTGGCCCCGAGGCACTGCCAGTGCTGCAGAAATGGGTATTGAATTAAATAATTCACCTCTAATAGTCAAACGGTCAGGAAACTTGCTGTTGATTAGATATTTGGCAACTCTTAATGGAAGAACTGCAACACTGCAAGTCTCAATAGCAACGCATCTCAGAACATCCTCTGATTTATCAAATAACTTTATATTCAGCTTTCCATATACATTCGAGATCGCTTGCAGCAAGGCTGCATCCCTAACCACACCCACAGAGTCAGCCTTAAGTAAATCGCTCGGCGTTGCATCTTTCTGCTTCAAATGGACCACATACACTAGAGGGTCCATTATAAAGGCGCGGCTAAATCGGTAACGTTGGCGACCTTCCTCTGAGATGGCCATGATGGCAGCATCAACCCTTCCTTTTTCCAGCAACTGTGTCAAACGTTGAGGTGTTTCGACGGGAATAACCTCAATATCAACCCCCAGCTTCACCCTTACAACTTGTAAAAGGTCTGCTGTCACCCCATGCAAAGTACCATTTACATCAAGGAAACTAAGGGGAGGCAAACCACTGCTAACAGCTATCTTTAACTTTCGTCGCTCACTCAAAAAAGACCATTCACTACTGGTTAACCTGATTTTATCTGCACTAATTGAAAGCCCACCACCACTCCAACGCTTGGCTATCTCATCCCGTTTTTTCTCTAAAATCTCATGCAAAGCTATATCAATTATCTTTTTCAGCTGGCGATTGCTTTTATTTAATGAAAATGCAAACCCCTGAGTGTCTGAATACATTAATTTCGACAAGCGAATTGTATCTTGATAATAGTTATTTATTAAAAAGTTACCGGATACCAAGTCCATCATGACAGCATCAGCGTCACCATAAGAAACCGCTGATACAGCACTATATTTTGATGGGTACACTTTGATTTTCACATCAGGTAGATAGCGCATTATGTCAACGGCAGGTAGATAATACTCAGGAACCGCCACTACCTGTATGTTTTTATCTTTAATATTTATGTTTTTATATATTGCAGGTTCATCATCAATATACTTATCTGTCAGTAATAATCCCTGCTCCTTCTCATAAATATTTGATGTACTCAATAAGTCTATCTCTCCTCTTTTAAGTGCGTCGACTGCAGCAGATCGAGAAGGTAACTTCTTCACTAAAAAATCGACACCTAATATCCTGCTTAGAATACCAATAATATCAGCAGTTACCCCTTCATAATTACCAGACCTGATGGTTATATCCATAGGTGGATTATCTGGCTCTGGTACACCTAAAATCAATTGCTTCTTATTGTATAACCATACCAAGTCATCGTTATGTAATGGAAGTATTTGCTTACCAAAATACTCATTTTCATCCCGTGCATAGACATGCAGCAGGCTATCCTCCAGCTCATTGGCAGAAGCAAGAAACGAACTGAGGCCGACGAGCAAGATCAGAAGTAATCTCATCTTGCTCATATCAATTTTTGCCGCTTGGCCAGGTTAATCAAGTCAACCATGTTGGTTACATTGAGTTTTTGCATCAGGCGAGTCTTGTAGGTGCTGACCGTCTTCTCACTGAGCAGCATGCTTTCCGCTATCTGCTTATTTATTTGACCCTGACATATCTGAAGCAGCACACTCATTTCACGATCAGAGAGTGCGGACAATAGATCTTCCCTGTCTACCGAATGAGCATTTTTGGCACCTGCGATAATATCTCTTGGAAAATAGAGCTGATCTTTCTCTATTTTTACGATCGCACGTCTCAATAGCGACAGCTCGTCCAGCTTGGACATGAATCCATCAGCCCCGGCCTGCAGGCAGCGCACCATGACATGATGGGTTGATTGTGCTGATAAAATAACCACCTTGATGCTGGCATCCAGATCCTTCAGTCTTTTGATAACTTCAATACCATCCAGTCTGGGAATGCCAATATCGAGAATTACAATATCAGGCTGATGTATTCTAGCCGACGCGATAGCATCAACACCATTATCAACCTCTGCCAGGATATGATGCCCATCCTGTTTAAGCAGCATATTCACTGCCATTCTTATTGCAGGATGATCATCGACTATCAATACCCTTGCCATATGCCTACCTACCGTTGATTCATTTTATTAAGCGTATACTAACTGCAAAAGCAGTATCTGTACCATACGGCACCTCGACATTAATAATATGTTACATAATTAAAGTGTATCGCTGATAAAACAACCTAAACACCATTTGACATGGTTTGTTTTATATCTATTTATCAATCAGTTATATGTTCATATATTCTTTTGAATCTTATGGTTCATTTGTAGCGCATCGCCTACTCAAACATCATTCATGACAGCTCACCCGACGCCCGATTCATCTTGATGAAAAAGCACTAAAGTTCATAAAAATCAAAACTATAACTTTAAATCATTAATGATCTATCCGCCGGGATATACATGCATCTGAAGTTGCACATAACAACTGCCTTTTAGGACATTTCCTACACATCATTAGATCGATCCAAGCAGGTCTGGCGGTTATCTTGGTCGGCGAAAAGATGAGCAGGGTAACGGAACATTATGTTGCGGGGCCTGGCAATACCCCAGGTCGAATATGCCCCGGGGATGAAGAACGAATGCACCTCGGGTGCAGTGAATCAAACGGGTGACTCAATACCACCCATTAGGGAATTCGGTAGGAAACATCAATGAAATCAATTAAAAAATCGCTGATTGCGCTGACAGTTGTAGGTTTTGGCTTTACTGCTGCGGCTAATGCTGCCATGGACGCCTCCGCAACCGCCAAGTGGAAGGCGACCGCCAAGAAAGACACCACCTCTGATCTGGTTGTCACCCCGCTCTCCAGCCTCTCCTTCCAGTACGCCGAAGGGATCAAAGCTTTCAACACCGTCGACGGCCTGTTCGATGTCGCCATCAAGGGGGATGCAAGCGCGACTTCCTTCACCCTGAAAGCCAAGAAGCTGAACGGTACCCTGAACCATCTGGGTGGTAAATCCACCGTCGAGGTGGGCGTGTACTGGGGCGGCGCACCGGTCGGCACCTCGGCCTACACCACCCTGATCGATACGGCAGCCGGCATTAACGGCGGCAGTCTCTCCCCCGTAGCAAAGGGTTTCATGGTCGACACCCAACGCGCCACGGCACAGGGCTCCTTCAACTTTCACATCGAAAGCGCCACTGCCGACGGCAAAGCGGTCACTTTTGATGCCCTGCCAGACGGTCAGTGGAATGGCGAAGTCAACGTCGAGTTCGTGGCCAGCTGGGCCTGATTGCCTCAACGCATAGTATTCGGGGCCCTGCGGGGCCCTTTGTATTCACAGGAGATCACATGAACCTGAAAATACTGGGGATATGGATGCTGTTTATTCCCGGAATAAGCCAGGCGATCAACGTCGGCTCGGTGACCACCTTTATTGATGCGGGCAGCCAGGAAGTCGCCAAAGAGATCGAGAACGCCAGCGATCAGGCCAGACTGGTCACTGTCACAGTGACACGCATCTCCTCCCCGGAGGAGGGCGGACAGGAGATGCCGATGGAGGTAGACGGTGAACTCATGCTGTCGCCGAGCCGGCTGATGCTCCCTGCCAACGCCAAGAACAACGTGCGCTTCTTTTACAAGGGCCCGCAGGATGGCAAGGAGCGTTACTACCGCATCCGCTGGCTGGATACCGCCCTGTCGATGGACGACCAGCGCAACGAACGCCGTCAGGCGGTCGCCACCACCTCTGCCCAGATAGGCACCATCTTGGTGGTCACACCGCGCCAGCAGCAATTCGATTACCTTCTGCAAGGCGACACCCTGACCAATAAAGGGAACGCCTCATACAGAACCATTGCTTATGGTACTTGCCTGAAACAGAGCAAAGAGCAGTGCAAGGAAACCTATTACGACCTGCCGGGCAAGCAACGCCAATTCCGCCAGGTTGATCTCCGGGATCCGAAGAGCCATGTCGGCCTCTGGCTGGGTCAAGAATTCGTCGTCGTCAAATAATGCTGATGTTCTCTTACTGCCTCTACCACCCGGTCGAATGGCTGTGTTTTTTTGCCGAGATTTGGAACCATGGTGCGTGATATGTTGAAAAAAGCCTGCCTGTTGCCAGTCTCATTGCTGATCATGATGTCAGCCTCGGCCAGCGCCTCAGCGCCACTCAAAATCGCCAATATCATCATTCCTGCCAGCTTTGCCAGTGCACTGGCAGAGGGCATTGCCGTACCGGTCAGGCTGCAGTATCAAGATCAGGCGCTGGCACTCGACACCACCACCGAAGAGTCCGTTGGCAACGCCACGCTGATCCTGCGGGATGGCGCGCTGCACCTGCTCAACCTGGACTTCAACCAGGGCCAGAGCGATGTGGCCCTGCGCCAGGAGCTGGTGGACCTGCTGCAACAGGATCAGCTGCGCACCTTCTCCAGCGACGGACGGCTGGTCATCAACGGCAGCGCCACCCTGCAGCTGGATCTGATCGCCATGCTGCTGACCATACAGGTCACCAAGGCCGCCTTTGGCGAAAAGCGTGCCAGTGTGGCCAAGACCAGCCTGACGTCTTCCGTTGAGGCGTTGACCAGCGTCAATCGCTACAACCTGGGCTACTCCTTTGCCAACAGTCGTCAGGCGGGCAGCACCAGCACCAACTTCGCCCAGCTGAACAGTCTGGTGGGGTACAGTGAACACCATCTGGACCTTGATGGTTCTCTCTACAACCTGGGGGAAACGAACCAGAACGGCTCCCTCTATCGCGCCATGTATGAGCGGGATATCGAAGATCGCCGTTTTGCGACCGGCATGGTGTCGACCTGGGATCTCCAGACCCTGGGGGGCGTATCCGCCTTGAACGCAGGCCGGATCTACGGGCTCTCTTACGGCAATCAGGCACTCTCACGTACCGTCAACGAGAGTGAATCCACCACCCCGATCCAGGTCTTCATGCCCTCGGCGGGTGAGGTTCAGGTCTATCGGGATGGCAAGCTGATCGGCCTGCAGAATTTCTCGATCGGCAACCACCGCATCGATACCAGCCGCTTCCCCCACGGCTCCTACAGCGTCACGGTCGAGATCCATATCGATGGCCGCCTGACGGAATCCAGCAATCAGCGCGTCACCAAACTCAACAACAGCCTGGGCTTCGATCAGGAGTGGGGCTGGCAATCCTGGGGCGGCCTGATGGAGGCCAGTCAGGATGGTGCCCACTCCCCCCTGCTGGGATTGTCGCTGGCACGTACCTTCGAGACCACCAACCTGACCCTGACCGGCTATGGCTTCAAGGATGCCCTGGTCAGCGAGAGCCAGGCCAGCTGGCAGCTGACCGACAGAGTCAGTACCCAGCTGCAGGGCATGCTGGCCTCGGATGCCTCCTGGCGGATCTCGTCCGGCGTGACGGCACAGGTCCATGACAACGTCTCGCTCTGGCTCAGTCAGGAGAAACTCGACACGGGCAACAAGCTGACCACGGCCGCCCTGGATCTGTATACCGCCGGCATCAGCATCAACCTGGGCGGCTGGCATGACAAGCTTGGGGGTCTCTCGTTCAACACCACGCACGACCGTGAGCAGGGGAGCGATCGCAGCTATATCGACTATTACCAGAGCCTCTATTCCGGTCGCTATGGCCAGTTGTCGCTGCGTACCAGCCTGCAGAGCAGCAGCGCGACCCTGAGCGGGTTCAACAACAAGAGTCTGACCCTGGACTACTCGATCCCGTTCGACAACCTGTTCAGCCTGGGTATGAGCAGCAACGAAGAGGGCCAGACCACGGCCAACCTCAGCTATCAGAAACGCATGGAGGGTTTCATCAACACGGCGACACTCAACGGTTCTAAAGTCGTCAACGATGCCAAGAACAGAAACCCGACCCTCTCCGGCAGCCTGGGTTTTGAAAACAGCATGACGGGCGGCACCCTGACCCTGGGTCGCAGTCAGGGTGGCGATGTGAACGGCAACCTGATTGCACGCGGTGCTGTCATCACCACAGGAGATGAGATCCTGGCCTCCAGCCAGAACCGCTCCGGTTCCGGCTTGCTGATCGATACCGGCATCGGCAAGGAGGGCAAGATGCTCGCCAGGATCAATGGCCAGGAGTACTCGCTCGAAGGCAGCAAGACCTTTGTCGCCCTCTCCCCCTTTCAGGAGTACGAAGTGGAACTGCTCAACAGCAAGACGACCAAGGACAGCTATGACATCAACACCGGCAAGCAGCGCTACACCCTGTTCCCTGGCAACGTGGCCAAACTGGATGCCACCCGCTCGGTCAAGGAGATGGTCACCGTCTTTGGCATCATACGTGCCGAAGATGGCAGCGTGATCGCCAACGCCAGGATCGACAACCACATCGGCACCACTGTGACCAATGAGACAGGCGAATTTTCACTGGATGTGGACAAGGCCAATCCGGTATTGAGCTTTAAACACGGCAACGCATTCTGTGAGGCTGAGCTGGATCTCACCCCCCATAGCGGCGCGGTCTGGCTTGGCGACATCACATGTATCGGTTTAAAAACCTATTTAACTACGAGAATATGATGAATATGAAGATGTACCTGCCATTTTTAATGGTATCACTCCTGATAATACAGCATAAAAGCTGGGGGCTGGCTCCCCCTGCTATAGGAGCATTACCCAGCCTAGACTACATGTACATAGAGAATAATAAAAATGATCACGTGTACATACTTAACCTCACGTCTCGTCCAGAGAACCAACTCGGTGGCGCCAACGCTTGGACTGAACAAAAAGGCATCACTCAGTTTACACTGGCAAAGACAAGTGCCGATATGAGAATCCAAAACCCGACAGGGTTCAATCTTGATATGTGGGAGACAGGCCCTATCTCACACCCCTATATTACTCAGGCTTGCTCTATAAAAACCCCCAACTGCACCAATGACGGTAAATCACCTGAGCATCCACAAGTAGTCGATGAGCAAGGATTTTATGGCCTGATGAACTTGAGTGTTCAAGAAACGGCAGCAAGAGTCAGCCCCTCCTTTTTAAATTATCTGAAAACCATGCCGATTGGAGCACCACTCATCCGTGAGATGAACCTGTGTGTCACTTCAGAACCCTATGATGCGCGCCGGGGGCAACGCTGCAAAGACATGTCAACTGGCACTTGGATCATCCATCGTGCAAACAATATAAAATATGCACATTTAAAGATGATACCGGTCACTGGCTCAGATATTATTCTGGTTGATAGTGCAGGAAACCCTACCGTCATGCCAGGCTCAACGAATTGCAAGCCTTATTCACATGTCACACCGGGGCGTGATTCCAATGGGGTCTTATGCCACATGTTTGACTATCGACTGGAATACTTCGGTGATGCTTACCAGTTACAAAACAAAGGCGTAATAGGGGTCAGAAGCAAGTATCCCAACCCTGAACTTAAATCCTATGACTCTGCTTTATATATCAATGGCAGTAAATTTGTTGGCACTAACAATCCAGTAGGGCTTAACTTGGTTGCTCTAAAAGGAAACAGCAGCGTATCTGTTTTTTTCACCAAAAAATATTTCTCGGAATATATAAAGACAAATCTTGGCAGACCAGTCACAGAGACAATGGAGTTTTTCATTAAAAACTTAATACAGCCAGATTTAGGTGATTACATCATAGATAGCTCTTTACAAATTGATATAAAACCCAGGAGATATAGTGTATCCATATTATCATCTGACGGGGTTGCCACTCCTTATCGCAAGGGGGTGATAGGAAAGGATATTTTGTCATTCCCTTATAAAGTTGTAGAGAGCGGGCCAGAATCTGCAGATAGGTTGGAAATAACGCTGACTCAGGATAGGGGAACACCATCTCAAGGACGTTGTACTTTCTATCCAACCAATATAATTGGTAACAGGGGCGCAGTCCCTATCGAAGCTTATTTGAATTTTAATAATACATCACCAGCCAGAAACGCCAAAATTCCGATTGGATGTGACCAAACACCAGTGAATCTCAGGGAGCTCAACATCCGCGATAGCGAGCCGAAGATACACTGGACAGACCCAGACGGCAGCTCAGGGATCACTCGCTCCTACCTATTAAATTTGGAGTTTGATTTAACTGGTCGACAAGCACAGAAAACGGTGAGCGGGGAATCATGGGAGGGTGAGGTACACCAGAGCGGCACCCTGACCATCAAGGGCAGCTGGCGTTAGCAATCAACATGGATCTCAGGACAATGATGAAAAACCTGGCGCGCAGTTTGACTCTGCTGACGGCTCTGCTGCTTGCCGCCCCCCAGGCATGGGCCATCGACATAGGCCCCATGACCGCCATCATGGAGCACGATGAAGAGTTCATCTCCCGCACCGTCACCAACAACGCCAGCACACCCAAGCTCTACGAGCTGGCGGCGTATCGCATCACCAGTCCGACAGCGGACGAGGCCATTCTGCCCATGGCCCCTGGCGAACTGCTGTTTGCCCCCAAGCGGTTTGTGCTGCATCCGGACCAGCGGCAGCACGTCAAACTCTATTACAAGGGGCCCGGCGATCGGCAGGAGCGCTACTACAGGGTCGTTTTCACCGAGGTTCCGGTGGCGCAAGCCGACATACCCGATAACGCAGGCAAGCGCAGTTCGGTCGAGATGACCATAGCGCTACAATCCATTCTGGTGGTGAGACCCCGCCAGGAGCGGTTCGAATATCGTCTCGATCAGGCGGCAGGCAGCATCACCAATACCGGCAACAGCTTCTTTGAGTTCATGGTGAAACAGGGGTGTGACCAGCCGGACAGCATGGCAGACAGCAAATATCTGCTGCCCGGCGAGACCTATCGCAATCCCAAGATCAGCCAGTCTGGCAATCAGAAGCTGATCGTGCATCAATCCCGTTTTGTACGGGTTGGCAAGGATTGCTGGCCGGACTAGACGCCCGGCACCGGGCGTCCATAGCTTGGCAGGCCCGCAGGCCGGTCAGGATGACAGGGTCGCCAGACGGGCGGCGAAGCCCATAAAGAAGAGGCCGATGAGGCCGTTGCCGAGTTTGGCGAGGCGCACCTTGCGCGCGAAGAAGCGGGCCATCAGGGTGCCGCCGAAGATCAGCAGGGTGAGATAGACGAAGCTCATGGCCTCCAGCATGCTCGCCAGCACCAGGTAAGAGACCCAGGTGTGGGCATAGTTGAAGTCGACGAACTGCACGAAGAAGGAGACGTAGAACAGGATCGCCTTGGGATTGGTGAGGCTCAGGGTCAGCGCCTTGGAGAAGTAACGCTCGCCGTGCTCGACCACGGGCGCCTGTCCTTCCCGCCTGGCGATGAAGTTGGCGTGGAGGATCTTCACCCCCAGATAGAGCAAGTAGAGGGCACCCAGGTAGCGCACCAGGGTAAACAGCAGGGGGGTGGTGCGAATGAGGGAGGCGATGCCCAGATAGGCGCAGAAGATCAGGATGGCGTCGCCGACGAAGACCCCGAGGGCCGCCTGATAGCCGGGGCCGACGCCGCGGCTCGCCCCGGTGCGCAGCACATAAATCGAGTTGGGCCCCGGCGCTATGATGATGAAGAAGAGCCCGACCAGATAGGTCCAGACATTGATGACTCCCAGGCTCTCAAACATGGCGCGCCCCCCTGGACTTGGAAAAGAGCCCGCTCAGGCAGGTCCAGACGTTGATGACTCCCAGGCTCTCAAACATGGCGCGCCCCCCAGAACTTGGAAAAGAGCCCGCTCAGGCAGGTCCAGACATTGATAACTCCCAGGCTCTCAAACATGATCCCTCCATGGCGGGTAGCGACCCGCATAATGCGACGACGAGGTTTCTATACTAATCCGCCGCCCGCCGAGCACAAGTGCCGATCCGTGATCCGTTCGCCCCACCCTCTCACCGCCGTAACCGGCAACCCCGATCCCCCCACTTTGTGGTGTCCAGACGCGCCGGGATCAGGCATGTTAAGCCATACCCAGGATCACAGAACCCGCCCTAATGGAAAAGAGCCTCATTACCGATCAGCCACTCGCCGCCTCTGCCGCGCATGACGCCTTGAATCGCACCACCTATCCGGTGATCGCCGCCATCAGCTTCTCGCACCTGTTGAACGACATGATGCAGTCTGTGCTGCTGGCCATCTATCCGCTGCTCAAGCTCGGCCTCAACCTGTCGTTCGCCCAGATTGGCCTCATCACCCTCACCTACCAGTTCACGGGTTCCTTGTTGCAGCCGCTGATCGGCCTCTACACCGACCGCAGGCCCATGCCCTATTCATTGCCGTTCGGCATGGGCTTTACGATGATCGGGTTGCTGTCGTTGTCGCAGGCGGCCAGCTTCGGCGCCGTGCTGCTGTCGGCCATGCTGATCGGCATAGGCTCGTCTGTGTTCCACCCGGAATCTTCCCGGGTCGCCCGCATGGCGGCCGGCAACCAGCCTGGCTTGGCGCAGTCGCTGTTCCAGATCGGCGGCAACCTGGGGTCGGCCATAGGTCCGCTGCTCGCCGCGCTGATCATAGTGCCGCAGGGTCAGGGCAGCGCTGCCTGGTTCTCGCTGTTCGCACTGGTCGGCGTCATAGTGCTCAGCCTGGTCGGGCGCTGGTCCAGCCACCACGCCGCCAACTTCCATAAACGGATGAAGGCTCACCTCGGCCACGGTCTGAGTCGCCGCCAGATCGGCTGGTCGCTGGCCATCCTCGGCCTGCTGATGTTCTCCAAGTTCTTCTACATGGCCAGCCTGAGCAGCTATTACACCTTCTACCTGATGGACAAGTTCAGCCTGTCGCTGGACAGCGCCCAGCTCTATCTGTTCGCCTTCCTGTTTGCCGTCGCGGCGGGTACCGTGCTCGGCGGGCCGATCGGCGACCGCATCGGCCGCAAGCGGGTGATCTGGATCTCCATCCTCGGCGTCGCCCCCTTCACCCTGCTGCTGCCCCACGTCGACCTGTTCTGGACCTCGGTGCTCTCGGTCATCATAGGCCTGATCCTGGCCTCGGCCTTCTCCGCCATCCTGGTCTACGCCCAAGAACTGGTCCCCGGCAAGGTCGGCACCATCTCCGGCCTGTTCTTCGGCTTCGCCTTCGGCATGGGGGGCATAGGGGCCGCCCTGCTGGGGCAGCTGGCGGATGCCACCAGCATAGAGACCGTATACCAGGTCTGTGCCTACCTGCCGCTCATCGGCTTGCTGACCGCGTTCTTGCCGACCCTTAGAAAGGGATAGCGGGCCACCCCGCGAGGGATACAACCCATAAAAAACGCGGCCAGAGAGGCCGCGTCGGAAGTGGGTCAGCACAAGGGTTGGTCAGCAGTACTGACCGGCTACCCAGCCGGAAGACCAGGCCCACTGGAAGTTGTAGCCACCGAGCCAGCCGGTCACGTCCACCACCTCGCCGATGAAGTAGAGACCGGCCACCTTGCGCGCCTCCATGGTCTTGGAGGAGAGCTCGTTGGTATCCACCCCTCCCAGGGTCACCTCGGCGGTGCGATAGCCTTCGGTGCCGTTCGGCAGGATCTGCCAATCTCCCAGCAGGGTGGCGATGGCCTCCAGCTCGCGCTCGTTGTACTGACGCATGGGCTTGTTGACGAGCTGACCCAGCTCCACCAGCTTGTCGACGAAGCGCTTGGGCAGCTCGCGTCCCAACACAGTTTTCAGCTCCTGGGCGGGATGGGCCTGCGCCCATGCCTTGAGGGCCGCCGGAATATCCAGCTCGGGCAGCAGGTTGAGGTGGATCTTCTCCCCCGCCAGCCAAAACGAAGAGATCTGCAGTATGGCGGGGCCCGAGAGGCCACGGTGGGTGAACAGCATGGCCTCCTTGAAGCGGGTGCCATCCTCGGCGGTCACGGCCACCGGCAGGCTGACCCCCGCCAGATCGGCGAAGGCCTCCTTGTCGGCCTGATGCAGGGTGAAGGGCACCAGACCGGCGCGGGTGGGCAGCACAGCAAGGCCGAACTGTTCCGCCAGCTTGAAGCCGTAGGGGGTGGCGCCAAGCTTGGGCATAGAGAGACCACCGGTGGCCACCACCAGCGAGTGGCAGCTGATCTCCCCCTGGCTGGTCGCGAGCACGAAGCCGTCATCAGACTTGCTGACGGTGAGGATCTCGGTCTGGAACTGCAGTGTGACGCCGGCCCAGTCACACTCGGTCAGCAGCACGTCGACTATGTCTTTCGCACTCTCGTCACAGAACAGCTGGCCCAGGGTCTTCTCGTGGTAGTTGACCCCGTGCCTGTCCACCAGATCGATGAAGTCCTGCTGGGTGTAGCGCGCCAGCGCCGACTTGCAGAAGTGGGGATTGCCAGAGAGAAAGGCATGGGGCCCGGTCTGATGGTTGGTGAAGTTGCAACGACCGCCACCGCTGATGAGGATCTTGCGGCCCGGCTTCTTGGCGTTGTCGAGCAACAACACGGATCGGCCCCGATAGCCCGCCTGCTGGGCACACATCAAACCGGCCGCACCGGCCCCGATCACCACCACATCCACTTGCATCATCACTGTCTTACTCATCAAACGGCCAACGAAAACGGCCCATGGAACAGAGCCGCCATTATGTCCGGCCAAACCACTGCAATGATTTGGCTGCCAGACCCTATAAAAATGCGGCCCATAAAAAAGAGCCATTATTGTACCCAGCAGAAACCACCACAGCGATTTCATCGCAGCATCAATAGAAAACGGCCCCTATACGAGGGGCCGTTATTGTACTGGCTGAACACTAAGTGTCCACGACTATCAGGCGTTGCCATCCATGACGCTGGCAGGGGCGCCCTTGGCCAGCTCGGCCAGCTCCTTGTCGATGAAGTAGAGGCCCTTGCCATCCTCGCCCACCAGCGACAGACGGTCGACTATGCTCTTGAACAGCTTCTCCTCTTCATGCTGCTCGGCCACGTACCACTGCAGGAAGTTGAAGGTGGAGTAGTCCTGGGTGGTGAACGCCACATGGGCCAGACCGTTGATGCACTTGGTGATGTGGTACTCGTGCTCCAGGGTGGTGCGGAAGATGTCGCCCAGGGAGTTGAACTCGTGGGGAGGCGCATCTATGGCGCCCAGCATCGGCATGGCACCGGTCTCGCTCACATAGGTGAACAGGCGCTCCATGTGCTGGCGCTCCTCGACCGCGTGCTGGCGCAGGAAATTGGCCGCCCCTTCGAAGCCCTTGTCCTCGCACCAGGCGCTCATCTGCAGGTAGAGATTGGAGGAATAGAATTCAAGATTAATCTGCTCGTTCAACTTCTCGATCATGGCTTTGGCCAACATGCTGATTCTCCACTGTGATTTGGTCACGATTGTCGCCACTGTTTCATCACGAATCAACCAGATACGGTGGCCCGATCTCTCAGTTGTGACAGCTTTTCACCTCATCCTATCCCCCATACGGTTATAGAGAAGCAAAGAAACATGGTGTAGGTGGATTCAGCCATTATGATGGCGCCAGTGGTCGGGGAAAGGATTCAATGAGATTCATTATGGCACTGGCACTGCTCTGGATAACCCAGTTGCAGGCTGCTCCCTCCTTGCTGGAAGAGGCTGAATTGCAGGCGGCGCGCGATCCCGTCGGCTATCTGCGGCGCCTCGATGCCCACCCGCAGCAGGATATGGAGCTGTTTCATGCCAGAGCCCTGGCCCAGGCCGCGCTGGGGCGCTATCCACAAGCCCTGCTCGACAACGCCCGGGCGCGCGGGCTGGCCAGCGCCCAGCAGGAGACCCAGCGCCTGCTCGACTTCAGGTTACAGCAGATAGCCCTCACCCTGGATACGGAGGCGCCGGATCAGGCCCTCGCCCTGCTGGCCCAGCTCAGGCCAGCCGTCGCCAACCACCCTATGCAGGAATCCGAGTGGCACGCCCTGAACGGGCTCGCCCTCTATCGCACCCAGCAGTTGAAAGAGGCGATCGCCGAACTCAAGACCGCCTTCCAGCTCAAGCGATCCGCCCCGGACAACCCCATCTCCAGCCTGCAGTGCGCCCGCCTGCTGATGACACTCGGCAACCTCTATGCCGACCTGAGCCTGGCCAAGGAGGCTGAAACCTATTACCAGGAAGCCTTGCAGCTGATGGTGAAACTGGACGAGCCCAACAGCCAGACCATCATCCGGGCCAACATGGCGCGGCTCTACATAGATACGGATCGCCCCGTCCAGGCCCGGCAACTGCTCGACGGCCTGCTGGCCACCCCCGAACTGGCGCCGGATTACCGCGCCATCATGCTCGGCTATCAGGCCATGGCGTTCAATGCAGAGGGCAACTGGGCGGGCGCCCTGCGCAGTCTGGACGAGGCGCAGGCACTCTATCAGCAACTGGGTTACCCGGAGGCGGGGGTGCGTCTGCTCGAGACCCGGGCCCGGGCGCTGCAAGGCCGCGGCGAGAAGCAGCTGGCGTTGCAGCTGCTGACTTCCCAGGGGCAAGTCAGTGTCAGCAGCAAGGCGCTGCAAGCCAGCCTGCTGGCCGATCAGGGCCGCTATCCCGAGGCCTATCAGGCGCTGACCGACTACATGAGCGACTACAAGCAGCACTTCAACCAGACCCTGAGCCAGCATGCTACCGCCTTCCAGGCCGAGATGGATCTGGCCCGCAGCGAGGCCAGCAACCGGGCGCTGCAACAGGAGAACGAGCGCAAGCGTCAGCAGTTGCTGCATCAACAGAGTGCCCGCAACTACCAGCTGGTGCTGGTCGGCCTGCTGGCCGGTGCCCTGCTGCTGCTGGGGATCACCACCCACAGGCTGCACCGCAGTTCCCGCCACCTCTACAAGCTCGCCACCTTCGATCAGCTGACCGAGCTGCCAAACCGCCGCGCCCTGCTGGAACGGCTGGCCACCCAGTGGCAGCAGGAGGGCCCGCTCACCCTGCTCATCATCGACATAGATCACTTCAAGCAGATCAACGACCGCCATGGTCATCAGGCGGGGGACAGGGCGATCCAGCGGCTGGCGCGGGAGCTGAGATCCTGGGCGCCCGACCTGCAACGGGTCGGACGCTGGGGAGGCGAGGAGTTTCTGGTGGCGGTGCCGCTGCCGGCGGAGGATTGCTGGCATCTGGCCGAACGGCTGCGCCAGCGGATTGCCCAGCTGGACAACCCCCGCATGACCATCAGCATAGGGGTTGCCGGGCGCTCACCGGCCGACGAGGGGCTGGGCCAGCTCATTCACCGGGCCGACATGGCCATGTATCAAGCCAAGCGCCAGGGCCGCAACCAGACCATATTGGCGACGACCCCTGCGGCGCAGGATGAACTGGCCAGCAGCGTGGCCTGATGATCAGCCCAGCCACCGGCTCTGATTAAATGGGAGGGATGGATCAACAGCCCAATCTGGCTCAGGGCAGCAGCTCGGTCAGCGAGGCCAGATCCACAGGCGCCCCGTAATCCACGCCAGGCAGCTCGAAACCGTTGAGCTGCATGAAATCCTGCCGCAGCCCGGCGAAATCCCCCAGGGCATGGAAGTTGTCCGGCGTCACCTTGGACCAGAGGGTTGAGACGGCGGCCTGAACGGCCGGATCCAGCTCGTGGTCATCCATCCGGATCAGCCGGTTGCCGTCGGCCACCACCCCATGGGGCCCGTACATCTTGGCGGCAAACAACCGCTGCATCTGCTCGATGCACCCCTCATGCACGCCGCGCTCCTTCATCACCCCCATCAGCAAACCCAGATAGACCGGCAGCACGGGGATATAGGCGCTCGCCTTGGTCACCAGCGCCTTGCAGACCGACACCCAGGCGTGGCCGCCGATGTCGGCCAGCTGCAGGTTGATGGTCTCGGCGGTGGCGTGCAGATGCTCCTTGGCGTAGCCGATGGTGCCGTCCCGGTAGAGGGGATAGGTGGATTCTGGGCCTATGTAGGAGTAGGCCACGGTCCGGGCGCCGGGAGCCAGGCAATCCGCCTGCTGCAACGCCTGCAGCCAGAGCTGCCAATCCTCGCCGCCCATTACTGTGACGGTATCGCGGATCTCCTCCGGGGTGGCGGGCGCCAGCGATTGCTGCACCAGGGCGTCGTGCTCCAGATCCAGCCCCCAGCCACTGAACGGCTGGCCTGTGGTCTTGAGCACCGAGCGCACCTGAGTACCATCAGGCAGCACCCGAATGCCGCTCGCCAGCGAGTAGATAACCAGATCCACCTGACCCAGCTGCTGGCGTATGGTGTCGATGGCCTGCTGGCGCATGAGATCCGAGAAGGCATCGCCGATCAGGTTGACGGCGATGCGCCCCTCCTGCTCTGCCGCCTGCCGAAACCAGATGTTGTTGTACCAGCCTGCGCTGCCGAGCCCCTTGTCGGAGGGGCCTCGCTCGAACGAGACACCGACGGTATCGGCACCAGCCCCGAAGGTGAGCGCGATGCGCGATGCCAGCCCGAATCCGGAGGAGGCACCCAGTACCAGCACCCGCTTGGGCCCGTTGAAGGGGCCCGCAGCTTTGACGCTGGATATCTGCTGCAACACGGCGGCCCGGCAGCCGATGGGGTGACAGTTGCGGGCGACACAACCCTGGATCTGCGGGTGAATGATCATGAAGGGATCTCCAAAGGAACTGGCTACAGCATAACCAAGAAGTCGCGGATTACCTTGATGTCGGGCGGGATATCGGCAGTAAGGAGGTAGAAAAACAAGAGGGAGCGCGAGGCTCCCCAAAGCGGTATTCAGATGCTTTTTGTTGTTTTGTGTTCATTGCGAAGCACGGGCACATCCTATGCCCGTCACCCCTTGCGGGCAAGCCAGCGGGTGTGACCTGCTTCAAACTCCTGTTCGATTTATAGCCGATTTTTCACCTGCGGCCGAAAGAGAGCCCCATAAGAAACTCGTTTAAATCCCAAAACTGTGCCGGATACACCATTTTAGTTTCATCAGACATTGGTATAGTGGACTCAGGATCAGTGAGGAGAACTCCCATGAATGGAACTTATTACAAACACATACTGGCCGCGATCGACCTGTCGGAGGACAACCGCAAGGTGATCGAGAAGGCGGTCGACCGGGCCCGCTCCAACGGCGCCAAGCTGTCGGTGATCCATGTGGACGTGGACCTCAAGGATCTCTACACCGAGATGATCGATATCGACATCGACAACGTGCAGGATCAGGTGATCGCCGAAGCGAAAGAGAAGCTGGAGACCTTCCTGGCCTCGGTGGACTACCCCATCGAGAAGAAGCTGGTGATCTGCGGCGATCTGAGCGAACGGGTCAACCAGGCGGTCAAGGATTACCAGATCGATCTGCTGGTGTGCGGTCATCGCCAGAGCTTCTGGAGCCTGCTTACCTCCAGCGCCCGCCAGCTGATGAATACCGTACCCTGCGATCTGCTGGTGGTGCCCTTGCAGAAGTGATCAAACAGGCGTAGCTTGATTTGCCATGAATATGACCATCTTCAATCACAACTACTGGTGGTGCTGCTTATAAACAGGCGGCACTGCTTTTCTATGTAAAATTTTCCAAAGAAAACACCGTGACCGCCGAGAGGCGGTCATTGTTTTTATCCCTTTGTCGCCTCCCGGCCCACCCCAACTGGAGAGAGTGACATGCACAACCCCATCATACTGACCGGCGACCGTCCCACCGGCAAACTGCACATAGGCCACTACGTCGGTTCACTGCGCCAGCGCGTCGAGGCCCAGCACCATTACCGCCAATTCGTGATGATCGCCGATCTGCAGGCGCTGACCGATAACGGCCACAACCCGGCCAAGGTGACTGACAACGTGCTGGAGGTAATGGCCGACTATCTGGCGGTCGGTCTCGACCCGGCCAAGACCACCTTCTGCCTGCAGAGCGCCCTACCCGCCCTCGCCGAGCTCACCACCTATTACCTCAATCTGGTCAGCGTCGCCCGACTGGAGCGCAACCCTACCGTCAAGGCGGAGATCCAGCAGAAGGGGTTCGAGCGCAGCCTGCCGGCAGGTTTTTTGGTCTACCCGGTCAGCCAGGCCGCCGACATCACCGCCTTTCGCGCCACCCATGTGCCGGTAGGCGAGGATCAGCTGCCCATGCTGGAGCAGACCAACGAGATAGTGCGCCGCTTCAACGCCCTGGTGGGCAAGGAAGTGCTGACCGAGTGCCAGCCGATCCTGAGCGACACCGGCCGCCTGCCCGGCATAGACGGCAAGGCCAAGATGTCCAAGTCCCTCGGCAACACCATAGAACTCGGTATGTCAGCGGAAGAGGTAAAACAGGCGGTGTTCGCCATGTACACCGACCCCAATCACCTCAAGGTGAGCGATCCGGGTCAGGTGGAGGGCAATACTGTGTTCGCCTATCTGGATGCCTTCCACCCGGACAAGGCGCTGGTGGCCGAGATGAAGGCCCATTACCAACGCGGCGGGCTGGGCGACATGCGTTGCAAGCAGGTATTGAATGACTGTCTGCAGACCCTGCTCGCCCCCATGCGGGAGCGGCGCCAGGCGGCGATTGCCGACAAGCGTCAGCTGCTGCAGCTGTTGCAGCAAGGCACGCTGCAGGCCCGTGCGCTCACCGACGAGGTGCTGGCGGAGGTAAAAAGCGCCATGGGACTGGATTACTTCGCCGCACTGACCTGATCCGCCCCACGCTGCGCCGGGCTGCCGAGCGCATCCGCGCCGTAGCGCTCGAACGCCAGCCGGTGCAAGAGCCCCTTGAACCAGCCAATGGCCTCGTCATGGGCGGTGAGCGGGTGGCCCGCCATCAGGTAGACGATGGGGATGTCAGGATCCAGCTGATGCAGCCGCAGCGGGTAGTAGCGGCAGAAGTGGCGGCCGATCATCTCGGGCACCACCACCAGATAGCGGCCGGTCGCCATCAGGGGCGGCACCGCCATAAAGCTCGGCAACCGCACCCCCAGCTCACGCTCGACCCCGAAACGGGCCAGCCAGAGATCCACCATGGCCTGGCTGTGGCCCCAGCTGGAGGTATGGATATGGGGGCGGCTGACCAGCTCGGCCGGCCCCAGCACGTCCGGCAGCTCGCTGCCGAGGGGGGACAGGCAGACCAGCGGGTTGTTGAACCAGGGCTCGCGCCACAACCGGGGCGAGAGGTGGTTGGCATCGGCGAACCCGATCACCAGATCCAGCTCCCCCTTCTCCAGCTCCCGCTCATAGTCGCTGTCCGCCAGCTCGCACACCTCCAATCGGCAGTGAGGCGCCTGCCGGTGAAGCCGCTCCACCAGCACCGGCACCAGGCCATGTTCCACCGAGCCCGGGGTGGCGATGCGGAAGATCCGTCGTGCACTGGCGGGATCGAACCCCTTCGCCTGCCGCAGCCCCTGCTCCAGCATGGCCAGCGCCTGACGCACCGGCCCGGCCAGCGCCTTGGCCCGCTCGGTCGGCATCATCTCGCGCCGGCTCATGACGAACAAGGGATCATCCAGCGCCTGCCGCAACCGCCCCAGCGCATGACTGACGGTGGACTGGGAGAGGTGCAGACGCTCGGCGGCGCGGGTGACGTTACGCTCCTGCATCAGCATGTCGAACACGGTCAGCAGGTTGAGGTCGAGGCGGGAAAGAGGGAGTTCCATCGATAATGGCCATAGTTGAATGACGACAATTCATTTTTGGCATAGTAGCAGATTGCATAGAATGCGCTGGCGAATTACATCGGAGATTAAAATGCGTAGCTATCTGTTGTTGCTGGCGATTGGCCTGTTGTGGGGATCCCAGTTCATTTTCATGCATCAGGCAGTGACTGAATTGCCCCCCATCATGGTGGCAGCCGGTCGTGCCTTGTGTGGCAGCCTGACCCTGGGTCTGCTCTGCCTGTTCATGCGTCTCAAGAGCGAGCACACCCCCTGGCGTACCTACATGCTGATCGCCCTGCTCGATGCCACCCTGCCCTTCATCATGGTGGCCTGGGGTCAACAGTATGTGGATAGCGCCATCGCCGCCGTGGTAATGGGTTGTATCCCCTTTGTGACCATTCTGGCTGCGCCCCTGTTTATTTCTGGTGAAAGAATCACCAAGGGCGGGCTGATCTCGGTGATCATAGGCTTCGTCGGCGTGCTGGTGCTGTTCTGGCCGAAACTGGCCAGCGGCATGAACGCCGGTCTGCTCGGTGCCATGGCGATCCTGTTCGGCGCCAGCTGCTTTGCCATCGGTCTGCTGATGATCAAGCGCTTTGCCAAGGACCACCCTGTGGTGGTGGCGCGCAACATACTGATCTCGTCCGCCATCCAGCTGATGCTGGCCGCCCCCTTCGTCACCGATCTGAGTGCCCTCACCATGCCGAGCCAGCAGGTTATAGGCGCAGTGGCCGTGCTGGGCGTCTTCTGTACCGGTCTGGTCTACTTCCTCTACATGGCGCTGATCCAGAAGGCGGGTCCGACCTTTGCCTCCTTCAGCAACTACCTGGTGCCGCTGTTTGGCGTCATGCTGGGTGCCATGTTCCTCGGCGAACAGATCCAGTCCACCACGGGTGTGGCGCTGGCCCTGATCCTGGGCTCGGTCGCCCTGAACCAGTGGGCACAGCAACGCCGCGCCCAGCGGGAGGCCACCCTATGTCAGGCATCCTGACCACCCTCTGTGGCGGCCTGGTGCTGATTGCCGGCTGGCAATACCGCCAGCGGCTGGCCGGCGTGCTCGGCCTGCTGATGGTGCTGCTGCCCTGGTTCTTCGACAGCAAGCTGCAGGCCATGTTGAGCTATGCGTTGAGTGCCTGAAGTCCATCTCTGAATGTGTGACGAGAGTGTATCTCTCCTGTTTTTGGGACCGTTTTTTAAAAAACCTCCGATTTGTCCCCTCTACCGGCGCACTGCGCCGGTTTTTTTATGCCTGCCTTTTCCTGCCAGCACAAACGCCAAGCTCCCTTGCACATCACCCCCGGTAGCGATAGCTGAGCCGCTCGTTCTTGCGCGGCCCAGTGATCTGCCAGCAGAGCAGAAAGCCGCTCGTGGTCTGCGTCAGCTCGGCACTGTAGTGATCCTGGCCACACAGGTGGGGCTCTGCCGTCAACCAGCGGCCATCTCCTTGCGGCAGCAGCTCGAACAGTTCGACAGGCTGTTCATAACGCAGATGAGAGAGACGGATCCCCCGCGCACTGCGCTGCCACCAGAATCGGTTGTGCATGGTGAGCACCCGGCCATGGGGCGTGGTGTAACGGCCTGTCTCGGCGAACAGCCAGCCCCCCTGATGATCGGTCACCTGGACATCACCCTCACCACGCCCGCACCAGTCGGTCGCGGACCCTTCCCCATTGCTCGCCTCGAAGGCAAATGCTCCGATCTGTGGCAACTGCTCCCATAAACGCTGGATCGCGCTTTCCAACTCGGCCATCATAGCGCCCTCCAAATTGACAACTGACGACAATTCAATCACATGAACTACTTGATAGGGGTAACCCTGCTCTGGTCATTCTCCTTCAGCCTGATCGGGGTCTATCTCGCTGGCCAGGTGGATGCATACTTCTCCGTGCTGACCCGCATCGTCCTCGCCAGCCTGGTGTTCCTGCCCTTTCTCCGGCGCCGCTGGCTGCGGCCCGATCTGGTGCTCAAGCTGATGAGCCTGGGCGCCATCCAGCTCGGCATCATGTATCTGTTCTACTACCAGTCTTTCCTGCTGCTGACGGTGCCGGAAGTGCTGGTGTTCACCATCTTCACCCCCATCTACGTCACCCTGATCCACGATCTGCTGGAGCGGCGCTTCAAACCCGTTTATCTGTGGGGGGCCCTGCTGGCTGTGCTGGGAGCGGCCGTCATCCGCTTCGACGGGCTGACCGAGAGCTATGTGCTGGGATTCCTGGTGGTGCAGGGTGCCAACCTCTGCTTCGCCCTGGGCCAGGTCGGTTACAAGGTGTTGCTGGCACGGGAGGCGCAGCAGCCACCGCAACTGGCGGTGTTTGGCTGCTTCTATCTCGGGGCCCTGGCTGTCGCCCTGCCCGCCTGGTGGCTGCTGGGCAAGCCGCAATACCCGACCAGCAGTTTGCAATGGGGCATTCTGCTGTGGCTGGGGATAGGCGCTTCCGGGCTGGGTTACTTCCTGTGGAACAAGGGCGCCACCAAGGTCAGCAGCGGTGTGCTGGCCATCATGAACAACGCCCTGATCCCGGCGGGGTTGCTGGTCAACCTGCTGCTATGGGGACGGGAAACCGACCTGGTTCGCCTCGCGCTCGGCGGCTTGCTGATGCTGGCCTCCCTCTGGATTTGCCAGCGCGCCAACGTGAGCAAGCATTAACCAACGACGGTATTGTGCTCCCGTCTGGCCTGACCGTGACAGGTGGCCAGACGAGCCAGCAGGTGATCGATCTGCTCGCCGGCTTGGCTCTGCACCAGCCCTATGCTGACGGTTACCGGCCGCTGCGGCAGCAGGCTGGCATCGGCGATCTCCAGGCGCAACCGCTCGGCAATCTCCAGGCTGCTCAGCCGATCGGTCTGGGAGAGCATCAGGATGAAGCCATCCTGGTCCCAGCGGGCGAAGGGATCCTCCCGCCGCAGTTCGTGGCGCACTATGCGCGCCAGCTTGGCCAGCATGGCATCACAGGCCGCCTCGCCAAACAGCTGCAATATTTTGGCACTGTGGTCCACGGTGAACTGCAGCAGGCTGAAACTGCCGCTCTCGGTCGCCAGCCGCTCGTCGAGCAGCTGCTCGAAGTGGCCGCGGCTCTCCAGTCCGGTGAGGGGATCCATGCCGTGGCGCTCCTCCACGATCACGGCCAGCGGGTCGAGCTGGCGCACCACCCCCAGCACCTGGCCATGCACATCACGCCGGGCCCGCTCTTCCAGCCGCACGTAGTGACCATCGTGATGCAGGATGCGGTATTCGAGCCGGATCTGGGCCACTCGCCCGCTCTGGCAGGCACCGAGCGCATCCTGCAATGCGGCCACATCGTCGGGATGTACCCGCTCAAGCCAGCCGAGATCGTCCAGCCCAGTCTCATCCAATCCCAGCAGGCGCAGGCAGGAGAGATCCCGCTGCACCCCCTGCTGCGGGCTCCAGCTCCAGAGTCCCGCCGCCAGCAGAGCCATGGCATCCGCCATCAGCGCCAGATCAAACCGGGTGATTGCTTCCCTGAGGGGAGCCTTGAGCATGTCCATCAAGCGCCTCGAAACCGAATCTGAATACCTGCCCAATAAGTAACATTGGCTCTCGCGGCGAGCAACAGGGTCAGCCCGCTTTTCCTTGATAACCCTGCATCAAGGCCTGCCAGTTGTCCGGCACGAAGTGAAAACTGGTATGCAATTGGGACTCTTTGGTGAAGGAGCGCAGCAACCGCTCCAGGTTGGCCTGCTGCCAGCTGCCTGGGGAACGGATTGCCCCCTTGTCGAAGTCGATCACCCACACCTTGCCCTCCTTGTCGAGCAGCAGGTTGTGGCTGTTGAGATCCGCATGATAGACACCGGCATCGTGCAGCTGGCGCACCGTCTGGCCGACCTTGTGCCACACCTCGCCGGCGATCGGCCCCTGCTTGAGCAACGCCACCAGATCCTTGGCGCCGCGAATGCGCTCGATCAGGATGTCGGCCCGATAGAAGGGGCCCTGCTTGGCCATGCGGGCCGCAAACGGACGCGGCACCGGCAGGCCCTGCTCGCTCAGCTTGGCCAGCAGGCTGTATTCGGCCATGGCCCGGCTGCTCTCCACCCCCTCGAACCAGAAGCGATCCCGCACCACCTTGCCCACCATGCCCCCGCGATAGTAATGGCGCAGCACCAGATGGCGGGATTCATCCTTCACGAACCAGGTCACCCCGCGACCTATGGAGGAACCCACCACCTGGCGATGGGTCTGCCACCAGGCCGGATCAAACAGCTCGGGGGAAGGGTCATGAAAAATCCCTTCGGCGTACCAGCAGATCTGGTTGTGTTCGGTCTGAATTCGCATCTTGGTGATTCCGGTCGGTCAGTAATCGCAATGGTTCGATTCACGATAAGGCGGCTTGTCGGCACGGACCCGTGCTCCTTGTGAGGATCAGGGCCAGTACCGGCTGCCAGTTGCGCGCAATTTTACAATCCACAGGGGAGTTTGCATAATGCCATCCATCCATTTTGCCACCATTGCGCCACATCATGCCGCTGATCCAAACGCCGCCCTCTTCCATCTGCATCCTGCGGCTCTCCGCCATCGGGGATTGCTGCCACGCGCTGGCGCTGGTGCGCGTCATCCAGCGGGAGTGGCCAGAGACTCGCATCACCTGGATCACCGGCAAGATAGAGGCGACACTTTTCGCCGATCTGCCCGGGGTCGAGGTCATCGCCTTTGACAAGAGCCAGGGCTGGCGCGGCTACCGTGACCTCTGGCAGACCCTCAAGGGGCGCAGGTTCGATGCCCTGCTCCATCTGCAGGCGGCCATGCGCGCCAGCATTGCCACCCTCGGCATCCGGGCGAACATCAAACTCGGCTTCGACAAGGCGCGCGCCAACGACGGTCAGTGGCTGTTCACCAACCACAGGGTGCCGTCCCCCTCATCTCCTCATGTGCTGGATGGCTTTCTCGCCTTCGCCAAAGAGCTGGGCATCCAGGATCTGACCCCGGACTGGCAACTGCCCATCAGCGCCGAACATAAAACATGGGCCCGGGAGAAGATTGGCGGCAAGCCGACCCTGCTCATCTGCGCCGCCGCCAGCAAGGCGTTCAAAAACTGGACCGCCGCGGGTTATGCCGCGCTGGCGGATCACGCGGCCAACAAGGGCTTTCAGGTCTATCTGTGCGGCGGCCCGGCCAAGCTGGAACGGGATCTGGCCGCCGACATACAGCGGCTAAGCCAGAGCAAACCGGTGGATCTGGTGGGGCAGACCAACCTCAAGCAGCTGCTGGCCCTGATCGGTGAAGCGAGCCTGGTGCTGGCCCCGGATACGGGCCCTACCCACATGGCAACCCTGGTCGGCACACCGGTGATCGGCCTCTACGCCCATCACAATCCGGCCCGTACCGGTCCCTATCTGTGCCGCGACTACACGGTCAGCGTCTATCAGGAACTGATCGAACAGGAAACCGGCAAGCCGCTGGCCGAGCTGAGCTGGCGCACCCGCCTCAAGGACCCGGATGCCATGAGCAAGATCACGAGTGAACGTGTCATCGCCACCTTTGACCGGCTCTGCGCCGATCGCCATCTGCCAGGCTGAGAGGCAACTCGGAAATTCCGAGCCCTGAGGCAGGGATAACCTGCTGGCCTCTACCCGCCCCCCAAGGCACAATAGCGGCCGATGTGGGTTACGCTCCCGCAGCAAGCTACGAATACTTTGATCGGCTGGAATATGATTCCGGCCGTTTTTTTATCCGCCGCCTTCTGTTAAAATTCGCCGCCTTTACATCTCCCTGATCCAAGAATTTTCCGCGTTTTGCGTTTGGCTGTCTCCCTTTCGGGCACAAGACGGCGGCCTCTGCTACAACCAAAACACGGGTTTCGATTAAAGGTAATGACATGGCGCAACAAGGCACTCTCTATATCATCTCCTCCCCGAGCGGGGCGGGTAAATCCAGCCTGCTCAATGCCTTGCTGACCAAACACAACGCAGCAGGCAAGATGCAACTGTCGGTCTCCCACACGACTCGTGCCATGCGCCCGGGCGAAGAGCACGGGGTGCATTACCACTTCGTGCCGGTGGAGACATTCAAGGCGCTGATCGCCCGTGGTGATTTTCTGGAGTGGGCCGAAGTGTTCGGCAATTACTACGGCACCTCACGCGCCGCCATCGAAGCCTGCCTGGCCAAGGGGATCGACGTCTTCCTCGACATCGACTGGCAGGGCGCCCGCCAGATCCGCGAGCAGATGCCGACCAAGTCCATCTTCATCCTGCCTCCCAGCCGTGCCGAGCTGGAACAACGCCTGATCGGGCGCGGTCAGGACAGCAGCGAGGTGATCGCCGGCCGGATGGCGAAAGCCATTGCCGAAATGGTGCACTATGACGAGTATGACTATGTCATTATCAACGAAGACTTTGAGCTGGCGCTGTTCCAGCTCAGGGCCATTATTGAGTGCCAACGGCTGGAAATGCATCAGCAACAGCAGGCACAACAAAACTTGCTGCAACAGCTACTGGCAGAATAGGCCAAAAACAAGTAAACTTTTGCGTCATTTTTAAACACCGCTTTTCTAAACACAGAAAGCCCAAACACTGGAGTCCTGCATGGCACGCGTTACTGTAGAAGATGCTGTAAAACAGGTAGGTAACCGTTTTGACCTGGTGCTGGTCGCCGCCCGCCGCGCCCGCCAAATCGCGGTTCAAGGCAAAGATCCCCTGGTTGACGAAGAGAACGACAAGCCGACCGTGATCGCCCTGCGCGAGATCGAGCTGGGTCTGGTGAACAACCAGGTGATGGACACCCAGGACCGCTACGAGCAGCAAGAACAGGAAGCCGCCGAGCTGGCTGCCGTTGCTGCCATCGCCGAAGGCCGCGGTTAAGTCAGTTATTTCTCATAGTCGGCGCCCGCCCGGGTGCCGACTGTTCTTCCCATTTACAACCGCTCGAAAACCTCGCAAACTCAGGACTATACCCTCTATTCCACGGATTGCCGTTTCACCGCTGCGGGGACTGTCTTGTATTTATTTGAAAATCTTAAAGAAATAGCCAGTTCCTACCTGCCATCAGAGCAGGTTGAGAAGCTCAGGCAAGCCTATGTGGTGGCCCGTGATGCCCACCAGGGACAGATGCGTTCCAGTGGCGAGCCCTATATCACCCACCCGGTTGCCGTTGCCCGGATTCTCGGCGACATGCGACTCGATCACGAAACCCTGATGGCCGCCGTGCTGCACGACGTCATCGAAGATACCCCGGTCACCAAGGCCGATCTGGCCGAACTGTTTGGCGATGCCGTCGCCGAGCTGGTAGCGGGCGTCTCCAAGCTCGACAAACTGAAATTCCGCGATCGCAAAGAAGCCCAGGCCGAAAACTTCCGCAAGATGGTGATGGCCATGACCCAGGATATCCGGGTCATCCTGATCAAGCTGGCCGACCGCACCCACAACATGCGCACGCTCGGCTCATTGCGGCCGGACAAGCGCCGCCGCATCGCCCGTGAAACCCTCGAGATCTTCGCCCCCATCGCCAACCGCCTCGGTATTCATACCATGAAGAACGAGCTGGAAGAGCTGGGCTTCGAGGCGCTCTACCCCATGCGCTCCCGCGTGTTGCGAGAGTCGGTGCGCCGTGCCCGTGGCAACCGCCGCGAAATCATCGACTCCATCCAGAGCGAGATCGAGGGCCGATTGCGGGATGCCGGCATCGACTCCCAGGTCAGCGGCCGCGAGAAGAACCTCTTCTCCATCTACAACAAGATGGAGAAAAAAGAGCTGCAATTTCATGAGGTAATGGATATCTACGCCTTTCGCGTCAGGGTGAAGGACATAGATACCTGTTACCGGGTGCTGGGGCAGATGCACAGCCTCTACAAGCCGCGCCCCGGCCGCTTCAAGGATTACATCGCCATCCCCAAGACCAACGGCTACCAGTCGCTGCACACCTCGCTGGTGGGACCGCACGGGGTACCGGTCGAGGTGCAGATCCGCACCGAGTTCATGGATCAGATGGCCGACAAGGGGGTTGCCGCCCACTGGGCCTACAAGCAGGATGGCGACAGCTCGGGCACCACGGCCCAGATCCGCGCCCAGCGCTGGATGCAGAGCCTGCTGGAGCTGCAACAGAGCGCCGGCAGCTCGTTTGAATTCATCGAAGGGGTCAAGACCGACCTGTTCCCGGACGAGATCTACGTGTTCACCCCGGAAGGCCGCATCATGGAGCTGCCCACGGGCGCCACGCCGGTGGACTTTGCCTACACGGTGCACACCGACATAGGCCACGCCTGCGTCGGCTCCCGGGTCGATCGCCACCCCTATCCGCTGAGCAGCCCGCTGCATTCGGGTCAGACGGTGGAGATCATCACGGCACCGGGCGCCCGTCCCAACGCGGCTTGGCTCAATTTCGTGGTGACCACCAAGGCCCGCTCCAAGATCCGCCAGTTCCTCAAGAACCTGCGCACCGAAGAGTCTGTGGTGCTGGGTCGTCGCCTGCTCAACCATGCGCTCGGCGCCAAGAACATCGAAGACATTCCTGAGCCGCGCATCAAGCAGGTGCTGGCCGACACCAAGCACGAAAACCTGCAGGGCCTGCTGGCCGACGTGGGTCTGGGCAACGCCATGAGCGTCATGGTGGCGCGCCGCATGCTGGGGGATGAACTGCCGCCTGAAGAGCAGCCCAAGTCCAGCAGCAAGAAGATGCCGATCAAAGGTGCCGACGGCATGCTGGTCACCTTCGCCAACTGCTGCCGCCCGATCCCGGGGGATGCCATCATTGCCCACATCAGCCCGGGCAAGGGGCTGGTGATCCACCAGGAAGCCTGCCGCAACATCAAGGGCTACAGCCGCGAACCGGACAAATACCTGCCGGTACAGTGGGAGGTGGACAAGGATCAGGAGCAGGAATTCCGCACCGGCATCAGCATAGAGATAGTCAACCATCAGGGTGCGCTGGCCGAGCTGGCCAACGTGATTGCCGCCACCGGCGCCAACATTCACGCCATCAGCACCGAAGAGAAGGATGGCCGTGTCTATCTGGTCACTCTGCTCATCACCACCAAGAGCCGTATCCACCTGGCCAACATCATGCGCAAGATCCGCGTGATGCCGAACGTGCTCAAGGTGAGCCGACAAAAGAACTGAATACAGGCGGCGCAAGCCGCCTGCTGCTTTTATAGAGACACGCCATGAGCCCCGAACGCCTCGAGCAAATCCGCACCATACTGACCCAGCGTCAGCTCGACCCGCTTGCCTGGCACACCCGCCTCACCCGATAGAAACTGATATGACTCCTGAACGCTTTAAACGGATTTCTGACATGTTGACCCAGCGCCAGCTCGACTTGACCGTCTGTATGGAAGAGGTTCATAAGCCTCACAATCTGGCCGCCATAGTGCGTACCGCCGATGCCATCGGCATCCACAGGGTGCATGCCGTCTGGCCCAAGAGCTGGATCCACAAGCGCAAGGGCACAGCCCGCGGCAGCCAGAACTGGGTGGACGTGAAGCTGCACCCGGACATCGGCAGCGCAGTGGCCGAATTGAAAGCCGCCGGCATGCAGATCCTGGCTACCCACCTCTCCGACAGTTCGGTGGATTTTCGCGCCATAGACTACACCAAGCCCACCGCCATCCTGGTGGGCCAGGAGAAGCACGGCATAGGCGAAGAGGCGCTGGCCCTGGCCGATCACCATATCGTCATCCCCATGGTGGGCATGGTGCAGTCCCTCAACGTCTCTGTGGCCGCCGCCGCCATCCTGTATGAGGCCCAGCGCCAGCGCGAGCTGGCCGGCTGCTATCAGCGCGGCTGCCCACTCGACCTGGAGGAGCAGAACAGCATATTGTTCGAGGGGGGTTACCCCATCTATGCCCAGCTCTGCAAAGAAAAAGAGATGCCCTATCCCCAGCTCGGTCCGGCTGGCGAAATCCTGGCGGACGAGGCCTGGTGGCAACAGATGCAACTGACCCGCAAGGGCTGGGCCGCACAGCAGTCGGACGACACCTCGGAAGAGTACATTGATGAAGCCTAACTATTTGCCCCTGTTGGCCCTGACCCTGTTTTCTGCCGGAGCCCTTGCCGTGACCAATCCCTATCCGCTGACATCCGAAGCCGAGGTTGCCACCCTCCATCAGCAGACCCTGCCCGACTTCTGGCGCGAGCACGCCGTCGAGGGGGAATTCAAGGGCAAGGACGGCGTCACCATCCGCTA
Organism: Aeromonas sp. MR7; assembly: GCF_963899385.1. Classification (NCBI taxonomy): domain Bacteria; kingdom Pseudomonadati; phylum Pseudomonadota; class Gammaproteobacteria; order Aeromonadales; family Aeromonadaceae; genus Aeromonas; species Aeromonas sp. MR7. Next base: position 40,236 of record NZ_CAWQXH010000004.1, read on the forward strand.
TGCCGCCCTGCGCCAGGCCAGGGTGGATCGCGCCATTCTCATCGTCAACGGCCGGGTCGAGAGCTATCTCAAGTATCAGGAGCTGGCCTGGGATCTGTGGCGCCAGGGCTACAGCCTCTATCTCATCGATCACCGTGGTCAGGGCCTGTCCGAGCGTCTGCTGGACGACCAGGAGAAAGGATATGTCGACCAGTTCGACGATTATGTGCTGGATCTGAAGCAGTTTCACGACCAGGTCATAGTGGCGGACCAGCCCGCCAAGCTGTTCCTGCTGGCCCACTCCATGGGCGGCGCCATCTCGGCGCTTTACTTGGAACGCTGGCCGGATGACATCAAGGCCGCCGTGCTCTCCTCCCCCATGATGGGCATCAACCTCGGCGGCCTGCCCAAGTGGCTGGCACAGGGGCTGGCGGCCAGCATAGACACGGTCGGCAGCTGGCTGGGCGAACCACCCTATGGCCCGGGTCAGGGTAGCTACCAGTCCCACGAATTTGCCGAGAATGGCCTGAGCCACAGCGAGCCACGCTATCAGGCGTTTCGCGAGCTCTACGAACAGCGTCCGCAGATCAAGCTGGGCGGGGTGACAGCCCACTGGATCCGCGAGGGGATAGCCGCCGGAGACAGCGCCATCGCCGCCGCCGATCGCATCAAAACACCGCTGCTGCTGCTGCAGGCGGGGGAAGACAGCGTGGTGGACAATGCCGCGCAGGATGCCTTCTGCGCCCGGGCTCGGTGTGAAGGGGGCAAGCCGTTGCGGGTAGAGGGAGCCTGGCACGAGCTGTTCATGGAAGCCGATCCCCAGCGTCAGGTAGCGCTCAATGCCACCCTGGCCTTCTTCGATCGCTTCTGACACTGGTTATTTTTTGGATCCCTAAATAAATGGGGTGACGCAAAACGCTGGGGTACACTGCCCCGGCGTTCAATTGATGCCGAGGTAATGATGTTCAAGGTAGTTGTATCCGATCTCGATGGCACCCTGCTCAACAAGCAGCACCAGATCTCCCCCCGCACCCGTGACACCCTGCACCGTCTGGTGGAACAGGGGATCAAGTTCGTGGTGGCCACAGGCCGGCACCATGTGGACGTGCGCAGCATTCGCGACACGCTCGGGCTGGACATCTACCTCATCACCTCCAACGGTGCCGTGGTGCACGACAAGCAGGATCAACTCATCTTCAATCAGGCGCTGCCAGCCGCAGTGGCCGCCGAGCTGATCGCGCTGGAGCGCGACCCCTCCATTCACCTCAACGTCTACTATGGCGACGAGTGGCTGGTGGAAGAGGAACTGCCCTGGTTGCTGCAATTCCATGACGAATCCGGATTTACCTACCGCCTGACCGACCTCGCCACCCATCCGATGGACAAGGTCAACAAGGTGTTTTACATCGGTGACCACGAGAAGCTGCTGCAGATCGAGGCCCAGCTCAACCAGCATTATGGTGATCGACTCAACGTCACCTTCTCCCTGCCGGACTGTCTCGAGGTGATGCACGCCGGGGTGCACAAGGGCAATGCCGTGCGCGCCGTGCTGGAGCAGCACGGGCTGGAGATGTCCCAGGCCGTTGCCTTCGGGGATGGCATGAATGACTTCGAGATGCTGAACATGGTGGGTCGCGGCGTGGTGATGGGCAATGCCCACGATCGCCTCAAGCTGGCCCTGGCAGACCACGAACAGACTCTGAGCTCGGATGAAGATGGTGTCGCCGTCTATCTGGAACAGCTGTTCGCCATCAGTACCGCCGGCGCAGCCTGATCCCTGCCGTCATGGATACCGCCCGTGCGTGGTATCCATGACGCTCCGGCCGACATCTCAAACCGAGACACGGGCGACGTTACGCATTCCAACTGCGATCGCCACCCATCCCAAAAGCCTCACCAGATGAGGCTTTTCAGGTTCAGCTGGTCCAGCACGCTCGTTTCATTCTTCCACTCGAAGCTCTGGTTGGCACCGCCGTAGCAATCCGCCAGCCGCAGCGGGGTGCCAGGTTTGTGACGGCGCCCGGCGACGTCCAGGCATAGCTCGACCTTGCGGTTGAACAGGCGATCCGCCTGCCACTGCCATTGACGACTCTCATCCTGACACTCCGTCATGGCGAGCACACTCCCTCCCTTGGCCACCAGACAGCGCTGCTGGAGCTGCAAGGCACCGGCATCCCAGCTGAACTGCTGACGGGCTGTCTGGTCGCAAGGCTGGGTGATCAGCTGATCCTGGGCATTCAATGCCACGCAGAAACCACCACTGGTCACCAGGGTGGAGGGGGTATCAGCGGCCTGCCTGGGCGCGGCGCCCATCAGGATCTCATCCGGCTTGGGTTTGAACGAGCAGCCGCTGAGGGCCACGACAACAAGCGCCAGCGTGCTGACGCGAACGATATTAGGGTGCATATGACATGTTGGCCTGAAATGTGTTCAATGATGCCCACTTGCTGTGGGTCTGTGGTCCAGCATACCCGAAGCCGCGGCGAGAAAGTGCCAACAGAAGTGTAAACAGACGTGACAAGGTGTGACGACAGGAGAGATGGCAAACGCCAGAAAGCGAAAAACCCCGCCGAAGCGAGGTTTTTCTGAATATGGTCGGTGATAAAGGATTCGAACCTTTGACCCTCTGGTCCCAAACCAGATGCGCTACCGGGCTGCGCTAATCACCGAGACAATTTTCTTTACTAAGTACTCTAAAGCACAAAGACGACCACTTGTGATCATCCTCGTCATACAGCAAGTATGGTGCGAAGAGAGGGACTCGAACCCTCACACCCGGGGGGCACTAACACCTGAAGCTAGCGCGTCTACCAATTCCGCCACCTTCGCATACCTGACAAGCTGTAAAATGGGGTGGCTGATGGGGCTCGAACCCACGACAACCGGAATCACAATCCGGGACTCTACCAACTGAGCTACAGCCACCACAGCTGTTTTCGTTCCACAACAACGCCCGTTTAACTGGCGCACGTTTGATGGTGCGCCCGACAGGATTCGAACCTGTGACCTCTGCCTCCGGAGGGCAGCGCTCTATCCAGCTGAGCTACGGGCGCTACGCTGTCGAACGGGGCGCATTATTGATGATGGGAGCATGCTTGTCTACACTTTTTTGCCTGCACTGAATCAACCGCTTGTTTTTCCATCGTTTATGGCTGTTTTATGCCATTTTCCCTTCATTCAGGCTGGATCCAGTCCTCCCCCGTTACTTTGTACCCCCACTATGGTGGTCAAGCGCGCAGCAGAACTTGACTTGCCTCAAGGCCCCCCTAAAATGAATGAACGTTCATTCAGCCGTTGTGATAATCGAGTCATGAACAAGAAAGAACGCATTTTCAATGCGGCGCATGAAGTACTCGGCGAGCAGGGTTTCCACGGGCTATCCATTGCCGTGGTGGCGAAGAGAGCCAAGGTCGCGGCGGGCACCATCTATCGCTACTTCAGCGACAAAGATGATCTGATCCGCCAGCTCTATCAGCACACCATACTCCAGTGTCATCCCCTGGTCATGGAAGGGGTGCAGATAGAAGAGGTATCGTTTCAGCAATTTCGGCGCTTGTGGCTCAATATCCACGCCATTTTTGCCGACGAGCCCAACGCGCTCAAATGCAAGTTGCAGTATGAGAGCTCTCCGCTGGGAGCCGAGCTGGAGAAAGACCCGGTCATCATGGCCGCCTGGGCACCTCTGGATCGCTTCTTCGAACGGGGACGTGAACAAGGTCTGTTTATCGATCTACCCGTCCGGGCACTGCAGGTGCTGAGCCTGGATTGCGTGGGAAGTCTGGCGTTGCAACGCCAGGTTCACCACTTTGAACTGACGCAAGAACAGCTGGAAGCCGTGATCCGGGCCAGCTGGAATGCCATTTTAAACCCCAATTTTTCCACCTCAGGAGCCTGTTCATGAAAAAGTGGATGGCCATCATGTTGCTGATAGCGCTTGCCCTGTTTGGCAGCGTCATCGGCTTCAATATGTTCAAGCAGAAGAAGATTGCAGAGTTCATGGCCAACCGGCCTGAACCCGAGTTCCCGGTGACCGCCATGGTGACCAAGGCGCAGGACTGGGTACCGACCATAGAAGCGATCGGCTTCATCGAACCGAACCAGGGGGTGACGCTGTCCACCGAACTGGCGGGCACCATCGATGCCATCACCTTCGAATCCGGCAAGCCGGTCAAGGCGGAGCAGCTGCTGCTGAGCCTGGACTCCAGCGTGGAGAAGGCCAACCTGCAAGCCTCCCTGGCCAAGCTGCCGGCGGCGCGCGCCAAGTACGAGCGCTTCCAGAACCTCTTCAAGAAGAGCTCCATCTCCAAGGATCAGCTGGATGATGCCGAAGCCAGCTACCGCTCGCTGGAGGCCGACATCGAGAGCCTGAAGGCGACCATAGCCCGCCGTGAAGTCCGCGCCCCCTTCGGCGGTGTGGTCGGCCTGCGCAACGTCTTCCTCGGCCAGTACCTGCAACCGGGTACCGACATAGTGCGGCTGGAAGACACCAGCGTGATGCGCCTGCGCTTCACCGTGCCCCAGACCGACATCTCGAAAATCACTCTGGGCCAGATCATCAAGATCAACGTGGATGCCTATCCCCAGACCCAGTTTGATGGCCACATCACCGCCATCGAGCCGGCCGTCAACTACCAGAGCGGCCTGATCCAGGTACAGGCTGACATCCCGAACAACGACGGCCAGCTCCGTTCAGGCATGTTCGCCCGCGCCAGCATCATACTGCCCACGGTCAAAGAGCAGATGGTGATCCCGCAATCGGCCATCTCCTTCACCCTGTATGGCGAAAACGTCTATGTCATCCACGAGGTGGACGGCATGAAACGGGCCAAGCAGGTCGTGGTCAAGGCGGGCGAGCGTCGCGGCAATGACGTACATGTGCTGTCCGGTATCAAGGCCGGGGACGAGATAGTGTTGTCGGGCCAGGTTCGCCTGAGCAACGACACCAAGGTGCGCGTGGTCGAAAACGATGCCCTGGCCGTTCCGGCACAAACCCCGATGCTGTAAGCGCGGAGATCTGCAATGCGATTTACTGACATATTCATAAAACGGCCTGTGCTGGCGATCTCGCTCAGCTTCCTGATCGCCCTGCTGGGCTTTCAGGCCATCTTCAAGATGCAGGTGCGGGAATACCCCGAGGTGACCAATACGGTGATCACGGTCAGCACCAGCTACTACGGTGCCAGTGCCGACCTGATCCAGGGCTTCATCACCCAGCCGCTGGAGCAGGCGGTGGCGCAAGCCGACAACATCGATTTCATGACCTCCTCCAGCCAGCTGGGCAGCTCCACCGTCACGGCCTTCATGAAGCTCAACACCGACCCGAACGCCGCGCTGTCTGACATACTGGCCAAGGTCAACTCGGTGCGCTCCCAGTTGCCGAAAGAGGCGGAAGACCCCTCGGTCACCTCCTCCACCGGCTCCACCACGGCGGTGCTCTACCTCGGCTTCACCAGTCCGGAGCTGAACTCCAGCCAGATCACCGACTATCTGGAACGGGTCATCAAGCCGCAGCTGTTTACCGTGGGCGGCGTGTCCAAGGTTGATCTCTACGGCGGTGTCGAGTTTGCCCTGCGGGTATGGCTGGATCCGGCCAAGATGGCGGCCTTCAACCTGACCTCAAGCGACGTGATGACTGTGCTCAACAGCAACAACTATCAGTCGGCCACCGGCCAGGCGACGGGTTACTTCACCCTGTTCAACGGCAATGCCAAGACCCAGGTCAGCAATACCGAGGAGCTCAAGCGACTGGTGGTGGCCACCCGTGACGGCAAGGTGATCCGCCTCTCCGACATCGCCAAGGTGACGCTGGAGAAGAGCCACGACATCTACCGGGCCAGTGCCAACGGCCGCGAAGCCGTGGTCATGGCGGTCAACGCGGCGCCGACCGCCAACCCCATCAACATTGCCCACGACGTGCTGGAGTTGCTGCCGAGCCTGAAGAGCAACATGCCTAGCACCATGCAGGCCAACGTGCTGTATGACTCCACCATCGCCATCAACGAGTCCATCCACGAGGTCATCAAGACCATACTGGAGGCGGCCGCCATCGTACTGGTGGTGATCACCCTGTTCCTCGGCTCGTTCCGCGCCGTAATCATCCCCATCATCACGATTCCGCTCAGCCTGATCGGCGTGGTGATGATGATGGATCTGTTCGGCTTCTCGATAAACCTGATGACACTGCTGGCCATGGTGCTGGCGATCGGTCTGGTGGTGGATGACGCCATAGTGGTGCTGGAGAACGTCGACCGACACATCAAGCAGGGGGAGGAGCCCTTCCGGGCCGCCATCATAGGGACCCGGGAGATAGCCGTGCCGGTTATCGCCATGACGGTCACCCTGGCCGCCGTGTATGCGCCGATCGCTTTGATGGGAGGCATCACCGGCTCCCTGTTCAAGGAGTTCGCGCTGACCCTGGCGGGGGCGGTATTCGTCTCCGGCATCATAGCGCTGACCCTGTCACCCATGATGTGCGCCAAGATGCTCAAGGCCAACGAGCAGCCGGGCAAATTCGAGAGCACGGTACACCACCTGCTGGATCGGATGACTGAACGCTACGACAGCATGCTGCACGCCGTGATGCAGAAGCGCATCGTGGTCGTGGTGTTCGCCGTCATCGTATTCGGCAGCCTGCCGCTGCTGTTCAAGTTCATCCCGAGCGAGCTGGCGCCGTCGGAAGACAAGGGCGTCATGGCGGTGCTGGGCACGGCACCCTCCAACGCCAACCTGGACTACATCGAAAACACCATGGCGGACGTGAACAAGATCCTGGATGAGCAGCCGGAAATCGCCTACTCCCAGGTCTTCTCCGGGGTATTCAACGCCAATCAGGCGTTTGGTATCGCCTCCATGGTGCCCTGGAGCCAGCGTGAAGCGAGCCAGAAAGAGGTGCTGGACCGGGTCGCCGGACTGGTGAAGGACATCCCAGGGATGGCCATCACCACTTTCCAGTTCCCTGAACTGCCGGGTGCATCGAGCGGCTTGCCGATCCAGTTCGTCATCACCACCCCGAACAGCTTCGAGAGCCTGTTCCTGATCGCCAGCGAGATGCTGACGGCCACCCAGGCCAATGGCCAGTTCGTCTATTCGGATCTCGATCTGAACTACGACTCCGCCACCATGAAGATCAAGATCGACAAGGACAAGGCGGGTGCCTACGGCATCACCATGCAGGATATAGGCATCACCATGGGCACCATGATGGCGGACGGTTACGTCAACCGCATCGACCTGGATGGCCGCTCCTACGAGGTGATCCCCCAGGTCGAGCGCAAATACCGCATGAACCCGGAATCCATGAAGGGTTACTACGTGCGTGCGGCCGACGGCAAATCCATCCCGCTGGGCAGCCTGATCAACATCGAAGTCGTGGGCGAGCCCCGTGCCCTGCCCCACTTCAACCAGCTGAACTCCGCCACCATAGGCGCCGTACCGGCACCGGGTGTCGCCATGGGGGACGCGATCAACTGGTTCAAGACCACAGCCGAAGAGAAGCTGCCGCAAGGCTATCGCTACGACTTCATGGGTGAGGCTCGCCAGTTCGTGACCGAAGGCAACGCCCTCTATGCCACCTTCGCGCTGGCCCTGGCCATCATCTTCCTGGTGCTGGCCATCCAGTTCGAATCGGTACGTGACCCCCTGGTGATCATGGTGTCGGTCCCGCTCGCCATCAGTGGTGCCTTGATCGCGCTGGCGTGGGGCATGGCCACCATGAACATCTACTCCCAGGTGGGCCTGATCACGCTCGTCGGCTTGATTACCAAGCACGGGATCCTGATCTGCGAGGTGGCGAAGGAGGAGCAGCTGCTGCACGGTCTGAACCGGACCCAGGCGGTGATGCAGGCGGCCAAGGTGCGGCTGCGCCCCATCCTGATGACCACGGCGGCCATGATCGCGGGTCTGATCCCGCTGCTGTATGCGGCCGGCGCCGGTGCGGCCCAGCGCTTCAGCATCGGCATAGTGATAGTGGCCGGTCTGGCGATCGGTACCATCTTCACCCTGTTCGTGCTGCCGGTGATTTACACCTACCTGGCCTCCGAGCACAAACCCTTGCCCGTGTTTGATGAATCCATCCCGCCCAAGGCGAAAGGGAGTCATTGATCACCGATTTGAATGCAAAAGGCCCCGATTCGGGGCCTTTTTTTATCCCGCTAACGAAACACGACATAAGTGCATGAAGCAGTTAAACTAAATGGCAATATATCCAGACCGCAAGGACGCCATGTCAGGACTCTTCTCCAAGACCGCGAGGGCCGTCGGCCGTAACGGGCTCTCATACCGCCTGCTCTCCTACATTCTGGTGTGCAGTACCGTATTGGCGATGATCATTACGGTGTTGCAGCTTGCCTGGGATTACCGCAAGGATGTCGCCGTCATCGAGGACAGCATCGGCCAGATCGAGGCCTCCTTCCTGCAGCCCATCGCCGCCAGCCTGTGGAACCTGGATGAGGAGCAGGTCAAGGTACAGATAGAAGGCATCATGAACCTGCCCAACATGCAGTTCGTGATGGTCAAGGAGATGCTCGGCAACTCGGAAGTGCCGCTGCTGACCCAGGGGGTGGAGCGTGAAAGCTACGACATCTCCCGCGAGTTCAATCTCACCTATCAGGGTGAAGTGGTCGGCAAGCTGTTTGTCGCCGCCTCCCTCGAACAGATCTACCAGCGCCTGATTGAAAAATCCGTGCTCATCATGGTCAGCCAGACCATCAAGACCCTGGTGGTCTCGTTCTGCATCCTGATCATCATTTACTATCTGGTGGTCCGTCACCTCAACCGCATCGCCAACTATGCCCAGAAATTCAATCTGGATAGGCTGGCCATAGAGCTGACGCTGGAGGGGCGCCCCCTGCCCCGCAAGAAACCCGACGAGCTGGATACCCTGGTCGCCACCCTAAACCAGATGCGAACACGGCTGAACGACGAGTTTGCGGCACGCCATCAGGCGGCGGAACAGCTGCAACAGGAGCGGGACTTCTCCGCCACCCTGATCAACTCGGCCAACATGCTCATCTGCTGCATGGAACCCAACCTCACCATCGCCAGCATCAACCCGGCCGCCATACTGCTGACCGGCTACCACCAGCAGGAAATCTTGCAGCACAGCTGGCTGGATCTGTTCGTCAGCCAGGAACAGCGTGAAGAGCTGGCGCTGATCCTGGCCGATCACGGTTCCATCGAGGACAAAGAGGTCATCATGCACGACCAGCAGGGCCATGAGCTGGTGCTGCAGTGGACCTTTGCCCCCTTCTACGAGGGCCTCAACCTCAAGTATCTCATCGGGTTCGGCTACGACATCACCCGCCTCAAGAAGGTGGAGCGGGAGATCATCTCCCTCAACGAACAGCTGGAAGGCAAGGTGGTGGAGCGAACCCGCAGCCTGAGCGACGCCAACGATCAGCTGGGCAAGGCCTACGACGACCTGAAGCAGGCGCAGCAGACCCTGGTGGAATCGGAGAAGATGGCCTCCCTCGGCTCGCTGGTGGCCGGGGTGGCGCACGAGATCAACACCCCCATCGGCATCAGCGTGACCGCCTCCTCCTATCTGCAGGAACGGGTCGCCGACTTCAAGCTGCACATCGACTCCAAGCAGCTCTCCCGCTCCTATCTCAACGAGTTCACCGTCAACCTCGACGAGTCCATGCAACTGCTGCAAGGCAACCTGAGACGCGCCTCGGAGCTGATTGCCAGCTTCAAGCAGGTGGCGGTCGATCAGTCGTCCGAGGCGCGTTACAACTTCAGCCTCGCCGACAACCTGCATCAGGTGGTGGTCTCCCTCGGCCACAAGCTGAAGAAGGCCCAGTGCGAGGTGGACATACAGTGCGATCCCAAGCTGTCGATCTTCTCCTTCCCCGGCAGCTTCACCCAGATCTATTCCAACCTGATCCTCAACTCCATCAACCATGGCTTCGACAACTGGGACAAGCCGAAGAAGATCACCATCAAGGTAGAGCAGCAGGGCGAGGAGCTGATGATCGACTACAGCGACAACGGCCGCGGCATCCCGCCCGAGATACTGCCGCGCATCTTCGACCCCTTCGTCACCTCCAAGCGTGGCCAGGGCGGCAGCGGGCTCGGCACCCACATCATCTACAACCTGGTGGTGCAGCTGCTGCGTGGCCGCATCAACTGCGTCAGTGAACCGGGCAACGGCGCCCAGTTCCATATTCGCCTGCCGATCCAACATAACTGAGCGCTGGCTCTTGTGAGCCAGCCGCTTTATCCCCATCATGCTGTGATTGCATTCTTAATGAGCGGAGAACCTCGCAATGGCACAGCATTTTGACTATATCGCCATCGGTGGCGGCAGCGGCGGCATCGCCTCGGCCAACCGGGCTGCCATGTACGGCAAGAAAGTCGCCCTGATTGAAGCCAAAGAGTTGGGTGGAACCTGCGTTAACGTCGGCTGCGTGCCGAAGAAGGCCATGTGGTATGCGGGCCAGATCGCCGATGCCCTGAAATATGGCGCCGACTACGGCTTCGACACCACACTCAACCACTTCAGCTGGGCCAAGCTGGTCGAGTCCCGCCAGGCCTACATCGGCCGCATCCACAAGTCCTACGAGAACGTACTGGGCAAGAACCAGATCACTGTCGTCAAGGGCTTCGCCCGCTTCGTCAATAGCAACACGATCGAGGTCAACGGCGAGCAGTACAGCGCCGATCACATACTGATCGCCACAGGTGGCCGTCCCGAAGTACCCGCCATTCCCGGTGCAGAGCTGGGTATAGATTCCGATGGTTTCTTCGATCTGCAGAGCCAGCCCAAGCGGGTTGCCGTGGTCGGTGCCGGCTACATAGCCGTGGAGATAGCCGGCGTGATGCAGGCGCTCGGCTCAGAGACCCACCTGGTGGTGCGCAAGCACGCACCGCTGCGCAACTTCGACCCCATGATCCACGAGACGCTGGTTGAAATCATGGCGCAGGAAGGGCCCAAACTGCACACCCACGCCATTCCGAAGGCTGTGGTCAAGAACGCCGATGACAGCCTGACCCTGCAACTGGAAGATGGTCGCCACCTGACCGTCGATTGCCTGATCTGGGCCATAGGCCGCACTCCGGCCACCGACAACCTCAACCTGGCCGCCACCGGTGTCACGCTTGACGAGAAGGGCTTCATCCCGACCGACAAGTTCCAGAACACGACCGTCGCCAACCTCTATGCCGTCGGTGACAACACGGGCCGCATCCAGCTCACCCCGGTAGCCGTCGCGGCGGGCCGTCGTCTCTCCGAGCGGCTGTTCAACAACAAGCCGAACGAACACCTCAACTACGATTTGGTGCCGACCGTGGTGTTCAGCCACCCGCCCATCGGTACCATAGGGCTGACCGAACCGGAAGCCATCGCCGAATATGGCGAGAGCCAGGTCAAGGTCTACCGCAGCCAGTTCACCGCCATGTATTCGGCCCTGACCCAGCATCGTCAGCCCACCCGCATGAAGCTTGTCTGCGTCGGGCCGGAAGAAAAAGTGGTCGGCCTGCACGGCATCGGCTTTGCGATGGATGAGATCCTGCAAGGCTTCGGCGTCGCCATGAAGATGGGAGCCACCAAGGCCGACTTCGACAACTGCGTGGCCATTCATCCGACCAGCGCGGAAGAGTTTGTGACTATGCGCTGATGGCCGTGTGAGGAGGGAAACTCGAGGTCTGTCTCGACAACTGCGTTCCCCCTCCTCACCCCACCAGCGCGGAAGAGTTTGTGACCATGCGCTAACCGCATATGAAACTGGCCTCATCACCATCAGGCTAGCTTCAGCAACTTGCTACCAAACCCGGCCCAGGCCGGGTTTTTTCATATCTGCCCTTCGACAACCCCGACAGACCTGCGCTTTTTACGCCGATTTTACGCCCCCTCCATGCCGCTTTATGGCGCCTTTACGCCGGTTTTACATACCCTTTCAACGTCAATGACACCAACGGAGTCGATAGGGTTTTACATCGACTCTCGCAGCTAATTATCTCAATGGAGTCGATATGAATTGGCTATATCTGCTGCTGGTCCTCGCCCTGATGGGCTATCTGTTGCGTGCGTTAACGCGCAGCCACGAGTGAGGAACTGACTATGTGGCAAGAAGTGATCTATCCGGTGGCCTTTGTGCTGCTGATCCTGCTGCCGGCCCCCCTGCTTGGCGGCTACCTGTATCGGGTATTCGAGGGGCAGAGCCGCTGGCTGTCGCCCATAGAGCGCGCCACCCTGGCCTGCTGCGGCACGGACGGGCGAGAGCAGGACTGGAAGTCCTACGCCCTCAGCCTGCTGGCATTCAACGGCGCCGGTTTCGGCCTGCTGTTCCTGATCCTGATGGCGCAAGGCCTGCTGCCCCTCAACCCGCAGCAACTGCCCGGCCTGAGCTGGCAAATGGCCTTCAACACGGCGGTCAGCTTCATGACCAACACCAACTGGCAAGCCTATTCCGGTGAGGCCAGCCTCTCCTACTTCAGTCAGATGGTGGGGCTCACCACCCAGAACTTCGTCTCCGCCGGGACGGGCGCAGCCGTCGCCATCGCCCTGTTCCGCGGCATAGCCCGCCAGCAAACTACTCACATCGGCAACTTCTGGCAGGATCTGGTGCGTTTCTGCCTCTACGTGCTGCTGCCAATGGCGCTGATCATGGCGCTGCTGCTGGTATGGCAGGGCGTGCCCCAGACGCTGTCGGCCTATCTGCCGTTCCACAGCCTGGAAGGTCAGGAACAGCTGCTGCCGCTCGGCCCTGCCGCGTCCCAGATCGCCATCAAGCAGCTCGGCTCCAACGGCGGTGGCTTCTTCGGCATCAACTCGGCCCACCCGTTCGAGAACCCGACCGCCCTCTCCAACTGGCTGGAGATGGTCGCCCTGCTCACCATAGCCGCCGCCATGGTCTGCACCCTGGGCCGCTACGTGAAGGATCTGGCCCACAGTCGCGCCATCCTCATCGCCATGACCATCATGCTGGTGCTGGGGCTCTGCCTCTCCGTCTCCCAGGAGATGAAGCCGGATCCCAACCTCGCTCACCTCACCACTCAGATGGGCAACTGGGAAGGCAAGGAGAGCCGCTTCGGCCCAGTGCTCTCCAGCATCTGGGAAGTGGCGACCACGGCCGCCTCCAACGGCTCGGTCAACGCCATGCACGACAGCTTTGCCCCCCTCGCCGGCATGGTCGCCATGATCAACATGCTGCTGGGTGAAGTGGTGTTCGGCGGCGTGGGTGCCGGCATCTACGGCATGATGCTGTTCGTGCTGCTGACCGTGTTCCTGTGTGGCCTCATGGTGGGTCGCACCCCGACCTATCTGGGCAAACGCCTCGGTATCACAGAGATGAAGTGGGTGGTCGCCAGCATGCTGGTGATGCCGGTCGGGGTATTGGTGATCGGTGGCGTGACCCTGCTGATGCCGGATGCCGCCACCGTCATAGGTCATGAAGGCCCGCACGGCCTGTCACGGCTGATCTATGCCTACGCCTCGGCTGCCGGCAACAACGGTTCCGCCTTCGCGGGCTTTGCCGCCGCCGATAGCTGGCAGTGCATCGCCATCGCACTGGCCATGCTGCTCGGCCGCTTCGGTTACATCATCCCCGTGCTGGCCATCGCCGGCCAGCTCGCCCGCGCTCCGCGCCAGGAGACGGGTGAAGGTGACTTCCCGATCCGGGGGCCACTGTTTATTACCTTGCTGATCATCACAGTACTGCTGATTGGCGGCCTCTCCTTCCTGCCACTGCTGGCACTAGGACCCGTGGCCGAACATCTGAGCCTGATACAGGGAGCTTTCTAATGAGCAAGTCCATCTCAATGACGGCCAGCACCGAGAAGGTGAAGGCCAAGAAACAGAGCTCGCAAATTGTGCAAGCCATGGTCGAAGCCCTCTATCGCTTCAACCCCAAGGCACTGTTTGGCAGCCCCATACTGTTCACCCTCTGGCTGGCCGCCGTGATGGCGACCGTGGAATCCCTGCTGGGCCAACCCCTGTCGGGCGTGGCTCCCAGCCTGGCCTGGCAGCTGACAGCCTGGCTCTGGCTGACCCTCTGGTTTGCCAACTTCGCCGAGACCCTGGCCGAAGGACGCGGCAAGGCGAGAGCCGACAGCCTGAAGGCCGGCATGAGCCAGCTCAAGGCGCGCCGGGTCACGGATGCCAAGGATGGACAGGGTGAATGGGTGCCCGCCACCAGCCTGCTGAAAGGTGATCTGGTGCTGGTGCGCAGCGGCGAGATGATCCCGGCCGATGGTGAAGTGGTGGCCGGCATCGCCTCGGTCAACGAGGCCGCCATCACGGGTGAATCCGCCCCCGTCATTCGCGAATCCGGCACCGACCGCAGCGGCGTGACAGGCAACACCACTGTGGTTTCGGACGAGATCTGGGTACGAGTGAGCAACAATCCGGGTGAGAGCACGCTGGACCGGATGATCTCGCTGGTGGAAGGGGCCAAGCGCCAGAAGACCCCGAACGAGATGGCACTCGATGCCCTGCTGGTGGGTCTGACCCTGATCTTCCTGCTGGTGGTGGCTACCCTGCCCTGGTTCCTCAACTACAACGGCACCCAGGTGCCCAGGCTCTACCTGCTCGCCCTCTTCATCACCCTGATCCCGACCACCATAGGCGGCCTGCTCTCCGCCATCGGCATCGCCGGCATGGATCGGCTGGTGAAGCTGAACGTGATTGCCAAGTCGGGCCGCGCCGTGGAGGCCGCCGGTGACGTGCGTACCCTGCTGCTGGACAAGACGGGCACCATCACCTTCGGCAACCGCATGGCCGACGAGCTGATCCCGGCCCCCGGTGTGGATCCCTCCCTGCTGGCCCAGGCAGCCATGCTGGCCTCCCTCGGCGACAATACGCCGGAAGGCAAGTCCATCCTGACTCTGGCAGGCAAAAGCATGGCCAAGCCAAGCCAGCTGGAGAGTGACAAGCTGATCCCGTTCAGCGCCGAGACCCGGTTGAGCGGACTGGATCGCAACGGTCATCAATATCGCAAGGGGGCTGTGGATGCTGTGCTCAACTACCTCTCCCTCGAGCGCAAGGCGGTGCCCGAGCTGATCCTCAAGTCGGTCGACAACATAGCCCGCCAGGGCGGCACCCCGCTGCTGGTCTGTACCCACGAGAAGTTGCTGGGGGTAGTGTTCCTCAAGGACATCATCAAGCCCGGCATCAAGGCCCGCTTCCAGATCCTGCGTCACATGGGGATACGGACAGTGATGATCACCGGCGACAACCCGCTGACCGCCGCCGCCATCGCCGCCGAGGCCGGGGTGGATGACTTTATCGCCGAAGCCACTCCAGAGAAGAAGCTGGCCTATATCCGCCAGGAGCAGGCCGATGGCCGCCTGGTCGCCATGTGCGGTGACGGTGCCAACGACGCCCCGGCGCTGGCCCAGGCCGACGTGGGTCTGGCCATGAACGAAGGCACTCAGGCCGCCAAGGAGGCGGGCAACCTGGTGGATCTGGACTCCAACCCCACCAAGCTGCTGGACGTGGTGCTGGTCGGCAAACAGCTGCTGGTGACCCGCGGCGCCCTGACCACCTTCTCCATCGCCAATGACGTGGCCAAGTACTTCGCCATACTGCCGGCCCTGTTCATCGCCGCCTATCCGCAACTGGGGGCACTGAACCTGATGCAGCTGGGCAGCCCGCAGAGCGCCATTCTGTCGGCCATCATCTTCAACGCCCTCATCATAGTGGCGCTGGTGCCGCTGGCCCTGCGCGGGGTCAGCCTGAAGGGATCTGCCGCCAGCCTGCTGCGCCGCAACCTGCTGATCTACGGCGTCGGTGGCCTGATAGTGCCCTTCATTGGAATCAAGCTGATCGACCTGGTCATCACAGGCCTGGGTCTGGTGTAACGACATAGCGGGGTGCAAGCCTGGCCTGCACCCCATCAATCTGTTTGGAGCAAGAAAATCATGATAGCAATCAGAACCCTGCTGACCCTGACCCTGCTGCTGGGTGTCGGCTACCCGCTGGCGGTGACAGGGCTGGCCCAGCTGATGTTCCCCTGGCAGGCCAACGGCAGCCAGCTGACCAACGGCAAACAGCAGCTGATTGGCAGTGCCCTGCTGGCGCAGAAATTCGAGCGAGCCGAGTACTTCCACTCCCGCCCCTCCGCCAGCGACTTCGCCACCATAGGCGGTGGTGCATCCAATCTGGGCATGAGCTCACCGCTGCGGGCCCAGTTTGCCAACACCGAAGCCCAGGCGCCGACCGGTGACGCATCACCCGCCATGCTGACCCGATCCGCCTCCGGCCTGGACCCCCATCTGCCGGTGGATGCCGTGCTGGCTCAGGTGGAAAGAGTGGCCAAACAGCGGGGGCTGGATCCCGCCTTGCTGACGGAGCAGGTCAAGTCCAGTGCACAAGCTGGTATCCTTGGCCCGCAAGTGGTCAACATACTCCAGCTGAACCTGCAGCTCGACAAGGACGCTTGATAGAGAGGACCGGTATCCCACATTTTCGAACTGAGCCAGCGGTTGCTCGGTAAGGATAGTAATGCGTGATGAGGTAATGGCTGGCGCCTTGCTGGCAAGCCTGGAGCAGGAGTACGGGAATGCATGACGAGGTAAAGGCTGGCGCCTTGTTGGCAAGCCTGGAGCAGGAGTACGGGAATGCGTGACGAGGTAAAGGCTGGCGCCTTGTTGGCAAGCCTGAAGCAGGAGTACGGGAATGCGTGATGAGGTAACGGCTGGCGCCTTGCTGGCAAGCCTGGAGCAGGAGTACGGAAATGCGTGACGAGGTGCGGGCCGATGCCTTGTTGGCGAGCCTGGAGCAGGAACACAAGGGCAAGCTGAAGGTCTTTCTCGGCGCCGCCCCCGGCGTAGGCAAGACCTACGCCATGCTGCAAGCCGTGCGGGAACAGGCACGGGAAGGGGTCGACATCCTGATCGGCGTGGTGGAAACCCATGGCCGTCAAGAGACCCTGGCCCTGCTCGACAAGCTTGCCATCCAGCCGCGCCAGATCCATCTCCACCGCCAGCAACGGCTGGAGGAGATGGATCTGGATGCGCTGCTCGAACGCAAACCCGCCATAGTGGTGGTGGATGAGCTGGCCCACAGCAACGCGCCGGGCAGCCGTCACGAGAAACGCTGGCAGGATGTGGAGGAGCTGCTCGGTGCCGGCATCGACGTCTACTCCACCCTCAACGTGCAGCACCTGGAGAGCCTCAACGATCTGGTGTGGCAACTGACCGGGGTCAGGGTCAAGGAGACACTGCCGGATCAGGTGCTGCTGGAAGCGGACAGCATCATACTGATAGACCTGCCCCCCAAGGAGCTGCTCGGCCGGCTCAAGGAGGGCAAGGTCTATGTGCCCCATCAGGCCAAGGCCGCTCTGCAATCCTTCTTCTCCCTCAACAACCTGACCGCCCTGCGCGAGCTGGCGATGCAGACCGCCGCCAGCCACGTGGAGGGTGATCTGCAACTGCAGTGGCAAGCCGCGGGCAAGGCCACGCTGCCGCTGCGGGGCAAGCTGATGGTCTGCCTCGGCGATCAGCACGGCTCGGCGCTGGTGCGCTACGGCCACCGCTTCGCCCAGCGCCGCCAGCTACCCTGGCTGGTGGTGCACATCGACAGCAAGGGGCAACGCTCCGCCGAGCTGGAGCAGGCGCTGGCGCTGGCCTCTCACCTCGGTGCCAAGGTGCTGACCCTCTCCAGCCCGGCGGTGGCCAGCACCTTGCTGGAAACCGCCGAACAGCAACAGGTCTCGCAGCTGCTGCTCGGCAAACCCCACAAGGCCCCCTGGCGCCGCTCCCTGGTGCAACACCTGCTCAAGCAGGCACAGGGGCTCGAAATCACCCTGGTGGACACGGAGAAACGCAAACCCGGCCTGGGGCTGCAACCACTCCACCCCAAGGACATTCGCCAGAGCCTTCTGGCCATCACCATAATGGCGGTGACCTCGGCGACCGCCTGGGGACTCTCCCACTGGCTGCCACCCGCCTCCCTGCCGCTGCTGTTCGTGCTGGGGGTGCTGGCCACGGCACTCACCACCAGTCTGGTGCCCGCCATACTGGCGGCCGTGCTGGGCTTCGTCGCTCACAATCTGCTGTTCACCGCCCCCTACTTCTCCCTGAACGTGGCCAGCCACAGCGACCTGCTCACCCTGTTCGTGCTGCTCATCGTCGGCATGACGGCGGGACGACTCGCCTCCCGCCAGCGGCAACAGCTGATCGGCCTGCGCGAGACCCAGCAGCTCGGCAATGCCCTGCTGTCGCTGAGCCAGGGGCTGGCCACCGCCAGCAGCCCGGAAGAGGTGCTCAGGCAAGGCACCCAGGCCATCTCGCTGGCCCTGACCCAGCCCGTCTTTGCCCTCGATCAGGATTATCAGCACAGGGCGGGATCGGCTCAGCACAGACCCGGGCAGACCGACAAGGCGGCCATCGACTGGTGCCTGGCCCAGAAGCAGAGCGCCGGGGCCCACACGGCCACCCTCAATGCCGCCGAGGCGCAATATCACCATCTCACCGATGATCTCGTGCTCGGCATTCGATTGTCCAACCCGCTCGCCTCCTCGGCCGAACATCAGCTGCAGGCCCTGCTCACCGACATACGCGCCGCCCTGGCCCGGATCGATCTCAACGAGCGACTGGCCGACAGCCAGTTGCAGGCGGAGACGGATCGGATGCGCGCCGCCCTGCTCTCGTCGGTTTCCCACGATCTGAAGACGCCGCTGGCCACCATAATGGGGGCCGGCAGCACCTTGCTGGAATACGGTGATCGGATCAGTGCAGAGGATCGCAACGAACTGCTCCATTCGGTGCAGGACGAGGCGCGCCGCCTGCACAGCTATGTGCAGAACCTGCTGGACATGACCCGCATAGGCTCGCCGGATTTCCAGTTGAAGCGGGACTGGGTCGACCTGGCGGATCTGGTGGAGAGCGCCCGCAAGCGGCTGGAGTCCTCCTGGCGCCAGCACAAGCTGCTGGTGCACTTCGATCAGCAGATCCCCCAGCTCTACGTGCACGGCGCCCTGATCGAGCAGGTGCTGGTCAATATCCTCGACAACGCCTCCCGCTACTCGCCGGCCGGCACCCCCATAGAGTTCAAGGTGATGCTGGCGGATCCGGATCTCATCATCGACATCATCGACATCGGGGTCGGCATCGCCGAGTCGGATAGGGACAAGATCTTCAATCTGTTCTACACCCAGCCGGTCGGTGATTGCGGCAGTCGCGGCACCGGGCTTGGCCTCGCCATTTCCCGCGCTATGATAGAGGCTCATGGCGGCCGCATATGGGCATTTTCCGGCCCCAACGGCAACGGCACCTGCATGCGCATCTCACTGCCGCTCACCCTCAACTCACCGGAGGTATGATGGATCCCATCCTTTGTCATGGGGGCTGCAGAGAGTGCATGTTGCCATCGCCTGTTCCCTCCCCAACATTCGCCGCTGGAGGCTAAATGGCTCATATCCTGGTCATTGATGATGAAGCGGCGATCCGCCGCTTTCTGCGGATCAGCCTGATCGCCGAGGGCCATCAGGTCAGCGAGGCGGTGGGCGTCAATGAGGGATTGGAGCAGTATCGCCACCTCAATCCCGATCTGGTGATCCTGGATCTCGGCCTGCCGGACGGAGACGGCATCCAGATTCTGCAGACGATACGTGAGCACCATCAACACCCGGTACTGGTGCTGTCGGCGCGGGATTCGGAGCAGGAGAAGGTGCGGTTGCTGGACGCGGGCGCCAACGACTACATGAGCAAGCCGTTCGGCATTGGGGAGATGATGGCCCGCATCCGCGTCTTGCTGCGCCAGCGAGCCGGGGTCAGTAGCGGCGAATGCCGCCACTTCCCGCAATGCGGCCTGACCCTGGACGCCAGCAGCCACAAGGTGACCATGAAGGATGAAGAGATCCCCCTGTCTCGCAAGGAGTTCGCCCTGCTGCAGGCGCTGGTGTGCCACCCCGGCAAGCTGGTGATGCAGACCCAGCTGCTCAACGACATCTGGGGACCGAGCCACAAGGAAGATACCCACTACCTGCGCATCGTCATCGCCAGCCTGCGCAAGAAGCTGGGAGATAACCCCCAGCAACCCAGCCTGATCGAGACCGAATCCGGCATCGGCTACCGCTTTATCGGCAGCTGATGTTGCAGCAAGAAGCTGGGCGGCAACATTCCCAGCAACCCAGTCTTATCGAAACCGAATCCAGCATCGGCTACCGTTTTATCGGCAGCTGATGTTTCACGTGGAACGCCGGCCGCTGCACAGTACGGCCAACAGGCCGCAGCCAAGGAGCAGCAGACCCAGATCCTGCAAAGCGGCCGCCAGCGCCAATCCCAGGCTGAGCAGCAGGTAGTAGGCCAGTCCGAACAGGGCACCGGCACTGCCTGCTACCTCCCGATAAGACAGCAAGGCCTGACTCAACACATTGGGAATGGCGATGCCAAAGGCCACCACGACTCCCATCATGGGCAGCAGGAACCAGAGCGAATCCTGGCTCGCCCACACGGCAACCCCAGCCCCCAGCGCCAGCACAGAGGCCAGCCGGATCAGTGCTGATGGCAACCAGCCCGCCCCCAGCAAACGCCGGTTCAGCAGGCTGCCAATCAGGGTCGCCAGCGCCAACGCCAGGCCGGAATAGCCAAACTCGCTGGCATTCAATCCCAATCCGGCAAACAGAAACGGCGCCAGGCTGTAGTAGCCAAACAGCATGGTATTGAACAGGGCGACCAGCAGGGCACTGCGCCAGAGTCCGCCATCCCGCACCATGCGGCACGCCAATGGCCAGAGGGCAACCCGAGTGGTCATCACGGGACGGGTTTCCGGCAGCCGCCAGCCGGCGATCCCCCCCAGCATCAGGGCCAGCACCAGCAAGCCGCTGAAGACACCGAGATAGCCAAACTGCTCGGCCAGCAGGCCGCCGCTCACCAGCCCCAGCACGGGGCTGAGTGATAGCGCGACCCCCATGACCGAGAAGACGCGGGCCAGATCGCTGCCCTGGTAGCTGTCGCGCAGCATGGTCTGGGTCACCACGGATCCCACGGCGGCCCCAAAGGCCGAGATGACCCGGGCCAGCAGCAACACCTCGAACTGGTTGGCCAGCAATGCCAGCAAGGTGCCGAGCCCGTAAGTGAACAGACCCGCCAGCATGGCGGGGCGTCGCCCAATCAGATCACAGAGCCGCCCCCAACAGACCACGCCCACCGCAAACGCCAGAAAATAGACCGACAGGGTCTGGGATGCCTGTCCGTCGCTTACCCTGAACTGGCTCGCGATATGCGTCAGCACAGGGCTGTAGATGGTCTCCACTATCTGGGGAAACATCATCAATCCGACCACCAGCCAGAGCGGTGGCAACTTGTTGTTCATGACAAACCTCCTTCACAAGAGGTCGTCATTCTAGAGAGATGCCGACTGTCCGATTACAATAAGCAGGACTATAAACATCAATAATCGGACACATGGCCTTTATTCTCCCCGATCACCCTTTTGACCCGGACAGCCTGGCTGGCAGCGTGATCGGCATTGCCTCCGCGCTCGGCTGGCACGACTCGGGCCTGCATCAGCATCAGCGCCATCAGCTGCTGTTCGCCCAGGCGGGCTGCATGAGCATAGAGCTGGCGAACCAGGTCTGTCTGCTGCCACCCAGCCGGGCTGCCTGGCTGCCGGCGGGCACTCCCCACAGAGTGCTGATGCGCGGTGTGGTGGCCTATCGCTCCCTCTACTTCCGGCCACAACCCGAGCTGCCAGCCAGTGTGCAGGTGATGGCGGTCAACCCGTTGCTGCGGGAGATCATAGAACGAATGGCACTCTGGCCATGGGAGAAACCGGAGGTGGAGCAGAGCCGGACACTGGCGCTGTTCATCGAGGAGCTGGCGCAAGCGCCGCGGGAATCCTGGCAACTGCCGCTACCGGCAGACCCGCGCCTGACGGCCTGGTTGCAGGAGGTAAAACGGGGCGACACCCTGCCCGATCGGCTCAACCGGCTGGCCGGACGGGTGGGTGCCAGTGACAAGACCATAGGCCGCATCTTCATGCGAGACACAGGCATGAGCTATCAGGCCTGGCGCCAGCAGTGGCGTCTGTTGCGCGCCATGGAACTGCTGGCCGAGGACGAGCCCATCAGCCGGGTAGCCGCTTCGCTGGAGTTCTCCAGCGACAGCGCCTTCATCAGCTTCTTCAGGCAGCATACGGGGCAGACCCCCCTGCGCCATCTCAACTCCCGGGGTGAGTCGCATCGGCCGAACTCACCTCCACCACCAGGGTATCCAGCGCCAGTGGCTTGAGGTTGCTGATGGCATCCAGCACCACGGCATGGGATGCCTCCTGCTGCTGAGCCAGGATCACCTGATCCAGCTTGGCGGTATCCAGCTCGGGTCTGGGGTTTTCAGTTGCCATCACATTCAGGCTCAGTGTGCTCATTATCAGGGTGGCGATCAGGGTTTTCATCTGGTGTGCTCCGGTATGGTTGAGATGACCTGATAGCTATTCCAATACTTGTGCCATATTTATAACTAGATGATTTTGCTTAAATTAATCAGTTAAAAGCCCCCATTTTTTTCTTATCTGGGTAGCAAGGTGGTCATTTTTAAACCCATAAATGGTATTTTTTACCACGGCGTATTCCCGAGTCATGTTCCACGTGGAACGTCCCGTTATTTTGATCGACACCCGCTTTTAAACTGAGCTATGGTGCTACATCCCCGTAACTGACTCTGGATCCGTCACCGAATGGAATTTTCCTTGTTCGGCGAGAAGTTCACTCGCCACGCCGGCATTACCCAACTCATGGATGACCTTAATCAGGGGCTGACCAATCCGGACGCCATCATGCTGGGTGGCGGCAATCCGGCCCCCATCCCCGCCATGCTGGAGCGCTTTCAAACCGAAGCCAAAAACCTGCTCGACAATGGCGAACTGGTCAAAGCCATGGCCAACTACGACGGCCCCCAAGGCAAGGACAGGTTCACCAAGGCGCTGGCCGCCCTGCTCAGCAAGGAGCTCGGCTGGGATATCACCTCTCGCAATATCGCCCTGACCAACGGCAGCCAGAATGCCTTCTTCTACCTGTTCAACCTGCTGGCCGGCGAGTTCGCCGATGGCCGCAAGAAGAAGGTGCTGTTCCCGCTGGCCCCCGAATATATCGGCTACGCCGACTCAGCCCTCACCGATGACTACTTCGTGGCATACAAACCCACCATGGAAAAGCTGCCCGATGGCCAGTTCAAATACCACGTGGATTTCGAGAGCCTGCAGGTGGGCGACGATATAGGGGTGATCTGCGTCTCCCGTCCAACCAACCCGACTGGCAACGTGCTGACCGATGACGAGATAGAGCATCTGGATCAGATAGCCCGCGACAAGGGCATTCCGCTGCTGATCGACAACGCCTACGGCGTGCCCTTCCCTGGCATCATCTTCAGCGAGGCCAAGCCGTTCTGGAATGCCAACACCATCCTCTGCATGAGCCTCTCCAAGCTGGGACTGCCGGGCACCCGCTGCGGCATAGTCATCGCCGACGAGAAGATCATTCAGGCCATCACCAACCTGAGCGGCATCATCAACCTGGCGCCGGGCAGCCTGGGACCCGCCATCACCATCCCAATGATCGAAAGTGGCGAGATCATCGCCCTGAGCGAGCAGGTGGTGAAACCCTTCTACCGGCAGAAGGCCGAGCTGGCGGTACAGCTGCTGCGTGAGGCGATCCCGGATCCGCGCTTCCACATCCACAAGCCGGAAGGCGCCCTCTTCCTCTGGCTCTGGTTCGAAGACCTGCCCATTCACTGCCAGGAACTTTATGAGCGGTTGAAGGCGAAGAACCTGCTGATAGTGCCGGGGCACTACTTCTTCCCCGGCATCGACGACCCCAAGTGGCGCCACAGCCAGGAGTGTATCCGCCTCAACTACTCCCAGAGCGAGGAGCTGGTGCGCCGTGGCATCGCCATACTGGCGGACGAGATCAACGACCTCTACGGCAGCAACTGACCTGCGAACCAAAAACAAAAAGGCCTGCAATCGCAGGCCTTTTTCATTTCTCATGGCTTAGTTTGGCAGCGCCAGCGGCTCGGCTGTACCGATGGGGATGGTGCGAGGCTTGAGTGCCTCCGGCAGTTCGCGCGCCAGATCTATGGTCAGCAGACCATGCTCCAGCCTGGCGCCCTGCACCTCCACATGCTGGCTCAACTTGAAGGCCAGCTCGAAGTCACGCTCGGCAATGCCCTGATGGAGGAACTGGCGTTCATCAGAGGCTGCCTTGCGCCCCTTCACCTTGAGGGTGCCGTTTTCGGTCTCCAGTTCCAGCTCTTCGCGCTCGAAACCGGCCACCGCGACCGTGATGCGATAGCCATCGTGATCGCGCTTTTCGATGTTGTAAGGGGGATAGGCCACCGCCTTCTGGTCAAACAGGCCTTCCAGCTCACGGGCCATCCGCTCGAAGCCGACGGCATTGGAATGGAGATGAGAAAAATCGAGGTTACGCATAATCCTATCCTTCTAATAAGCAACAGGTTTCAATTTCCACGGGCCCGCCATCGGCACCCGGGAAGCTTGGTAAAATGTGTGGCGAGGCCTGGCGTCAGCCGTTGATCTCGATCTTGCGCGGCTTCATCGCCTCGGGCACTTCACGCACCAGCTCAACGTGCAGCAGGCCATTTTTCAGGTCGGCGCCCTTCACCCGCACATAGTCGGCCAGCTGGAAGCGACGCTCGAAACCCCGCTCGGCTATGCCCTGATACAGGTAGTTGCGGTCGGTCTCGGCCTGCTTGCTGCCCTTCACCGTCAGCAGGTTTTCCTGAAAGCTCAACTCCAGCTCTTCCTGGGTAAAGCCCGCCACCGCCATGCTGATACGGTAGTCGTTGTCACCCAGCTGCTCTATGTTGTAGGGGGGATATCCGGCATTGCCATTGCTGGCCGCAGATTCGATGAGATTGGCCAGACGATCGAAACCGATGGCAGAACGATAGAGCGGAGAAAAGTCGATAGAACGCATAGTATTACCCTCTTGTGAGCGATAACGGATGGTTTGCCCTCCTGTCGGACGGGCGTCTGGTCGAAACCTCTGTCGAGCGTTCCGGCCTTGTTACCTATATAGGGTCCGGCTTTTTGCTTTCAAGGGCGAGAATCAAAGAAATTTTTCGAGTTTGTCCGGCACACAAGCGTATCGTTCAGCTGGCCCGATAGGATCGATAATCGACCCGCGGGCCACTCATGGCTCCCCGCATCCCCCGTCATACTGGTTGCACACCTCGCCGCTATCACGGAGCTACACAATGCAGATTACCCAGGTTCGCAACGCCACCCTGCTGATCGACTACGCCGGCACCCGCTTTCTGATCGACCCCATGCTGGCAGCGAAGGGCACGCTGCCCGCCTTCGCCGGAACAGCCAACAGCCACCTGCGCAACCCGCTGGTCGAGCTGCCTCTGCCCCTGGCGGAGATACTCGATGTGGATGCGGTGATCGTCACCCACGATCACCTGGACCACTGGGACCCGGTCGCTCAGCAGCAGATCCCCAAGCATCTCCCGCTGTTTGTGCAACATCAGAAAGATGCCGACACCATCTGCGCCAGTGGCTTCAAAGATGTGCGCCTGCTGAGCGAGAAGGCCGAATTTGCCGGCATCCGCCTGCAGCAGACCGAGGGGCAACACGGCAACGATCAGGTCATGGCGGTGTTGGCCGAGCGGCTGGGTGAGGTGTGCGGTGTGGTCTTCTCCCACCCGCAAGAGAAAACCCTCTATTTGGCGGGTGATACCGTCTGGAACGAAATGGTCGCACAGAGCCTGCGACAACACGGGCCTGAGGTGATCATCCTCAACTGTGGCGATGCCCAGGTGCCGGGGCTGGGCTCCATCATCATGGGCAAGGAGGATGTGCGGGCCGTCTATCAGGCCGCGCCACAGGCCACCCTGATTGCCAGCCACATGGAGGCGGTCAATCATGCCGTGCTGTCACGCAAGGAGTTGCGCGACTATCTGGCCGAGCACGGCATGGCGGATCGGGTGCGGGTGCCGGAAGATGGCGACACGCTCTCGCTGTGATAACTGGGGCCGTGCATCCGCATGGCCCTTCGGCTTTAAGCTGCAAGCGCATATCATGGTTGCTCATCGCGCAAAGAGGAGGCCAGCGTCATGCCCATCCCGATAGTTGCCGTCGTGGCCTTCGACCACTTCAGCCCCTTTCACTGCTCAGTGCCCTGCCTCATCTTCGGCGACATACTGCCGGATCAGCCCCTGTTCGAACTCAGGCTCTGTGCCGGGGATGGCAAGGCCAGCTCGCATTCGTCACAGGGGTTCAGCATCCAGGCACCTCACGGGCTGGAGGCCCTGGCCGAGGCGGACATCATAGTCATTCCCTTCTGGCGCGACCCGGCCGAGCGCCCGGCCCAGCCACTGCTGGATGCCCTGATGGCGGCTCATGCCAGAGGGGCCCAGGTGGTGGGGCTCTGCCTCGGCACCTATGTGCTCGCCTATGCCGGCTTGCTCAATGGACGCAAGGCCTCGACCCATTGGGAGTACGAGCAGGATTTCCTCCGCCGCTTTCCCTGCGTGCGGCTCGATACCAACGCCCTCTATGTGGATGATGAGGGGCTGGTCACCTCGGCGGGCACAGCTGCCGGACTGGATTGTTGCCTCTATCTGGTACGCCAGCACCACGGTAGTGCCATCGCCAACCAGGTGGCACGACGGCTGGTGATCCCGCCCCACCGGGAAGGTGGCCAGGCCCAGTTCATCCAGCAGCCGGTCTCCGCCTCTACCCGGGATGCTAGGATGAACCAGCTGCTCGATCACCTGCGAGCCCACCTGCAGGAGCCGCATACCCTCGACAGTCTGGCGGCCCACAGCCTGATGAGTCGGCGCACCTTTACCCGTCGCTTTCATCAGGCCACCGGCCTCTCCGTCGGAGAGTGGCTGCTGATCGAGCGGCTCAGGCGCTGCCAGGAGCTGCTGGAAGCCAGCACCCACCCCATCGAACGCATCGCCGAACTGGTGGGTTTCAAGACAGCCACCTCACTGCGCCAGCATTTTCGGGCCCGCTTCGAGGTTTCGCCGAGCGAATGGCGGCGATCTTTTCGTGGCAGCAGGGAGTGAGCCTCTCACCTCACCCTGTTCCGGTTCGTCCAAACATGGCACCCTAACCGCAGATCCCAAGGAGCCATGCCATGTCCCGTTCCGAACGTCTGCTGGCCCTGCTCCAGCTGTTGCGCGGTCACCGTTACGCCATCACAGGCACAGAGCTGGCCAGCCGGCTCGGCATCAGCCTGCGCACCCTCTACCGGGACATAGCGACCCTGCAATCCCAGGGGGCGCATATCGAGGGTGAGCCCGGTATCGGCTATGTGCTGCGCCCCGGCTTCATGCTGCCACCGCTGATGTTCAGCGAAGAGGAGCTGGAAGCCCTGGTGCTGGGCTCCCGCTGGGTGGCCGAACATGCCGACAGCGCCCTAAGTGCCGGTGCCCGCAGTGCGCTGGCCAAGATAGAGGCAGTGCTGCCCGCCGAGTACCGCCAGCAGCTCCACGCCAACACCCTGCTGATCGGCTCATCCCGCAGCGACGCCTGCACCGATGAGGCTCCCCTGCGCAGTGCCATCCGTCAACAGCGCAAGGTAACCCTGAGCTATCGCGATCTGAGAGAAACGAGTTCCGAGCGCACCGTCTGGCCATTTGCCCTCGGCTATTTCGAGCAGGTGCGGGTCCTGATGGCCTGGTGCGAGCTGCGGCAGGACTTTCGCCACTTCCGGGTGGATCGCATCAGCCGGCTGACGCTGGAGGAGATAGGCTATCCCAGGAGCCGGACTATCCTGCTCAAGGAGTGGCGCGCCACCCAGCAGATCCCGCAGCCACAATTCATTGCTGACAGAAACTGACAGCGGCTGGCGCCATGCTGACGGGGTCGGCGCAGATGCGCCCCCCCGAAACAAGGAGTGTCACCATGCTTGTTCCCCAGTTCACCATCCTCTATGTCGCCAATCCGGCTCGCAGCGCCCGTTTCTATCGCGAGCTGTTTGGTCGCTCGCCGGTGGAAGAATCCCCCACCTTCGCCATGTTCGTGTTCGAGTCGGGCGCCAGGCTGGCGCTCTGGTCCAGCGCCACGGTTGAGCCCAAGGTCACGCAAGAAGCCGGAGCCATGGAGCTGGCCTTCCCTCTGCCAGATGATGCCAGCGTCGATGCCGAGTTTGCGAAATGGCAGGCTCGCGGCCTCACCATCACCCAGTCGCCGATCCGACTGGAATTTGGCTACACCGGCATGGCGCTCGATCCGGATGGCCATCGGCTGCGCCTCTACTGCCCGGCACCCGAACTGGGCCGATGATAAACGGCCACTGGTGCATGGTTGGCAATGGTCGGAGGGCGCGATGTTTCACGTGGAACATCTATGACGAGGCGAGACAATCCAGGGCAGGCCTTCATCCCGAGAGGGAACGGATAACGCGATTCCGCTGACGACAGATGTAAAAAAGCCGCTCACAAGGAGCGGCTTTTTGCTGTCTGACTGACTAGGTCGATTAGACGTCGAGGTTGGCGACCCGCAGGGCGTTGGTCTCGATAAAGTCACGACGAGGCTCGACCGCATCACCCATCAGGGTGGAGAAGAGCTGGTCGGCACCAACGGCGTCGTCTATGGTGACGCGCAGCATGCGACGTGCTTCCGGATCCATGGTGGTTTCCCACAGCTGGTCCGGGTTCATCTCGCCCAGCCCTTTATAGCGCTGGATGTAGATGCCGCGCTTGCCTTCGCTCATCAGCCAGTCGACCGCTTCCACGAAGTTGGCAATCGGCTTGACCTTCTCGCCACGCTTGATGAAACCACCTTCCTCGATCAGGTTGGCGATCTCCTTGCCGAGGGAAACCAGCTGACGGTACTCACCGGACTGCAGGAAGTCGTAGCTGATCGCGTATTCACGGTCGACCCCGTGCTGACGCACCACGGCGTGCGGCACGAACAGGCGGCGCTCTTCATCACGACGCACCTGGATCTGGTACTGGATACCGTGGTTGCTCTCGTTGAGCACGGCTTCCATTGCCTGACACCAGGCCAGCAGGTCGCTCTCGCTGGCCAGCAGGGTTTCGTTCAACTCAGGCTGATAGATCAGCTGGGTCAACACGGCATCCGGCGCCCGGCGGGACATGCGGGTGATCAGGTGAGACACGGCACGGTGCTGGTTGACCAGACGCTCCAGCGCCTCGCCACCTATGGCCGGAGCGGATTCGTTGACGTGCAGGGTAGCACCATCCAGCGCCATGGCGGTCTGGTACTGCAGCAGCGCATCTTCGTCTTTCAGATACTGCTCCTGCTTGCCCTTCTTGACCTTGTACAAGGGCGGCTGGGCTATGTAGATGTAGCCACGCTCGATGATCTCCGGCATCTGACGATAGAAGAAGGTCAGCAACAGGGTACGGATGTGCGCACCATCGACGTCCGCATCCGTCATGATGATGATGTTGTGGTAGCGCAGCTTGTCCGGGTTGTACTCGTCACGACCTATGCCGCAGCCCAGGGCCGTGATCAAGGTGCCCACCTCTTGCGAGGAGATCATCTTGTCGAAACGGGCCTTCTCCACGTTCAGGATCTTGCCCTTGAGCGGCAGTATGGCCTGGTTCTTGCGGTTGCGACCCTGCTTGGCGGAGCCGCCAGCAGAGTCCCCTTCCACTATGTAGAGTTCGGAGAGGGCCGGGTCTTTCTCCTGGCAGTCTGCCAGCTTGCCTGGCAGGCCGGCGATGTCCAGCGCACCCTTGCGACGGGTCAGTTCGCGCGCCTTGCGGGCCGCTTCACGGGCACGGGCCGCATCGATGATCTTGTTGACCACTATCTTGGCATCGCCCGGGTTTTCCAGCAGGAACTCGCCGAGCTTCTCGCCCATCGCCTGTTCAAC
Source organism: Aeromonas sp. MR7 (assembly GCF_963899385.1). Classification (NCBI taxonomy): domain Bacteria; kingdom Pseudomonadati; phylum Pseudomonadota; class Gammaproteobacteria; order Aeromonadales; family Aeromonadaceae; genus Aeromonas; species Aeromonas sp. MR7. Next base: position 69,974 of record NZ_CAWQXH010000004.1, read on the forward strand.
GGCGGTCTTCACTTCGGACGAGACCAGCTTGTCCTTGGTCTGGGAAGAGAACTTGGGATCCGGCACCTTGACCGAGATGACCGCAATCAGACCTTCACGCACGTCGTCGCCACTGGCGGCCGACTTGGCCTTCTTGCTGTAATCCTCTTTGTCCATATAGGTGTTGAGGGTACGGGTCAGCGCGGTGCGGAAACCCACTAGGTGAGTACCACCATCCCGCTGCGGGATGTTGTTGGTGAAGCAGTAAACCCCTTCCTGATAGGCATCGTTCCACTGCATGGCGACTTCGACACCGATGCCGTCCTGCTCTGTGGAGAAGTGGAACACCTTGGGATGGATCGGGGTCTTGTTCTGGTTCAGGTATTCAACGAACGCCTTGATACCACCCTCGTAGCAGAAATGCACCTCACGGCCATCCCGCTCGTCCTGCAGACGGATGGAGACACCGGAGTTGAGGAAGGATAGCTCGCGCAGACGCTTGGCCAGGATCTCGTAGTGATACAGGGTATCGGTAAAGATGGTCGGGCTCGGCCAGAAGCGCACCTCGGTACCCGTGCCGCTGCTGCTGTCGCCAATCTGCTTGAGCGGCGCCTGCGGCTCACCCAGGTGATAGGTCTGCTCGTAGACATGGCCGTTGCGACGTATGGTCAGCAACAGCTTGTCAGAGAGGGCATTAACCACTGAGACGCCCACGCCGTGCAGGCCGCCGGACACCTTGTAGGAGTTGTCATCGAACTTACCGCCGGCGTGCAGTACGGTCATGATGACCTCTGCGGCGGAGCGGCCCTCCTCCTCGTGCATGTCTACCGGGATACCCCGGCCATTGTCACGCACGGAGACGGAACCGTCGGAATGGATCTTGACCAGAATATCGGAGCAGTAGCCAGCAAGAGCCTCGTCAATGGAGTTATCGACGACCTCAAACACCATGTGGTGCAGACCTGAGCCATCATCCGTATCGCCGATGTACATCCCCGGGCGCTTGCGGACCGCATCCAGGCCCTTCAGTACCTTGATATTCGAGGAGTCGTAAGTATTTTCACTCATAGCTTACTCTCTGCCTTCTCTAACGTTTCGGAGATCTTGCCTTGTTCCACGTGGAACAACTTGCAGTCATTCGCATCCATCATGTCTGCGAGCTGACCGGTATCGATGGCGGTGATAAACACCTGGGACGCACACTGCTTCAGCCTTGCGGCCAGCAAGCGGCGCTTGTCGACATCCAGTTCAGAGGCAAAATCGTCAATTAAAAAAATACAGCCACGGCTGCTATGTTGATTCAAATAGAGCCCTTGGGCCAGTCGCATGGCACAGACCAACAACTTCAGCTGACCCCTGGACAAAATATCCTGAGCGGGCACACCATTCGCCTTGAGTCGCACATCGGCCTTCTGTGGGCCTACCCCTGTGTAACCCAGCGAACGATCCCGCTCAAACCCCGCCTCCAGCAAGTCGCCGAGGGGAGTCTCTTTCTCCCAGCCCCGATAGAAACCGAGACTGATGTCGAATTCCGGCAGAAAATCTGCCGTCATCTCCTTGATCAGGGGCGTAATGGCCTGACAATAACTGGCGCGAAACTCGGCCAGTTCACCCCCGAGCCGCACCAGCTCCTGATCCCAGAACGCCAGCTGGCGATACTGGGTGCTCTGGCGCAGCAGCGCATTGCGCTGTTTCAGCAGACGCCGCACTCGTCCCCACAGGGAGAAGAAGGTCGGTTCCTGATGGAAGACGCCCCAATCCAGCCAGGCTCGGCGAGCCTGGGGCCCGCCCGTCAGCAGGTTGAAGCCATCGGGATGGATCAACTGCACCGGCAACAGCTCGGCCAGATCGGCCAGTCGCTGGGCCTGGGCCCCGGCGATCTTGAGCTGGGTCTCGCCACTCTTGTCCTTGGCTAGACCGATGGGCACCTGACGTCCCTCCAGTTCGCACTGGGCAAACAGGGTAAAGGCCCGCTCCCCCTGACGGATGACCCGCCCGGTCAGGTGAGTACGAAAGGAGCGACCGAGACCAAGGTAGTGAATGGCTTCCAGCACGCTGGTCTTGCCGCTGCCATTGCACCCGACCAGGATGTTGAGGCCGGGGGACAGCTTGAGACTGGCCTGCTGGATATTGCGAAAGTCGCTGAGCTGGAGTTTGACCAGGGCCACGACTAGATCCGCATCGGCATCACCACGTACTGAGCATCCTGATGATCAAAATCCTCAATAATGGCACTGCTGATGGAATCGCTCAGGCTAATCCGGATTTGGTCACATTTTAACGTATTCAGCACGTCCAGCACATAAGAGACGTTGAAACCTATCTCCATCTCGCTGGCCTCGTATTGTACGTCAAGCAGCTCTTCGGCTTCTTCCTGTTCCGGGTTGTTGGCGGTAATGCGCAGCAGGTTTTCCTGCAGATTGAGGCGCACCCCACGGAATTTCTCGTTGGAGAGGATGGCCGCGCGGGCAAACGCCTGACGCAGATCCTCACGACCGGCGATCAGGGCCTTGTCGCTGTTGCGCGGGATAACCCGACGCCAATCCGGGAAGCGGCCATCCACCAGCTTGGAGGTGAAGATGAAGCCGTCCAGCGCCGCGCGCAGGTTGCTGCGACCGATCTGCAACCGTACCGGCTTGTCTTCCGCTTCCAGCAGGCGCACCAGCTCAAGCACACCTTTACGGGGCAGGATAACCTGATGATCGGGCAGCGATTCTTCCACTACCTCACGACGGCAGGTCGCCAGACGGTGACCGTCGGTCGCCACGGTACGCAGGCCGTGGCCCTCGCTCTCGAACAGCATGCCGTTCAGGTAGTAACGCACGTCCTGGCTGGCCATGGAGAACTGGGTGGCATCGATCAGCTTCTTCAGCTCCAGCTGGCCTATGTCGAATTCGAGCACGGATTCCCAATCCTCGATATTCGGGTATTCACTGGCCGGCAGGGTCGACAGGTTGAAGCGGGAACGACCGGAACGGATGATCAGGCGCTCGCCTTCGGTGTTGAGGCGGATGTCCGCCCCTTCCGGCAGGCCGCGGCAGATATCCAGCAGCTTGCGCGCCGGCACTGTGGTGCGGCCATCCTGGCTCTCATTATTGAGATAGACCTGACCTATCATCTCAACTTCCAGGTCGGTGCCGGTCAGCGACAGCAGACCCTGGCTGACATCAAGCAGGACATTGCCGAGGATCGGCAGGGTCGGCCGGCCACCCAGGGCACCGGACACCAGTTGCAGAGGACGTAACAGGGCCTCACGGCTAATTTCGAGCTGCATCTGTGCTCTCCGTTGTTATCGGGACGAAAGGATTCGAATCAGGTTGGAATATTCGCGCTGCATCTGTCCACTCACCGTTGTTATCAGGAGGAAAGGGTTCGGATCAGGTTGGAATAATCTTCCTTGATGTCGTGGCTCTCCTCCTTCAGCTGCTCTATCTTGCGGCAGGCATGAAGAACGGTAGTGTGGTCACGGCCACCAAAGGCATCCCCGATTTCCGGCAAACTGTGGTTGGTCAGCTCCTTGGCCAGCGCCATCGCCAGCTGACGTGGACGGGCAACGGAGCGTGAGCGGCGTTTGGACAGCAGGTCCGCCAGCTTGATCTTGTAATACTCCGCCACCGTCTTCTGGATGTTGTCTATGGTGACCAGCTTCTCTTGCAGCGCCAGCAAGTCCCGCAGCGCTTCGCGCACGAAATCTATGTTGATGGCACGACCGGTGAAGTTGGCGTTGGCGATCACCCGGTTGAGGGCGCCTTCCAGTTCACGGACGTTGGATCGCAGACGCTTGGCGATGAAGAAGGCCACTTCGTCCGGCAGGTGGATCTGGTTCTCATCCGCCTTGCGCATCAGGATGGCGACGCGGGTCTCCAGCTCCGGCGGCTCGATCGCCACCGTCAGGCCCCAGCCGAAGCGGGACTTGAGGCGATCCTCGACACCATTGATCTCCTTCGGATAGCGATCCGAGGTCAGGATGATCTGCTGGTTGCCTTCGAGCAGCGCGTTGAAGGTATGGAAGAACTCCTCCTGGGAGCGCTCCTTGTTGGCGAAGAACTGGATGTCATCGATGAGCAGGGCATCGACGCTACGGTAATAACGCTTGAACTCTTCAATGGCGTTATTCTGCAGCGCCTTCACCATGTCCTGCACAAACCGCTCGGAGTGCATGTAGATGACTTTGGCGTCCTTCTTGCGCTCCTTGATGGCGTTGCCAACGGCGTGCAGCAGGTGGGTTTTGCCCAGGCCGGTGCCGCCATAGAGGAACAGCGGGTTGTAAGCGCCACCCGGGTTGTCGGCTACCTGACGGGCAGCCGCGCGGGCCAACTGGTTGGACTTACCCTCGACGAAGTTCTCGAAGGTATAGTTCACGTTGGTGTTGCTTTTGTGGTTCGGCTCAGGCTTGGCTTCAGCCTTGCTTTCCCAGCTCTTCTGCAAGTTATTCACAGGCGCAGCACCACGCGCCGGCGCTCTTGCGACCGCGACGGGATGAGGACGATTACCTATATCAAAACGCAGGGTGGGGCCATCGACCCCACAGAGTTCATTGATGATGCCGTTAACCCGGATGAGATACTTGTCTCGTACCCAGTCCAGAACAAAGCGATTCGGTGCATACAGGGTCAGAGTATTGTCACTCAACTCCGCTTGAAGCGGCCGGATCCACATGCTGAATTCTGCCGAGGGCAACTCATCTTGCAGCCGGTTAAGGCACTGCTGCCATAGCGAAGCAGTCACTCTAAACTCCCGTCAATTGATTAACTAAAGACCGGCTATTCTACGTTTTTAGCGGCTGGATCTCTAGCCGCCACCTTGCGGATCCGGCAAATAAGATCCTTGACTTTCAAGGATCCAGCACCGCTGGATCTGATTTCATCCCCAAAGTTACCCACAGCCTGATCCATCCAGGATGGCACCAAAGATCCAGACCTGAACCGGTTATTTTATATAACCAAATATCATTTATTCTTTGGCTTTTATTCCAATAACATCAGCGCAAATCCAGTGATTACAACTAAAAATACAGAACAACAGAGAGAGGAATCCCCATGACATCATCCATCAAGCTGGTCTCCGGTGCCGCCATTCTGCTGGCAGCCCTGTCCGGTCAAGCCATCGCCCAGGAAACCATCAAGGTCGGCATGTCCGGCAAGTATTTCCCGTTCACCTTCGTCAAGCAGGACAAGCTGCAGGGCTTCGAGGTGGATATGTGGAACCAGATCGGTGAGCGCACCGGCTACAAGGTCGAGTTCGTGACCGCCAGCTTCTCCGGCCTGTTCGGCATGCTGGAAACCGGCCGTGTCGATACCATCTCCAACCAGATCACCATCACCGACGAGCGCAAAGCCAAGTACGCCTTCTCCCAGCCCTATGTCTATGACGGCGCCCAGATAGTGGTCCGCAAGGGCAACAGCACCATCCACGGCATCAAGGATCTGGAAGGCAAGAAGGTCGCGGTCAACCTCGGCTCCAACTTCGAAGAGCTGCTGCGCAAGAACGACCCGAACAAGAAGATCGATATCCGCACCTACGACTCCAGCTTCGAGCAGGATGTCGCCCTGGGCCGCATCGACGCCTTCGTGATGGACCGCGTCTCCACCGCCCAGCTGATCAAGGAATCCAAGCTGCCGCTGCAACAGGCCGGCGCACCGTTCGAGACCATCGAGAACGCCCTGCCCTTCCTGAAGACGCCGGAGAAACAGGCCGTGCTGAAGAAGGTCGACGACGCCCTGACCGCCATGCGCAAGGATGGCTCCCTGCGTCAAATCTCCGAAAAATGGTTCGCTTCCGATATCACCGACAAATAAATGATGGAATTTGACCTCGAGTACACACTAGGGCTGTTCCCCATCCTGCTCAAATACCTGGGCACCACGATGGAAATGGCCCTGTGGGGATTCGTTCTGGCACTCGTACTGTCGCTGACCCTGGCGATAGTACGGGTGTTTCGCGTCCCCGTGATCCACTGGCTGGCGATGCTCTATATCTCGTTCTTTCGAGGTACTCCCCTGCTCGTCCAGCTGTTCCTGCTCTACTACGGACTGCCGCAACTGTTCCCCGTCTTCGTGGGGATGGATGCCTTTACCGCCGCCATCGTCGGCCTGACCCTGCACTTCGCCGCCTATATGGCCGAGTCGATCCGCGCCGCCATTCTGGGCATTCACAAGAGCCAGATGGAAGCGGCGCTCAGTATCGGCATGAGCCGTTACCAGGCGATGCAGCGGATCATACTGCCGCAGTCGGCCCGCATAGCGACCCCGTCGCTGATGAACTACTTCATCGACATGATCAAGAGCACCTCGCTGGCCTTCACCCTGGGGGTGGCCGAGATCATGGGCAAGGCGCAGATGGAAGCCTCCTCCTCCTTCAAGTTCTTCGAGAGCTTCATGGCGGTGGCCCTGGTCTACTGGGTGGTGGTCATCATCTTCACCCGCTTGCAGCACCTGCTGGAAATTCACCTGAACCGAGCCTATTAAGGGAGGTCTGCGATGATCAAATTAACCGGCCTCTCCAAGGCATTTCACGGCAACAAGGTGCTCAACAGCATAGATCTGGAGGTCAGAAAGGGGGAGATAGTGGTCATCATAGGCCCCTCCGGCACCGGCAAGTCGACCCTGCTGCGCTGCCTCAACCTGCTGGAGACCCCGGATGCAGGTACCCTTGCCATCGACGACCTGCAGCTGGACCTGGCCAACGCCAGCGAGCAGCAGGCGATCGAGCTGCGCAAGCGCGCCTCCTTCGTGTTCCAGAACTATGCCCTGTTCGCCAACAAGACGGCGCTGGACAACATAGCCGAGGGGCTGATCACCGTCTGGAAGCAGCCAAAAGCCGAGGCCCGCGCCACTGCCCTCGGTATCCTCAAGGACATAGGGCTTGCCGACAAGCAGGATGCCTACCCGGCGTCCCTCTCCGGCGGCCAGCAGCAGCGGGTCGGCATAGGCCGCGCCATGGCGGCTCACTCCAAGGTCATTCTGTTCGATGAGCCCACCTCGGCCCTGGATCCCGAGTGGGTCGACGAGGTACTTGGGCTGATGAAGGAGCTCGCTCGCCAGCACCAGACCATGGTGGTGGTGACCCATGAGATTGAATTTGCTCGTGATGTTGCTGATCGGGTGATCTTCATGGAGGGGGGCCGGATCGTGGAACAGGGCCCGCCGGATCAGATATTGGTCGATCCCAAGGATCCCCGTACCCGGGAGTTCTTGCGAAAAGTGCTTAAATAGCTCTCTCTTTGGCGGCCTTGCCGCCTTTTTTATTGGAGGATCCTTGTTTAACCCCGGGTTGCCAGTATAATCCGGAGCCCTTGATCCTCCGGATCCTGCCAGCTTCTCCTGCTTCTTTATGAGTCAGGGCAAGATGAGAGGGAACGGCGGATTGACTAAAAGCCGAACTCTGTTTAGAATTCGGCCTCTTTTGCTAGTCGTCACACGCTATAGCTGGCGCGTCGGCTAAGTGTGACAATCAAAACTGTACAGAAATACGGAATCGAATCATGAAACGTACTTTTCAACCGTCCAACCTGAAGCGCAAGCGCTCTCACGGTTTCCGCGCCCGCATGGCAACTGCCAACGGTCGTAAAGTTCTGGCCGCTCGTCGTGCCAAGGGTCGTGCCCGTCTGGTAGTTTAATGCCAACGCCGCACACCTTCTCTCGGGAGTTACGTCTGTTAACTCCCGAACACTTCAAACGCGTTTTCGCCGAGCCTGTCCGGGCCGCTTCTCCGCAAATTACTCTTCTCGCCTGTCCCAATACCCTCGAACATCCCCGTCTTGGCCTCGCTGTGCCCAAAAAAGCACTCAAGCGTGCCGTCTGGCGTAATCGTGTCAAACGAGTGGTCCGGGAAAGTTTCCGTCTCAATCAAGCCAACCTGCCCGCTATCGACATAGTCGTGATCGCCAAGGGCGGCGTCAAAGAGATGGATAACGAGGAGCTGTTCAAGTTACTGGAAAAGCTATGGCGCACTCTGTCACGCCGTTGCAATGGGTAGCTGTCAAACTGATACGCCTGTATCAGCTAATCATTAGCCCTCTGCTCGGGCCGCGCTGCCGTTTCACGCCAACTTGTTCCCAATTTGCGATAGAAGCAATCCGACTTCACGGTTTCATAAAAGGCGTTTGGTTAGCCAGCAAACGTCTATTAAAATGCCATCCCTTATCCGAGGGTGGTTATGACCCGGTTCCGCAACCAAAGCGAAGAAACTGAAGACTATGGAATCACAACGCAATCTCATCCTGATCGGTTTGCTGTTCGTGAGCTTTCTGCTCTGGCAACAGTGGGAGTCTGACAAGGCTCCGAAGCCGGCCCCGACTACCGTGGCCCAAACCGAACATTTCGTACCTGAAGCCGGTCAGACCGGTGATATTCCTCAGGTTTCCGAGCAAGCCAACGCGAACGCCGCACGCAAGCTGATCACAGTCTCCTCCGACGTGCTCAAGCTGACCCTGGACACCCAGGGCGGTGACATCGTTTCTGCCGAGCTGCTGGCCCACAAGCTGGAAGAAGGCAAGGATCAATCCTTCGTACTGCTGACCAGTCAACCTGACCGCCTCTATGTCGCCCAGAGCGGCCTGGTGGGTCGCGATGGTCCTGACAGCCAGGCCCAGGGTCGTCCCACCTATGACGCCACCCAGACCAGCTACCAGCTGGCCGATGGTCAGGATCAAGTCGTCGTACCGATGACCTGGACCGACAGCAAGGGTGTGGTCTTCACCAAAGAGTTCGTGCTCAAGCGCGGTGACTATGCGATTGGCGTCGATTACAAGATCGACAACAAATCCGCCGAGCCGGTCCAGGTGCAGTTCTACGGTCAGCTGAAGCAGACCGTGACCACGCCCAAGGATCAGGAAGGTCACGCCATGGTAGCCAGTGCTTACCGTGGTGGCGCCTTCTCCAGCGAAGAGAGCCGTTACAAGAAGTACACCTTCGACGAGATGAAGGATGCCGACCTGAACAAGACCACCAAGGGTGGTTGGGTCGCCATGCTGCAACACTACTTCGTCTCTGCCTGGGCACCGAATGCCGACGATACCAACAGCTTCTACAGCCGCGTGATCCCTGGTAAAGACCAGGCCATCATAGGCTACAAGGCGCCGCTGGTAGACGTGGCTGCCGGCCAGCAGGCCGAAGTGACCAGCAAGCTGTGGGTGGGTCCCAAGCTGCAAGACCAGATGGCCAAGGTGGCAAACCACCTCGACCTGACCGTCGACTACGGCTGGCTCTGGTTCATCGCCCAACCGCTGCACTGGTTGCTGACCGTGTTCCACGGTTTCGTCCAGAACTGGGGTCTGGCCATCATAATGCTGACCCTGCTGGTGCGCGGCATCATGTTCCCGCTGACCAAGGCCCAGTACACCTCCATGGCCAAGATGCGCATGCTGCAGCCCAAGCTGGCCGCACTGCGTGAGCGCTTCGGCGACGATCGCCAGAAGATGTCTCAGGGCATGATGGAGCTGTACAAGAAGGAGAAGGTCAACCCGCTGGGTGGCTGTCTGCCGATTCTGGTCCAGATGCCGATCTTCATCGCCCTGTACTGGGCCCTGATGGAATCCGTTGAGCTGCGTCACGCGCCGTTCACCCTGTGGATCACCGACCTGTCGGTGAAGGACCCCTTCTTCGTGCTGCCAATCCTCATGGGTGCTTCCATGTGGTATCTGCAGAAGATGAGCCCGACCACGGTGACAGACCCGATGCAGCAGAAGGTGATGCAGTTCATGCCGATCATCTTCACCTTCATGTTCCTCTGGTTCCCGGCTGGCCTGACGCTGTACTGGTTGGTGAGCAACGTCATCTCCATTACCCAGCAGACCATCATCTATCGTCAGCTGGAGAAGAAAGGCCTGCACACCCGCAGCTAATCTTCCCCCTGATGACAAAAGAGGCGGCCTTGGGGCCGCCTTTTTTATTACAATGTCCCCCAATTACCGAGCAAATGAGCCAAGCAAGATGACAACAGATACGATCGTGGCCCAGGCCACCGCGCCCGGCCGTGGCGGCGTTGGCATAGTCCGGGTCTCAGGCCCCGCCGCCGAACAGGTCGCCGAGATAGTGCTCGGCAAGCGCCCCCGGGTGCGCTACGCCGAATATCTGCCGTTCAAGGATGAGCAAGGCCAACCGCTGGATCAGGGCATAGCCCTGCTGTTCAAGGCCCCCAACAGCTTCACCGGCGAAGATGTGCTGGAGCTGCAGGGTCACGGCGGTCCCGTCATCATGGACATGCTGGTGCGCCGTATCCTGCAGATAAAGGGGCTGCGCCCTGCCCGTCCCGGCGAGTTCAGCGAGCGCGCCTTCATGAACGACAAGCTGGACCTGGCCCAGGCCGAGGCCATCGCCGATCTGATCGAAGCCTCCAGCGAGCAGGCCGCCCGCAGCGCCATGCACTCCCTGCAGGGGCAGTTCTCCAGCAAAATCCAGCAGCTGGTGGAGAGCCTGATCCGGCTGCGCATCTATGTGGAGGCCGCCATCGACTTCCCGGACGAGGAGATCGATTTTCTCTCCGACGGCAAGGTGGCGGGCGATCTGTACGCCATCATGGACGAGCTGGATGGCGTGCGCGGCGAAGCCAAGCAGGGCTCCCTGCTGCGGGAAGGGATGAAGGTGGTGATCGCCGGCCGTCCCAACGCCGGCAAGTCGAGCCTGCTCAACGCCCTGGCCGGGCGCGAGTCCGCCATCGTCACCGAGATAGCCGGCACCACCCGCGACGTGCTGCGCGAGCACATCCACCTGGATGGCATGCCGCTGCACATCATAGATACCGCCGGTCTGCGCGATACCCAGGATCAGGTGGAAAAGATCGGCATAGAGCGCGCCTGGGCCGAGATAGAACAGGCCGACCGTGTGCTCTTCATGGTGGATGGCACAACGACAGATGCGATCGACCCGCGGGAGATCTGGCCGGAATTTGTTGATCGGTTGCCAAAAAACATCGGCCTCACTGTCGTGCGCAACAAGGCTGACCTGACCGGCGAAGATCTGGCACCCAGCCAGGAGCTGGGCCACGCCGTCTACCGCATCTCCGCCAAGACAGAGCTGGGGCTGCCCGCCCTGCGCGAGCACCTGAAAGCCTGCATGGGCTTCCAGGGCAACACAGAGGGGGGCTTCATGGCTCGCCGCCGCCACCTGGATGCGCTGGAGCGCGCCGCCGAGCGGTTGCTGGTGGCCAGGGATCAGCTGGAAATCTATGTCGCCGGTGAACTGGTGGCCGAAGAGCTGCGCCTGGCGCAAGAGTCCTTGAGCGAGATCACCGGTGAATTCAGCTCGGACGATCTGCTGGGCCGCATCTTCTCCAGCTTCTGCATCGGCAAATAATGCCGCACGGCAGGCAATAAAAAGCCCGGGTTCATCCCGGGCTTTTTTGTGCGTTTTTTATTCTAAAACCTATAGCCGGCGCAGACACCACATGAAGTAAGCGCCCCCTAACAGAGTGGAGACCAGCCCGACCGGCACGTCCTGCGGGAACAGGATCTGCTGGCCGATCCAGTCCGCCGACACCATCAGCAGAGCGCCGGACGCGGCGGCACCGAGCAGATGCCAACGGGCCCGCACCAGTCCCATCAGCTTGGCCATGTGCGGGGCCAGCAGACCGACGAAGGAGAGCGGCCCCACCACCAGGGTGGCGCTGGCGGTGAGCACGGCCACCAGCAGCAGTATGGCGAGCTGGGCCCGGTTGAGGCGAATGCCCAATGCGGTCGCCAGCGCCGACCCCATCGGCAGCAGATCGAGCCAGCGGCTGATGAGCAGGCAGGCTGCCAGCATCAATACCGCCAGTGCCACCAGCCCATAAGCCACCGGCAGGGTGACGTAATAGGTGGAGCCGGACATCCAGGAGAGCAGCTGCTGCACCCGCATGTCGCCGTTGGCCAGCGCGATGGCCTGCAGCGGCTCGAACAGCGCCGTGATGGCGATGCCGGACAGCAGGATCCGCTCCGGCTGGAAGCCGTGCTTGCGGTTGACCAGCACCAGCAGCAAGAGACAAGCGAAGGCGCCAAGCAGGCCGCCCAGCAGCATAATGGGCAATGGCAAAGCCGGCAGCAGCAAAGCCGTCGCTATCACCCCCATGAAGGTACCGCCGCTCACCCCCAGCAGCTCAGGGCTCGCCATGGGGTTGTTGCTGACCCGCTGCAGCAGGGTGCCCGCCAGCGCCAGCAAGACGCCGGCGGCACCGGCCGCCAGGGTGCGCGGCAGCCGCCACTCCAGCTGGGCCTGCCACCTGAGCCAGCTCGACCAGCTCCAGCCAGCCATCCCCTGCCCGACCAGCAGGGAGCCTATGATGGCGAACCCCAGGCCGAGCAGCAGCAAGGTGAGCAGCCGAGTCGGGGCCAGATGCCGTGCGACCGACAGGCCGCTTGCCCCCTTAGGCGAGCCGGACTTCAGGGCCAGCCGCGGGATCAGCCAGAGCAGCAGCGGCGCCCCCAGCAAGGCCGTCATGGCACCGGTCGGGATCAGCACGGGCCAGACGTTGCTCAGGGTCTGCAGCAGCAGATCGGTGGCCGTCAGCAGCAGAGCCCCCAGGATTGGCCCCCACAACAGCCGTTGACCGAGTTGACGGATCCCCAGCAGCCGCACCATGGCTGGCGCCGCCAGCCCGATGAAACCTATCAGCCCCACCACGCTCACCACGCAGGCGGTGACGAACACCGCCAGCCCGAGTCCGGCCAGTCGCAGCTGCTGCAAGGAGACGCCCAGGCTGCGGGCGCTGGCATCATCCAGCTCCAGCACCGCCAACGGGCGCACCAGCACAGCCGCCAGCCCCCCCGCCACCAGCAGCCGTGGCAGCAGGTAGCTCACTCCGCTCCAGCTGTTCTGGGCCAGGGAGCCACTGCCCCACACCAGCAGTCCCTTCAGCTCCTCCTGAAAGAACAGCAGCAGCCCCATGCTGATGGCCGCCAGATAGAGGTTGATCACCAGTCCCGCGAATACGATGACCACAGGATTGAGCTGACGGCGCCAGGCCAGGGCGAACACCAGCGCCATGGCGAGGCTGCCACCGGCCATGGCGATCCACTCCCGCCCCAGCAGCAGCCAGGAGGGGGCAAACAGGGTCACCATCATCAGCGCCAGCTGGGCGCCGGAGGCCACCCCCAAGGTGGTCGGCGAGGCGAGCGGGTTGCGCAGCACCTGCTGCATCAGGGTGCCGGCCAGACCGAGGGCGGCTCCGGCCAGCAGAGTCACCGTCAGCCGGGGCAGCCAGCTGAAGTGCACCACGGCTTGGCGGACATCCTCCAGATTGGGCGAGAAGAGGGTCTGCCACCAGAGCGCACCCGGCACCTGGCGGGCCAGATCCCAGCCAGCGAGCGAAAGTGTCAGCCCCAACAGGATCAAGGCCGGCCGCAGCAACGGGGATGGGAATAAATGTTTCATTGGCTATCTCCCCTGACATCCTGCTGCAATGCCTCGTTGAGCAGGCTGGCGAAGCGGCGGGCGGCGAGCACGCCACCGAAGCTCCAGACTGCGGGCAGATGCAGCACAGGTGCCTGCTGCACCAGCGGCAGATGCTGCCACAGGCCGGGCTCCTGCAGCCGCTCGCTCACCCCGACGGGGATGGGATCCACCACCACCAGCCGCGCGGCTGGCAGCGCCATGAACTGCTCTATGCTGGCCACCGAGAAACCCCAGGCATTGGTCTCCCCCTGCCAGGCGTTGCGCAGGCCGAGTCGCTGCATCACGGCCTCGAACAGGCTGTGGCGGCCGAACACCCGCACGTGGCGCTCATCGATGAACTGCACCACCAGCAGGGGCGGCAGATCCACTGGCAACTCGGTCCGCATCTGCGCCAGATCCCGATCCAGCCCGGCCAGCAGCCTCTCGGCCTCGGCCGTTTTGTTCACCAGCGCCGCTATGGTCAGGGTCGCCTCATGGAGCCGCTGCCACAGATCGGTTTGCGGATCATAGAGGGCGATGGACTGCACGGGTGCGATGCGGGACAGGGTCGGTGCCAGCGGCGCCGCCAGCGGGGAGATGAGGATGCGATCGGGTTTCAACTCGGCCAGCAGCTCGCGGTTGGGCTGGGCCCGCAGGCCTATATCCACCACCTCGGCCGGCAGCAGCGGCTCGCCGACCCAGGCGCGGTAGGAGCTGACATCCCCCACCGCCAGCGGGGTCACCCCCAGCGCCAGCAGGGTTTCGGCTATGGTCCAGTCGACTGTGGCGATGCGGGGTTCCGGCGCGGAGGTGGCATGCACCGCAAGCGGCAGCAGCAGACCGACAAGGCAGAGCGCCATCTTCTTCAATAAACGGTTCAAGAGAGGCCCTCAGTCAGACAATGGCGATGGCGTGGTCATGGGCCGGGTGACGCATGACCTCCATCGGGAGCCCATGGTACATGGAGTGCAGGGTCTCGCCAGTCTGCAGTGATATGGGAACAAATAAACTCATCGGGATAACAAGCCTTATCTAAACGATGGCGATGGCGTGGTCATGGGCCGGGTGACGAATGACCTCCATCGGGATGCCATAGATGGCGTGCAGGGTCTCGCTGGTCATGATCAGATCTGGCTCGCCATGGGTGAGCAGGCGGCCCGAGTGCAGCGCCACCAGCCGATCGCAGAAGCGGGAGGCCATGTTGATGTCGTGAATGACTATGATGACCCCGAGGTTGAGCTGACGGCTGAGCTGCCTGACCAGGGTCAGCACCTCCACCTGATGGGCCACGTCCAGCGCGGCCAGCGGCTCGTCCAGCAGGATGAAGCGGCTCTCCTGCGCCAGCAGCATGGCCAGCCAGACCCGTCCTCGCTCACCGCCGGAGAGGGTATCCACCAGCCGGTCGGCGAAGCGTTCGGTATGAGTGAGGGCGATGGCCCGCTCGACCTGACGCTGATCTTCCTCCCCCATGCGGCCCAGCAGGCCGCGCCAGGGATAGCGACCCATCTCCACCAGCTCGCGCCCGAGCAGGTTCTCGGCGCTCGGCAGATGCTGGGGCAGATAGGCCACCTGACGGGCGAAGTCCCGGTTGCCCCACGCCTGCAGCGGCTTGTCATCGAACAGGATCTCGCCATCACTCAGGGGCTGCTGGCGCGCCAGCAGCTTGAGCAGGGTGGATTTGCCCGAGCCGTTGTGGCCTATGAGGCCATAGACCCGGCCCTGCTCGAAACGCAGGTCCGTTGGGTGCAGCAGCTGGCGGTCGTTTACCGCGAAGCTGGCGGCTTTCATCTCAAACATAAGCAATTCCTGTGCTGGCCTGATGCCAGTCTCATCGGTGCAGGCATCAAGCCGGCACCTCGCAATCCAGATGAGCGACGGCATCCCGGCTGACCTGCTCGCGTCGTTCGCCGGTCAGCTCGATAAGCTGACCCTGGCGCATCTCCAGCAGGCGATCGGCCAGCGCGAAGTAGTGATCGTCGTGGCTGATGGCGATCACCGTCTTGCCCATCGCCTTGAGGCGTGGCAGCAGCAGCTGATAGAAGATGCGGCGGAACTGGGGATCCTGATCCGCGGCCCACTCGTCAAACAGCATCACCTCGCGCTGCTCGGCCAGCGCCAGCAGCAGGGCGACCCGCTTGCGCTGCCCCTGGGAGAGGTCGATATCGGCGATGAAGCCATCTTCGATGGTGAGCTTGCTGCCCATCTGCAGCCGCTCCAGCCACTCGGCCACCAGCTCGGCCTTGGGCTCGGGCCCCAGCAGATGCTGGAACAGGTGGTAGTCGGTGAAGATGGCGGAGAAGAGCGCCAGATAGGCGTTGCGATCCGTGACGGGCTCACCATCCAGCAGGATCCGGCCCGACACCGGCTGATAGAGGCCGGTCAGCAGCATGGCCAGGGTCGACTTGCCGGAGCCGTTGCCGCCTATGATGAATACTTGCTCCCCCCGCTCGATCACCAGATTGATGGGGCCCACGGCGAAGCCGCCCTCCCCCTGATAGTGAAAGCTCACCTGCTCCAGCTCGATGCGTTGCCAGGCACGGGGCGCGGGCGGCAGCGGGAAGTCGGGATCCGGCTCGGCCAGCGCCAGTGCGGCAATCTTGTCGAATGCCACCTGGGCGGAGAGCAGGGTCGGCAGGGCGCCAATCCCCTGCAACAAGGGTGTGCGCAGGAACAGCAGGGTCAGCGCGAAGGTGGCGGCCACATTGGTGTTGGCCCAGCCGAGGCCATTGGCCAGGAAGAAAACCAGGCCGATGGCCCCCAGCATCATGATATTCGACCAGTTCACCGCGCTCAGGTGATAGGTGTCGGCGCGGATGATCTGCTGGCGATAGTCACGGGCGTTCTGCTCATAGAGCTGGTGGTAGACGAAGTGAGCCCGCTCGCGATTGAGCGCCAGCTCCTTGCTGCCGGCTATGATGGCCTGATAGTTCTGGTAGAGCCTGTCCTCGGCCTGACGCATGTGGGACAGGTGGTGATAGACGCGGTTCACCAGCAGCCAGCCCACCACCATGGTGACAGTGACCCAGAGGGCGGTGACGCCGAGCAGGGCCGGCGAGAGCCAGCCGAGATAGAGGGCCGAGCCCAGGGTGAGTACCAGCCCCTGCACCAGCTCGGGCAGGCGCACGAAGGCTATGGTGATCTGGCCTATGTCGCTGGAGAGGGATGCCAGCAGCGGCCCCTGGCCAAGCTGGCGAATGCGGGCGACATCGGTATCCAGCAGTTGCTTGAGCAGACGGCCCCGCAACCGGTAGACAAAATGATGACCGAGCGTGGTCAGGCCCAATTGAGAGCCGAGTGTGATCACCAGCAGCAACAGGATCAAGCCAAGCAGTTGGCCAAGTACCGGCAGCGGATCGCCGACGGATTCGACAAGAGAGTGATTGATAAAGGCAATGACGCCGATCCCGCTCACTGCGCTGAGCAGGCTGAGCAGGGTAATGGCGATGAAGGGCCAACGATATTGGCGGTAAACCAGAGACAAGAGTTCCATAACGGACCGGTATTCTAGAGATATGCCAGGAGCAATGTGCAGGGAAAAAGGAGGGCGGGAGCCTGGGCCCCCACCCTTCCTCTATTACCAGCGGTAGTTGATGCTGCCCACTACGCTGCGCGGCTCACCGTAGTAGCAGTAGTAGTCACAGCTCGCCACATAGGTATCACCCAGCAGGTTATTGACGTTGAGCTGGGCTCGCCAGTTCTTGGCAAAGTCATACCCGATCATCGCATCCCACACGGTATGGGCCGGCACCTGAGCCGAACCATAGATGGGGGTGTAGTCCGCATTCACGGCACCGATGCCGACACTGGAGCCGACATAACGCACGCCGGATCCCAGTTCCAGACCGGAAACCGGACCCTGCTGCACCTTGTAGTTGCCCCAGAAGGAGGCCTGGTGGCGCGGGATCAGGCTGGCACGGCGATCGCCCTTGCCGGTGTCGTTGGTCTTGGCATCGGTATAGGTGTAGGCGGCGGTGAGACGCAGTGCCTCGGTGGCCTGCACGCTCCCTTCCAGCTCGACGCCCTGGGAGGTCACTTCACCGGCCTGGGTTTGCTGACCGGACCCTGTAGAGACCAGCGAGTTGGTCTGCTCCAGATCGAACAGGGCCAGGTTGATGTAGCCGTCGAGGAAGCTCGGTGCGTACTTGACGCCTGTCTCATACAGGGTGCCCTTGAGCGGCTTGTAGGACTCGCTGGTGTTGGGGTCTATCCCCGGCAACACCTCGAACGACTCGGCGTAGGCAATATAAGGAGAGAGACCGTTGTCGGCCAGGTACATCAGGCTGCCGGAGAGGGAGAGCTCGTGATCATACTGCTTCTCGTTCTTGCCCTTGGCTTCACTGATGTTGTGGGTCTCCACGTAGTCGAAGCGACCGCCGCCAGTCAGCAACCAGCGATCGTCCCAGCGAACCTGGTGCTGGGCATAGAGGCCGCTCTGGCCCTTGGTGCTCTTCTGGTGGGTGGCGGTGGATTCATCAAAACCGGGGAAGCCGCTGTAATCCGGGTTCATGGTGTTGATGGAGCCCATGCCGTAGTTGTCGGCTTCCTGGCCTTCATTGACGTGACGCTGCAGATCCACCCCCAGCAGCAGGGTCTGTTCCGTGCTGTCGGTGTTCCAGTAGCCCACCATCTGGTTGTCCATGGTGGCACTCTTGGTGTTGCCATCCCGGTAGACCAGACCGCGGAAGGCGGTGGTGCCTTCATAGGTCGGGAAGATATAGGTCTGACGCAGCAGCAGATCGTTGTAGTTGAAGCGGACGTTCTGCTTGAACTCCCAGGTCTGGTTGAGCTGGTGGGCCAGCTCGTAACCGGTGGAGATCTGGGTGTTGCGGTTGCGATCGTAATCCGGCTGGCTCAGGTTGGTGGAGGGATCGATCTGGCCGCCGCTGGTATTGAGGGTGCCGTAGACGGGGAAGAAGCCGTTGGTCGGTACCCCTTCGTCGTGCAGCAAGCTGGCCAGCAGGGTCAGGCTGGTACGATCCGAGAGATCGAAGGTCACGCTCGGCGCCAGATAGACGCGATCGTTGTAGGTGCCATCCAGCACGCCATCACGCTCTTTATAGAGGGCAACCATGCGGTAGCGGCTGTTGTCGGTCAGCGCATCGGAGACATCCACCCCGATCTGGCGATGATCCCGGCTGCCCAGCTGCAGATCCAGCAGCCCCTGCGGGGTGGCGGTCGGCCGCTTGCTGATGGCATTGATCACGCCGCCGGGAGGCGCCTCGCCGTAGAGGATCGAGGCCGGCCCTTTCAGCACTTCCACGCTTTCCAGGCCGAACGGCTCGGGTGTCCAGACATAGTAACCTGTGCCGAACAGGCGGTTGCCGTCCAGATAGGAGGCGGCATCGAAGCCACGCACCTTGAACCAGTCGGTATTGTTGTCGGAGCCATAGAGGCCGCTGAGCACGCCGGAGCGATAGCGCAGGGACTCGTCAAGCTGCTGCACGGCGTGCTGATCCAGATCCTCGCGGTTGACCACGGAGACGGCGCGAGGCGTCTCGGCCATGGGCACTTCCACCTTCATGGCGGTGCCGGTGACCACCATGGTCTCGCTGGCCTTGGGCAGTTCTTTCGGTTGTTCAGCCAACACTGGCAGGCTTGCCAGCAGGCAGGAGAGCGGCAGCAGATGCTGTGCCCCTCTCTTTCGCATCGCTGCGATTGGGGTGTTTTTTTGCGCAATCATATAAGTGTCTCAAATATCAATGAGTTGTTTCTGGTTTCTTATTATTGGTGCCCGGTCATGCCGGTCTGCCCGGTTCCTCAGGCGAATAAAGCAGCGTCATGCTACTACAGGAGCCATGATCGAATCGATTCAATAATTGCTAATCATTTGCATCTGCATTGTTACTTAACGTATCAAGCAGCCGACTTTCGGGCAGAAGAGGAAGGGAGCAGACGGAGGCATCTCTGCTAAAAAGATCGGAGGAAAGAGGAAAGCGAGGGATCCTGCTTTATATAAGCAAAGAAAAGAGGATCCATTATCCCCAAGCTTTATCCATATTTATCCACACCCTTTGACGGTAGAATCCGGGTTCCGCATTTTTCAGGATCCATTCCATGGCCAAACTCAATCTCGTCGTCGGCTCCATGCTGGGCGCCGCCGAATATGTCGCAGACCACGTCGCCAACCTGCTGGAACAGGCAGGCCATCAGGCCGAGATCCACAATCCGGCCACGCTGGCCGGGGTGCTGGCCGAGCCGGACGCCATCCTGCTGGTGGTCACGTCCACCCACGGCGCTGGCGACGTGCCCGACAACCTGCAACCCTTCGCCAAGGATCTTGCCGAGCAGCATCCGGATCTTAATGCCTTGAAATATGGCGTGATCGCCCTCGGCGACAGCAGTTATGACACCTTTTGCCAGGGTGGCAAGACGCTGGATCGGCTGCTGGCCGAGTGCGGCGCCAGCCGGATCGGGGATCGTCTCGACATCGACGTGACCCAGCACGAGATCCCGGAAGATGCCGCAGAAGCCTGGATCCAGGGCTGGATGCCATTGATCGCCTGATCAGGGCTTGGGAGATCCGGCAGAAAAGTCTTGATCTCCCCGTTTATCCCCAGATCGCTATCCACCAGGTTATTAACAGATTGATCCTGACGACTTGTTCTACATGGTTACCCACAACGACCGGGGGTAATGTGTATAACTACAGTGTAAAGCTCTGCAAAACCTATAGTTACCCATGTATGAGATCCAGCCCGCTAGCCACCTGTGTATAAAAGCACTGGTTATCCCCCTGTTCACGGGGCCAGGATCCAAGCTTTTCCACAAGCTGAGATCGCCTTTAACCAGATGATCTTTATGATCAAAAAGCGCTTATCAACAGAAATGGTGGATCCTAATAAAAGATCCAATAAAAGATCGATCTAAAGATCCTTAAGATCTATTAAGTGGATCCTCCCTCCATACTGACCGTTAAGTAGACGTTCCCCTGAGGACGCGAAACAGATAGAATGTTCCGCCCCTCAGCCCAGGCAAACAACGATCTTCAGGCGTGCAGATCAAGGTGATCCCCAATGCAATACCATGAACAATTTGATGTGATCGTCGTCGGTGGCGGTCATGCAGGAACCGAAGCAGCAACAGCGGCAGCCCGTATGGGTCTGAATACCCTGTTGCTGACCCACAATATCGATACGTTGGGACACATGTCCTGTAATCCGGCGATCGGCGGGATCGGCAAGGGACACCTGGTCAAGGAAGTTGACGCCCTCGGCGGGATCATGGCGCGAGCCATAGATCTTGGCGGGATCCAGTTCCGTACCCTGAACTCCTCCAAGGGGCCAGCGGTACGAGCCACCCGTGCTCAGGCGGATCGACTGCTCTACAAAGCCGTCGTACGCCAGATGCTGGAGAACTACCCGAACCTGAAGATCTTCCAGCAGGCCTGTGACGATCTGATCATGGACGGGGATCGTGTTGCCGGTGTGGTGACCCAGAGCGGGATCCGCATCAGCGGCAAGACTGTGGTGCTGACCGTAGGCACCTTCCTGAATGGCTTGATCCACATAGGGATGGAAAACTACAAGGGCGGCCGCGCCGGGGATCCTCCCTCGATCGCCCTGGCTCAACGGCTGCGCGAGATGCCGCTGCGCATCGATCGCCTCAAGACGGGTACACCGCCGCGGATCGATGCCCGCAGCGTCGATCTCTCCGTGATGCAGGCCCAGTACGGCGATGATCCGCGCCCCGTCTTCTCGTTTATCGGCAACGCCAGCCAGCACCCCCGTCAGGTGCCCTGCTACGTCACTCACACCAACGAGCGTACCCACGACGTGATCCGCAACAATCTGGATCGCAGCCCCATGTACGCCGGGGTGATCGAAGGGATAGGCCCGCGCTACTGCCCGTCGATCGAAGACAAGATCACCCGCTTCGCGGACAAGACGGCACACCAGATTTTTGTCGAGCCGGAAGGCCTGACCACCCACGAACTCTATCCGAACGGGATCTCCACCAGCCTGCCATTCGACGTGCAGGTGCAGATAGTGCGTTCCATTCGTGGTTTCGAAAATGCCCACATCACCCGCCCCGGCTACGCCATCGAATATGATTTCTTCGATCCGCGGGATCTCAAGGCCAACATGGAGAGCAAGTGCATCGGCAACCTGTTCTTCGCCGGCCAGATCAACGGCACCACGGGTTACGAAGAGGCCGCGGCCCAGGGCCTGATGGCCGGTTTGAACGCAGGTCTGCGTGCCCAGGACAAGGACCCCTGGCATCCGCGCCGGGATCAGGCCTACATGGGCGTGATGATGGACGATCTCTCCACTTTGGGGACCCGCGAGCCCTACCGCATGTTCACCAGTCGTGCCGAATATCGCCTGCTGCTGCGGGAAGACAACGCCGACCTGCGTCTGACCGCCGTCGGCCGCGAGCTGGGTCTGGTGGATGATGAGCGCTGGGGCAAGTTCAACGCCAAGATGGAACAGGTGGAGCTGGAGCAGCAGCGCATGCGGTCGACCTGGATCCACCCGCAACATCCGTCGCTGGAGGCGGTCAACGCCCTGGTCAATGCCCCGCTGACCCGCGAGCAGAGTCTGGAAGAGCTGCTGCGTCGTCCCGAGGTGACCTACGATGCGCTGATGGCCATCGAAGGCGTGGGCCCGGCGCTGAGCGATCGCGCTGCCGCCGATCAGGTGGAGATCCAGATCAAGTACGCCGGTTACATCGAACGTCAGCACGACGAGGTGGAGAAGCAGTTGCGCAACGAGAACACCCTGTTGCCGCTGGACATGAACTACCGCGACGTCAACGGTCTCTCCAACGAGGTGATAGCCAAGCTGAGCGATGCCAGGCCGCAGACCATAGGTCAGGCTTCCCGCATCTCCGGCATCACCCCGGCAGCCATCTCCATCCTGCTGGTTCACCTGAAAAAACACGGCCTGCTGCGTAAAACCGCCTGAGGATCCCCATGCTGGAAAGATTGAACGGCCTGCTCATGCAGGCCGGTATTGTTATCACCGACACCCAAAAGACCCAGTTGGTTCAGCTTGTCGAGTTGCTGCACAAGTGGAACAAGGCTTACAATCTCACCTCGGTGCGTGATCCGGACGCCATGCTGGTCAAGCATATCCTCGACAGCCTGGTGGTGAGCCCTCACCTGCACGGTGAACGTTTCATCGATGTGGGCACTGGCCCTGGGCTGCCTGGCTTGCCGCTGGCCATCATCAATCCGGACAAGCAGTTCGTGCTGCTGGACAGTCTGGGCAAGCGGATCAACTTCATCCGCCAGGTGATCCAGGAGCTGGGCTTGACCAATGTGACGCCCGTCAAATCCCGGGTTGAAGAGTATCGACCCGAGGTGGGCTTCGATGGCGTACTCAGTCGGGCCTTTGCCTCGCTGGAGGACATGCTGACCTGGTGTCATCATCTGCCGTCGGCCCAGGGCAGCTTCCTGGCGCTCAAGGGGCAATACCCCGGGCCCGAGCTGGCTCAACTGCCTGCCAACATACGTCTGGTCGCCTCCCATCAACTGGTGGTGCCGGAACTGGAAGGCGAACGTCATCTGCTGGAATTCAAACATGTCCAGCCCGAATAGGGTCGCAGTTTCATTTAGGGGATAGTGTGGGAAAAGTCATCGCCATAGCCAACCAGAAGGGTGGAGTGGGTAAAACCACCACCTGTGTGAATCTGGCCGCCTCCCTGGCCGCCACCCGGCGCAAGGTGCTGGTGATCGATCTGGATCCGCAGGGCAATGCCACCATGGGCAGCGGCGTCGACAAGTACGAAGTCGAGCGCACCGCCTATGAGCTGCTGATCGAAGACGCCCCCATTGGCGAGGTGATCATCCCCGAAACCTCGGGGGGCTATCACCTCATCGCCGCCAACGCCGACGTGACCGCGGCCGAAATCCGCCTG
The DNA here is from genome assembly GCF_963899385.1 of Aeromonas sp. MR7. Classification (NCBI taxonomy): domain Bacteria; kingdom Pseudomonadati; phylum Pseudomonadota; class Gammaproteobacteria; order Aeromonadales; family Aeromonadaceae; genus Aeromonas; species Aeromonas sp. MR7. Next base: position 93,157 of record NZ_CAWQXH010000004.1, read on the forward strand.
ATGGAATTCTTTGCCCGCGAGATCCGCCTGCGCAATGCGCTGGCCTCGGTACGGGACAAATACGATTACATCTTCATCGACTGCCCGCCTTCTCTCAACATGCTGACCGTGAACGCCATGGCCGCCGCCGATTCCGTGCTGGTGCCCATGCAGTGCGAATACTATGCGCTGGAAGGGCTTACCGCCCTGGTCGACACCATCAGCAAGCTGGCAGCCGTGGTCAATCCGGAGCTGAAGATCGAAGGGGTGCTGCGCACCATGTTCGATCACCGCAACCGGCTGGCCAATGATGTGTCCGATCAGCTGAAACAGCATTTCGGGGACAAGGTCTATCGCACCATAATCCCCCGCAACGTAAGACTGGCGGAGGCGCCGAGCTTCGGTGCCCCGGCCATGCACTATGACAAATCATCGGTGGGCGCCAAGGCCTATCTGGCGCTGGCGGGCGAGATGCTGCGCCGCCAGGAGCAGGAGCGTCAGGTGACCATCGCAGACCGAGAGAGCATATGACGCCGAAAAAACGTGGACTGGGCAAGGGGCTGGACGCCCTGCTCAGCACCAGCACGGCCGCGCGCCAGAAACAGGTGATGAGCGACCAGCGTACCGAGCAGGCCATGGCCCCCACCAATCAGGGTGAGCTGCGCAGGCTGCCGGTGGAGTGGTTGCAGTCCGGCAAGTACCAGCCACGCAAGGACATGTCGCAGGATGCACTGGAAGATCTGGCCAATTCCATCCGCGCCCAGGGCGTGATCCAGCCGATCGTGGTGCGCCCCCTCGGCGAGCAATCCTTCGAAATCATCGCCGGCGAGCGACGCTGGCGTGCCTCCCAGCTGGCCCGGCTCGATGTGGTGCCCTGCATCGTCAAGGATGTGCCCGACGAGGCGGCCGTCGCCATCGCGCTGATTGAGAACATCCAGCGTGAAGATCTCAATGCCATCGAAGAGGCGGTCGCCCTGCAGCGGCTGCTGACCGAATTCGAGCTGACCCACCAGCAGGTGGCCGAGGCGGTAGGCAAGTCCCGCACCACAGTCACCAACCTGTTGCGCCTCAACCAGCTCAACGACGACGTCAAGCGTTTCGTCGAACACGGCGATCTCGACATGGGTCATGCCCGCGCCTTGCTGGCGTTGAGCGGCCAGGCCCAGTCCGAACTGGCCAAGCTGGTCGCCCAGAAGGGGCTGACAGTGCGAGATACCGAGAAGCTGGTTCAAAAAGCGCTGGAACCGGCAAAAGCCAGGGTTGAACCCGTCCGTGATCCCCAGTTTGGTTACCTGGAGCGCCAGATTTCAGAAAAAATTGGCAATCAGGTACAACTTCAGCCGGGAAAACAGGATAGCGGCAAGTTAGTAATAAGTTACGAGAACTTGGCGGATTTGGACCGGGTATTGGGCTATTTTGGCCTGTCAGAAACGTGATTTTTACGCTTTTTGTAGTAATAAAACATCCATTCCTTTTGATATGGACATAACCTTGATTCTGTGCGGAAAGCCGCAAAAATTAAGGATTTTTGCCATGTTGCAATAGCTGTCTTCAAGGGTATAATTTGACCGGCTTTTAGGGCTGTAAACACGGGGTCTTCGGATCCCGATTTTTTACAGTTCTGTAATGTTCAGGGGTAGGTTGGTGAAGCAGAAAATAGCCTTGGAAGGTTTGACGCTGGCCTTGGCTATGCTCGTTTGTCAGCTCGTCCTGATCCTGGCGATCAGTACCGTCTGGTTTTACCAGACCGGTGCGTTTGCCGGACGTTCCTCCCTCTATGGGGGGAGCATGTACTGGGTTCCTCAAGCCCTGTTCACGCTCTGGGTTCTGCGCCGCAAGGTGACGAAGGAGAGTGTGGGCCTGGTTCTGCGGGACTTTTATGGTGGGGCAGGGATTAAGCTCATTACTACAACAGGACTTTTCGCCCTGATGTTTGGCGCCGGGATCGAGGTCGATACCGTCTCGTTCTTTGCCACTTATATCCTCGCCCTCGTTGTACAGTGGATAGTCTCATTCACGCTTAACAACCACTATTAGGAAAACTCATGTCTGCAACCGGAGAAGTCCTGACTCCTCAGGGATATATCTCCCACCATCTGACCCATCTGCAAGTCGGGTCTGGGTTCTGGACAGTCAATGTCGACTCAATGATATTTTCTGTTCTGTTGGGCACTCTGTTTATCTGGTCTTTCCGCCGTGTAGCCGTCAACGCTACCAGTGGTGTGCCCGGTAAGCTGCAGTGCTTTGTGGAGATGCTGGTCGAGTTTGTGAGTGGTAACGTCAAGGACATCTTCCATGGTCGTAACAAGGTCATCGCACCTTTGGGCCTGACGGTGTTTGTGTGGATCTTCCTGATGAACCTCATGGATCTGATCCCAGTTGACTTTATCCCCCACGCTGCACAGTTGATGGGTGTTCCCTATCTGCGTGTGGTTCCCTCTGCTGACGTTAACATCACCATGTCCATGGCTTTGGGCGTGTTCTTCTTGATCCTGTACTACAGCATCAAGGTCAAGGGTATCAGCGGGTTTGTGAAGGAGCTGACGCTTCAGCCTTTCAACCACCCGGCTGCCATCCCGGTTAACTTCATCCTTGAAACCGTCACGTTGATTTCCAAACCTGTTTCTCTGGGTCTACGGCTGTTCGGCAACATGTATGCTGGCGAACTGATCTTTATCCTGATTGCGGGTTTGTTACCCTGGTGGTCACAGTGGATCCTGTCCGTGCCTTGGGCAATTTTCCACATCCTGATCATCACTTTGCAGGCGTTTATCTTCATGGTTCTGACCATCGTATATCTGTCGATGGCACAAGAAGACCATGGTTGATGCAACTCAAATAATCCTTTTTATACAATCAATTACATCTAAATAAATGGAGATCCTCATGGAAAACTTGAACATGGACCTGCTGTACATCGCTGCTGCAATGATGATGGGTCTGGCGGCTATCGGCGCGTCCATCGGTATCGGTATCCTGGGTGGCAAGTTCCTGGAAGGTGCAGCTCGTCAGCCTGACCTGATCCCTGTTCTGCGTACCCAGTTCTTCATCGTGATGGGTCTGGTGGATGCGATCCCGATGATCGCCGTTGGTCTGGGTCTGTACGTGATGTTTGCGGTTGCTGGCTAAGTCTCAACGACTCCCAGGCATAACCCATTAACTAACTAAGAGGACATAGGCTGTGAATATCAACGCCACCCTCCTCGGCCAAGCAATTGCTTTTTTCTTCTTCGTAGTGTTTTGCATGAAGTACGTGTGGCCGCCGCTGATGGCAGCCATCGAAGCCCGTCAGAAAGAAATTGCTGATGGTCTCTCTTCCGCAGAGCGTGCCAAGAAAGATCTGGATTTGGCCAAGGCCAACGCCACCGATCAGCTGAAAGAAGCCAAGCTCCAGGCTGCAGAAATCATTGAACAGGCTAACAAACGTAAAGCCCAGATCATTGATGAGGCTGCTGTCGGAGCCCAGACTGAGCGGGAAAAAATCCTGGCTCAGGGCCGCGCCGAGCTCGAAGCTGAACGTCATCGTGCCAAAGAAGAACTGCGTAAGCAGGTTGCTGCTCTTGCCATTGCTGGTGCAGAGAAGATCCTGGCGCGTCACATCGACCAGGCTGCCAACAGCGACATCGTCGACAAACTGGTAGCAGAACTGTAACGGGAACGGGGCTATGTCTGAACTGACTACAATCGCTCGCCCCTACGCCAAGGCTGCTTTCGAGTTTGCCGTTGAGCACAAGGCGGTTGACCAGTGGCTGGGGATGCTCGGCTTCGCTGCACAAGTAGCGGAGAACGAGACCATTCACAACCTGGTGAACGGCTCTGTCGCTGCCGAAGAACTGGCAAATCTCTTTGTCGGTATCTGTGGTGAGCAACTCGACGAGCATGGCCAGAACCTGATCCGGGTAATGGCTGAGAATGGTCGCTTGGGTGTGCTGCCGGCGGTCGTTGCTGAATTTGTAGCGTTCAAGGCTGAACTGGATAAAGAAGTTCAGGCTGACGTGATTTCGGCGACCGAACTGACCGACCAGCAGAAAGCCGCTATTCAGGCTTCTCTGGAACAACGTCTCGCGCGCAAAGTGAAGCTGAATTGCAGCATGGATGCGTCCTTGATGGCCGGGGTGCTCATCAAGGCCGGTGATCTGGTAATCGACGGCTCTGTCCGCGGTAAGCTGGGTCGCATGGCTGACGCGCTGCAATCTTGATTGGGGTATTAGAGCATGCAACTGAATTCCACTGAAATCGCCGAGCTTATCAAGCAGCGCATCGCGCAGTTTGATGTCAAAAGCGAAGCGCGTAACGAAGGTACCATCGTCTCTGTGAGCGACGGTATCATTCGTATTCACGGCCTGGCCGATGCCATGCAAGGTGAGATGATCGAGCTGCCGGGCAACCGCTTCGCTCTGGCATTGAACCTGGAGCGTGACTCCGTCGGTGCTGTGATCATGGGTTCCTATGACGGTCTGTCAGAAGGAATGAAAGTAAAAGGCACTGGCCGTATTCTGGAAGTGCCGGTCGGTCGTGGTCTGTTGGGCCGGGTGCTGAACACCCTGGGTCAGCCGATCGACGGCAAAGGTCCGGTCGACAACGACGGCTTCTCGCCGATCGAAGTGATCGCCCCGGGCGTTATCGAGCGCAAATCCGTTGACCAGCCGGTTCAGACCGGTCTGAAAGCCATCGATGCCATGATCCCAATCGGTCGTGGCCAGCGTGAGCTGATCATCGGTGACCGTCAGGTGGGCAAGACCGCCATCGCGATCGACACCATCATCAACCAGAAAGACTCCGGCATTAAGTGTGTCTACGTTGCGATTGGCCAGAAGGCCTCCACCATCGCCAACGTGGTGCGCAAGCTGGAAGAGCACGGCGCGCTGGCCAACACCATAGTCGTTGTTGCTTCTGCCTCCGAAGCCGCTGCCCTGCAGTACCTGGCACCCTATGCCGGTTGCTCCATGGGTGAGTACTTCCGTGACCGCGGTGAAGACGCGCTGATCATCTATGATGACCTGTCCAAGCAGGCCGTAGCTTATCGCCAAATCTCCCTGCTGCTGCGCCGTCCGCCAGGACGTGAAGCCTATCCGGGTGACGTTTTCTATCTGCACTCCCGTCTGCTTGAGCGTGCTGCTCGCGTCAACGCCGAGTACGTAGAGAAGTTCACCAATGGTGCCGTGAAAGGCCAGACCGGTTCTCTGACCGCGCTGCCGATCATCGAAACCCAGGCCGGTGACGTATCTGCATTCGTACCGACCAACGTGATCTCCATCACAGATGGTCAGATCTTCCTGACGTCACAGCTGTTCAACTCCGGTATTCGTCCGGCGGTTGACCCGGGTATCTCCGTATCCCGTGTGGGCGGTGCCGCTCAGACCAAGATCGTCAAGAAGCTGTCCGGTGGTATCCGTACCGCACTGGCCCAGTATCGCGAACTGGCGGCATTCGCCCAGTTCTCTTCCGATCTGGACGATGCGACTCGCAAGCAGCTGGACCATGGTCAGAAAGTGACCGAGCTGATGAAGCAGAAACAGTACTCTCCGATGAGCGTGGCCCAGCAGTCGCTGGTGCTGTTCGCCGCCGAGAAAGGCTATCTCTCCGATGTCGAGCTGAACAAGATCGTCGACTTCGAAGCCGCTCTGCTCTCTTACGCCAATACCCAGCATGCTGAGCTGATGGCTGAAATCAATGCCAAAGCAGACTACAACGACGCGATCGTTGGCAAGCTGACTGCGTTGCTGGATGACTTCAAGGCAACCCAGACCTGGTAAGCGTGTGTGGCAGCGCGAGCTGCCACCTGATGGAGAGTAAGAGATGGCCGGCGCAAAAGAGATACGTAACAAGATCGGGAGTGTGAAAAACACTCAGAAGATCACCGGCGCTATGGAAATGGTGGCAGCAAGCAAGATGCGCCGTGCGCAGGAACGCATGTCTGCCAGCCGTCCGTACGCTGAAACCATGCGCAAGGTGATCGGCCATATCGCCCAGGGGAACTTGGAATACAAGCACCCCTACCTCATGGAACGTGAGGTCAAGCGAGTGGGTTACATAGTCGTCTCCACCGACCGTGGCCTGTGTGGCGGTTTGAACATCAACCTGTTCAAGGCTGCCCTCAATGATATGAAGCAATGGAGCGCGAAAGGTGCCAAGGTTGACCTGGCTCTGATCGGCAACAAGGCCTCCAACTTCTTTGAACGGCACGGCGCCAAGGTGAAAGCTCATGTCGCAGGACTGGGTGACAACCCGAGCGTCAATGACCTGATTGGTTCAGTCAAGGTCATGCTGAAGGCTTACGACAACGGTGAGATTGACAAGCTGTACCTGGTGTACAACAAGTTCGTCAACACCATGGTGCAGCAACCACGAGTCGATCAACTGCTGCCTTTGCCCGTAACTGAAGACAGCAAGCTCGCCAAGAAGCAACACTGGGATTACCTCTATGAGCCGGATCCCAAGCAGCTGCTGGATACCCTGTTGATTCGCTACGTCGAATCCCAGGTGTACCAGGGGGTGGTAGAAAACTTGGCAAGTGAACAGGCAGCCCGAATGGTTGCCATGCAAGCCGCGACTGACAACGCCGGTAACCTGATTAACGATCTGCAACTGGTATACAACAAGGCCCGTCAGGCCAGTATTACCCAGGAGCTGACAGAGATCGTATCCGGTGCTGCTGCGGTGTAAGGCAAGGGTTATCAAAGGTTTAGAGGATTTGACATGAGTAACGGTTTCATCGTCCAAATCATCGGCGCTGTGGTGGACATCGAGTTCCCGCAGAATGCCGTGCCCCAGGTGTACGATGCACTGAAGGTCGTCAGCGAAGGTCAAGGCCTGGGTCTGGTGCTGGAAGTGCAGCAACAGATCGGCGGCGGCGTCGTTCGTTGCATCACCATGGGCTCCTCCGACGGTTTGCGTCGTGGGTTGGAAGTAATGAATAGCGGTAAATCCATCCAGGTGCCGGTCGGTGTATCGACTCTGGGTCGGATCATGAACGTACTGGGCGATCCGATCGACGAAAAAGGTCCGATCGGTGAAGAAGAGCGTTGGTCCATCCACCGCGCAGCTCCCAGCTACGAAGATCAGTCCAACAGCAACGACCTGCTGGAGACCGGCATCAAGGTTATCGACCTGGTATGCCCGTTCGCCAAGGGTGGTAAAGTCGGTCTGTTCGGTGGTGCCGGTGTAGGCAAGACCGTCAACATGATGGAGCTGATCCGTAACATCGCCATCGAGCACAGCGGTTATTCCGTGTTCGCCGGTGTAGGTGAGCGTACCCGTGAGGGTAACGACTTCTACCACGAGATGATGGAGTCCAACGTACTGGACAAAGTATCTCTGGTTTACGGTCAGATGAACGAGCCGCCCGGAAACCGTCTGCGCGTGGCGCTGACCGGCCTGACCATGGCCGAGAAGTTCCGTGACGAAGGTCGTGACGTGCTGTTCTTCGTGGACAACATCTACCGTTACACCCTGGCCGGTACTGAAGTATCCGCACTGCTGGGCCGTATGCCGTCCGCAGTAGGTTATCAGCCGACTCTGGCCGAGGAGATGGGTGTTCTGCAAGAGCGCATCACCTCCACCCGGACCGGTTCTATCACTTCAGTCCAGGCCGTTTACGTGCCTGCGGATGACTTGACCGACCCGTCTCCGGCGACCACCTTCGCCCACCTGGACGCCACCGTCGTTCTGTCCCGTCAGATCGCGGCTCTGGGTATCTACCCGGCCGTTGACCCGCTGGACTCCACCTCCCGTCAGCTGGATCCGCTGGTGGTAGGCAAGGAGCACTACGAGACCGCTCGTGGTGTACAGACAGTACTGCAGCGCTACAAAGAGCTGAAGGACATCATCGCCATCCTGGGTATGGATGAACTGTCAGAAGAAGACAAACTGACCGTAGCCCGTGCCCGTAAGATCGAGCGTTTCCTGTCCCAGCCGTTCTTCGTGGCAGAAGTGTTTACCGGTTCTCCGGGCAAATACGTGCCGCTGAAAGAGACCATCCGTGGTTTCCAGGGCATCCTGAAAGGCGAGTATGACGATCTGCCTGAGCAGGCGTTTTACATGGTTGGCAGCATCGACGAAGTCGTCGAGAAATCCAAGAAACTGTAAGCCTCGATAGGAGGGCCCATGGCTGAGATGATCTCCTTTCACCTGGATGTGGTGAGCGCCGAAGGGAAACTTTTTTCCGGTCGGGTGCAATCTGCTCAGGTATCAGGCTCCGAAGGTGAGCTGGGTCTCCGTCACGGTCATGCTCCGTTGCTGACTGCCATCAAGCCGGGCCTGGTCCGCTTGATCAAGCAAAATGGTAGCGAAGAGGTGCTGTATATTTCCGGCGGCATGCTGGAAGTGCAACCCGAAGCCGTGACCGTGCTGGCGGATACTGCGATTCGTGCCAACGATTTGGATGAGGCGAAAGCCCAGGAAGCCAAACGTGCGGCCGAAGAGCGGATCCACAGCTCCCATGGTGATATCGACTATGCCCAGGCCGCTACCGAGCTGGCCAAGGCGATGGCCCAACTGCGGGTTATCGATATCGTCAAAAAGAATTACCGTTAAGTTCGGTGATGCAAAAAGCGACCTTCGGGTCGCTTTTTTTTTACTCGTTGGATAGACTCCGCCGAGTATTTATTCATGTTCCAAAGGTCGAGTTATGTCCCTCAATGTCGTGATCCTGGCGGCGGGTAAAGGTACCCGCATGCGCTCAGCCCTGCCCAAAGTGCTGCACCCGGTAGCCAATAAACCCATGGTTTCCCATGTGATCGACACCGCCCGCAAGGTCGGTGCCGAGCAACTGCATCTGGTCTATGGCCACGGTGCCGAGCTGCTGAAGGAGCGGATCCAGGCCGCCGATCTGAACTGGGTACTGCAGGCCCAGCAACTGGGTACCGGTCATGCCGTCGCCCAGGCCATCCCGTTCTGGAAAGATGAGGATGACGTGCTGGTGCTGTACGGCGACACCCCGCTGATCCAGCCGGAAACCCTGCAGCGGCTGCTGGCTGCCAAGGCAAGCGATGGCATGGCGCTGCTGACAGTGGTGCTGGACAACCCGACCGGTTATGGCCGCATAGTGCGCGCCAACGGCCAGGTGGTCGGCATCGTCGAGCAGAAGGATGCCAACGCCGAGCAGCTCGCCATTCGCGAGGTCAACACAGGCGTGCTGGTGGCCAACGGTGGCCAGTTGCGTCAATGGCTGTCACGTCTGGACAACAAGAATGCCCAGGGCGAGTTCTATCTGACGGATGTGATTGCCATGGCGCACGGGGATAATTGCCCCATAGCCGCCGTGCATCCGGACCATGCCATGGAAGTGGAAGGGGCCAATAATCGGGTTCAACTGGCTCAGTTGGAGCGCAGTTATCAGCAAATGCAGGCCGAGCAGCTGATGATCGCCGGCGTCACCATGATCGACCCCGCACGCTTTGATTTACGGGGAGTTTTGGAAATTGGCGAGGAAGTGGTTATTGATGTAAATGTCATCATTGAGGGCAAGGTGACGCTCGGTAACCACGTGCGCATCGGGGCCGGCTGCGTGCTGAAGGATTGCGTGATCGGCGACCACACCGAGGTGAAGCCCTACTCAGTCATCGAGGGCGCCCAGGTCGCGGATCAGTGTTCGGTCGGTCCATTTGCCCGCTTGCGTCCCGGCTCCGTTCTGGAGCAGGATGCGCACGTTGGCAACTTCGTCGAGATGAAAAAATCCCGTCTCGGGGTCGGTTCCAAGTGTGGTCATCTCACCTATCTGGGGGATGCAGAGATCGGCGCCAAGGTGAACATCGGGGCCGGTACCATCACTTGCAACTACGACGGGGTCAACAAGTTCCAGACCATCATCGAGGACGATGTGTTCGTCGGTTCCGATACTCAATTAGTAGCGCCAGTTCGCATCGGCAAGGGAGCAACCCTGGGGGCGGGCTCTACTATTACCAAGGATGTGGGTGAGCATGAACTCGTGATTACCCGGGTACCCCAGCGCCACATCCGCAATTGGGCTCGTCCGGTCAAGAAGAAGTGATGCCCGATCAATGAAATGCAAACCGGCGCCTGATGGCGCCGGTTTTGTTTTTAGCTATCCTGCTCGATGGCGGGGAGTGTCGGGACACTTCCCATCACCCGATACCAGTCCAGCTTGCGGGTCAGCACCATGACAAGCGTCAGTATGGCGAACAGCAGCAGGGCGCCGAGCAGCAGGGCTGTCTCCTGTGCTTGCAGCAGGCCGAACAGGATGGCGTAGACCAGCCCGAGCAGGGCCGCGAAGCCGAGCCCCTGTCTGGGGCCGCCCAGCACATGGCTGAGATAAAAGCCGTTGAGGGCAACGCTGGCCAGGCTGGCAATCAGGTAGGCCCAGCCAAAGCCGAGGTGCTCGGTCAGCGCCAGCAGCACCAGATAGAAGATGGCCAGCCCCATGCCCACCAGGGCGTACTGGATAGGGTGTACCCGCAATCCCCTGAGCAGCTCGAACATGAAGAAGCTGAGGAAGGTGAGGCCGATGAACAGCAGGGCATACTTGGCCGCCCGCTCGTTCAGCTGATAGTGATCCACCGGCTGTACCAGGCTGACGCTGAAGGCGGGCAGATCGCCGCCGGCGCCCTTCATCATGCGGTTGAAACTGGTCTCCATGTCGGTGGCGAACCAGCTGCTCTGCCAGCTGGCGTCGAACCCCCGGGCTGTGAGGGTGCGGCTGCCCGGCAGAAAGTCACCGATGAAGTTGGGATGAGGCCAGTTGCCGCTCAGCTGCAGCTTGCTGTCCTGGCCGAGGGGCACCACTTCCAGCTCATTCATTCCCTGCAGATCCAGCTCGATATGAAAGGCGTCTCCCTCATCCGGCAGGGCATTGAGCGGCGCATGGATACCGGCCAGACCGTCACCCAGCAGGGCGCCGGGGGTGAAGGCGATGCGCTGCTCACCCAGCTGCAGTTCCGGCACGCTGTTGATGCCGCGGGCATCGGACAGCACCAGGCTCAGATAGGGAGTACCCGCCACCAGCGCCGGATCGGCGCCATCGACGGTCAGGTCTGGTTCGCCGCTTATCAGGGCCTTGCCGTTCAGCCCGGTGGGCAGGCGCCCCGAGAGGGAGAGCCGGGTGTGATAGACCTGAGCCTGATAGATGCCGAGCTTGCGGGGGGTGACCTCCATGCTGGCCCGCACATCCAGCTGCTCCGGCAGCAGGTAGCGGTAGAGCTGCAGCTTGCGCTCGAAGCGCTTGCCATCCTGCTCCACAGTGACTGTGCGGGTGTAAGGCTGCACCACGACAGGCCCCAGCAGTCGCTGCGGACCGCTGCTGCTGGCCATGATGCTGTGGATGGCCTGACTGCGATAGGCCTGACGCTCCCGGTTCAGCTCCATGATGGATTGCACCGGCACCATCAGCAGCAGGCTGAGCAACAGCAGCAGAAAGATTTTGTGGCTGAATATCTGTTTGACCATGACACGTCTCCTTGTTGACGGGAACAAGTGTGTCTGGCTCGGGTGAAGAGGCGATGAGGCCGTGTGAAGTTGGGGTGAAGGGCGATAAAAAAACCGGCGCCTTGCGCCGGTCTTGGCATCACAGCTTCTTCAGCTGTTCGGGCAGGGCGGCAAACACCTCTTCCTTCGCCTTGATCGAGGCGAATTGCTTGCCGGGCTTTTGCACGACTGTGTGGACGAAGATGAGCTGCTTGCCCGGTTTGCTGGCCCAGCCGACGAACCAGCCGATCTGCTGATCCCGGTTGAGGCTGCCATCCAGCAGCTTGGGGTAGCCCATGCCGGTCTTGCCGTGGATCTGCCAGCCGTCGATGTCGGGCTGACGCAGGATATTGGCCGTGTGCTGCAGGGTCTGGGCGGAGACAGGCAGCTTGCCGCTCACCAGTTTGCCGAGGAAGCGGGCCTGTTCCTGCGGGCTGATGGCGAGGCTGGAGCTGAGCCAGGCCTGGGTCAGACCGTCGTGCTTGCCGGGGTTGCCAGAGAGATCCCGGTTGCCGTAGTCGAAGCGATCGACGTACTGCTGGAAGCGCTCCATCCCCAGCCACTCGGTGAGGCGCTGGGAGTACCAGACCACAGAGTAGGTGAGCCAGCGGCTCGGGGTTGTGGTCTCGCGCCAGGCGGGCAGCCAGTCATCATCGCCGGGTTTGAATGGCAGGGCCGGCAGCTTTTCATCCACCAGGAAACCGCTGTCATACCCCATCAGTGCCAGCGGGATCTTGAAGGTGGAGGCGGGAGGCAGCTGGCTTGAGCAATCCCCCTGGCTGCTGATGGGCTTGCCGCTGCCATCGGCAAACAGCATGCAGCCGGAGGCGGCGCTGGCCGGCAGCGAGAATAGCAGGCCTGCGGCGAGCAGGCCGGGTAACAGAATGCGGGACATGGGGTCTCCTTGGACAAATGGGGCTGAGGGCCGGGAGGCGGCAGCATAACGCCGCTTTATGTGGCCAGTGTGAAGTGTCAGCCGGTGGGTAGCCAGAGCTCGGCCAGCACTCCGCCATCGGGCTGATTGCCGAGGCTCAGGTGGCCGCCGTGCTGGCGGGCCACCTCGGTGGCAAAGCTGAGCCCCAGGCCGCTGCTCTTGCCCTTGTCGGGCCTGGGCAGGGAGTAGAAACGCTCGAAGATGCGTGGCAGGGCATAGTCCGGAATGCCGGGCCCCTGATCCTGCACCCGGAAACAGTAACCGTCGGCGCTCATCTCGCCGGTCAATCTGACCGTGCTGCCGGTGGGCGAGAAGTCGAGGGCGTTGTCCAGCAGGTTGCCGAGGGCCTGCTCCACCAGCAGCGAGTCCCACTTCTGTTTCTGGGCCTCGCCGAGTTCGGCCACCAGCGTCACCTGGCGGCGCTGGGCCAGGATCTGGCGGGCGTCGAGCGCCCGCCTGCCCAGCCTGGCGGGGGCTATGGACTGTCTGTCCAGCCCCTGCCCCGATTCGAGGCGCGCGAGCTGCAGCATGCGTTCTATCAGCTGCTGCATGCGGGCCGTCTCCAGATTGATGTTGCCGATGAAGCGCCGAGCCACCTCGGGTGGCGGTGCTTCCGCCAGCAGCTCCCCTGCCCCGCGAATGGCGGCCAGCGGGCTCTTCAGCTCGTGGGTCAGGCTGTGCACATAGGCTTCGATATAGGCCTTGCCGTCCAGCTGGCGACGCATGGTCTCCAGAGATCGGCCGAGCCGATCCAGTTCGGGGCTGTAGAGGCGCGGCAGGCTGGCCGGCTGGTTGTGGCTGACCGCATCGGCGTAGTGCACCAGCTTGCCGATGGCGCGGTTAAGCCACCACACCAGCAGGGCGCCGATCAGCAGCGAGATGAACAGCAGCAGGGCCGCCCCCTGCAACAGCTGGTGTTCGCTGCGCTCTATCATGGGCAGCAAAGTGCGGTTGGGCTTGGCGACCGTGAGGGAGCCCAGGATATCGTCCCCCTCCCGCAACGGCGCGGCCACGTGCATCACAGAACTGGCGGGATCGTCGGGGTCGCTGCGGGTGCTGCGGGCACCGTATTCGCCGCGCAGGGTGCGATAGACGTCGTTCCAGCGCGAGTAGTCCTTGCCCAGATCCACCCCGTCCGAGTCGTAGACCACCTTGCCCCAGCGGTCGACCACATAGATGCGGTACTCCGCCTGCTGCTTGAGGTGGCCGTCGATCAGGGCGTTGATGGGGCTCTGGTTGAGGCGGGAGAAGGCGCTGGCCAGCCTGCCATCCGCCATCTTTCCTTCCTGCAGATCGTCCAGTGCCAGCGGCGCCAGCATCTGGGCCATGTCGACCAGGGTATCTTCGGTGGCGCTGCGCACCCCGGGTTTTATCTCCTCGACGAAGATCTCCAGCACGAACCAGGCGGCCAGTGCGAAGATCAGCACCAGCCCGCACAGCAGTTGCAGTCCAATTCTCATGTCGGCTCCCGGCCGCTGCACGGCAGCAGCATGTTCATGCCAGCTCCAGGCTGTAGCCCAGCCCGCGATGGGTCAGGATCAGGTTGGCGTCCGGGTCGCGCTCCCGCAGCTTGGCGCGGATGGTCTTGATGTGGGTGTCGACGGTGCGATCCAGGCTCTCCTCCGCCCCGCTCCACACCAAATCCATCAGCTGCTGGCGGGAGTAGACCCGGCCCGGCGCCTGCATCAGGGTCTTGAGCAGCAGGTATTCGTAACGGGTGAGCGCCAACGGCTGACCGTGGAAGCTGATGCGGGCCCGCTCCTCATCCAGTGCCAGCAATTGGCTCTGTGGGGGGGCTGTGGGCTGGCTGCGGCGCAGAATGACCCGCACCCTGGCGCACACCTCCCGCGGCGAGAAGGGCTTGGCCACATAGTCGTCGGCCCCTATCTCCAGCCCGATCAGCCTGTCTATCTCCTCGCTGCGGGCGGTGAGAAACATCAGCGGAGTGTCGCAGCAGGCCCGCACCTGCTTGCACAGCTCGAAACCGCTGATGTCCGGCAGCCCCACATCCAGGATCAGAAAATCCGGTCGCGTCTGTTCCAGTCGTGCCAGCAGCGGCTGGCCGAGGGGAAACCACTCCACCTCGAAGCCGTCGGTTTGCAGCGCATAGATCAGGGTGTCGGCTATGCTGGCCTCATCTTCCACCAGCCAGATGACTCGTTTTTGCATGGCGTCCTCGTCGTAAATCCGTTGTCCCATTCTGGCATCGAACCAAATCGGATCCTATTTGCTGTTTTATTTTTCCAAAAAAGGCGCTAACATTTCGGCATTCTTTCGAATCGAAACTTAAAGATGACCAAACGTAATACCCAGCAGCGCCGCCACACCATAGTGAGCCTGGTGCAGGAGCAGGGGGAAGTGAGCGTCGATACCCTGGCCAAGCACTTCTCCACCTCCGAAGTGACCATCCGCAAAGATCTGGCCGTGCTGGAAACCGGAGGCCTGCTGTTGCGTCGTTACGGTGGTGCCGTGCCCCTGCCCAGCGAGATGGTGGTGGACAGCAATCCCGAGCAAGTTTCGAAACGAAAGCTAGCCATAGCCCGTGCCGCCGCCGAACGGATCCGCGATCACAATCGCGTCATCATCGACAGCGGCAGCACCACCAGCGCCATGATCCCCATGCTGGGCAACAAGCGCGGTCTGATCGTCATGACCAACTCCCTCAACGTGGCCGGTGCCCTGCGCGAGCTGGAGAACGAACCCACCCTGCTGATGACCGGCGGCACCTGGGATCCCCACTCCGAATCCTTCCAGGGTCAGGTGGCGGAGCAGGTGCTGCGCTCCTATGACTTCGACCAGCTGTTCATCGGCGCCGATGGCATAGACCCTGAGCGGGGCACCACCACCTTCAACGAGCTGGTGGGCCTGTCACGGGTGATGGCCGAGGTGTCGCGGGAGGTCATCGTCATGGTCGAGTCGGAGAAGATAGGCCGCAAGATCCCCAACCTCGAGCTGCCCTGGGCAAACATCCAGACCCTGGTGACCGACGAAGGGCTGGCCAGCTCGGCCAGAGAACAGATTCAAGCCCGGGGGATCACGCTGATCTGCGCCCCCGTGGCCGGCTGATATCGCCAATCAAATATCCCGTTATCCAAACCTATTTCTGAATTCAATCGAGGAGAAGTGTATGTGTGGCATCGTCGGGGCCGTCGCCCAACGTGATGTGGCTGAAATCCTGGTAGAAGGCCTGCGCCGTCTGGAATACCGTGGCTATGACTCCGCCGGTGTGGCCGTGTTCAGCGCCAGCCAGCCGCTGCAGCGGGTTCGCCGTCTGGGCAAGGTGGCCGAGCTGGCCAAGGCGCTGGAGGAGCAGTCCGTCCACGGTGGAACCGGTATCGCCCATACCCGCTGGGCTACCCATGGCGAGCCGTCCGAGCGCAATGCCCACCCCCACGTCTCCGAGCACATAGTCGTAGTGCACAATGGCATCATAGAGAACCATGAAGAGCTGCGGGCCGAGCTGCAAGGGCTGGGCTATGTGTTCAGTTCAGACACAGACACAGAGGTGATCGCTCACCTGGTGCACCACGAGCTGAAATCCGCCCCCAGTCTGCTGGTAGCCATGCAGGTGGCGGTGAAGCAGCTGCGCGGCGCCTACGGTACCGTGGTGATGGACAGCCGTGACGACAGCCGTGTAGTCGTGGCCCGCTCAGGTTCCCCGCTGGTGATCGGCCGCGGCATAGGCGAGAACTTCATTGCCTCCGACCAGATGGCGCTGCTGCCGGTGACCCGTCGCTTCATCTTCCTGGAAGAGGGTGACGTGGCCGAGGTGACCCGCCGCGACGTGCACATCTTCGATACCCATGGCGACGCCGTGGTGCGCGAAGAGCTGGAATCCGAGCTCTCCCACGATGCCGGTGACAAGGGCGAATACCGCCACTACATGCTCAAAGAGATCTACGAGCAGCCCAAGGCCATCACCAACACCCTGGAAGGCCGTCTGGGCACGGATCACGTTGTGGTCGAGTCGTTCGGCAACGGCGCCCGTGCCATCTTCGACAAGGTCGAGCACGTCCAGATAGTCGCCTGCGGCACCTCCTACAACTCGGGCATGGTGGCTCGCTACTGGTTCGAAGAGATAGCCGGCGTCTCCTGCGACGTGGAGATCGCCTCCGAGTTCCGCTATCGCAAGTCGGTCGTGCGCCCCAACAGCCTGCTGGTGACTCTGTCCCAGAGCGGCGAAACCGCCGATACCCTGGCCGCCCTGCGGCTGGCCAAGCAGTCCGGCTACATGAGCTCGCTGGCCATCTGCAACGTACCAGGCTCCTCCCTGGTGCGCGAATCGGATCTGGCCTTTATGACCCGCGCGGGGGCAGAAATTGGGGTGGCCTCCACCAAGGCGTTCACCACCCAGCTGGCCGGTCTGCTGATGCTGGTGGCCTCGGTCGGTCACTGCCGTGGCAACCTGAGCGCCGCCGCCGAGGCCGAGCTGGTCAAGGCGCTGCAAGCCCTGCCGCTGCGCATCAAGGAGAGCCTGGCGCTGGCCAAGGATATCGAAGCCCTGGCCGAAGAGTTCGCCGACAAGCACCACAGCCTGTTCCTCGGCCGTGGCAGCCAGTACCCCATCGCCATGGAGGGGGCGCTCAAGCTCAAAGAGATCTCCTACATCCACGCCGAGGCCTATGCCGCCGGTGAGCTGAAGCACGGCCCGCTGGCGCTGATCGATGCCGAGATGCCCATCATAGTGGTGGCGCCGAACAACGATCTGCTGGAGAAGCTCAAGTCCAACGTGGAAGAGGTGCGTGCCCGTGGCGGTATCCTCTACGTGTTCGCCGATGCGGATGCCGGTTTCAAGAGCGACGAGACCATGCGGGTGATGAGCCTGAACCATGTGGAAGAGATGATAGCCCCCATCGTTTACACTGTGCCGTTGCAGCTGCTCTCCTACCACGTCGCCCTCATCAAGGGCACGGACGTGGATCAGCCACGCAACCTGGCGAAATCCGTGACCGTGGAATAAGCCGTTGTCAGAAATGAAAAAAGAGCCGCATTGCGGCTCTTTTTGTTTGTCTGGTGGGGGCGCTATGACAGCCGCAGGTTGGTGATGGTCACGTCGTCCAGCGAGGGCACTATGATGCCGCTGGAGATGCTCTTGGCGATCGCCTGGTTGCGGTTCTTCGAGTCGGTCTTGTTGGTGACCTGATTGAGGTGGAAGTTAACGGTCCGCTCGCTGATGCCGAGTATGGTGGCTATCTCCCAGGAGGTTTTGCCCTCGCTGGCCCAGAACAGACACTCTTTCTCCCGGTCCGACAGCTCGGTCAGGTACTTCATCAGATCCGGCCTGCTCTTTATCAGCTGCAGCGCCGAGTTGAAGATGTAGCTGGCGCAGAACGACAGCAGGGGAACGTTTTCAAACATCAGATCGGAGTTGGATTTTTCCTTGCTGATGAAGGAGAGGATGCCGTGTTCCCCCTGCGGGGTGTGCAGCGGGAAGGAGACACCGTTCCTCACCCCGAAGTCGGCGGCCAGATTCATCACCTCCCGGCTGGCGCTGGGCAGCCAGGGAGAGTCGCAGTCGAGCTTGTTCCAGAAGATGGGCTGGGTCTGCTTCAGGCCCAGGAAGACCACAGGATCCTGGGTCAGGTAGTGCCGCTCCGTGTAGGCATCGAACCAGCTGGTGGGGCAGTTGTTGAACAACGCCACGTGGGATTTCTGCATGCTGATGGGGAAAATAATCAGCAAACGGAAGTAATCAAAGCCCATCTGATGACTGAAGCGCTCCAGTTGCTGCTGGATATCGCTGGTCTTCTTGGCCTTGGTGAACCGATCGATGTGTTCCCAGATCGCATCGTTAAACATGTACATCTCCTTTTTCGATCTCTATCACATTGATCGAAAAGATATTTTTTATTTATTAATTTGGTGTTGTGACTACCAACGCCAGTGACTCCCGTGCTTGCTTAAAAATTATCCTGTTTTTTCGGCCGAAGGCCAAGAAAATCATCTGATTGCCACTGACCCCACTCTTTGAGACAATGAGAATAGTTATCATTGTTAAGATTTATATCATGAATAAGTTTTGGGGTTTGGCCTTGTTGCCATTGTCAGTCCACTTCGCTGCCGGCGCCGACGAGCTGGTCGCACCGGCACTGAAGAGCAGCATAGCTGCCGGAAAAGTCTCCCAGCAGCGAGTGGAAAAAGCCGCCGATGCGGCCGTTGCCGCCCGGCTGGAGCTGCAAAATGCCCAGCTGCAACTGCGCGATCTGGAAGCCTACAACCGCTACATGCAGTCTCTGGTGGCCGATCAGCAAAATGAGCTGGGCAAGCTGAGCCAACAGCTGGAAGCGGTACAGGAGACCCGGCAGGGCTTGATCCCGCTGATGCTGCAGATGCAGGCCGACCTGGAGCAACTGGTACAAAATGACATCCCGCTGCGCAGGGAAGATCGGCTGGCGCGGGTTGAACAGCTGAAAGCGACCCTGGCCAGAGCGGATGTGAGCGAGGCGGAGAAGTTCCGTCAGCTGCTGCAGGCCTATCAAATCGAAGCCGAATATGGCAGCCGGATGGATAGTTACTCCGCCGAGCTGGCGCTGGACGGCGCACCGCGCCGGGTCGATGTGCTGGCAGTGGGCCGGGTCTCCCTGCTGGCGATGACCGCCGATCGCTCCCAGGCGTGGCGCTGGTCTGCGCAGAGCAAGCAGTGGCAGGCCCTCGACAGCCAGTGGCTTTCTCCCATCGCTGAGGCGCTGGAGATGGCTGCCGACAAGAAGGTCCCCCAGTTGTTGAATGTCCCCCTTTCCGTCAGCCGTGGTCAGGAGGCCCAGTCATGAGCGTCACCATGAAGTGGTTCCCCCTCGCTATTGCCCTCTCTCTGGGCACCACTGCCGCCGTTGCCGATGAAGCCTGGCAGCAGCAGGAGCAAGCCCGTGAACAGCAGGCGCAGCAGGATCTGGCATCCGTTTCCAAGGAGCTGAACGGTGCTCGTGCCAAACTGGCCGCGGCCCAGAGCCTCAGCAAGCAGCTGGCGGCCGAGTTTGCCGGCAACGAGAAGCAGCTGGTGGAGCTCAACGCCCAGTGGGAGCAGGCCTCCGGCGACATGAACGAGATCTTCGCGGTCACCCGTCAGGGGGCAAGCGATGCGGTCAAGCTGCTGGCCGAGTCCGCGGTCGAGGGCCAGTATCCCGAGCGCCTCGCCCCGCTCAAGGCTATGGCGCAGGAGAAGCAGGTGCCGGATCGCGCCGCCCTCGCCCTGTTGCCCGCGACTCTGCTGCAAGAGATCAACGAGTCTGGCCGGATCGCCCGGTTCGACGGCAAGGTGCTCGATGCCCAGGGGGCTGCCAGCGAGCAGGCGCTGACCCGGGTCGGCAGCTTTGCCCTGCTGGGTGGTGAAGGCTTCCTGCAGCCCACAGCCGAGGGTCTGAGCCCTGTGCTGGGTCTGCCAAGTGGCGTGCTCTCCGACGTTGCGGCCTATCAGGGTCAGGAAGGGGAAGCGCTGCCGCTGGATCCCTCCCACGGTACCCTGCTGGAGATGCTGGCGCAGGCCCCCACCTTCTGGCAGCAAGTCCAGCAGGGTGGTCAGGTTGGCGCCATCATAGTGCTGCTGGCCGCCATAGGTCTGGGCATTACCGCCGCGCGGCTGTGGAGCCTCTCCCGTGAACTGGGCCGGGTGCGTCGTCAGCTCAAGAGCGGCGAATATCACGCCGACAACGCCCTCGGTCGGGTGCTGACGGTGGCGGAGCAGCATCCCGAGCTGAGCATGGAGACCCTCGAACTGAGGCTGGACGAGGCGATCCTGCAGGAGACGCCCCGCATGGAGCGCGGCATCGGCATGGTCAAGGTGATCGCGGCCATAGCTCCCATGCTGGGTCTGCTCGGTACCGTGACCGGCATGATAGGCACCTTCCAGGCCATCACCCAGTTCGGTACCGGTGATCCCAAGATCATGGCCGGCGGCATCTCGATGGCGCTGATTACCACGGTACAGGGTCTGGTGGCGGCCATTCCGCTGATCCTGGCTCACAGCCTGCTGCAGTCCCGCTTCACCGAGCTCTCCAATGTGCTAGAGCAGCAAGTCGCCGGCATCCTGGCCGAGCGCGCCGAGAGCAATAACGGCGGGATGGAGCGAGCAGCATGATGCTCGACATCTGGCAACAGTTGCAGAGCTTCATGGGCCGTGGCGGCCCCGTGCTCTGGGTCATTCTGGCCCTGCTGGTGCTGATGTGGATTTTGATGATCGAGCGGCTGCTCTACCTCAATCTGGGCTTTGGTCCCTTGCAGCAACAGCTGCTGAGCCGCTGGCAGGGGCGCAGCGAGCGCCACAGCTGGCATGCCAGGGCCATTCGCGGTCGCTGGCTGGCCCAGGCCGAGCTGGAGCTGAACCGTCATCTGATCTTCATCCGCACCCTGGTGGTGCTCTGCCCCATGCTGGGGCTGCTGGGCACAGTGACCGGCATGATAGGCGTATTCGATGCGTTGGCCGCGGCCAACCGCTTTAACCCGGAGAGCATGGCAGGCGGTATCTCCCGTGCCACCATACCCACCATGGCAGGCATGGTGGTGGCCCTCTCCGGCGTCTTGTTACTCAGCCGGCTCGAGAGCCAGGCCAGGCGTGCGCTGGCCAAGACCCGGGACGGCCTGCGAGAAGAGAAGGTAATGCAATGAGACGGCAATCCAAACGCCAGCGTGACGAAGTACAGATCGACATGACCCCCATGCTGGATATCGTGTTCATCATGCTGATCTTCTTTATTGTCACCACCTCCTTCGTGCGCGAAGCCGGGCTCGAGGTGCACAGACCCCAGGCCAGTCAGGCCAAGGCGCAGAAATCCTCCAGCATCATGCTGGCGATCGGTGCCCAGGGTCAGATCTTCCTCGACCGCAAGCAGATAGACGTGGAGCGGGTTCAGGCCAGTATCGCCCGCCTGCTGACGGAGCAGCCCGATGCCAGCCTGGTGATCCAGGCCGACGAGCGGGTGCCCCACGGCAAGGTGGTACGGGTGATGGATGAAGCCAAGGCGGCGGGCATTGCCAACATCGCCGTGGCGGTGGCGCCGAAATGAAGTTCAAGTTGATGAGCCTGGGACTGGGGATCGCCCTCAGTCTGGCAATCCTGCTGTTCATGGCCACTCTGGTGGAGCCCCCCAAGGGCAAGAAGGTGGCGAGTGAGCAAAAATCCATCGTCATCAACATGCAGAATGAAGTGACCGAGGTGCAGGTGCGTGAACGCCCTGTGCCGCAAGAGCCCGAACCTCTGCCGGAACCTCCCGCCGCCCTGGCCTCGACCCCCATGCCGTTGCCGGCCGCGGCGCCGCTGCCTTCGGTGCAACCTAGCCTGGATCTGGTCTCCAGCCTCAGCGCTGTGCAGGTCTATGCCCCCGGTGTGGCGACCAGCACGGCCCCCGTGCTGAGCGGCAATTTTCATGGTCAGCAGCAGGGCGCCGGTGTCGGTGCCGGCGACATGCTGATGCCACTGCAACGGATCGAGCCTGTTTACCCCTATCGCGCTCAGCAGGCCGGGATCGAAGGCGCCGTGACCCTGCGCTTCAGCGTCGATGCAGAGGGGCGAGTACAGGATGTGGAAGTGATCGAGGCCAAACCCAAGCGTCAGTTCGAGCGGGCGGCCATTCAGGCCATCAACAAGTGGCGCTATCAGCCCAGGCCCGGCGCCAGTGACAAACTGGTGCAAGTCATCACGCTCAAATTCAAACTGGAGTCATAACTATGTTGCGGATCTGGATCTGCCTGCTGGCCCTGGTCAGCCAAGCCTGTCTGGCAATGGAGGTGAGCCCCCATTTCTCTCGTCAGCTTGAGCCTGTGATGAAGCTCTATCAGTCCGGCCAGTGGCAACAGGCCCAGAGCAAGGCGTCCGGCCTCAAGCCGGGGTCCGATGCCGAGCACGCCTGGCTGGCCCAGCTGCAGGCGTCCCTGGCAGCCAACCTGCAGCAGACCGCCCAAGCGAGCCGTTATGTGGATCAGGCTCTCACCTATAAAGAGTGGCCCGAGCAGCAGCAACTCCAGTTGCTGCGTCTGCGTGGCGATATTCAGGCCCAGCAATCCAACTGGACCGGCGCCATCGCCAGCTACAAGGCGGCACTGGCACTCAAACCCGACGATGGCTTGCGCCTGCGGTTAGCCGGTCTCTATTACCACAACAAACAGTACGCCGAGGCCGCCGGCCAGAGCGAACAACTGCTCAAGAAGAGCTGGCAGAAGCAGGCCGCCATCATTCGTCTCTCCGCTCTCACCGCCTTGCAGCGCTACGGTGTAGCTGCCGATCAGGCCGCCGAGCTGATCCGTCGCGAGCCGACAGAGAGCAAATGGTGGCAACAGGCGGTATCGCTCAACCTCTCTGCCAAACGCGGTGATCAGGCGCTGGCCCTGTTGCAGACCGCCATCGACCGTCAGCTGATGGATGACACTGCCGCCCGCAACCAGCTGATCCGCCTCTATGCCTGGCAGGGGCTGCCCTATCGCGGAGCCCGTCTGCTGGAAACCGCCATGGCGAAGGGCCAGATGAAACAGAGCGCCGACAATCAGCAACTACTGGCTCAATTGTGGGAAGGTGCCCGGGAATGGCCGAAGGCGGTCGATAGCTGGCAACTGCTGGCCAAACAGCATGGTCAGCCCAAAGCCGCCATGCGCGCCGCCGAACTGCTGCTGCAACAGGGCAAGACGGATGCCGCCATGACTCAGCTCGCGGCCATCAAGTCGGTGAAAGGCGAGCAAGGCAATCGCGCCAAAGCGTTGCTGGTGCAAGCGCACCTTAATAAGGAGCAGTATGCACAGGCGCTGGAACTGGCCCGTGAACTGCAGCAACAGGATGATTGGCAACAGCGTGCAACCAGCTGGGTCAACTATATTCAGGCTCAAAGCGAAGAGTTGAGCAAAAAAGCAGCTTGAAAGGGGGCTAAAGCCCTGGCTTCAGGGGCTATAGCCTGCTTTTTCAGCAAACGAACGCATTTCTTCAAAAAGCCCTTGTCATCCCGGCGCGGCTCCCTATAATGCGCCCCTACCAGCACGGCGGAACACGCCAACCTGATGAGCCAGCTTCCTAGCGAAGTGGGCGCCGAAAGAAAAGCGAAAACAATCGCTTGACTTTCGAAGTGAGGGGCGTAATATGCGCCTCCTCAACGCGACAGGCGTGACGCTCTTTAACAATTTGAATCAAGCAATCTGTGTGGGCACTCACAGCATCGAACATCAAACAATTTTGTTGATTTTCAATGTCTGGTGAAGTGACCAAAACGACTTGTTAGCAATAACAAG